>JAKAWQ010000117.1 GCA_021816925.1 Pseudomonadota bacterium
GGTTCCCGCACCGTTCTGAGAGAGGCCGGAGGTGCGATTCCTCCGGCCTACTCGCCACCGCCTGCACTGGTGCCTCGACATGATCTTCCGCAACGATGAGTGCCGCGTCCGCACCGATCACGCGCCGGCCAACTTCACCACCATCAAGCACATGGCCCACAATCTGATCCGCAAGAACCCGGGCAAGGTCTCACTGCGCCTCAAGCGCAAGATCGCCGCTTGCGGCGACAACTTCCTCGCCAGCCTCATCGCCGGGTAGGTGTTCTTCACCCGATTCCCCTGCCTTGCAAGATGGATTTCATGTTCCTACCTTTGCGGGACGCTCGAGTGGGAACGTCTCTTGAAGCGCGTGTTCATTGCCAATCGGGGCGAGATCGCCTTGCGCGCGGTTCGCGTTTGCCGCTCGCTGGGCCTTGAGACCGTGTCGGCCTACTCCGCAGCGGATGCTGCATCGCCGCATGTCTGGGCTGCAGACCGTGCCGTCTGCATAGGAGGAGCACAAGCTCTGCAAAGCTACCTGAACAACGCGGCCCTCATCGCGGCCGCACTTGGCACGGGCTGCGACGCGCTCTACCCGGGTTACGGCTTTCTTTCCGAGAACAGCGCCTTTGCCCGGCAATGCCGTTCGGCTGGCCTGATCTTTATCGGCCCGGCACCCGAGGTGATCGCGCTGATGGGCGACAAGGTCGAGGCGCGGCGGACCGCTCTCAAGCTTGGCTTGCCCGTGGTTCCTGGCTCGCAGGGCGCCTTCAGGGAGGCAGCACCTGCGCTCAAGGCGGCGCGGGAAATCGGCCTCCCCATCCTGCTGAAGGCCGGCGCCGGCGGTGGTGGGCGCGGCATGCGCATAGCCACGGACGAGGACAGCTTCGCCGACCTGTTTACCCAAGCGTCCGCCGAAGCCCGGGTTGCCTTCGACAATCCCGCGATCTACCTGGAGCGGTTCCTCCCACGGGTCAGACACGTGGAAGTCCAGGTGTTCGGCGACTCCCACGGAAATGTGGTTCATCTCTGGGAACGGGATTGCAGCGTGCAGCGGCGGCATCAGAAGCTGGTGGAAGAAGCCCCCTCTCCCATCCTGTCCGACGAGCGGCGGCGCGAAATCGTCCAGGCCGCGGAGGCACTGGCACACGGCCTCGGCTATCAGGGCGCCGGCACCGTCGAATTCATCTACGATCCCGAGACCGACCGTGCCTTCTTCATCGAGATGAATACGCGCATCCAAGTCGAGCACCCGGTGACGGAAGTGGTGACGGGGACCGATCTGGTGCGCGAGCAGTTCCGCGTTGCCGCGGGCGAGCCGCTTTCCCTCCGCACCCCCCCGTTGCCGCGCGGCGCGGCGATCGAGTTCAGGATCAACGCCGAGGATGTCGATCACGGCTTTTGTCCCTCGCCGGGAATGGTATCGGAGTGGCATCCGCCACAGGGCAAGGGGATCCGGTTCGACAGCCATGTGTATCCCGGCTGGCGCGTGTCGCCGCACTACGACTCCCTGCTCGGAAAGCTTGTCGTGCACGCTCCCGGTCGCAACGAAGCGCTGCACGCGGCCAGACGAGCGCTCGCACGGTTCGCGGCAAGCGGAATCTCGACAACGATCCCCTTCCACGCTGCCCTGCTCGCCAAAGCGGAGTTCCGGGAAGCACGCATCCACACGCGCTGGGTCGAGGACGAGATGAACTCATGACCGCGGCTACCGGCCGCCCCATCCGCCTGCTGGATGTGACGCTCCGCGATGCGCACCAATGCCTCTGGGCGACGCGGATGACAACCGGCATGATGCGGGAGATCGTCCCTCTCTTGGACCAGGCCGGATTCGAGGCGATCGATCTCGTGGGCGGGGCGGTGTTCGACGTTTGTGTCCGCTATCTGCGTGAGGATCCGTGGGAGCGCATGCGGATCGTCAGCGGCTGGACAAAGCGCACGCCCCTGGTTGTCATGACGCGCGGCCAAAGTCTGTTCACATTCGAATTCTTTCCCGACGATATTGTCGAGCTGGCCGCAGAGCGGATTTTTGCCAACGGCATCCGCTACCATACTCCCTACGACGCCCTGAATGACGTTCGAAACCTCGAGATTCCGGTGCGAGCGGCTAAGCGGGTCGGCCTCTATGTCGCCGGCGGTGTCGTTTACACGCTGAGCCCCGTGCACACCGATGTGTACTACGTTCGCAAGATCCGTCAACTGGCAGCCACCGGCGTCGATGCCGTTTACATCAAGGATCCGAGCGGGCTTCTGACCCCGGATCGTGCCGAAACGCTCGTGCCGGCGGCCCGCGAGGCGTGCGGCTCGTTGCCGCTGCACCTGCACAGCCACTGCCTGACCGGGCTCGCCCCCTACACCGCTCTCAAATCCATCCCCCTCGGCGTCGACGTGGTGCACACCGCAACATCCGCGCTGGCAAACGGTGCGTCCCACCCGTCGACCGAGGCGATGGTGCGGAACCTGCACCGGCAGGGGCACGATCCCGGCATCGATCTGCCTCCGATCGAGCAGGCTGCCGAACGGCTTCGTTATATCGCGCGCCGCGAAGGCAAGCCGCTGGGCGAGATCGCCGAGTACGACGCGTTCCACTACGAGCACCAGATCCCTGGTGGCATGATCTCGAATCTCCGCTCGCAGCTTGAGGGGACCGGAATCGAGCACAGGTTGCCCGAGATCCTCGAGGAGGCAGCTCGGGTGCGGCATGAGCTCGGATACCCGATTGTCGTCAGCCCGTTTGCCCAGTTCATCGCCACGCAGGCCGTGCTCAATGTGATGGGGCGCGAGCGCTACGCGACCGTGCCGGACGAGGTCCGGAAGTATGTGCTCGGCTATTATGGCGAGGTGGCCGGCCCCATCGATCCCGATGTCCTGGACCGGGTCGGCCGCGGCACCGAACCGATGCGAAACCGCCCCGGGGCACTGCTCGAGCCCGGTATCCCGCGCGTACGCGCCGAACGCGGACCGTTCGCGTCCGACGACGACCTTCTCCTCGCAGCCTTCTACGCAGCCCCGGAAGTGACCGCGCTCAGGGGGGCGGGACCGATCCGCACCGACTACCCGTTGGCTGGCACCCCCTTGCTCACGCTGATCAAGGAGATCGCACTGCGGGGGGACATCACGTCGTTCCATTTCGTCGAAAAGCACTGACCATCCGTGGAGCCGACAATGGCCGGACCCGTCATCGTCACCGTAGCGATCAGCGGGGCCGTACCACGCAAGACCGACAACCAAGCGGTGCCGATTACGCCGTCGGAGCAGATCGAATCGGCGCACCAGGCCTCCGAAGCGGGAGCCTCTGTCGTGCATATCTATGTCCGCAACCCCGATGAGACCCCTGACTCGGACCCTGCGCTGTACGCGGCAGTCCAGGAGGGAATCCGCGGGCGTTGTCCGGGCATGATCGTCCAGCTCTCCACGGCAGGGCGCGGCCGCACCCTCGCGGAACGCGCGAGCTGCGTCCGGTTAGGCCCCGATATGGCTTCGCTCGCCGCGGGCTCGACCAACTTTCCGATGGAAGTCTATGAGGATCCGCCCTCTTTCGTGGAGGAGTTGGCGCGCTCGATGCTGGAGCACGGGGCAAAGCCGGAGATCGAGGTGTTCGATCTTGCGATGCTCTATAACGCTTGCGATGCTCTATAACGCCAAATCATTGCTCAACCGTGGCCTGCCGGCCCCCCGGCCCTACGTGCAGCTCGTTCTCGGGGTACGCAATGCACTGCCGGCGCGCCGGCAGATTTTCGACTTTCTTCTCTCCGAGCTGCGCGCACTGCTGCCGGACGCAACCTGGAAGGCGGCAGTGATCGGGCGTGCCGAGCCCGAGGTGGTGCACTGGTGCATCGCCGAGGGCGGGCATGTTCGTACCGAGCTTGAGGACAATCTGCGTCTGGGCGCAAGGCGGCCGGCCACGAGCGGTGCCGAGCTCGTGCGCCAAGCGGCGGACTTGGCCGAAGCCGCCGGACGCCGACCGGCGACGCCGGCTGAGGCCCCGCAGATCCTCGGACTCGCGCCGGCGTGAGATGCGGCTCTACCTCGACGGCCGCGTCGCCCTCGTAACCGGCGCCGGCTCCGGGATCGGGCGGGCCATTGCCCTGACGCTCGCCGCGGAGGGTGCCGTCGTCTGCTGCGGAGACCTCAACGCATCGGCCGCAGAAGCAACCGTCGGCTGCGCGGGGTCGGATGTCCGCATGACGGCAATCACGATGGACGTTGGTGATCCCCTCTCGGTCAAGGCCGCCCTCTCGCAGGTGGAAGCGACGTACGGTCGCCTTGACATCCTGGTGAACAGCGCCGGCCTCCTCAAGACCGGCAGCACGATGGAGACGGGCGAGGCGGACTGGCGGGAGCTGGAGCGGGTCAATCTTGCCGGCGTACTCAATTGCGCCTGCGCGGTGATCCCTCGGATGGCGAGCCACCGCTGGGGAAGGATCATCAACGTCGCCTCGGTGGCAGCCTTCAGGGGCGGCGGCTCGCTCGGCAACACCCTTTATGGCGCGACCAAGGCGGCTGTCGTCGCGCTGACCATGGGCCTTGCGCGCGAGCTGGGTCCGGCCGGTATCACCGTCAATGCCATAGCGCCGGCCGTGACGCTCACCCCGATGACCGAACCGCACATCGCCTCCGGGACACGCGCCTCCATACTCCAGAGGATTCCCCTCGGGCGCTTCGCCACACCCGAAGACAGCGCCGCGCTGGTTGCGTTTCTTGCCTCCGATTGCGCAGCGTTCATCACCGGAACCGCGATCCCCGTTGATGGCGGTCTGCTGACCACTTGATGCAATGCCGGGAGCGACGGGCGGCGGCAGACAAGCTTGCCGGACGATGGTCTGCGATCTCGCCCGCAAAAAAGCCGCCGTCCGGACGCCGGCCTCGTCAATCGTCGAGGCCGGCGCGTTCGCCCTCGACGCCGCCGGCGAGCGCCAGGTCCGTCCCCGTCTGCTCGACGCTGATACCGGATGTCTGGAACCCGAAGAGCCAAATGGGCAACACACAGATCTCCGTCAGGACCGCCAGGATCAGGAACATCCTGGCCGGCCCAAGACCGGCATCAAGAATTGGAAACAAATATACCAGGACGACACCCCCCAGGAATCGGGTGACGCTTTCCCCGAGCATCGATCCCGATCCCCGCAAGCGTGTCGGGAATTGCTCAGCCATATAGAGCTTTGCCAACGGAAATCCGGCATAATCGAAAGCCCAGACGATCACCGCAGCCAGAACGACGCCCGTGGTCGGGAGCGGCAGGCCGAGCGCGATCGTCCCCAGCGTTGTTACCGTCATGATCGCGACCAAGCCCCAGCGTCGGCTCACCTTGTCGCCCACGCTGCCGGCAATGGCTGTCGAAATCACCGTGAGGAACAACAACCCGGACGTGTAGTAGAGCGCATTCTGCACGCTTGCTCCCATGCGATGGATGATGCTGGGTCCGTATATCGTGATGATGTAGAAGACGACGAACGGCGAAAGAAGCGCGGAATACGCGATCATACACCGTTGCAGATACGGCGGACGGAACATATCCAAGACGGAGATGCGCCGTGTTGCAGAAAACTCCAGGACCTTCAGGGCTTCCGGATCGATGACGTTTTCGTCATGAGGGACGCGGCTGAGGTCCTCGAGCTCTTCCACAAATGCACGAACCACACGGATTTTCCCGGCCTTGAGCAGGAATCGCGGCGATTCGGGAAGGTACCTGATCATCAGCGGCACGAGGAAAATCGGGATGCCCCCAAGCATGAGCAGTGCGCGCCAGGCATTGTCGGGCTGGAGATGCCCGACCACGACTGCTCCGGCGAGCGTGTTCAGGCCGTAGGAGAAACCCAGCAGAGAATTTGCGAGGCCGACGGCCGTTCCGCGCCACTTCTTGTTGACGAACTCGGAGAGAAGAAGGTAGGGAACGGGGAACACGGCGCCCTGCCCCAGGCCGGCAATAAACCGGCAAATCACGATCTCGGATACGCTTCGCGAAAAGCCTGCAGCGAACGTGAAGATCGAAAAGACGACAATGCCGGCTAACAGCGTCGTTTTGCGGCCGAAGCGATCGGCGATTCGGCCGGCGGGCAGCAGGCCGAGAACGATGCCGAGCGTACCGGCACTGCCGATCAGACCGACGGTTTTGGGCTGCAAGTGCCAGAGTCCGCGGATAACGAAAAGGACGGGAGCGATAATACCTATGTCGAACGCTTCCAGGATCCAAACCAACCCGAGCAGGAAGATTAAAAACAATATGCGCCGGTTGATCGGTAATCGATCCAGGCGTGCCAACAGATTTTCCTGTTGACGGATTGCGTGATCCTCGACGCCCATGTCCTCCCCCGAGGGTACTTCGTGCAAATCCCAACAATCTGGCTGCTGTTTGGAGGATCGGCCGCGGCCAAGTGCAACACGCGTACCGCATCTGGCTGCCGCCGCTGGAGACGGGACCGGTGATGCCCCGGCCGATACACCCAATCCCTTAGCCGCTTTGATCTAGCAGGCTACCTGCGGTTCCTCCCATCTAACGGTGTTTTTCATCTTGAATTGTGATACGAATGAGGGCTAATGTCAACTGTCCTTCTGCGGGCAAAACCGATGGGTCATTCAAGTGATTCGATTGCGTCCTTTTGCTCCGCCTGGCCCTGCGACCGGTTAGTCCCGACCGTCAACGGCCGCCGCGGGGCACTCCCCACCAATGGCCAGGCGCTGAGCACCCCAGTTCCGAATCGCTTTGGGTTCCGTGGGGCAGCTTGAAGCGGAGCGATCATGGCCACCGCGCCGGAATTTTCGTCGGACTACATCGTGGTGGGCGCCGGTTCGGCGGGATGCGTACTGGCCAACCGACTGTCTCAGGATCCGCGCAACCGGGTACTGCTCCTCGAAGCGGGTCCAGCGGATACCTATCCGTGGATTCACGTGCCGGTCGGTTATTTCAAGACAACGCACAACCCTCGGACTGACTGGTACTTGCACACCGAGCCGGAGCCCGGATTGAACAGGCGCAGCATCCCCTGGCCACGCGGCCGCGTACTCGGCGGATCGAGTGCGATAAACGGGCTTCTCTACATCCGGGGCCAGCCGGCGGACTACGATTGCTGGCGGCAGCTCGGCTGCACGGGCTGGAGCTTCGACGACGTTCTGCTCTATTTCAAGCGAGCCGAGAATCAGGAGCGGGGTGTCGACGCCTTCCACGGCGTTGCGGGCCCGCTCGCGGTGTCCGACATGCGAACCCGGCGCGATATCTGCGACGCCTATATCGAGGCCGCTGCGGCGCTTGGGATTCCGCGGAATCCGGATTTCAACGGCGCGACCCAGGAGGGCGCCGGGTACTTCCAGCTCACTGCCCGCAACGGACGGCGGCGTAGCGCGGCGGTTGCGTATCTCAGGCCGGCCCGGCGCAGGCCAAACCTCGCGATTGTCACCCGCGCCCTTGCTCTCCGCGTCATCATTGAAGGAAGGCGCGCCAAAGGGGTCGTCTACCAGGCTGACGGCACCTTGCACAAAGCGATAACACACGGCGAGGTCGTCCTGGCGGCGGGGGCCGTGCACTCGCCCCATCTGCTCGCCCTTTCGGGCATCGGGCCGGCGAAGCGCCTC
>JAKAWQ010000003.1 GCA_021816925.1 Pseudomonadota bacterium
TTTCTCCCCTCCGTTCGCTGCGCAGGGCCGCGAACTTCGGGGGCAGGACGCGTCCTTCTTTTCAGTGGCCTGCTGATCCCCTCCGTTCGCTGCGTTGGGCCGCGAACTTCGGGGGCAGGACGCGTCCTTCTTTTCAGTGGCCTGCTGATCCCCTCCGTTCGCTGCGAAGGGCCGCGAACTTCGGGGGCAGGACGCGTCCTTCTTTTCAGTGGCCTGCTGATCCCCTTCGTTCGCTGCGTTGGGCCGCGAACTTCGGGGGCAGGACACTAGCGCCGCGCCGGCGGCACCGGTGGGGGCGCGCGGAAACCGAGGAGGCGAAAGGTCTCATCCATATGCGGGGGCAGCGGCGCTTCGACGCTGAGCCGCCCGCCCTCGGGATGCGGCAACGCGAGTGCGCGCGCAACGAGATGGAGTGTCGGGGGAAAGCCTGCCGGCATCGCCTCGGCGCCCCCGTACGCGACATCGCCGAGGATCGGGGTGCCGAGTGCTGCGCAGTGCACGCGCAACTGGTGCGTGCGGCCGGTGAGCGGGGACAGTTCGAGCCATGCGAAGCGCTTGCCGGCGTGATCGCGCGTGCGGTACTCGGTGACCGCGCGCGCCCCCTTCCCGTCCGCGGCCGCGGCGGTGCGGCCAAACCGCTGATTGCGGGTGCGGACGAGCGGGAGATCGATCTTTCCGGCCGGAGGCGCCGGGCATCCGGCAACGACCGCCCAGTAGAGCTTCGTCACCTCACGCCCGCGAAAGGCCTTGGCGAGGCTGGCCGCCGCCGCCACACTTCGAGCGAGCAGCAGAACTCCGGCGGTATCCTGATCCAACCGATGCACCAGCCGCGGCCGCTCGGCGGCCTCGAAGCGGAGCGCATCGAGCATCCCGTCGAGGTGGCGCGTGATCCCGGGACCCCCTTGCACAGGGAGGCCGGCCGGCTTGTCGAGCACGAGCACCGAGGCATCACGGTAAAGGATGCGCCGGGCAAGCTCGCGCGCTGCGGCCGGATCGGGATGCGGCGGGGGTGGTTCCGGCGGCAGCAGAGGCAGGAGCAAGGGGATGCGCACCGCCTGGCCGGGCGCCAACCGCGTCGCGCCTTCCGCGCGCCTGCCATCCACGCGCACCTGGCCGGTGCGGCAAAGCCGCTCGATCGCGCCCTGCGTCACGCCCGGAAAATGCCGGCGGAACCAACGGTCGAGGCGAATCTCGGCTTCGTCCGCCGTGACCAGGCGCCGATCCACCTTCATCCTTGCCGCTCCGCCCGGAGCCGCTCCCAGTAGGCGAGCCGCTTGCCGATCTCCCGCTCGAAGCCGCGGTCCGAGGGCTGATAGAACCGCCTCCGGGCCATGCCGGGCGGGAAATAATCCTGCCCGGAAAACGCCTCTTCGGCCTGATGATCGTAGACGTAGCCGGTGCCGTAGCCGAGGTTTCGCATGAGCTTCGTGGGCGCGTTCAGGATGTGCGCCGGGGGCATCAGGCTGCCGGTGGCCTTGGCTCTGTCGCGCGCTTCCCCGAGCGCGCGGTAGAGCGCGTTCGATTTCGGCGCCGTGCCGAGATAGACGACCGCCTGAGCGATCGCGAGTTCGCCTTCGGGCGTGCCGAGCCGCTCATAGGCCTCCCACGCGGCGAGCGCCTGCACGAGGGCGGCGGGGTCCGCCATGCCGACATCCTCGGAAGCGAACCGGACGAGGCGGCGCGCGATGTAGCGGGGGTCTTCGCCGCCAGCCAGCATGCGCGCGAGCCAGTAGAGCGCGGCATCGGGATCCGAGCCGCGGAGCGCCTTATGGAGTGCGGAGATGAGGTTGTAGTGTTCCTCACGGTCCTTGTCGTAGAGCGCGGCGCGGCGCGCGAGGACCGCGGCCAGCGCCGCGGGATCGAGCGGTGGCGTGTCCGCCGGCAGCGCCAGGAGCTGCTCCACCATGTTCAGGAGGTAGCGGCCGTCGCCGTCGGCCATCGCGCGCAACGCGGCCCTGCCTTCCGGCGAGAGCGGGAGGAGGCGGGTTTCCGCCTCGGCGCGGGAGAGGAGGGTTTCCAGCGCCGCGTCGTCCAAACGGCGCAGCACGAGCACCTGGCAGCGCGAGAGCAGCGCGCCGTTGAGCGCAAACGAGGGATTTTCCGTCGTTGCGCCGACGAGGACGATTGTTCCGTCTTCGACGACGGGCAGGAACCCGTCCTGCTGGGCGCGGTTGAAGCGATGGACTTCGTCCACGAAGAGCAGCGTGCCTTCGCCCCGGCGGCGCCGACGTGCGGCTTCCTCGAACGTGCGCTTGAGGTCGGCCACTCCGGAAAAGACCGCCGAAAGCTGCACGAAGGCGAGGCCAGAGCGCACTGCCAGAAGGCGGGCGATGGTGGTCTTGCCGGAGCCGGGCGGTCCCCAGAGGATCAGGCTTGCGAGCGAGCCGAGAGCCAGCATGCGCGAGAGCGCGCCGGCCGGGCCGAGCAGGTGGTCCTGCCCCACCACCTCTTCGAGCGTGCGCGGCCGGAGCCGGTCGGCCAGCGGCCGCGGCGCGCCGGGCGGCGGAGGCGCGGCGGGCGGCGGCTCGCCGAACAGGTCGGCCGCCGGATCTTGCGACGAGGCCATGTTCGCAGCATAGCGCAACGGGCCGGCCGGTGCCGGAACGGGGAAGGAAACGGGCATGCGTCTTTTCGATCTCAGCGGCAAAGTGGCGGTGGTGACGGGCGGCAACGGCGGCATCGGGCTTGGCATGGCCAAGGGGCTCGCGGCGGCCGGAGCCGCGGTCGCGATTGCTGCGCGCAACAAGGAGAAGGCGGATGCCGCCGTGGCCGAGATCGAAGGCCTCGGCGCCAAGGCCCAGTTCGTCGCGTTCGATGCGGCGAAGATCGATTCCTGCCGGGCGATGGTTCGAATGGTCGGAACGAAGTTCGGCCGCCTCGATATCCTGGTGAACAATGCCGGCATCTCGATCCGCAAGCGGCCCGAGGAGTACACGCCCGAGGAATGGCAGTCGGTGCTGAACGTCAATCTCAACAGCGCCTTCTGGTGCGCGCAGGCCGCCTATCCGGGCATGTGCGAGCGGGGCGGCGGCAAGATCATCAACATCGGTTCGATGATGTCGATCTTCGCGGCTCCTTTCTCTGCGCCTTACGCGGCGAGCAAAGGGGGCATCATGCAGACGACGCGCGCGCTCGCCGTTGCCTGGGCCAGGGACAACATCCAGGTCAACGCGATCCTGCCCGGCTGGATCGACACCGAACTCACGCGGACGGCGCGCGAGCAGGTGCCCGGGCTCGACGAGCGGGTGCTTGCGCGCACTCCGGCAGGCCGATGGGGATCGCCCGAGGATTTTGCGGGCATCGCCGTTTTCCTGGCTGCGCCGGCGTCCGATTTCGTGACCGGCGCCGCGATTGTCGTGGACGGAGGCTACGCGAGCCTCGGCTGAACCGCCGCTGTCAGGGTGCGATCATGTCGCGGTAGCGGCCTCTTCGTCGGCCGGCTTCGGCTTCGGGCCGCTCGCCTGCCCTTTGGCGGAGGGATCGCGATCGACGAGTTCGATCACGGCCATATCGGCGGCATCGCCATGGCGCATGCCCGCCTTGAGAACGCGCGTATAGCCGCCCGCGCGCGCGCGGTAGCGCTCCGCCAGCGCGCCGAGAAGCTTGGCCACCACCTTCTCATCCCCGAGTGCCGCGATTGCCCGGCGGCGGGCGGCCAAGCCGCCCCGCTTGCCGAGCGTGATCAGCCGCTCGGCGAGTGGGCGAAGCTCCTTCGCCTTGGGCAGCGTGGTGGTGATCTGCTCGTGCTTGAAGAGCGCAACCGCGAGGTTACGGAACATCGCCCGGCGATGGCTCGAGGTCACTCCGAGCTTGCGGCCGGCCAGACCATGACGCATGGAAGCTTCTCCCCTCTCGCCCTTGCCTGGTTGTGGCTCAGAACGGCTCTTCGAGAACCCTGGCCAGGCCCTCGATGTTCTCCGGCGGCCAGCCCGGCACGGTCATGCCGAGGGAAAGCCCCATCGCCGCCAACACCTCCTTGATCTCGTTCAACGACTTGCGGCCGAAGTTCGGCGTGCGCAGCATCTCCTGCTCGCTCTTCTGGACCAGATCGCCGATGTAGACGATGTTGTCGTTCTTCAGGCAGTTGGCGCTGCGCACCGAAAGCTCGAGGTCGTCGACCTTGCGCAAAAGGTTGCGGTTGAACGGCAGGTCCTCGATCGGCTCCTCGTGGCGGAGCTCCCTCGGTTCGTCGAAATTGATGAAGAGCTGGAGCTGGTCCTGCAGGATGCGCGCCGCCAGTGCAACCGCATCCTCCGGGCGCACCGTGCCGTTGGTCTCCACGGTCAGCAGGAGCTTGTCGAAGTCCGTCACCTGCTGCACGCGTGTCGGCTCGACGCGGTAGGAGACGCGGCGCACCGGGGAATAGATCGAATCGACGGGTATGAGGCCGATCGGCGCGTCTTCGGCGCGGTTCGCGACCGCCGGCACGTATCCCTTGCCGATATTGACCGTGAACTCCATGCCGAGCTTCACCCCGTCATCGAGGGTGCAGAGGACGAGGTCCGGATTGAGGATTTCGATGTCGTGGCCGGTCTGGATTTGCGCCGCCTTCGCCTCGCCGGGGCCGGTTGCCGTCAGTATCATGCGCTTCGGCCCCTCGCCGTGCATGCGAAGCGCGAGCTGCTTCACGTTCAGAACGATGTCGGTGACGTCCTCGCGCACGCCGGGGATCGAGCTGAACTCGTGCAGCACGCCGTCGATTTGCACCGCCGTCACCGCCGCGCCCTGGAGTGAGGAGAGGAGGATGCGCCGGATCGCATTGCCGAGCGTCATGCCGAAGCCCCGCTCCAGCGGCTCGGCGATCACCGTTGCGGTGCGCGCGGGGTCCGCTCCGGGCTCGACCGCGAGCTTCTCCGGCCGAATCAGGGACTGCCAGTTCTTTTGGATGATCACCGCCTGCCTCATTTATTCCCTCGCCGGACCGAGCTGCCGCTTGCGGCCTGCCCGGCAATCCTGATCCCAGTTCCGGCCTACACTCTCCGCCGCTTGCACGGCCGGCACCCGTTGTGCGGGATCGGCGTCATGTCGCGGATGGCCGTGATCGAGAAGCCGACCGCCTGCAACGCACGGAGCGCGCTCTCGCGCCCTGAGCCTGGGCCGCTGACCTCGATTTCGAGCGTTTCCATGCCGTGCTCGCGCGCCTTCCGCCCGGCATCCTCGGCCGCCACCTGGGCCGCATAGGGCGTGGACTTGCGGCTGCCCTTGAAGCCCTGGCTCCCGGCCGAGGACCAAGCAATCGTGTTCCCTTGGGCATCGGTGATGGTCACCACCGTGTTGTTGAACGTGGCGGCAACGTGCGCCACTCCGGCGGTGATGTTCTTTCGCTCTTTCTTGCGTGTACGGGCGGCGGTGGCCGGCTTCGCCATGACGTTCAATTCCTTTGGTCCTGGTCTGCCGCGTGCGCCGGGGCGAAGCGGCGTTCAATGCTTCGGGTGCCCGCGCGCGGCTATTTCGTGACTTTCTTCTTCCCGGCGATGGCCACGGCCTTGCCCTTGCGCGTGCGGGCGTTGGTGTGCGTGCGCTGGCCGCGCACAGGGAGGCCGCGCCGGTGGCGCAGCCCGCGGTAGCAGCCGAGATCCATCAGCCGCTTGATGTTCATCGCGACCTCGCGGCGCAGATCCCCTTCGACGCGATAGTCCCGGTCGATCAACTCGCGGATGCGCAGTACTTCCTCGTCGGAGAGCTGGTTCACGCGCCGCGCGTCGGGGATCGCGAGCTTGCGGCAGATATCGTCCGCCTTGGTGGGGCCGATGCCGTAGATATATCGAAGCCCGATCGTCACCCGCTTGTTGGTCGGGATGTTCACCCCGGCAATTCGTGCCACTCTACCCTCGCTCCTGCAGAGGCCGCGCGCCCAAGTGCCGGCACTCGCCCCTCAAAAAACTGCCATCCGGTGATGCCGAAAAACAGACATCCCCGCGCCGCGCCGGCCACAGGGATCACGATGCCCGGTTAACATAAGGCCGCTCCCGGGCGAGTCAATTGCCCCTCATCACTTTCGCGTGAGCAACCCCGCCGGCAAGCCCTCGGACAACCGAATCGATTTCCCGCGCCACCGCTTCGATCCCGGCCATGCCGTCCACCACAAAGAGCTTCCCCTGCGGGCGGTAATAAGGAAGGAGGGGTGCGGTCTGCTCATGATAGGCGGCAAGGCGGGCGGCGACCGTTTCTGGCGTGTCGTCGGCCCGGCGCACGAACTCAGTCCCGCCGCATCGGTCGCAGACGCCGGGCACACGGGTCGGGCGCGTGCGGTCGTGGTAGCTCGCTCCGCAGTCAGCGCACGTGAACCGCCCGACGATCCGCTCGACGAGCGCGGCATCGTCCACGTCGATGACGATCACCCCGGAGACTTCGAGGCCACGAGCGGCAAGCAACCGGTCCAGCGCCTCGGCTTGCGGCACCGTTCGCGGAAAGCCGTCCAGGATCAGGTCGCGCCCTGCCTCCGCGGCGATCCGCCGGTCGAGCAGGCTGATGATCAGGCGATCCGGCACCAGTTCGCCGCGGTCCATGATCGCCTTCGCCTCGTGGCCGATGGCGCTGCCGTGCGCATCCTCGGCGCGCAGCATGTCGCCGGTCGAGACCTGCCGGAAGCCGTGCCGTTTCTCCAGGCCCTCGGCCTGCGTCCCCTTGCCCGCGGCGGGCGGGCCGAGGAGGATCAGGATCACCGGCCCCGTCCCTTGATCCGTGCCTTGCGGATCAGGCCCTCATACTGATGCGCCAAGAGATGCGACTGGATCTGGGTCACCGTGTCCATGGTGACCGAGACGATGATGATGAGGCTGGTGCCGCCGAAATAGAACGGCAGCCCATAGTCGCTGATCAGGATCAGCGGCAGGGTGCACACCAGCACCAGGTAGAGCGCGCCGACCACGGTGATGCGCGTCAGCACGTGGTCGAAATAGCTCGCGGTGGCGCTGCCCGGCCGGATGCCGGGGATGAAGCCGCCATATTTCTTCAGGTTGTCCGCCGTCTCCTCCGGGTTGAAGACGACCGCGGTATAGAAGAACGTGAAGAAGAGGATCATCCCGGCGTAGAGCACCAGGAAGAGCGGCTGGCCCTGGCCCAGCATCGCCGCGATCCGCGTCAGGAGCGAATTTCCGGTGCCCTGGGAAAAACCCGTGATGGTGGCGGGGATGAGCAGGATGGAGCTGGCGAAGATCGGCGGAATCACCCCCGCGGTGTTCACCTTGAGCGGCATGTGCGTCGAATCGCCGCCGAACATGCGGTTGCCGACCTGACGCTTCGGGTACTGCACCACGATGCGCCGCTGCGCCCGCTCGATGAACACGATGAAGGCGATCACGGCCACCGCGAGGGCCAGGAAGAAGATGATGAAGACGGTCGAGAGCGCGCCTGTCCGGCCGAGTTCGAGCAGGGCCACCACGGCCTGGGGCATGTTGGCGATGATGCCGGACATGATGATCAGGCTCGAGCCGTTGCCGATCCCGCGGTCGGTGATCTGCTCTCCGAGCCAGGTCAGGAACATGGTGCCGCCGACCAGGACGATGGTGGCCGAGATGCGGAAGAACCACCCGGGATCACTGACGGCGGCCCCCATGGTGCCGCGTATGCTTTCGAGCCCGATGGAGATGCCGTACGACTGGAAGAGGGCGATCACCACCGTCAGGTAGCGGGTGTACTGATTGAGCGTCTTGCGCCCGCTTTCGCCCTCCTTGCGCAGCGCCTCGAGCGAGGGAACGGCGGCGGTCATCATCTGCACGATGATGCTGGCCGTGATGTAGGGCATGATGCTGAGCGCGAAGATCGTCATCCGGCCGAGCGCGCCGCCGGAGAACATGTTGAACATGCCGAGGATGCCGCCGCCCGAGCGCCGCATCAGTTCGGCCATCACTGCGGGATTGACGCCGGGCAGCGGGATGTAGGTGCCGAGGCGATAGACGATCAGCGCCCCGAGCGTGAACCAGATGCGCTTCTTGAGATCGGTCGCCTTGGCGAACACACCGACATTGAAGTTCGCGGCAAGCTGTTCGGCCACCGATGCCATGCAGGATCCCCGCTGAAGAAAACCGGCGCCGGACGGCTCACGGGCGCCCCGCGAGGCCACCGCGCCCCGCAGCCAATCTGACGCTCCGCACGCGCTCCTGCAAGGTGGGCCGCGGAGCCCCGCCCTCGCGGTCCCCTCAGGCTCTTCTAGCCTGCCGTCGGCGCCGCCGCGGCCTCCCCTGCGGGCGGCGGCTGGCCGGTGAGCCGGACGGTGCCGCCGGCCGCCTCGACCGCCGCGACGGCCGCCTTCGATGCCCCGGAAACCGTAATGGTGAGCGCGCGGTCGATGCTGCCGCCGGCGAGCAGCCGGACGCCGGCGTGCGCCCGGCGCATGCGCGCAAGCCCGGCCTCCGCGAGCACCGCCTCGCTGATCGGCGACGCCGGATCGAGCCGGCCGGAGACGATCGCGGCGGCGATCGCGCCGAGATTGACCGGCACATAAACCGTGCGGAACGGGTTCCGGAAGCCGCGCTTGGGCAGGCGGCGGTAGATCGGCAGTTGCCCGCCCTCGAAGCCGTTCAACGCCACGCCGGTGCGGGCCTTCTGCCCCTTCACCCCGCGCCCGGAGGTCTTTCCCTTGCCCGAGCCGATGCCGCGCCCAAGGCGCTTGGCCGCGTGCCTGGCTCCTGCATTGTCGGTCAGTTCGTTGAGCTTCATCGCCCCAATCCAGTTTTCGTGGCCCAGTTTTCGTGGCCCAGTTCTCACGGCCCGGCGTTCAAGGCAGCTCTTCGACCCTGAGGAGGTGCGACACCTTGCGCAGCATGCCGCGCACCGCGGGCGTGGCCTCCAGCACGCGGCAGCGGCCCAGCCGGTTGAGGCCGAGCCCGACCAGCGTCTCGCGCTGGCCCGGCTTGCGGCCGGCCACCGAGGCGACCTGGGTCACGCGCACCTGCTTGCCCGCAGGCATCGTCCCCTTGGGCATGGTCTCCTCAGGCATCGGCCGCCTCCGCGGGCGCGGGCTCTTGGGCGGTAGCGTCGCGCCGCCCCAGGAGGTCGGCAACCTTGCGGCCCCGGCGCTGCGCGACAATCCGCGGTGCAGCCAGGCGCCCGAGAGCGGCAAACGTCGCCTTCACCATGTTGTGCGGGTTGCGGCTGCCGACGCACTTGGCCACCACGTCGCCGATGCCGACAGATTCGAAGACCGCACGCATCGGCCCGCCGGCGATGATCCCGGTGCCGGCGGGTGCGGCGCGCAGGACGACCCGTCCGGCGCCGAACCGGCCTTCGACATCGAAGTGGAGCGTGCGGCCCTCGCGCATCGGCACGCGGACCATCGCCCGTTTGGCCCGGTCGGTCGCCTTGCGGATCGCCTCCGGCACCTCGCGCGCCTTGCCCGCGCCGTAGCCCACCCGGCCCTTCCGGTCGCCCACCACGACGAGCGCGGCGAACGCGAAGCGCCGGCCGCCCTTCACCACCTTGGCCACGCGGTTGATGCTCACCAGCTTGTCGATCAGCTCATCGCCCGCGTCGCGTTCGCGGCCGCGGCCGTCCCTCGGTTCCCGTGCCATTCCTTCCTTCCTCAGAAGGCGAGCCCGCCCTCGCGGGCCGCCTCGGCGAGCGCTTGCACCCGCCCGTGGTAGAGATAGGCGCCGCGGTCGAACACCACTTCCTTGATGCCGGCGGCGAGCGCCCGCTCGGCGAGCAGCCGCCCGACCGCCGCGGCCGCCTTCTTGTCGGCCCCGCTCTCGAGTGCGGTGCGCAAGGCCTGTTCGAGGGTCGATGCGGCTGCGAGCGTCCGCCCGGCTGCATCGTCGATCACCTGGGCGTAGATATGCCGCCCCGAGCGGAACACCGAAAGGCGCGGCCGCCCGCCGCCCTTCTGGCGAAGCCGGAAGCGCAGCCGGGCCCGCCGGCGCGCACGCAGATCCTGTATCGCGCTCATCCTACTTCTTCTTGCCTTCCTTGCGGCGGATCGTCTCGGCCTCGTACTTCACGCCCTTGCCCTTGTAGGGTTCGGGCGGGCGGAAACCGCGGATCTCCGCGGCGACCTGGCCGACCAGCCGCTTGTCCACGCCTTCCACCCGGATCGCGGTCGGCCGCTCGCAGGTGATGCGAATTCCTTCCGGCACCGGATAGACGATCTCGTGCGAATAGCCGAGGTTGAGCATGAGGTTCTTCCCCTGCACCTGCGCCCGGTAGCCGGTTCCGGTGATCTCCATGGCCCGCGCATAGCCGACCGAGACCCCGCGCACCATGTTGGCGATCAGCGCCCGCGTGGTGCCCCACATCATGCGCGCGCGCCGTTCCGTCCCGCCCGGCCGGACGACGACCCGCCGCCCTTCGAGCGAGGCCGAGACCTCGTCCGAGAGCTCGCAGGAAAGCGATCCGAGCTTTCCCTTGGCCGTCAACACCCGCCCGGCCAGCGCCACTTCGACGCCCGGGGGGATCTCGACCGGATGCTTGCCGACGCGCGACATTGCCCGCTCCCTCAGAACACCCGGCAGAGCACTTCGCCGCCCACGTTGGCGGCGCGCGCCTCGGCATCGCTCATGACCCCGCGCGGGGTGGAAAGGATCGAAACGCCGAGCCCGGCATAGACCCGGGGCAGCTCGCGGATCTTCGAATAGACGCGCCGGCCCGGCTTGGAAACCCGTGTGATCTCCTTGATGACGGGCTCGCCCTCGCTGTACTTGAGTTCGATCCTGAGCCGCGCCACCCCGGGGCGCAGCTCCTCGGCAGAAAAGCCGCGGATGAACCCCTCGCGCTTCAGCACCTCGAGCACGTTCGCCTGCAGCCGCGAAGCCGGCGCCACGCACACCGTCTGCCCCGCCCGCTGGGCGTTGCGGATGCGGCTCAGCATATCACCGAGAGGATCGGAAAGCGCCGCCATCGGACCCCTCCCTCACCAACTCGCCTTGACGAGCCCGGGGATCTGCCCGGCCCCGGCAAGCTCGCGCAGCGCGATGCGGCACAGCCGGAACTTGCGGTAGTTCCCGCGCGAGCGGCCGGTGAGCTCGCAGCGCAGCCGGACCCGCACCTTCGCCGCATTGCGCGGCATTGCCGCGAGCCTGATCGAGGCTTCGAAGCGCCTTTCCACCGGCACCGTGCGGTCCATCACCACCTTCTTCAGGGCCGCACGCCTGACCCCGTCGCGCGCCGCCATGCGCTCGCGCTTCCGGTTGCGATTGACCGCGGAGATCTTCGCCATTCTCTCGTTATCCTCCGGAACCTGCCGGGGCCGCCCGGCGGTTTTCCAACGCGCGCATCTCAGCTTGCGAACGGCAGGTCGAAGCCGCGCAACAGCGCCTTCGCCTCCGCGTCCGTCCGCGCCGTGGTCACGAAGACGATGTCCATGCCGCGGATTGCATCCACCTTGTCGTAATTGATCTCGGGAAACACGATCTGCTCCTTGAGGCCGAGCGCGAAATTCCCCCGGCCGTCAAATCCCTTCTCGCCGATGCCGCGGAAGTCGCGTACGCGCGGCAGGGCGATATTCACCAGGCGGTCGAGAAACTCCCACATCCGTGCCTTGCGCAGCGTGACCTTGCAGCCGATCGCCAGTCCCTTGCGGATCTTGAATGCGGCGATCGCCTTTTTCGCCAGCGTCTTCACCGGCTTCTGGCCGGCGATGAGCGCGAGCTCCGCAACCGCCGAATCGAGCTTCTTCTGGTCGGCGGCCGCTTCGCCCACGCCCATGTTGATCACGATCTTCTCGAGCCGCGGCACCTGCATGACGTTGCGATAGCCGAACTCGCTCTTGAGCGCCGGCCGCAGTACCTCCTGGTAGCGCCGCTGCAGGCGCGGCATCTCGCGGGTTTCGCTCACTGCCGCCTCGCTCACTTTCGGGGGTTCCTCACTTGTCGATCGCCTCGCCGCTCTTCCTGGCAATCCGCACCTTGCGTCCGTCCTCCAGCAGCCGGAACCCGACGCGCGTCGGCTGATCCGTCTTGGGGTCGATCAGCGCGAGCTTGGAGAGCGGGATCGGCGACTCGCGCTCGACGATGCCGCCTGGCTGGCCGACCCCGCGCGGCTTCTGGTGTCGTGCCGAGAGGCGCACGCCCTGCACGACGGCGCGGCCTTCCTTCGGCAGCACGCGCGTCACTTCGCCGCGCTTGCCCTTCTGCACGCCGCTGATCACCTGCACCTGGTCGCCCTTGCGGATCCTGGCCGCCATCGCTCTACAGCACCTCCGGGGCCAGGCTGATGATCTTCATGAAGCGCCTGGCGCGCAGCTCGCGCACCACCGGGCCGAAGATGCGCGTGCCGATCGGTTCGAGCTGCTTGGTAATCAGCACCGCCGCGTTGCGGTCGAAGCGGATCGCGCTGCCGTCGGCGCGGCGGATGGGAAACGCCGTGCGCACGATCACCGCCTGGTGCACGTCGCCCTTCTTGACCTTGCCGCGGGGAGTGGCTTCCTTGATCGAGACGACGATCACGTCGCCGACCGATGCGGTCTTGCGTTTCGAGCCGCCCAGCACCTTGATGCATTGCACGCGGCGCGCGCCCGAGTTGTCCGCCACATCGAGGTTGGTCTCGGGATGGATCATCGCTCCCTCCTCAGCCGGACGCCGCGGGCGAGAACCGCTCGCCGTTGCGCTCCACCACCAGCCAGGCCTTGCGCTTGCTGATCCGCGGGCACTCTTCGATGCGCACGGCGTCACCCACCTTGCAGGCATTGGCTTCGTCGTGCGCCGCGTATTTCTTCGACCGGCGGATGAATTTCTTGTAGAGCGGGTGCATCACCCGCCGCTCCACGAGCACGGTCACCGTCTTGTCCATGCGGTCGCTCACCACGCGGCCGCTCAATACGCGCCTCGGCATCCGCCTCTCCCTCAGCCGGCCGCGATGGAGCGCCGGCGCTCCGCGATGACGGTCTTCACCCGCGCGATCTCGCGGCGCACGACCGGGATGCGCGCCACGCCTTCCTGCTGGCCGGTGGCTCTCTGGAAGCGCAAATTGAACTGCTCCTTCCGGAGGTCGAGCAGCATGCTCGCCAGCTCGTCCGGTGTTTTCGTGCGCAGTTCCGCGGCCTTGCTCATCGCCTCAGCCCTCGCCGATGCGGTTCACGAACCGCGTCTTGATCGGCAGCTTGTTCGCGCCGAGCTCGAGCGCCTCGCGTGCGATCGCGGCCGGGACGCCGTCGATCTCGAACAGGATCCGCCCCGGCTTCACGCGGCAGACCCAGAGCTCGGGGCTGCCCTTGCCCGAGCCCATCCGGACCTCGGCCGGCTTGATCGAAACCGGCACGTCCGGGAAGATGCGGATCCAGACCCGCCCGGTGCGCCGCATTGCCCGGGTGATGGCGCGGCGCGCCGCCTCGATCTGGCGCGCCGTCACGCGGTCGGGCTCCACGGCCTTCAACCCGAAGGCACCGAAATCGAGCATCGTCCCGCCCTTGGCCAAGCCATGGATGCGGCCCTTGTGGGCCTTGCGGAACTTGCTGCGCTTGGGAGATAGCATCGCTCTTCCTCGCTCAGCGCTGCGGCGCCTGCTCGGCGGCGCGGCGGTCCTGCGCCATCGGGTCGTGTGCCATGATCTCGCCCTTGAAGATCCACACCTTGACCCCGCAGGTTCCGTAGGTGGTCTTGGCGGTCGCGCTGCCGAAATCGATATCGCCGCGCAACGTATGCAGCGGCACGCGCCCCTCGCGGTACCATTCCACGCGCGCGATCTCGGCGCCGCCGAGCCGGCCGCCGCACTGGATGCGGATGCCCAGGGCGCCGAGCCGCATCGCCGACTGCACCGCCCGCTTCATCGCCCGGCGAAAGGCAACCCGACGCTCGAGCTGCTGCGCCACATTCTCCGCCACCAGCATGGCGTCGATCTCGGGCTTGCGGATCTCGACGATGTTGAGCGCCACGTCGGTCTTTGCCATCGCCGCGAGGTTCTTGCGCAGGACATCGATGTCCTGCCCCTTCTTGCCGATCACCACGCCGGGCCGCGCCACGTAGATCGTCACGCGCGGCTTCTTGGCCGGCCGCTCGATGACGACGCGGGAGACGCCGGCGGCGGAGAGCCGGCTGCGCAGGTGGTTTCTGAGCCGGAGATCCTCGTGCAGCAGGCCTGCATAGTCGGCGTCGTTGGCGAACCAGCGGCTGTCCCAGGTGCGGTTGATGCCCACCCGGAGGCCGATCGGATTGACCTTGTGCCCCATCTCTAGCCAGCCCCCTGCACGGTATTCTTCTCGCCGGCGTCAGGGGCCGCCCGGGCGCGCTCCGAGACGACGATCCGGATATGGCTGAACCATTTCTCGACCCGCGCGGCGCGCCCGCGCCCGCGGGCGTGGAAGCGGCGCATCACCGATGCGCGCCCGACCTCCGCGTACTTGACGACCAGGCGGTCAACCTCGAGCTGATGGTTGTTCTCGGCATTCGCAATTGCGCTCTCGAGCGCCTTCCTGACGGACTCTGCGATGCGCCGGCGGCTGAAGGTGAGCCGTGCGACCGCCTCCGCCGCCGGCAGGTCGCGGATCAGGCCGGCCACCAGATTGAGTTTGCGCGGGCTCACCCTGAGATTACGGATGATGGCCTCGGCGTCGGTTTCCGCGAGCCGGCGGGGCCGCGATGACTTGCCCATCTCAGCTCCTCTTTGCCTTCTTGTCGGCGGCGTGGCTGGTAAAGCTCCGGGTTGGCGAGAACTCGCCGAACTTGTGTCCGACCATGTTCTCGTTCACCTGCACGGGCAGGAACCTGTGGCCGTTGTAAACCCCGAAGGTGAGGCCCACGAACTGCGGCAGGATGGTCGAGCGGCGCGACCAGATCTTGATGATCTCGTTGCGCCCCGAATCGCGTGCGGCCTCGGCCTTCGCCAGCAGATAGCCGTCCACGAACGGGCCCTTCCAGACGGAGCGTGCCATCGGCTCAGCCCTTCCCCTTGTTGCGGCGGCGGATGATCAGCTTGTCGGTCCGCTTGTTGGCCCGCGTCTTGTAGCCCTTTGTCGGCTTGCCCCACGGCGTTACCGGGTGGCGCCCGCCCGAGCTTCTGCCTTCGCCGCCGCCCAACGGATGATCGACCGGGTTCATCGCCACCCCGCGGTTGTGTGGCCGGCGGCCAAGCCAGCGGCTCCGCCCGGCCTTGCCGATATGGACGTTGGAGTTGTCGGGGTTGGACACCGCGCCGATGCTTGCCATGCATTCGGCACGAACCGTGCGCAGTTCGCCGGATCCGAGCTTGAGCTGCGCATAACCGGCATCCTTGCCGGCGAGCTGCGCATAGGTCCCGGCGGCGCGCGCGAGCTTGCCGCCAGCGCCCGGCTTCATTTCGATGTTGTGGATGATCGTGCCGACCGGGATGGCCGCGAGCGGCATCGCGTTGCCGGGCTTGATGTCGGCCCGCGCGGCCGAAATCACGCGGTCCCCCACGGCCAGCCGCTGCGGGGCGAGGATATAGGAGAGCACGCCGTCGGCGTAGCGGATGAGCGCGATGAAGGCCGTGCGGTTGGGGTCGTATTCCAGCCGCTCGACCATCGCCTCGATGTCGAAGCGGCGGCGCTTGAAGTCCACCAGCCGGTAGGAACGCTTGTGGCCGCCGCCGCGGAAACGGCTCGTGATCCGGCCGTGATGGTTGCGCGCGCCGGTTCCTGTCTTGCCGATCGTCAGCGCCTTGACGGGCTTGCCGTTCCAGAGCCCCGTCCGGCTCACCAGGACGGTGCCGCGAAGGCTCGGCGTGATCGGGTTGAAATTCTTGAGTGCCATCGTCCGCTCGCTGTTCAGGAAAGCCGCGAGGAGAAGTCGATGTTCTGGCCCTCGGCAAGGCGCACGAAGGCCTTCTTCACGTCCGGTCGGCGGCCGGGGCGGCCGCGAAACCGCTTGACCTTGCCTTTGGTCACCAGCGTGTTCACCGCGACGACCTTGACGCCGAACAGACCCTCGATCGCCGCCTTGATCTCAGGCTTGCTCGCCTCGGGCGCGACGCGGAACACCACCTGGCCACGTTCGCCGAGTGCGGTCGCCTTCTCGGTGATGACGGGCCGCAGGATGATCCGGAACATCGTCTCGCGCGAAAGCCGGCTTGCCGTGCGGCGCGCCCGCAGCACTTGTCTCGTGCTCATGCCAGTCGCTCCGCCAGGCCGGCAACCCCGGCCCGCGTGATCACCAGGAGCTCGTGGTTCAGGATGTCGTAGACGTTGGCGCCGATGGTCGGCAGGACGTCGATGCCTTCGAGGTTGCGGCTGGCGCGCAGGAACCCTTCATCGACCACGCGGTCGATCACGAGGGCGTTGTGCCAGCCGAGTGCCGAGAACCGCCGCCGGAGCTCTTTCGTGCGCGGCTCCGAGGCAGCCGCCTCGAGCACCACCAGCTTGCCCTCGGCGAGCTTCTGCGAGAGCGCGGAAATCAGCCCGAGCCGCCGCACCTTCTTCGGCAACTGATAGGCGTGCGAGCGGACCACCGGGCCGTGCACAACCCCGCCGGTGCGGAACTGCGGCGCGCGCAGGCTGCCTTGCCGTGCCCGCCCGGTTCCCTTCTGGCGGTAGGGTTTCTTCGTGGTGCCGGAGACCTCGCTCATCCCCTTCGCCTTGTGCGTGCCGGCGCGGCGCCTGGCGAGCTGCCAGTGCACCACGCGCGCCATGAGATCCGTGCGCGGCGGCGCGGCGAAGAGCGCATCAGGCAGCTCGATCTCGCCGGCGGGCATGTTCTCGAGCGTCGTCACCGCGATCTGCATTCTGCCCCCCGCTCAGCCCGCGAGGCCTGCGGGATAGGGCGCCTCTGCCGGGCGCGGCCGCTTCACCGCATCGCGCACCCGGACGAACTCGCCCCGTCCGCCCGGCACCGCGCCGCGCAGCATGAGAAGGCCCTTCTCGGCATCGACCGCTGCCACCTCGAGATTGAGCACACTCACCTGCTCGGCTCCGAGATGCCCGGCCATCTTCTTGTTCTTGAACGTCCGGCCTGGGTCCTGCCGGTTGCCGGTCGAGCCGTGGCTGCGATGGCTGATGGAGACGCCGTGGCTTGCTTCGAGGCCGCTGAAGTTCCAGCGCTTCATTGCGCCCGCGAATCCCTTGCCCTTGCTGAGCGCGGTCACGTCCACGCGCTGGCCGACGACGAAATGCGCGGCCGAGAGAACGGCGCCGATAGCGGGCAGCGCCTCGGCGGCGACGCGGAACTCGGCGAGCCGCGCCTTCGGCTCGATCTTCGCCTTCGCGAAATGGCCGCGATTGGGCTTGCTCACCCGCTGCGGCTTGGCGCTGCCCCAGCCGAGCTGCGCCGCGTCGTAGCCGTCCCGCTCGCGGGTCCGCACGCTCACGACCTGCACCTGGTCGAGATGCAGCACCGTCACCGGCACGTGCGCCCCGTCGGGACGGAAGAGCCGCGTCATCCCGAGCTTGCGGGCAAGGAGTCCGGTGCGCATCCGACGTTCCTCAGATCTTGATCTCGACATCGACGCCGGCGGCAAGGTCGAGCTTCATCAGCGCATCGACCGTCTGCGGTGTCGGCTCGACGATGTCGAGCAGGCGGCGGTGCGTGCGGATCTCGAACTGTTCGCGGCTCTTCTTGTCGATGTGCGGCGAGCGGTTCACGGTGAACCGCTCGATATGCGTTGGCAACGGGATCGGCCCGCGCACGCGCGCGCCGGTGCGCTTGGCCGTGTTGACGATCTCCTTGGTGCTGTTGTCGAGCACGCGATGATCGTAGGCCTTCAGCCGGATGCGGATGTTCTGGTTGTCCATCGAAGGGTGCCCTCGCGTCCGCGTCCGATGCCGAACCGCCGCCTCAGGCCACGATCTTGGCGACGACGCCCGCACCGACGGTGCGACCGCCCTCGCGGATGGCGAAGCGCAGCCCGTCATCCATGGCGATCGGCGCGATCAGCTCGACATCCATCGAGACATTGTCGCCGGGCATCACCATCTCCGTGCCGTCCGGCAGCTTCACCACGCCTGTGACGTCGGTGGTGCGGAAATAGAACTGCGGCCGGTAGTTGGTGAAGAACGGCGTGTGCCGCCCGCCCTCTTCCTTGGTGAGGATGTAGGCCTCGGCCTTGAACTGGGTGTGCGGCGTGATCGAGCCGGGGGCGGCCAGCACCTGCCCGCGTTCCACCTCCTCGCGCTTGGTGCCGCGCAGGAGCGCGCCGATATTGTCGCCTGCCTCGCCCTGGTCGAGGAGCTTGCGGAACATCTCGACCCCCGTCACGGTGGTCTTTTGAGTGGCGCGCAGCCCGACGATCTCGACCTCGTCGCCCACCTTCACCACGCCGCGCTCGATGCGGCCCGTGACGACCGTGCCGCGCCCGGAGATCGAGAACACGTCCTCGATCGGCATCAGGAAGGGGCGATCCTTCGGCCGGTCCGGCTGCGGAATATACTGATCCACCGCGTCCATCAGCTTCAGGACCGACTGCTCGCCGAGCTCGGGATTGCGCTCCTCGAGGGCGGCGAGTGCGGAGCCTTTGACGATCGGAATTTCGTCGCCCGGGAACTGATAGGTCTTGAGAAGCTCCCTGACCTCGAGCTCGACCAGCTCCAGGATCTCGGGGTCATCGACCATATCGACCTTGTTGAGATAGACCACCAGCGCCGGGACGCCGACCTGGCGGGCGAGCAGGATGTGCTCGCGCGTCTGCGGCATCGGCCCGTCGGCGGCCGAGACCACCAGGATCGCGCCGTCCATCTGCGCCGCGCCGGTGATCATGTTCTTCACGTAGTCGGCGTGGCCAGGGCAATCGACGTGCGCGTAATGCCGGCTCTTCGTTTCGTATTCGACGTGCGCTGTGGCGATGGTGATCCCGCGTGCGCGCTCCTCGGGCGCCTTGTCGATCTGATCGTACGCGGTGAAGGTGGCGCCGCCGGACTTCGCCAGCACCTTGGTGATCGCCGCGGTGAGCGTCGTTTTGCCGTGATCGACGTGGCCGATGGTGCCGATGTTGCAATGCGGCTTCGTCCGCTGGAATTTCGCCTTGGCCATCTCAGTCCTCTCCGTTCGGCCGCCCCCGGCCCGTGTTACTGCCCCGACCTACCAGCGGTAATGGCTGAAGGCCTTGTTCGCCTCCGCCATGCGGTGCGTGTCCTCGCGCTTCTTCACCGCCGCGCCGCGGTTGTTCACGGCGTCGTGCAGCTCGTTGCAAAGGCGCTCCTCCATCGTGTGCTCGCCTTTGCGCTTGCGCGCGGCATCGATCAGCCAGCGGATGGCCAGCGCCTGGCGCCGCTCGGCCCGCACCTCGATCGGCACCTGATAGGTGGCGCCGCCGACGCGGCGCGAGCGCACCTCGACCGCCGGCTTCACGTTGTCGAGCGCATCATGGAACATCCTGACCGGATCCGCGGCCGCCGAGCCGCGCTTCTTCAACCCGTCGAGCGCACCATAGACGATGCCCTCGGCGACCGACTTCATCCCGTCGTGCATCAGCGCGTTCATGAAACGGCTGATCACGGCATCCCCGAACTTGGCGTCGGGGAGGATCTCGCGGCGAACGGCGCGGCGGCGTCGGCTCATCGGCGCCTCACTTCGGTCGCTTCGCGCCGTAGAGGGAGCGGCGCTGGCGGCGCTTGGCAATGCCCTGCGTGTCGAGCACGCCGCGCAGGATGTGATAGCGCACGCCGGGCAGATCCTTGACGCGGCCGCCGCGGATCAGCACGACGCTGTGCTCCTGCAGGTTGTGCCCCTCGCCGGGGATGTAGCTCACCACCTCGTAGCCGTTGGTCAACCGGACCTTGGCCACCTTGCGCAGCGCAGAATTGGGTTTCTTCGGCGTTGTCGTATAGACGCGCGTGCAGACGCCGCGTTTCTGCGGGCAGCGCTGCAGGGCGGGCACCTTGTTGCGCGCCGAACGCGGCACGCGGCCATTGGCGATCAACTGATTGATGGTCGGCATCGCTCCGTTCCGAAAAACACGCCCCGTTCCGCCCGCCGCGAGGCTGCCGCCGCAGGAAGACCCCGCACCGCGTGAGCCGCGCTCACACCGCGGGGTTTTGCCCCTGCCCGCGGCCTTGGCAGGCGGAGACCCGCCGGCGGCACCGCAGACCTGATATCCCTGCAAACGGCGCCCAGCCCGCGCGGGCGGTCGGGCCGGTCGAGGGCGCGGAACCTAGGGTCGGGCGGTGGCCAAGTCAAGCGCCTGTCCCGGCGCGGCCGGGAGCGCGTTTTCTATGCCTTTTCGAGCGCGTGAGTTGTACGGTCGGTTCGCCGCCTGTTCCGGAGGCAACGCATTGCCGATGGAGCGGCGACACGCCGTCCTCGCACGGCCTCGGGCAGGATTGTCCAGCGCGGCAAGGGACATTTCCGGTAATCGCATCCCGCGCGGTCGGAAACAACAACCGGCGGAAGCTATCCATGGTTTCGTTTCCGCAGCGCTCGTCGCCGGCCTACCGCTGGCGCGCGCCCGCGCCGCGACGGCGACCCGCATCGGCGCGCAGGCCGGGCTTCCGGCAATGCGTGACGCCTATCGGTCTGCTCACGCGCTCGCGGCAACTTCCGCGCGCAAGCGGCGCGCCGCAGCGACCAGGTTTTCCAATGCCGGTCGTACCTCCTCCCACCGGCGCGTCTTCAGTCCGCAATCAGGATTGACCCAGATCTGCCAATCCGCGAGCCGCCGGCGCGCGAGGGCGAGCAGTTCCGCCATCTCGTCCGCATCCGGAACGCGCGGGCTGTGGATGTCCCACACGCCTGGCCCGATCTCCGCGGGATAGGCCTCTCCGGCGCCCGGCGCGAAGACGTCGAGCAACTCCATGCGGCTGCGCGCAGCTTCGATCGAGATCGCGTCCGCATCCATAGCCGCGACCGCGCCCATGATGTCATTGAACTCTGAATAACACATGTGGGTATGGATTGCGGTCTCGTCCCGCACCCCCGATGTCGCCAGGCGGAAACAGCCAACCGCCCAAGCCAGGTAGCCGCCCCACTCGGCCCGGCGCAGCGGCAGGCCTTCGCGCAAGGCTGGTTCATCCACCTGAATCACGGCAATGCCGGCCGCCTCCAAGTCCGCAATCTCGTCGCGGAGGGCGAGCGCGATCTGCCGGCAGACCAGCTCACGCGGCCGGTCGTCGCGCACGAAGGACCACTGCAACATGGTCACCGGCCCGGTCAGCATGCCCTTGACCGGCCTCTCCGTCAGCGACTGGGCGTAGGCGGCCCAGCGCACGGTCATCGGCGCCTTGCGTGCGATGTCGCCCCAGATGATCGGGGGCGCGACGCAGCGGCTTCCGTAGCTTTGCACCCACCCGTGCTGGGTGACGGCGAAGCCCTCAAGTTGTTCGGCGAAGTACCGGACCATGTCGTTGCGCTCGAATTCGCCGTGCACCAGAAGATCGAGGCCGATCTTTTCCTGCCAGCGCACGGCCCCGGCGATCCATCCCTCGATGGCTTGTTCATAGGCGGTCGCGGCGAGCGCCCCGCGCCCGAGAGACGCCCGCGCATGGCGGACCTCTGCCGTCTGCGGGAAGGAGCCGATCGTTGTCGTCGGGAACCGCGGCAGCCTGAGGCGCGCCTGCTGTCCAGCGCGGCGAGCACAGAACGGGCTGGCACGGCGCTGCATCGCCGGGGTGATCGCGGCCACCCGCGCGGTGACCTCCGGGCGGTGCACGCGGGCACTCTCTCGCCGCGTCCGCGCCGCCGCGTCCGACTCCTCAAGCTCTGCGCGCACCGCCGCCTCGCCCTCGTCCAGGCCGCGGGCAAGCGTCGCCACCTCGCCGAGCTTCTGCACGGCGAAGGCGAGCACGGCTTTCACCTCCAAATCGAGCCTCTTCTCCCCGGCGAGATCCACGGGCACGTGCAGCAGGCTGCACGACGGGGCGATCATGAGCCGCTCGGTTCCGCGCGCGGCGGCCACACGCTCTGCTACGGCCAGCGCCGCCCGGAGGTCGGCACGCCAGACATTGCGCCCGTCGATCAGGCCGAGTGACAGCCACTGCTCTCCCCGCATCCCTGCCAGGGCGCCCGCCAGGTCGGAGGCGCCCCGGGTGAGGTCGAGATGGAGCCCCCTCACGGGCAGCCGGAGCGCCGTGCCGAGATTCTCCCCCATCGGGCCGAAGTAGCTGGCGAGCAACAGATCCGGTGCCGGCCCCTGCGCCAGCGCGGCATAGGCAAGCGCGAACGCCTCCTCTGCTCCCTTCGGCAGATCGCACGCGAGGCACGGCTCGTCCATTTGCACCCACGCGCATCCCGCCTCTGCCAGTTCGCGCAATATCCGGACGTAGATCGGGAGCAGCCTTCCCAGAAGGTCGAGCGGCGCGGAGCCGTGCGCCGCCTTCGCGAGGAGAAGGAACGTGACCGGCCCGAGCAGCACGGGCCGCGTCCGCGTCCCCGCGGCGACGGCCTCACGCCAGAGCGCGAGCGCGCGGTTCTCCGTCAGCTGGAACCGCTGCTCGGCCGCAAGGCGCGGCACGAGGTAGTGATAGTTGGTGTCGAACCACTTCGTCATTTCGAGCGCGGAAAGGCCCGCCCGAACGCCCGCTGCCCCCTCCGCCTCCGTGCCTCGCGTGCCGCGCGCGAGCGCGAAATAGGTGGAAAGGGGAACCGGGCCACCGCTCCAGCCGTAACCCGGCGGGACCGCGCCCAGCATCGTGGCCATGTCCAGCACGGCGTCGTAGAGGGAGAAATCGCCCGAAGGCACGTGGCTGATGCCCAGGCCCTGCTGCAAGCGCCAGTGCCCCGCGCGCAGCCGCGCGGCCTCGGCCAGAAGGCCTGCCTCGTCCAGTTCGCCGGACCAGTGCCGCTCGAGAGCGAACTTGAGCTCGCGCCGGTGCCCGATGCGCGGGAAGCCCAGGTTGCTCGCGACGGTCATGCGCGCCTCCGGCGGAGACGGAGGACGAGATGGGGGCGCATTGACGCGCCCCCGCGGCAGCGGCCCGGAATGGCAAACATGCTTGTCTCCTGCTTCCGGTGCACCCCGCCCGGCAGCGGTTTGAGCGCGACGACGGCAGGTCTCCTGGCTCTCGGTTCAACGCGACCGCCCCTGCCTTCCCGGACCTCTCGGACCAGTGGCCCACCCCCGAGCGGGAGCGGACGGGCCGGCTTCTCACCGCTGACAGTTGCGCGGGCAACCGCCGACTTGCCCCCGGACCCGAAAGTCCAGCCGGGACGCATAACGTTCCCTTTTGACCCGCTCGCGCGGGACCGACGACGATTTTTCCCATTTACGCCGGACGGTGCGCCCAGGCAAGGATGCCTCTCCGAAAGCGGCGCCAGCCACTAGCGGCAGCCACTCCAGCGGCCGGTGCGGATGCTGACCCTCGCGCCCGCCTTCCTCGGCACGCCGCGCTGCCTCCTGTCTGATGAACCCTCGATCGGGCTTGCGTCCAACCTCGCCGAGCGCCTGCTCGCCCGGCCCTTCGAGATCTACCGCGTCCCCGGGGCCGGCGCGGTGCTCGTGGAGCAGAAGGCGCCGCCGCGGTCGCGGCCGCCCCAGGAAGAGGTCCGCCGGGCAAACGTCCGGAATTTCTTCCGAAGGCGGTCTTTCGGCCGGATGAACTACCGGTGAGCGGTTCCGACGGCACTTGTGATCTCCCCGCCGATATGCACCGCAACGGTTCCCGGCGGTTGCGCGGCGGCAGAGGCGGCGGCTGGTACGACCGCGGGGGCGGCGGCTGTGCAGGCGCCGAGGCAGGAGAGCATCGCCGCGACGATCAGCCCCGTGACCCGCTTGCCGCGCCGTTCGGGGGCCTGCTGCCCGGCGCTCCTCGGCACCCCGGCGTCGTACTTCGCCGCAGCGGAGGCGGGCCACGGCAAAGGTTCGTCGGGAATGATGCGGAGATGCGCACGCTGCCGGCGCGGCTCCGTCCGGCCGGCCACCACGCTCATGGCCGGGCGCTCGCGGGCAGGCGCACCTCGATTGCCGTCGGCGTGCCATTCCTGATCCGCATCCTGCCGCCTGCGGAGGCGGCAAGTTCGGCGACGAGATGGAGGCCGTCGCCCATCGCAAGCTCGCCGTCGATCGGCCAGCCGTCGTTCTCGACCGTCAGGACCGCGTAACCCTCCGCATCGTAGTCGAGGCGGACCAGGATCTGTCCGATGAGCCGCATATGCATGCCGTGCTTGACCGCATTGCCGACCAGCTCGTGGACGACGCGGACCGCGACCGCCTCGAGCCGGCCGGGCAGGATGCCGCCGACCACAACGTCGACGCGGATGATCTGAGCCGGGTCCGCATAGAGATCGACGACGCTCCGGCAGAGCGTGCGCAGCCGCTCGGGCAGCGGTTCGGGGCATTGCGTCAAGCCGAACAGCGAATCCGAGATCGCCGCCGAGAGCTTGACCCGCCGCTCAATCTCGCGCGCGAGCGAACGGCCGGCGGCGCTTGCTCCGAGCCCCGGGGCCTCGCGCACCTGCACCAGGATGCGCTGCAGCGCGTTCTTCGTCAGGTGCCGGAGCTGGCGGAGGTCCGTGCTGCCGTCACGCGGGCGCGCCGCGGCGCGCCCCGTGGGAAGTGCCGCGAGTGCATTCGCTCGGGTGGCGGACAGGCTCAGCATAATGATTCTCCTTGGTTCCGCAGAGGGCCACGGGGCGGAGTCGGGGCCCGGTTTAACGTGGGAAAAATACCCACGTCAAGAAGAAGCGCCGGCGATTGCGTGGGTGCAATTCCCACGCCAACGTGCTATAGACAGCTTCTCACGCTTCCTCGCTCACCGCATGCGGCCCTCCGATCGTCCAACCCCCCATTCGCCGCCGCCGCTCGCCGGGCCACTCCGCCGGCTGCTGCGCCCGCTCGTCCGCCTCCTGATGCAGAGCGGCATCACGTTCCCCGTGTTCGCCGACCTGCTGCGCTCGCTCTACGTGGAGGTCGCGGTGCGCGACCTCTTGAAAGATTCCCGCGCGAGAACGGACAGCCGCATCAGCCTCTTGACCGGCGTGCACCGCAAGGAGATCCGCAGGCAGCGCGAGGCAGGCACCGAGGCAGAGGAGGCGCCCGGCACGGTCACGCTCGGGAGCCAGATCATCGGGCGCTGGCTCGGCCTCGCTGCGTACACGGATGCGCGGGGCCGCCCGCTCGTGCTGCCGCGCGCGAGCACGTCGCGCCGCAAGCCCTCGTTCGATGGGCTTGTGCGCTCGATCACCACCGACGTTCGCCCGCGCGCCGTGCTCGAGGATCTGGAAAGCCAGGGCCTCGTCGTGCGCGAGGCGGAGGACCGCGTCCGGCTCAACGTCGCGGCCTTCGTGCCGCGGCCCGGCCGCGCCGAGCAGCTCTTCTATTTCGGCCGCAACCTCGCCGACCACATCGCCGCCGCGGCGGCGAACGTGCTGGCTCCCGCTGCCCCGCCGGCCGTTGGCCAGGCGCCGGCGCCGTTTCTCGAACGGAGCGTGCATTACGACCGTCTTACGGCCGCCGCCGCTCTTCGCCTTGTTGCGGGCGGCCGCGAGGCGGCCGGCCGGCTGCTGGTGGATTTCAACCGCCTTGCCCTCGCCGAGGCCGAGGCGGGCGATCGAGCGGCGGCGAAGCGCCGGCTCCCGCGGAGGAGCCGTGTCAATCTCGGCATCTATCTCTATCACGAAGACGACGAGCCCAAAGGCGGGGAATCCTGATCGTGCGGCGCCTGGCCGGCTTCCTGGTGCTCGGGTTCCTTGTTTCCTGCGCGCCCGTGCTGATCCCGATCGCCGATCGCGGCATCGGGGGTACCGGCTCTCCCGCGGCGGGCGTGCCGCTCGCCACCGCCGACCGGGGAATCGGCGGCACCGGCATCGTGGGCGTGATCACCGGCTTCGGCAGCATCTTCGTGGACGGGTTCGAGGTCGGCTACAATGCCGCGACGACGGTCGATATCGACGGCACGCCGGCCAGCACGGCCGCGCTGCGCACCGGGCAGGTGGTCGCGATCGACGCCGCCGGGCCGGCCACCGCCCTCGAGGCGGAGAGCGTGGCCGTACGCCATGAGGTTGCGGGGCCGGTGCAGGCGGTTTCCGACAACGGCCGCGTGGTCGAGGTGGCCGGACAGAGCGTCGCACTGGAGGGTCCGCTTGGTGCCGGTGCCGCGCTCCGCCCCGGCGCCTGGGTTGCCGTGAGCGGCCTCCGCCGGCCGGATGGCTCGATCGACGCAACCCGGATCGACCCGAGCCCGCCCGGGTTCGTCCGTGTGCGCGGCCGGCTCGTCGAAGGGCCGGGCGGGCTCGGTATCGGAGCGCTCCCTGTTGTGCCCGCGCCGGGCATCAGCGCCGCGCCCGGGCAATTCGTTACGGTTTCCGGCCGCTATGCCGGAGGCCGGCTGCTGGCGGGTTCGGTAGCGCCCGATCTCGTGGCCACCGACCCGTTCGCACATTTCGGCCCGCATGTCGGGCGTGTCTTCGTGGAATCCTACGTCAGCGCCGCTTCCGGGCGCCTTAGCACGCCGACCGGGCTCGACGTGCGCGCGGCGCCCTCGCTCGGCGCGGCCGGCCTCAAGCCCAGTTGGGCGGTCGTCACGCTCGAGCGCCATCCGGGCGAACCCGCGCGCGCGACCGGGCTCCGCCTGCTCGAGCGGCCGGCCATGCCGCTCGCTCCGCCTTCCTCGGGTCTCGAACGCGGCTTCCATCAGGGTTCGATCGAGGGCTTCCGGCCAGCGCCCGTGCCCGCACACTACCCGAGGCCGTTGGTCGCGCCTCACCCGGAGCGTCCCCTCGGTGCCGCGCCCTTCCCCGAGCGCCTTCCGCCCGGTCGGGGCGGCCCACCGTCCGGCCGCGACGTGGCGCCCTGCCGCCCGCCAGGCGTTTGCGGGCCGCTGCTTGGCCCTTGAGGTGCGTTGCCGGGATTGACCCTTCCGCCCGCCGCGCGCGAGCATCGTGAGAACGACACGGGGAAACGCCAGGGGAAATGATGGATCAGGCCGGGGAGATCGCCGAAAGCCTGCGCATGATCCGCGACAGCGCGGCGGCCGTCGCGCCGCGCGGCGATCTCAGGCGCATCCGCGCGCTCCGCTTCACCGATCCGGGCTTCGAGCGCGCCACGTGGGAGAAGATGTGCGCGCTCGGCTGGCCCGCTCTCGCCCTCCCCGAAGCCGAGGGCGGCAGCGGGCTCGGCATGCGCGGCTTTGCGGCGCTGGCGGAGGAGCTGGGGGCCGGCCTCGTCCCCGAGCCGCTGATCGGAGCCGCCATGGCTGCCCGCGTTCTTTGCGGCGCCCCGCTCGCGGCTTTGCTCGACGGCACCTCGCTCGTCATTCCCGCCTGGCAGGAGCGGCCGAACAGTCTCGAAGCGGGAGCAGACACGGCGCTCTCGGAAGGCCGGCTTACGGGAACGAAAATCTTCGTGCCGATGGCAGGTGGCGCCGATTTCTTCCTTGTCCCTGCGCGCGGCGGCCTCGCGCTCGTTCCGCGCGATGGGACAGGCCTCACGCTTGCGATGGAGCGCACGCAGGACGGCGGCACCTTCGGCACCCTCACGATGGATCGCGCGCCGGCAATGCCCGTTCCGGGCAGGCTCGAACGCGCGCTCGAGGAAGCCACGCTCGCCGCTGCGGCCTATCTTCTCGGCGTGGCGCGCCGTGCCTTTGCGATCACGCTCGGCTATCTCGCAACGCGGGTGCAGTTCGGCCGGCCGATCGCGAGCTTCCAGGCGCTTCGCCATCGCGCGGCCGATCTCAAGATCCAATGGGAGCTGACGCGCGCGAGCGTGCATGCCGCCGCCGCCACGCTCGACCGTGAGTCCGACCTTGCGGCCTGCCGTGCGGCGGTCTCGCGTGCCAAGGCGCGCGCGGCCGACGCCGCGCTCCTCATCACGCGCCAGGCCGTGCAGCTGCACGGCGCGATCGGCTACACCGACGAGGCCGACATCGGGCTATTTCTCCGCAAGGCGATGGTGCACGCCAATCTTTACGGCTCGGCCGCGCTGCACCGCGGCCGCTATGCTGCACTTGCCCCGGAAGAGCAGGATGGCTGACGCGGCACCTCTGCGCATGCTGGGCGAGACCCGCGAGGGCAGGACCGTGATTCTGACGCTCGACCAGCCGGCGCGGCGCAATGCCCTCTCGCTCACCATGCGCGCTTCGCCCGTCGCGGCGTTCGAGCGGATCGAGGCCGATCGCAGCCTCGCCGCCGTCGTCATCACCGGCGCCGCGCTCGAAGCTGCGCTCTCCCGCGCACGCCTGCTGGCCGTGGAGGCGCCGCTTTCGCTTGCGCTCACGCGCGCCTTTCTCGCTGCCGGTCCCGATGCTGCGCTCGAACGCGAGCGGGATCCGCAGACGATGCTGTTCCGCTCCGCGGACCGTGCCGAAGGCAAGGCGGCCTTCCTTGCCAAGCGCACGCCCCGCTTTGTGGGAGATTGAGCGATGCCCAGCGAACTCGTCCCGGCCGAGGACCTCGAGGCGTTGGATGAGAGCGCGTTCCGCGCCCGCGTGCGCGAATTCCTTGCCGCGCATTACCCGCCCGAGCTTCGCAATCCGCCGAAGCGTCTGCATTTCCGCGACTCGAAGCCGTGGTACATGGCGCTCTCGCGTCGCGGCTGGCTTGCTCCCGGCTGGCCGCGCGAATATGGCGGCATGGGCCTCTCGGCCGCGAAGCAGCTCGTCATGATCGAGGAATTCGAGCGCCACGGCTGCGCCCGCTTCAACGACATGGGCATCACGATGATCGGCCCGCTCCTGATCCGTTTCGGAACCGAAGCGCAGAAGCGGCTCTTCCTGCCGAAGATCCTGTCCGGCGAGCACATCTGGTGCCAGGGCTACAGCGAGCCGAACGCCGGTTCCGATCTCGCGAGCCTGCGCACCGAGGCGGTTGCCGAAAACGGCCACTGGCTCGTCAACGGCCAGAAGATCTGGACTACGCTCGCCACCGACGCGAACTGGATCTTTCTCCTCGTGCGGACGGACAAACAAGCCAAGCAGCAGGAGGGGATCAGTTTCCTTCTTGTGCCTATGGATCTCGCCGGCATCACGGTCCGCCCGATCATCAATCTCGATCTGCACGACGAGTTCTGCGAGACTTTCTTCGACAATGTCCGCGTGCCGCGCGAGAACCTCGTAGGCGAGATCAACCGCGGCTGGACGATGGCCAAGGCGCTGCTCGGCTTCGAGCGGCTCCTGCTCGGCTCGCCCAAGCAGGCCGCGCACGCGCTTCTGCGCCTCCGCCTGCTCGCCGAGCGCATGGGTGTCGCCGACGATCCATTGTTCCAGGACCGCTACACGCGGCTACGCCTGGATCTTGCCGACCACAAGGCGCTCTACGAGGAGTTCGCCGAACGGGTGCGCCGCGGCGAGCCGCTCGGCGCGGATGTCTCTATGCTGAAGGTGCACCAGAGCGAGCTTTTCCAGCGTATCACCGAAACGATGCTGGAGATCGCCGGCGAGAATGCGGGCCTCTTGGAGCCGATGGGCGGCAATCGCGAACTCCATCCCTCGGGGCTCTTCATCCAGTCCCGCCCGACCACGATCTATGGCGGCAGCAACGAGATCCAGCGCAACATCATCGCCAAGAACGTGCTCGAGCTGCCGGGTTGAGTAGCCCGATTCGCGATTGCGGTGGCGTATCGACGAATGCAACCTCGCCGAGGTCACCGCGCCCGAGATGTTTCCCGGCACACTGCTGAAAGTCTGGCGCAGCCCCGATGCCGCCCGCGCCGGCAAGGCGCAAGCCGTCGCGGCATTGATCAGAGCAGGCGATGAGCCCGGCCAAGCCCGGAATCGAGCCGCAGCAGCAGCGCCAGCGCGCGTGGCCCACGCGCGGCGAAATAGGCGGCAAGCGTCAGGACACCGACAAGCCCCCCGGCGAGCCACCGCACAGGCGCGAGCACCGTTGTCAGTGTGCTTGCCGCAAACCCGGACAGGACCGCGAGCAGGATGGTCGCGTTCTGACGGGCGGGCGTTGCGCTGCGCACGAAAGCGGTCAGGAACAGGCTCAGCACGAAGCCGAGCATTTGTTCGCCAAGCGCAATCGGCGCCACTCTTCCGAGCAGCCTGGTCAGGGCGAGCGTGAGCGCCCCGGCAGCGACTGCGCGCGCTGCCATGCCGCTCCGCGCGGAGGGATGGGTCATGTCAGGCCTCCACGAAGCAGGAGCGTGCTCAAATCCATACGCAATGATATCGCACCGCGACCGGACGCGGAAAACCGGGCCTGGATGCCCGGACCCGCCAAGGGCGCCTTCACGCCGGCGTTTTCCGGAATTCTCGCAGGCGGCGCACGCGCTCGGCCGGCCGCGTCCTCTCGCCGAGCCCATGGACATTGCCGGGACAGGCGGCTTCGCATCTTCCTCCGGCCGGGGTTCCCGAGGCGGCCCGTTGCTTGATCCAGATCAATGACAAGGCCGGAACCCAGGCCGAGCCTGCTCACGCGCCGGCGAAGCAACATTCGCCGGAAAGGTTCGGAGGTGGCCGGTCTTGCCACCTTTGGGACGGAGAGGAGAAGCCGGGATGGCCGGGATCGCGACTTCCGAGCTAGCGGCCATGATCGATGCCTCGATCGGCGGCCGCCCCGCGGCGACGCTCGCCGAGATGAGCGAATTCTACCGCAAGCTCGCGCCCTATCGCTTCGCCGCAGTCGAGGTCGAACCGCACTATGTCCGCTCCGCGGTCGAGCACTACCGCCCGCTCGGACAGCCCATCGCAACCGTGATCTCCTATCCGCTCGGCGCCATGACGACCGAGGCGAAGCTCGTCCAGATGGCGCGGGCGATGGCTGACGGCGCGGACGAGCTCGACATCGCGATCGACATTTCGGCCTTCCTCTCCGGCGATTTCACCAAGGTCGCGGACGAGCTGGCGACCATGCGCGCCCTGGCCGGCGGCCGCACGGTCAAGGCGATCTACTATGCGGCCATCCTTCCCGAGGACGCGGCACTCCGCGCGGTCGCGCTCATCCGCGACGCGGGCATCACCTTCCTCAAGACCAACCCGGGGTTCGGCAACGTCACCACGCCGGCGCAGATCCGCGCCGTGCGGCAGCGCTTCGGCAAGACCATGCGGATCATGGCCTCCGGCGGCGTGCGCACGCACGAGGACGCGCTGGCGATGGTTGAAGCGGGAGCGGACCGGATTGCGACCAGCTCGCCCTTTGCCGTCCTCGGCATCGGACCTTAAGGCGGAGGCGACATCATGATGCCCGAGAACGAGCGGCAGCTTGCAGCCCTCATCGACCAGACCGAGCTCGGCCTCGCCGTGACGCGGAGCGATCTCGAAGCGTTCGTGGCGCGGGCAGTGGAAAAGCGATTCGCCGCCGTCTGCATCCTGCCGAACATGGTGGCGTTCGCGCGCCGGATCACGGCGGGCACGCAGACCAGGGTCGCAACCGTCGTCAGCTTTCCGCTCGGCGCGGACGTCGCCGAAGTCAAGCGGGCCGAGGCGCGCGATGCGCTGGAGCGCGGCGCGGACGAGATCGACATGGTGATCGACGTTGCGAGCGCGCGGATGGGCGATGCCGCGGCGATCACCCGCGAGGTCCGGCTGGTGCGCGAAGTTCTTCCCGAGGGAGCCCTGCTCAAGACCATCATCGAGATGCCGCTTCTCACCGCCGAACAGGCGGTCGCCGCCGCGCGTGCCGCCGAGGAGGGCGGTGCTCATTTCGTCAAAACATCCACGGGCTTCAAGCCTCTCGGCATACGCGGCACCAACGCGGAGGACGTACGGCTGCTCCGCTCCGTCCTTCGTCCCGAGACCGCAATCAAGGCGGCCGGCGGCGTTTCCTCCTGGCCGTTGGTCGCCGCCGCGCTCGCGGCCGGGGCAACGCGCATCGGCACCAGCAGCGGCCTTGCCATCCTCGCCCAGTTCGCAGCCGCGAACGCGGCACCGGCCGCGGCGACGAGCAGAGCATGAGGGAAGGGGAAAGCGCCCATGGCATCGCAAGCCGCCGCTCCAGGGACGCCGCGCGCCGCGCGCCGGACCACGATCTCCGACATCCCGGCACGGCTCGACCGCCTGCCCTGGTCGCGCATCCACACGCGCATCGTGCTGATCCTCGGGATTGCCTTCGTGCTCGACGGCTTCGAGGTCTCGGTTTACGGCTCGGTTCTCGGGACATTGGTGACGCTCTGGCACATGGGGCCGGTGCAGGCGTCTTCGCTTTTGTCGATCTTCCTCGTCGGCATGTTCGGCGGCGCCTATCTTTTCGGATACCTGGCCGATTCGCTCGGCCGCAAGCGCCTCTTCATCGTTACGCTGCTGATCTACTCCCTCGCCACCGTCGCCAGCGCCCTTTCCTGGAGCTATGGCTCGCTCGCACTCTTCCGCCTGATTACCGGCTTCGGCATAGGCGGTGAGTATGCGGCGGTGAACTCTGCGGTGCAGGAGTTCATCCCCTCCAACCGGCGTGGCTTCATGTCCGGCCTGATGCCGGCAACGTGGGACCTCGGCACCGTGTTCGCCTCTCTCGTCACGCTGTTCGCGCTCGCTCTCCTGCCGCCACAGATCGGCTGGCGGGTCGCCTTCCTGCTCGGCGCTCTGATCGCCGTGTTCGTCGCGATCGTGCGCCGCCGACTGCCCGAGTCGCCGCGCTGGCTCGTCTCCGAGGGCCGTGAGGCAGAAGCGGAGGCGATTACCCGGGCGTTCGAGAGCAGTGCCAAGGCTGAGCACGGCCTCTCGTTGCTGCCGCCACCCGAGGCGGCCACTGCCATCGAAACCGGGCCGCGGGACTCCTTCCTCCGCCATTACGGCCGGCTGATCCGCGGCTATCCCCGCCGCGTCGCGCTCGCCTGGGTGCTGAACTTCAGCCAAGCCTTCCCGTACTACGCGGCCTTCTCGCTCATTCCCGTCATCCTGATCAAAACCTACCACTACGAGCCAAAAATGGTGCCGCTCGCGCTCACGATCCTGACCGCACTCGGTACCGTTGGCGTTATCGCCATGAGTTGGCTCGCCGACGCCTGGGGCCGGCGGCAATCGGTAATCGCCTCCTACGGCATGGCCGGCCTGCTCGCCATCGCGGTCGGCGTCGTTGCCAGCCGCGGAGCGCTCACCGCCTCATTGTTCCTGATCCTGATTGCGGTGATGTATTTCTTCGCCTTCGCTGCCGCGGGCGTCGTGTACATCACGACCACCGAGATCTTCCCCACGAACGTGCGCGCCTCCGGGATCGGTTCGGCGGTCGCTTTCGGGAGAATCGGCGCGATGATCGGGCCGATCGCGCTCACCCTCATGCTGCGCTCCGGCTTGACACTCGCCTTCGTAGTGACTGGACTGGTTCTGCTGGCCGGCGCGGCGATGGAAGTCGTCTGGGGGATCGAGGGGCGCGGCCGCTCCCTCGAGCAACTGGCGTCCGGCTCCGCTTAACCGCCCGGGCAAAGGGCAACGATCGGAGGAATGAACGTGACCAGGAAGCGCTACCTCGTCTTTTTTCTCATGTTTCTGGTAATCGCGATCAACTACATGGATCGCGTCAACTTCTCGGTCGCGATTCCCGCCATCCGGCACGTTTTCGGCTTCAGCCTGCAGGGGATCGGCACCATCGCCTTCGTCTGGGGCATCTTCTATGCCGTCGCCAATTTTCCCGGCGGCTGGATCGCCGACCGGCTCGGGTTGCGATGGGGCATTTTCACCGCGTTCGGCTGGTGGTCGGTCTTCACCATCGCAACCCCGTTCGCCGGCAGCTTCCCGGGCTGGCTCGTCGTGCGCGGGCTGATGGGGGCGGGCGAGGCGCCGATCTGGCCGCTCAACAGCAAGTCGGCCAACGCGTGGGCCTCGCCGAGCGAGCGTTCCACTGCCTTCACCTGGGCCGGCTCCGGACAGTATGTCGGCCCCGCCATCGGCACCCTGCTCGCCGGCTGGATCGTCGTGCATCTCGGCTGGCAATGGGCCTTCATCCTGTTCGGCGTGGCCGGCCTGATCCTGCTGCCGATCTGGCTCTACGTGGTTCGCGACACGCCTGCCCACGACCCGGCGATCGGCAAACAGGAACTCGAGTGGATCGGCAATCGCGAGCCGTCGAACGAAAAGGCGGATTGGACCGGGATCAAGGAGGTCTTCTTCAGCCGCACCGGACTTGCGCTGCTGATCGTCTATCTGACCTTCGGATATATCCTGTTCACGTTCCTCTACTGGGTGCCGAGCTACATGTACTACACGTTCCACATGGGCATCCTGAAAAGCTCCGCCTGGGCGAGCCTCGGCGCTCTGCTCGGCTTCGTCGGCTTCATCCTCTCGGGCCCCTTCAACGACGGTTTGGCTGCCCGCATGGACAAGCTCAACGCGCGGCGGATCGGGGTCGCGGTGCCGATGCTGGTTGCCGCCGGCTGCATTGTCATTTCTCTCTGGACCGCGGGTGCCGGCCTCGGCGGTCTCACCGCCGCGCTGATCGGTCTCGCCCAGCTCCTGATGAACATGACGGTCGGCGCCTGGGCCGTCACCGTCATCGACATCTCCCCGAACCAGGCCTCTACCGGCTTCGTTTACGGCATCTACAACGGCGTGCTGAACGTGATGGGTGCGTTCAATTCGCTGATCCTGACGGCAATCGCCGCGCGTCTCGGATTCCCGACCGCCTTCGGCAGCGCCGTTCTCTTCATGTTGCTCTTCGTCGGCAGCTTCCTTTTCCTGATCGATCGGCCGAGCTACACGCACCTGATCGACAAGGCCGCTGGGGCGCGCGCTCTTGCAGCGGCATAGGCCGCTCCGCCCAAACCGCAGGTCCGACGGCGGGCGCCGTGTGAACGGCGCCCGCCGCGCTGCTCAGACCCAGGGGACTTCCCGCTTATAGGCTTCCTCGAAGGCATCGAACGCCTGCCGGTACTCGAGGCTCACGGCAATCTCGTCGAGCCCTTTCTCCAGGCGCCGTTTCCGCAGTGCCTTGATCTCGAACCGGTAGAGCGCCCCGTCCGGACCGATGATGCTCGCAGCCGGGAGATCGACCGTCAGCACCGCGCCCGGCTGTTGCAGAACCTGACGCATCAGCCGCTCCGTCTGCTCCGGCGGAAGGACGATCGGCAGGAGCCCGTTCCTGAAGCAGTTGTTGGTCAGGATATCGCCGATGCTCGGCGCGATCACGGCGCGGATCCCAAATGCACGCAGCGCAAACACCGCGCTCTCCCGCGATGAGCCGATGCCGAAATTGCGTCCCGCGATCAGGATGCGCGCGCGGCGAAACGGCTCCTGATTGAGGATGAAGTCGGGCTTCTCCGATCCGTCCGCATTGAAGCGCCGGTCGTGCAGAAGCACGCGCGCGTAGGCTTCGCCGTACGGGAGCTTGTTGAAGCGGCTCGGGCAGAGCTGGTTGGTATCGACGTTGATCTCGTCGAGCGGGGCCGCGATCGCGCGGAGGGTGGTGAAGGGCTCCATGGTTCTCAGCTCCCCGATCCGAGCCGGCGGACATCGACGAGCCGCCCTTGCAGTGCCGCCGCCGCTGCCATCGGCGGGCTCAGGAGGTGGGTGCGCCCGCCGGGGCCCTGACGGCCGGGAAAATTGCGGTTCGAGGTCGAGGCGCAACGTTCGCCCGGCCGAAGCTCGTCTCCGTTCATCGCCGCGCAAAGCGAACAGCCGGGCTCGCGCCACTCGAACCCGGCCGCCTCGAATACCCGGTCCAGCCCCTCGGCCTCGGCCTCTCGCTTGACCGAAGCCGAGCCCGGCACCACCCAGGACGGAACCACCGCGCGCCCACGCTTTGCGACCGCCGCCGCCTGGCGCAGATCCTCGATGCGTCCGTTGGTGCAGGAGCCGATGAACACGCGATCGATGCGGATCTCCTGAAGCGGCGTTCCCGGCGTGAGGCCCATGTAGGCGAGCACCTTCGCCACCTCCGCACGCCGCTCCGCGGAAGGCTCCCGCGCCGGGTCCGGCACCGCGCCCGAAATCGGCAGCGCCTGCTCGGGGTTTGTGCCCCAGCTCACCATCGGCTGGATCGCGCGCGCATCGAGCGAGACCTCCTTCTCGAACGCCGCGTCCGCATCGCTGGCAAGCTCCCGCCACGCCGCCAGCGCCGGCTCCTGCGCTGCCGCGTCCGGCGCGTATTGCCGGCCCGCGAGGTAGGTGCAGGTCGTCTCGTCGGGGGCGATCATGCCGGCTCGTCCGCCGGCCTCGATCGACATGTTGCAGACCGTCATGCGCTCCGTCATCGAGAGGCGGCGGATCGTCTCCCCGGCGTACTCGATCACGTGGCCGATCGCGCCGCCGACGCCGATCCTGGCGATCACCGCCATGATGACGTCCTTGGCCGTGACGCCGAAGCCGAGCGGGCCGTCGATCGTGATCCTGAGATTCGCCGGCCGCCGCTGCCAGAGCGCCTGCATCGCCAACACGTGCGCGGCCTCCGACGCGCCGATCCCGAATGCAAGGCAACCGAACGCCCCGTGCGTGGAGGTGTGCGAATCGCTCCCGGTGAGCACGATCCCCGGCAGGCAGAGCCCGAGCTCCGGCCCCGCGACGTGCAGGATGCCCTGGCGCTCGTGGCCGAGGCCAAAGAGAGCGATGCCGTGCTCGCGCGTGTTCCGTTGTAAAAGCTCCACCATGCCGCGCACGGCCTTGTCAGCGATGCCGTCGAGCCCCTGCGCGCGCCGGGCCGGATCGGTCGGGACATAATGGTCGGCGAAGGCGAAGATCTGCTTCGGGCGCCGCACCGAAACCCGTGCCCGCCGCAGCGTTTCGAAGGCGTGGTTCGATCCCTCGTGGATGATGCACCGGTCCACGTAGAGCAGCACCTCGTCATCGACCCGGGCGATGACATGCCGGTCCCAGATCTTGTCGAACAGCGTCCGTGGCTTGTTCATGCCCGGTGCTCCTTCTTCGCGCGGACCATATTCAGAACCCGAGCCTCAGGAACCACGCAAACGATCCGAGCGCAACCAGCGCCCAGGCGGCGAGCCAGATCAGCGCGCCGCAGGAGAGTGTCACCGCGATCGCGAGCGGCTGAGCTTCGCAGTGAGGGCCCGTCCGGCGGGCGTGAGGCGCGCGGCTACCGCCGCGTGGCGCTGGCCGGCGGGTTTACCAACGCCGCCGGCTCGGGCAGCCTTCGCCGGGCGGCGCGCCCGCCGCCCGAAGGAGGAACCGCATGATCGTCGATCTCCGCATCTACACCACGCGCGCGAACAGGACCGCGGAGTTCGTCGCGCTCTACAAGTCCGCCGCCTGGCCGCTGCAGCAGAAATATCTCGGCCGTTGCCTCGGCTGGTTCGTCTCCGCGGAAGGCCCACTCAACCAAGTCGTACATCTCTGGGGCTACGAGAGCCAGGCCGACCGTGAGACGCGCCGCAACGCGATGGCCGCCGACCCTGCCTGGGCCGCCTATCTCAAGAAGGCGGGCGAGCTCGGCCTGCTCGTCGCGCAGGAAAATCGCCTGCTCCGGCCGACCGATTTCTCGCCCGTGCGCTAAGCACCGCGCGGGAACGAGCCGAGCAAGGCGGGATGCCGACGCGCCTCCGGCAGCAGAACCGGGCGCGCGCCGGCCCCTCCGGTTCGTTCGGACTTCGCGAATGACCATCCCCGATTCGCCTTCGGCCGCTGCCGTCCTGCCCTGGCTGCTGCTGCTTGGGTTGAGCTTCTTTCTCGGCCTTGCCTTCGAGGAGTTCCACGCCCGCGCGAATGCCAAGCGCCCGGGCGGGGTCAGGAGTTTTCCTCTGCTCGCGCTCGCCGGGGGGCTCCTTTACCGGCTCGATCCTTCCCCGCCGCTCCTGCTCGCGGCCGGGCTCGTTTCGCTCTCCGCCTGGCTCGCGCTCTACTACGCGCGGCACATGACCGAGACCGACGCCGAGGGTTTTCCCAATGTCGGGCTGATGGTTCCCGTCTGCAACCTGCTCGCCCTGCTGCTCGGCCCGGTGGCGCTCGCCGAGCCGCCGTGGGTGGCGGTCGGGACCACCGTCGCCGCGATCCTGCTGCTCACCGCGCGCCAGGAGCTGCACGAGCTTGCCCGCCGCATCGAGCTGCACGAGATCGTCAATGCGGGCCGCTTCCTGCTCCTCACCGGCTTCGTGCTGCCGCTCCTGCCCAACCGGCCGATTACCACGCTCACCACCATCACGCCCTATCAGGTGTGGCTCGCGCTGGTTGCCGTCAGCACCGTTTCGTACGCGAGCTATCTGCTCCGGCGCTATTTCGTGCCGTCCGGAGCCGGGCTGCTGACTGCGGTGCTCGGCGGCATCTATTCCTCCACCGTCACCACCGTCGTGCTCGCGCGGCGCGCGCGCACCGATCCCTCCTCGCTGCACGAGACGCAAATCGGCATCGTGCTCGCCAACGCGGTGATGTATCTCCGCCTGCTGATCGTGATTGCCGTCTTCAACCGCCCGCTCGCCGCCGCGCTCGCGCCGCGGATGATCGCTCTCGCCCTGTTCGGGATGGTCCTTGCGGGCGCATGGTATTGGCTCGCCGACCGTTTCCATCCGGGCACGTCGCCGATCGCTCCGGCGACGAATCCGCTCGGGCTTGGCACTGCCGCGACGTTCGCCACGCTCTTCGTCGCGGTCTCGATCATTGCCTCCTGGGTGATGCGCCGGTACGGGGCCGGCGGCATCTATTCCATGGCCGCGGTGATCGGCGTCACCGACATCAATCCCTTCGTCCTGAGCCTTGCCCAGCACGGTGCCGGCATGATCCCGGATGCGGTCCGCGTGGTTGCGGTGCTGATCGCGACATCCTCGAACAATTTCTTCCAGGCGATCTATGCAGCAGCCTATTCGGGCGGCCGCGCCGGCATCGCGCCGGTTGCGGGCCTTCTTTTGCTCGGCGCTGCCGGCGTCGCCGCCGCGCTCCTGCTTTGAGCGTCTTCTGGGTTGAGCCCCCGCCCGCCCGCCGATATCGTCTGAACCCGAGCAGAGAAAGGACCGGCTCATGCAGAACACCGAAGAGATCTGGCGCCTCGTGGATGCGAAGAAGGACGCATTCGAGGCGCTGAGCGATCGCGTCTGGGGCATGCCGGAAATCGCCTACACGGAGCACCGCTCGGTTGCCGAGCACATCGCGATGCTGGAGGCGGAGGGCTTCCGCATCACGCGCAATCTTGCCGGCATTCCGACCGCGGTTGTGGGCGAAGCGGGCAAGGGCGGGCCGGTGATTGCGATTCTCGGTGAATTCGACGCGCTTCCGGGCTTAAGCCAGCAGGCGGGCGTTGCCGAGCACCGCCCGGTCGAGCCGAACGGCAACGGGCACGGCTGCGGGCACAATCTGCTCGGTTCCGCCTCGCTGCTCGCCGCAACCGCGGTCAAGGATTATCTCGAGAAGAACGGCATCAAGGGCCGCGTGCGCTATTACGGCTGCCCGGCCGAGGAGGGCGGGGCCGCGAAGGGCTTCATGGTTCGCGCCGGCGTTTTCGAGGATGTCGATGTCGCGATCTCCTGGCACCCTTCGGCCTTCTCCTCCGTCAACGACGCGCTCTCGCTCGCGAACACGCGGATCGACTTCAGCTTCTCCGGGCGTGCCGCGCACGCCGCTGCTTCGCCGCATCTCGGGCGGAGTGCGCTCGATGCGGTGGAACTGATGAATGTCGGCGTCAATTACATGCGCGAGCACATGCCGAGCGATGCGCGCGTGCATTACGCCCTTCTCGATGCGGGCGGCATCGCGCCGAACGTGGTGCAGGCGCACGCCAAGGTGCGCTACCTGATCCGCGCGCGCAACCTTCCGGAATTGCAGCGGCTGATTGCGCGCGTGCGCAAGATCGCCGACGGCGCGGCGTTGATGACAGAGACGACCGTGACCAACAAAGTGGTGAGCGCGGTTTCCGATCTCCTCGGCAACGTGCCGCTCGAACGGGCTATGTTCGACAATCTCCGCCGGCTCGGCCCGCCGCCTTTCGACGAAGAGGACTGCGCGTTCGCCCGGAAAATCCAGGCGACGCTGACGGAAGAGGATATCGAGGCCGCGTGGCGGCGGGTCGGCCTGCCCGCGAAGCCCGGCACGGTGCTCTGCGATGAGGTGGTACCGCTCGAGGCCAAGGGGGCCGCGATGGTGGGTTCGACGGACGTGGGGGACGTGAGCTGGGCGGTGCCGACCGTGCAGGCGCGCGGCGCCACCTATGCGATCGGCACGCCCGGCCATTCCTGGCAGCTCACCGCGCAGGGCAAGACGCGGGCGGCGCACAAGGGCCTCGCGCACGTCGCGAAGGTGATGGCCGGCACTGCGATCGACGTCATCCGCGACGAGACGCTGCTTGCCCGTGCCAAGGCCGACCACGCGGCGCGCATCGGCGCGCATCCTTATGTGTGCCCGATCCCCGAGGACGTCTCCCCGCCGATCACGATGTCCGCGGCGGCGGAATAGCCGCCCGCGGCACGCCGCTTTGCCGCGCTGTTCGCCGGCTGATCGGGACTTTGGCCTGCCTCGCGGCGGCCCCCGCCGCAGTGGCCGCGCTCCCGACCGTGCCCGGAACATGCGCGTGGACCTTCATCTCATTCGTGGGCCAGAGGCTCTCCAATGGCCCGAACGGGCCGCCGATCGCAGGCTCCGGCTCCACCGTCGGCGCATATCAGGTCTGGCTCGTACGGTGAAGTCGCCGCAGTCAATCAGGCCCGGGTGAACGAACCCATCCTGATCTGCCTGGTGCCCATCCCCGCTCGCTTCCCCCGCCGACGTGCGCGGCCGTGCGTTTGCCACGGTTGATCTCGGAACGCTGCTCCTCCGGGGCCTGCCGGACGCGGAACATATCTGCGGCGCGGCCTGAGCGCCGTCACCCTGCCACAGGCTCTTGCGCGAAACGCACTCTCCTTTTGCCGCAGGCGCCGCAGAAGTAGTCGTGCCAATGATCAACAAAAGACAATACACAACCCGGAGGCTTCTGTGAGGTCGCGCGCGAGTGAAGCAGCGAGGTCCTGCGGGTGCGACCCCATTGAAGCCGGATTGAATGAACCGGCGGAGTGCCGGTGGAGCAATGGCGATTGTAGCCGGGGCGCTCGGCGCAATATGGAATCCGGAAGCCACCCGGCAACGGTTTTTCGAATCCTCGTCACGCCCTCGAGGCTGGAACCGGGTGGGGTCGCCGAAGGAGTTTCGCTCCCCCGGCCCATTCGATCTTGCGCGTCTTGCGATTCCGGCAGCAAGTCCGCATCGCCTATTGCAGCATTGAAATCTGGGCCCCAGCGCCTGAAGCCCCGATGGGCTGCGGATCGCCGGTATCCAGCGTGGCATTGCCAGTCACGCTGACCGTCTGAGCGACGATGTTGATGCCGACACCGGACTGCGTCTGGACGGTCGTCGGGCCCGCGGTTGAGTTTCCGATCATCTGGAAAGAGGTCGAGGGAAAATACAGCGTTCCCGACATCGCGAGATCGGTGTTGCCTGTGATCGTGTTGCCCGCAGTGGCCGCGGGGTCCTGATAGACGAGGACGCCGGCATAGGGGCCAGAGGTTGGCGCCGACATCAAGACGTTGCTGGAGGTGTTGCCGGACCAGTTGATGCCGCCGGGCGTCGAGCCGCCGAGGTAGAAAGTGACGCCGTCGGCCGACACGATCGTGGTGTTGCCGTTGATCGTGAAGGTGCCGTTGGTAATGATGTAGGTCCCCGGCTGGAAGGTAACCTGCGAATTGGCGCTGATGGTCAGGCCGCCGCAATAGGTACCGGGGGTCAGATCAATGTAGCCGGGCCCGAAGCTGTTCTGGCTGGCGCAAGGTCCCGCCGCGGGTGGCGTCAAGTTAGACAGCGGATTTGCGATCGGCGGCTGATTTGTCTGCTCGTCAGCTGTCATGCTGGCCGAGCAACCGACGCTGACGCCTCCCACGGTTCCGAAGCCCAGCGCATCAACGTTCGCCGAGCCGCACACATAGCCCGAGCTCGTGCCCGCTGCGTCCGAGAACAGCGAGCAATCCGGGCTATTCACAACGGCACTGCCGGTGATGCTAATGCCTTGCGTATTGGCGGAAGTGAGCGCCAGGACGCAGGCATCACTCACCAGCGCTCCCGCCGTCGCCGTAGCGGTAATCTTGACGGCGTTAATGCCGAACAATCGGGAGAAATACGGTTGGCCGGCGGACGTCAGGGTCACCGTTATACCCGTGGGCTGCGACGCTCCTGAAGGATAGGCGGCAATCGCGACGGGGCTGTTGGGGCTCAGCGTGCCGATCAGATAGCTATCGGTTGCTGATTGAGCCTCCGCCAATGCCACGGGCTGGAGATCGGAGAGCGTGGTATCGCCCGCGAAATAGGCACGAGCAGCTGCCATTGCCGCGGCATCGGCGGCGATCTGCAGCCGCGAGCGCTCGCGATACCAGACACCGACATCGATCGCGATCCCGGCGAAGCCCACGAGTATGGGGATAAGGATGGCGGTCAGGATGGCCACGGAACCCTTGCGGGCGCGCCAAAGTCCTCGCGCCGCGGCCCGCTCCGACGCGTGCGCCGTTGGCGGGCGCACCCCCGCCCGGCCTGCCGCCGGCGTCGGACTGGCACGGAGTTCAATGAAGAATGACACCGGAAACACTCTTGGCAATGGTCGCGGTGGGGAAGTCGGACGCAAACACCACCGGCGACCACGAAAGATTGGCGGAGATGGTCAGCGTCGTTCCCGGCGAATCGCTGCCCGCCGGGCTGCAGGCGACAGCGATGGCCGGGAGGGACCCGGTGACCAGCGGGCCGGCTGCGGCATTGAAGGGCGCCTGAAGTGCCGAGGCGCCCTGGCTACCGCACGCGGTCGTTCCGTTGACCACGCCGTAGCGTAGTGCCGCCTCCAGGCCGCGGGCAAGAGCCAGTTGATTCGCGCCGAAAAGCGAAAACTCGATGATTGCGAAGATGGTCAGCAGGAAGACAGTGGCGATTGACGCGAATTCGACAGCAGCGACAGCGCGATCATCGGCGAGGAGAGCGCGCATCATGCTATTGCACTCGCACGGTCGCGTTGTCGGACAGCGCGAACGTGCTCCCGAGGCCAGGCGCGCTCACCGGCAACGGGACGGTTGTGGCAAGCGACAAGGTCGCGTAGGTGGCCAGAACCTCTCCGCTGCCGCAATCGGCGCCGGCCTCGGCATCGGTTCCGCTGGCGCGCGTGCCGGCGGGCGAAACCGCAATGCAGTAATACGAAAGCGTCGGCCCGCTAATGGCCATGGAGGGCGACGTGCTGCCATAGGCGCTGGTGGCTGCCTGGGAAATGCCGGCGGTGTTGGTGGCATTGGCGCCGCTCGCATCGGCATACTCGATGGCAGCATTGAGTGCTTCGTCCAATCTGGCTTGGACGGAAAGCACCGTGGTGTAGTCCCAGAGACCGAGAAGCAGGGGCAGCAGGATCAGCGAGATGACCAGCGCCGCCTCGACGCTGATGGAGCCGCAATTCTGGCTTAACAGCCGGGACATAACGCTGTCTCTAAGCTCGATCTTTGGTCTCATGGCATGAGCTCGTCCCAGAGGTTGATATAGAGCGGGGGTTAACGGTTAGTGAACGCGCCGCATGCCGAGACGGCCCCTTCCATGACCATAACACGTTGGAGTAATTGGGAATCTGTCTTGGGCGCTGCCTTACGCGCTCGCGACGCCTGCACTCAGCGCTCGGCTACTGGAGCCCGGCGCAGTTCGAGGAACAACACGCCCGCACCCCGGTCAAAGCAGCCGCCTGACCCTGTCCGGCCCCGGGGGCCCACTCCACTTTTTGGGGTCACGGTTGAATGCGAATTGACAAGCCCGGGAAGCGCGCAGCCGCCTCACGGCGATGTTCACCGATGTCCCCCGTAGGGGAGGGACGGATCGTAAACAGGTCTGTGCATCGGCCGAGTCCTGAGCGTTCCGGCGCGAAGCTGATGGACTCGGTCCCAGGCGATATCCACGTATTCCTGCACCACGTCGCAACCGTAGCCGACGCGATCGTGCCTGAGCGCGGCGACGATGCTCGAGCCGACGCCCATGTAGGGGTCGAACACAGAGTCCCCAGGCTCCGTCAGCGAGAGAACGAGACGCTCGACCAGCTCGACCGGGAACTGGCAGGGATGCGATGTCTTCTCCACATGGTTGTTCTTGACGTTCGGAAAGACCCAGACATCGCCCGGGTTCTTCCCGAGTGGGTTGCACGAGAGCTGCCCGGCTTTCGGCCCCTTGAAATACTTCTTCCCCGGATACTTGGACGGGACACGGATGGGATCGAGATTGAAGACGTGGTCGTCCGTCTTCGTGAACCAGAGAATGGTCTCGTAACGGCCAGAAAGGCGATTGGTGCAGTGCAAACCATGCTCGAAATGCCAGACGATGCGGTTCCGCAAGTGCAAGCCGTGTTCCTGGAAGATCGGATAGAGGACCATGTCCAGCGGGAAAATCTCGCCTGCCTCGACGTGATTGCCGACCTGCCAGCAGAGCGAGCCTCGCGGGCTCAAAAGCCGGACGCACTCGGAAATGACCTGGGCCTGCTGCTCCACGTAGTGCCGGAGCCGTCGCCGGCGCTCATAGGACTTGCCGATGTTGTAAGGGGGTGAGGTGACGACAAGCTGCATGCACCCGCTCGCAAGAGGGCGCATGAACGCAAGGTTGTCCTGGCAGGCGATGTGGGCCTGCCGGTCGGTTTGCAACGTCAAGAGCGTCGCCTGGCGCATGACACTCCGGGGCCCCGAGACGGTAAGCGAGCAATGCTAGAATCTCCCGGCGATTCGGGGCGAGGCCCGGCTTCGCCGGCCCCCACAGGGCGAACATCACGGCCAACGACCTGTCCGACGCCGTCCCCGCGCCCGTGCCGACGCACCGTCCGTTCGACCGGGGCCTCGCAAACGGCTATTCTAAAATTCGCTGCCTGGGGAGGAGTTCATGCGCCGCACGCCCGCTTCCACCCTTGCCCTGATCGCGATGGGGCTGCTTGCGCCCGGGCTTTCCATCCGGCCCGCCGCCGGCCAGACCGCGCCGCTGCCGATTCCGCCTAGCCCGCCCGCTGCCGCGTCGTGGCCGCACATGCTCACCCGGAGCGGCGCCACGCTCACCTTCTATCAGCCGCAGGCCGTTTCCTGGCCGGACCGGAAGACCCTGACGGCCGGCGCGGCCGCCGACAACACTCCGCCCGTGATCTTCACCGCAAGCCGCCGTACGAGCCTCGTCGTCTTCGATGGCGCCGCTGCGCTCTCCGCGCGCGGCGGCCGATTGCAAGGAAGCGGCAGTTCCGCTCTCGGGGCGGGCGCGCCGCGGAGCGCGCGACCGGGCACCCTCGGCGGGGCGAACTACCAGCAGCTTCAGCGAGACCGGCTCGGCCGCGAGGCAGGGGGCGGCGGCTTCTCGGGCGGCGGCCGTTTCCGCCGGTAGCAGGGAAGATTGCCGGTGATCATCCGCGAATGGCACGGCCGCGCAGATCCGGCGAACGCCCATGCCTACCCCGCCCACTTCCGCGCCGTCGTCTTGCCGGAATTGAGGCATGTCCCGGGTTTCCTCGGCGCTCATCTCGCGCGCCGCCAGATCGACGAGCGGATCGAGTTCCTGTTGCTCACGCGCTGGCGAACGCTCGATTCGATCCGAGCCTTCGCCGGGGACAACATCGCGAAAGCCGTTGTCGAACCGGGTGCGGTTGCAGCGCTCGAGGATTTCGACGCGACCGTCCAGCACTACGAGATTCTCGAGGAAGCGGACTCGCCGGCTGAACAGGGATAATCCCCGCATCCCACTCGTCGCCTTGCAGGAGATCGCCGGAATGCCGCCCTCTGCCCCGCGCCTTAGCGTCAACCTGAACAAGGTCGCCCTGCTGCGGAACTCCCGACGAACCGGCGTTCCGGACGTGCTGCGCTTCGCCGCCCTGGCGAGGCGGGCCGGGGCGGACGGCATCACCGTGCATCCGCGCCCCGACGAGCGGCACATCCGGCGCGAGGACGTGTTCGGCCTGGCGAAGCTGATGCAGCCGTGGCGGCCCGGCTTCGAACTCAACATCGAAGGCTATCCGGATCAACGCCTGCTCGAGATCGTCACGGAGGTGCGGCCGGAGCAGTGCACGCTGGTGCCTGACCCCCCGGGCGCGTTCACCTCGGAGGAGGGATGGAAGCTCGGCGGCGAAGACCTGCCGCTCGTTGTCGCCGCGATCGGCGCGCTGAAGCGGTGCGGCTGCCGCGTTATCCTGTTCATCGATCCGGATCCGGCGGTGGTGCAGCGGGTTCCGGCTGCCCGCGCCGACGGCGTCGAGATCTACACCGGCTCCTACGCGGCCGCCGCGCGCGCGGGCCAACCTGCCGCCATGCTGGAGCGGTGTGCGGCCACGGCGCGTGCCGCCGCCGCGCAAGGGCTTGCGGTGAATATCGGGCATGACCTCAATCTCGAGAACCTGCCGCCCTTGATGGCGCGGCTGCCCATGGTCGCGGAGGCGTCGATCGGCCACGAGCTGACGGCAGACGCGCTGATCCTGGGATTTGCCCAGGCCATCGCGGCCTACAAGGCGGCGCTGAGCGGCAAAGCGCCGGTTTCCCGCCCGTGATCGGCCCCGGAGGGCACTACCCGACCGCCGGATGGCTGCCGATCATTGCGTAGAGCTCGCGCCGCGTCGCCGGATCGTCGCGGAACGCGCCCAGCATCCGGCTCGTCACCATGCCCACACCCGGCTTGTGCACGCCACGCGTGGACATGCAGTGATGCTCCGCCTCGACCACGACCGCCACGCCGCGCGGCTGCAGCACCTCGTTGATGGTGTTGGCGATCTGCGCCGTCAACTTCTCCTGGATTTGCAGTCGCCGCGCATAGGCCTCGACCACGCGCGCGAGCTTGCTGATCCCGACCACGCGCCGGCCCGGCAGATAGGCCACGTGCGCCTTGCCGACAATCGGCAACATGTGATGCTCGCAATAGCTCTCGACGCGGATATCGCGCAGCAACACGATCTCGTCGTAGCCGTCCGTCTCCTCGAAGGTTCGTTCCAGGACAGAAACGGGGTCATCGGCGTAGCCGGAGAAGAACTCCTCATACGCCCGCACCACCCGCCCCGGCGTATCCAACAGGCCCTCGCGCCGCGGGTCCTCGCCCGCCCAGCCGAGCAGCACGCGCACCGCTTCCTCGGCCTCCTCGCGGCTTGGGCGGACGAGCGGCTCGGCGGCAACAACACTTAGCACATCCACGGATGGGGTTCCTCTTTCCAGGGTCGGCGGTTGAAGCCTCGTTCGTCTCGCGATATTGGGCGCCCGCGCTCGGCCGACAACCGGCGTCCGGCCAGCTCCGGCCGCAGCATCCTGCTCAGTGCACCCGCCGGTCCTGATGGGGGCTGTCGAGGCTGAAGGTCGGGATGGCCACGTCGAACGCCTCGCCCGAGGAGGCCACCACCATGTGATAGGCGCCGGCCATGAATCCCGATGGCGTCTCGAGCGGCGTCCCCGAGGTGTACTCGAACGCCTCGCCCGGCTCCAAGAGCGGCTGCTCCCCCACCACGCCGGCGCCATGCACGTGCTGCACGCGCCCGTGCGCATCGGTAATCCGCCAGGTCCGGCGCAGCAGTTGCACCGCCTCCTGGCCGCGATTCTCGATCTTCACCCGATAGGCCCACACGAAGCGGTTGGTCTCGGGCTCCGATTGGTCCTCGAGGTAGAAGGGATGCACGCTCACCCGGATGTCGCGCGTCGTCTGCGAATAATCCCCGGCCATGGCTCGCTCCCTGCGGCCGATCAAACGCCACCGCGACGGCCTCTGTCCAGATCGGTCGCGCCCCGGCGCGCTACGCCCGAGGGCGCTACGCCGCGGCACGCTCGGCCCATCCTGCCACCAGCGCGCGCGCCAGGTCCGCCTCCAGATCCGCCGCGTCCTCGAGCCCCACCGAAAGGCGGATCACAGCATCCGTGATGCCGAGCCGCGCCCGCTCCGCCTCGCCGATCCGCATGTGCGTGGTCGTCGCCGGATGCGTTGCCAGGGACTTCGCATCGCCGAGGTTGTTCGAGATGGCGATCAGTCGGAGCGCGTTCATCGCCGCGAAAGCGGCGGCCTTCCCGCCCCGCACGGCAAAGCTCACGACCGTGCCCCCGCCCTGCATCTGCGCCCGCGCCAGCCTCTCCTGCGGATGGTCCGCCCGGAACGGATACCACACCCGCTCCACCTCCGCCCGCCCGGCAAGGAAATCGGCGATCCTCGCGGCGGTTTCGCCGGCGGCGCGCACGCGGAGCGAAAGCGTTTCCAGGCCCTTCAGCAGCACCCATCCGTTGAAGGGCGAGAGCGTGCCCCCGGTGTTGCGCAAGAAGGGCTGCAGGGTTCCCTCCATCCACTCCTTCCGTCCGAGCACCGCACCGCCGAGTACGCGCCCCTGCCCGTCGAAATGCTTGGTCGCCGAATAGACGACGACATCGGCGCCGAACGCCAGCGGCTTCTGCAGCAAGGGCGTGGCGAAGACATTGTCCACCACGACGATCGCTCCGGCCGTATGCGCCACCGCCGCCACCGCCGGCAAGTCGATGATCTCGAGCATCGGATTGGAGGGCGTCTCGACGAGCACGAGCGAAGCCGGGCGCGCCAGCGCCGCGCGCCAGGCGCCGAGGTCGGTCCCGTCCACGAATTCCGTTTCGATTCCGTAGCGCGGGAGCAGCGTCGAGACGATCCAGTGGCACGAGCCGAACAAGGCCCGGGAGGCCACCACCCGATCCCCGCTCCTGAGAGGGGCGAGGAGCGCTGCATGCACGGCTGCCATGCCGGTCGCGGTGACGCGGCAGACCTCCGCCCCTTCGAGCAGGGCGAGCCTTTCTTCCAGCATCGAGAGCGTCGGATTGCCGAAGCGGCTGTACTGATAGTGGGAGACGGTGCCGGCGAACGTGGCCTCGGCCTCTTCGGCGCTCTCGTAAACGAATCCGGAGGTGAGGAACAAAGCCTCCGCCGTCTCGGCGAACTGGCTGCGCGCGACGCCGCCGTGCACAAGGCGCGTATCGGGGGAGAAAACGGGATCGGTCATGGAAGCGGGCCCTTTCAACATGGCCCGGCCTGGAATGCCGCGATGCCTCCGGCCCCTGCCGCCGCACCGCTGGCCTCTTTAGCGCGCTCGTTTCACCTCGCCGCAAGCTGGCCGGACAAATCGCGAGGGGCGGTTTCCCGCCGCCGCCACGCTTACGGCCGCGCGGTTGCACCGTCAATCCGCCCTTCCTATAACCAGACCAAGCTGCGGGTGTAGTTCAATGGCAGAACAGCAGCTTCCCAAGCTGCATACGGGGGTTCGATTCCCCTCACCCGCTCCAGCCCCGTTGCGGCGGCCGTGACGACCGACGCGCCGGCGTGCCACGGCCCGCCGGCCTTCGCCCGATCGATCCTGGCTTGCCTCAGCCGTTCGAGCCGTTCGGGTAGCCTTCGGGGGGCGCCGCGCTGATCGGGATTTCCCGCACTTCCCCCGCCGGCTGATCGCCGAGCCCGGCCGGCAGCCCATCCGGCTCGCCCCCGTCCGCCTCGGCGAGGTGCCGCTGCGGCGCGGGCGGCGGCATCATCTGGCCCTGCTGCGCCTGATTCATTGCGTTCAAGATGCGGAAATAGTGCTCGGCGTGCTGGAAGTAGCTCTCCGCCATCACCCGGTCGCCCCCGCTCGTCGCGTCGCGCCCGAGCTGGAGGTATTTCTCGAAGAGCTGCTGGGCGGTGCCGCGGATTCGAAGATCCGGCCCGTTGCTGTCGAACACATGGTTGCGGTTGAGCGGGATGCCCCCGCCGTGGTGGCGCATGCCGCCGCCTCCGCCGCCGTTGCCTCCGCGGTGGCTTCTACCGCGCATTCGTTTGATGTTCATGCGTGTTCCGTTGCGCTTTCCTGTTCGTAGCCCACCTCACCGGTGGCACGGTTCTTTGCCGAGCGGCCGCCCCTCCGGCAGCCGAGGCACCCTCTCCGAGCTTGGCTTCCTTGCAGCCGCCCCACCGCGGGCACCGGGCCGCCGCAGTCTTTGCGCGGCGTGCCGATCATCCCGGCCGGAGCTTGCGGAACCAGCCGCAACGCGGCCGTCCCTGCTGCCCGGCTAAGCTAGCCGTCCCACCCTCTCCTGCCAAACGGTTTTTTCGTGGCAGGGGCGGTCAGTGCAACCGCGCGAGGGATTCCGGAAAGATCGGCCCGCAGTTCCCGCACATCAAGCCCGGTTTGGCATGCCAGTCTCAGCACCGCCGATGCCGCCCCGGCCCCGATCTCCAAGATCGCGATTCCGCCTGGGGCAAGGAGTGGCGCCAAGTCGGGGAAAATCTTCCGGTAGGCGTCGAGTCCGTCTGCCCCGCCGTCGAGTGCCGAGGCCGGTTCGAAGCGCGCGACCTCCGGCATCAGCCTGGGGATCACCGCCCGCTCCACGTAAGGCGGGTTCGACACCACGAGGTCGAACCGGCTCGCCACAGCCGCCGCCCAGTCCCCGGCCAGGAACGCGGTCCGCGAGGCAAGACCGAGCGCCCGCGCGTTGCACGCCGCCAGCGCCGCTGCCGCCGCCACCCGGTCGATCCCGACGCCGAAGGCCTCCGGGAACTCGGAAAGAAGCGCGAGCAGCAGGCAACCCGTGCCGGTGCCGAGGTCGAGGATGCGGCGCACCCTTGCGCGCTCCGGAAACCTCGCGAGCGCCGACTCGACCAGCGTTTCGCTCTCCGGGCGGGGGATCAGGGTTGCCGGCGAGACGGCGAAGGAGAGGCTCCAGAACTCGCGCCTGCCGAGGATCAGCGCCATCGGCTCGTGCGCCGCCCGCCGCGCCAGCAGCGCCGGGAACTCTGCCGGGGCCCTCACGTCGCGCCCGATCAACGAATCGACCTCGCAGCCGAGCGCGTGCGCCAGCAAGAGCCGCGCCTCACGCTCCGGCTCTTCGATGCCCGCATCCCGGAGGCGCTCAGTCGCCGCAGCCGGTGTGAGCGACGCTCTTTCCTCCGGTGCCGCGCGCGGCCTCGCCTGCCGGCTCTCGGCGGTCGGGCCGGCGCAATCGCCGTGAAGCTCGGGGTCGGCCACCGCAGGGGGGCGCATGCCCTTCAGGATACCGGCGTCGGCGTCGCTTTCAAAATGTCTGTTGGCGGTGTCAAGCCGGCCCGGAGGCGCCGGACCCGGCTCCCTCCGCCCGTGCCGAACGTGCGGGCGGCGCCGCGATCGTGCTCGCGCTCCGTCCTGTCTGCCTGGAAGTCGGCACCCTGCCCGGCGATACTGCTCTTTCGCCCGCGAGGAGGCGCGCGAAGCCGCCATGGTTGAGGTCCTAAACGCCTTCCTGCTCGTCTATGCCGGGCTCTTTCCGATCGTGAACCCCGTCGGCGGCGCGCCGCTCTTCCTCGGCGCCACCATTCAATGCACGGACGACGAACGGCACAGCCTCGCGCGCCGTGTCGGCATCAACAGCTTCTTCCTTCTCCTCGGTTCGCTCATCTTCGGATCGGCGGTACTCGAGTTCTTCGGCATCACGCTCCCCGTCGTGCGCATCGCGGGTGGCCTTGTCGTCAGCGTGTTCGGCTGGACTCTGCTCCAAAACGGCGGCCATCTGGAAAACCGCTCCCGCGCCACCGGATCCGGCGCCGGGCCGACCGACGCGTTCTACCCCCTTACCATGCCGCTGACGGTCGGCCCGGGCTCGATCTCTGTCGCCATCACGCTCGGCAGCCAGCGGCAGCGCGGTCTCTATCATCTCGCCGCCCTGGCACCTCCGGCCCTCGGCGCCGCGCTCGGCCTCGCTGCCATCGCGCTTACGGTGTTCGTCTGCTATCGTTTCGCCGAGCGCGTCGTGGTCGCGCTCGGCGAGCGCGGCACCAACGTGCTGACCCAGCTCTCCGCCTTCATCATGCTCTGCATCGGCATCCAGATCATCTGGAACGGCCTGAGCCAACTCCTCCACCCATAGCCCGCGCCGGCCGGGGAAACGTTTCGATCCGCGCGGTGGGGGTGCCGCATCGGATCGGGGCATGCCGGGGCGGCAAGGCCGCGGCGCATCGGACGGGAGGGCGGGCAGAGGGGATGTGCATGTTCCTGGCGTTCCTGGCGGTCTCGTTCGTCGTGATCGTCGCACCTGGGCCGGATACGGCGATCACGATCCGCAACACTCTGTTCGGCGGCCGCTCCGGAGGCGTGTTCACCGCACTCGGGATCGCCGGCGGTCAAGCGATCCGGGTGATTGCCACGAGCATCGGCATCGTCGCCCTGTTGATCGCGTCCGAACCGCTCTTCCTCACGGTCCAATACGCGGGTGGGGCCTACCTCGTTTACCTGGGCGTCCAGGCGGTCCGGGAGGCGATCCGGCCGCGGGTTGCGACGAAGGGCCGCCACGCGGCAGAAGGGCCGGCCGAACGGCTGGCGCCGTTCACCGCGTTCCGACAAGGCCTGATCAGCGATCTCGGAAACCCGGAGATAGCGATCTTCTTCGCGAGCCTGTTGCCGCAATTCGTACCGCCCGGGGCGGAAGCGATTCCGGCGCTTATGGTGCGAGGGTTGATCTTTGCCGCCATCACCTTCGCGTGGCTCGCCCTCAACGCCGCCGTTGTTGCCAGGATCGGCGACGCTTTACGCCGGCCGTTCGTCCGCCGCAGCGTCGAGGCGGTAACGGGAACATTGCTGATCGGGCTTGGCCTGCGCATCGCGGCAGAGCGGCGATAGCGTCTCGCCTGGCGCTGATCGGCGGGGCTCAGCGAGCAATCCTTTCGAGGCGCTCGGCCAAGACCTTACCCGCCCCGATGATGTGGGTTTGCAGCGCACTCGTTGCGGCATCGATGCGATCATTCTTCAGGTTTGCAAGGATTTTCCGGTGCTCGTCGTCGGAGCGCGGTTGCCAATCGAGCTGCTTCCACGTCGCGAGCAGGAAGCGGGCGCTCGTCCGATGGAGGTCGGCGACCGCCGATCTCCGGGGCCTGACGAAGGAGCAGAGGCGCCTCGTGCTCGGCCTGCCGTCGCGCTCGACCTAACACAACCGGGTCAAGGCAGCGCGCGAGCCCCGCGACATCACCCTCGACGTTGACCTGCTCACCCGCATCTCGGGCAGCCTCGGCATCCATCAGGCGTTGGGACTGCTGCACGAGACGGAGAGGGAAGGCATCGCCTGGCTGAAAGGGCCCGCACCAGGCGGCGGCGGAGGTAGCCCATCACCTGCGCCGCGAGGTGGTCGCACGTGGTCTTGCCGCCGCGCGGCGCACGTATCGCCGGTACAGTGCCGCGCCGGCAGATGCCTATCTCGATATGCGAGGCCAGCAGAACGCGCGGGCAGATCTTCATGATCCCGCCGGCCATGCCGCTTCGCAGACTCAGGGCGAGGCAGGCCGGGCATCAGGGGGAGCCGAGGTCCCTTACGACAGTCTACGAGACAAGGACGGGGCCGGCGTCGTGTCACAGCGGCCGCGCAATGTCCATGACGTGATCCAGGCAGACCATTTCGAGATCTCGGTATGGGGTCAACCGCATCGAAGTACGAAGACTTGCGGGCTGAGAGGCGTACGGAGACAGGCGCGCGTCACGGTGCGCCGGGGTCGAGCGCCACGCGCCGGCGTGCAACGAATTCGGGCGCGCGCCGATTGACCATCCAGCAGCCGACCGCCGCCACGAGGAAGCCGAAGATCGCCAGCGGCCGGAGCCTTTCGCCGAGCACGATCCAGGTGATGATCGCCGTCGTGCCGGGCACGAGGTAGAAGTTCGCGGTCGCGCGCGCCGCCGTGCCGCGCCTGAGCAGCACGAAGTAGAGAACCATCCCGCCAAGCGAAACGGCAAGCGTATTCCAGGCCGTGGCGAGGATGGCGGCATCCGTCCAGTCCGCGTGCGAGCGTTCGAGCGTGAGCGCGCCCAGGATCGCTACCGCGGCAGCAGCAAGGAATTGCACCGCCGTGCCCGGCAGAAGCGGCACGCCGCGGCAGAAGCGGCCGAAATAGACCGTGCCGCTGACGAGGCCGAGCACGCCAAGACCGCCGAGCGCCATTCCGTCGAGCCGGGCCGTGCTCTCTGCCGCCGCGAGGCCGACGACGAGCGCGACGCCGGCGACGCCGAGTGCCATGCCAAGCCACTGCCCCGGCCGCAGGCGCTCGCCGAGCACGGCAGCGCCGAGCGCCGCCGTCAGAAGCGGCGTCAGAGACTGCACGAGCGCGATCGGCGCCGCGGCAACCAGGGTCAGGCCGACATGCGGGGCCATCAGCCCGACCGCGTTCATGAGGATGCCGGCGAGCGCGCAATGCAGCCAGCGCCGGTTGCCGAGCGGCGCCCAGGAACGGCCGGAGAGCAGCATCAGCAGCACGAGTACGGCAGCACAGGACGAAAGCCTTACCGCGACGAACAGCAGCGGGCTCAGATGGCGGAGCCCGATCTTCGCGGCGACGAAGGACGAGCTCCAGAGGAGCACGAAGGCAAAGGGTGCCAGCCGGCTCAACTTCGCGCTCGAAAACATTCACCCTCCCCGGCCAACCGGATATTCTTCCCACGCCGCGAGGACAAGGCGGCAGGAGCGCGGGCAAGGGAGGAAAGCATGGTGCGCGTTGCCGGAATCGACCACTTGGTGATCCGGGTGAGCGACTACGAGAAATCGAAGGCATTCTATGGCAGGCTGTTCGCGTTCCTCGGTTTCGAGGTGTCCGAGGAATATCCAGATGCGATCGGCTGGACCAACGGCAAGACCCGTTTCTGGATCGGTCCGGCCGATGCGGAGGGCCGCACCCACCCGCATCGCATCGGCAATATCGGCTTTCACCATTATGCGTTCCAGCTCAGGAGCCGCCGCGACGTCGATGCGCTCCAGACCTTCCTCAGCGAAACCGGCGCCAACATCGTCGATCCCGCTTCCGAGTATTACGACGACTATTACGCGGTCTTCTTCACCGACCCGGACGGGCTCAAGCTGGAAGGCATGAAATACGGCGAACGCCACGCCCGCGCAGCGCGCGCGGCGGCCAAAGCGCGGAAAGCGCGCGGCGCCCGGAGGAAAGCCCCCGCACGCCGCAGGAAAGCCTGACCTCCTCGCGCGCCGTTCAGGGAAGAACGGCCGTGCTGTTCGTCTCTTCGAGGGAAAGCTGCCAGAGCCGCTCGCGAAGCGCCTCGTCGTAACTTAGCGCCGAGGAGCGCACTGCCCGGCAGCCGGCAAAATAGGCGCCGCTCACGCCGGCAACCTCCGGCGAGGAGGCGAGGAAGAGCGACGTTTTTGCCCCCTTCCCGGCTTTGATGAAGAAGGGTCGCGCGAGCTTGATGAGAAGCCCGAACGCGCCCGGCATGCCGCGGCCGAACCCGGTGGCGACGACGCCGGGATGGAGGCAGTTGGCGGTGATGCCGCTTCCCGCCAGGCGGGACGAAAGCGCATAGGTGAAGAGCACGTTGGCGAGCTTCGAGCGGCTATAGGCATCCATGGGCGCAAACCGGCGCTCGCCCTGCAGATTGTCGAAATCGAGCCTCGCGCGCGCGTGCGCGGTCGAGGCGACGTTGACGATGCGCGCCTGACCAGCCGCGCGGAGCGGAGGCAGAAGTTCGAGCGTCAGCAGAACGTAGCCGAGATGATTGAGCGCCCAGGTCCGCTCGTAGCCCTCTTCGGTCAGGCGACGGTCGGGGAAGATCGCACCGGCATTGTTGACGAGCACGTCGAGCCGATGGTGCAACGCCGAAAATTCCCGTGCCGCACGCCTGATCTCCGTTTGCGAGAGCAGGTCTGCCGCGAGTGTCTGCACATTCCCGTTGCCGGACAAGGAACGGATGGACCGCTCGGCGGCCGCAAGTCGCATCGGATCGCGGCCGAGGATCACCACGTGCGCGCCTTGCCGCGCAAGGCCGAGCGCGGTCTCGAAGCCGATGCCGGAGGTTGCCCCGGTGATGAGCGCGATGCGGCCTTGCATGCCTTGAGCGGATGGCATCGAAGGATCAGCCATCCAGGGTGGCGGGGAACCGCGCCTGTCCCGCTTTCGGGATTGGTCCTTTCAGGCTACCTCCCGGCACGGAGGAATCGCAATGATCGAAGAGACACTGGATATTCCGACCGCTCACGGCGCGATGGAGACCTTTCTCTGCTCTCCCGAGCGCGGCGCGCCGCACCCGGGCGTGATCTTCCTGATGGACGCCCCCGGCATCCGCGGGGAGCTTCGGATGATGGCGCGCCGGCTCGCCACCGTCGGCTACCACGTCCTGCTGCCCAATCTCTACTACCGCGCCGGGCGCGAGACGATGTTCGGTCCGGACGTGCTCAAGGCCGGCAGTGCCGAGCATACCCGGATGCGTGCGATCCGCACCCGGATGACGATCCCTCAGGTGATGGACGACGTGAGCGCGGTGCTTGCGTTTCTCAAGGCGCGGCTTGCCGTCCGGCCGGGACCTCTCGGCTGTCATGGGTATTGCATGAGCGGCCCCTATGCGCTCGCCGCGGCGGCGCGGCATCCCGGGCGCATCGCCGCTGCAGCCTCCTTCTACGGCACGTGGCTTGTCAGCGACGCCGCCGAGAGCCCGCATCTTTCGCTCGGCCAAACCCGGGGCGAACTTTACATCGCCTGCGCGGAGCACGACGAGCTGGCACCGCTGCCGATGGTGGAGGAGCTGAAGCGGCTCTTCGCAGCGTCGGGTGCCGCCGGCGAGATCGAGATTTATCCCGGCGCACATCACGGCTTCGCCTTTCCCGAACGGTGGTGCTACGACGTTCCTGCTGCGGAACGGCATTGGGAACGGCTGATCGCGCTCTACCGCCGGCGCCTCGGGTAGCACGGCGCACGGGGTACGGCGCATGGGGCGGCGTGCAAAGGTTCGCCGTTCGCCTGGTCACTGGAACGTCGTGAACTGCGCCTCCCGAAGGTTGAGCTTGTAGTACCCGTTGAAAATCGCGTCGATGTCCTTCGGGAATCCTGCCACGTTCGAGGCGTGAAACGGCCCGATATTGGGGTCGAAGAGTCCGAGGGCCGGGCCTTGTGGGGTTTTCCTGACCAGCCCTGCGATGCCGTGCTGGAAGTCCATCGTGCCGCCCCCTTGTGCAGGTACCGCCCCGCCCACCGAGATGTATTTGAAGCCCCCGGCCTCGGCGAGCGCTTCCGACCATCCGTCGAACTGGTTGCCCCGTCGCGCGCGCGGCAGGAGATCGAAGGCAAGGTCCAACTCGTCCCGCTTCGCCTGCAATTTCGTCTTCGGCTCGATCAGCTCGATGACATACGCATATTTTGCCGCGGCTCATGTTCCGGGCTGCGCCTCAGCCACGCGACGCGCCTGCTCGGCCATGCGCGGGAGCACCGCGTCGTGCGCCGCGGTCTGCGCCTGCAGCCGGTTGGGGAGCGCCGCGTAATCCGGCTTATGGCCCTCGTCCGTCTCGGGCAGAGGGTCGGCGGCGAGCCACTTCTACAAATCCTGCTTCGTTGCCATGCAGATGATGAACTGCGTTGCCAGCGCCATGCACGCGCCCTCGCGCGTCTCGTCGCCAAAGACCCGCCAACGCAGGTCCTTGGCCTGGCGGTGGGCTTTCACCAAAGGCATCGCTTCGTCCCTGGGCCGGGTGATCCCATGCCGTGCTCGAAGCGCGGGCGTTTTCCCCCGCTTCTCCGGGTTGTGCACGCTTCGGGAAAGCAGGAAGCCCGCGCGCTCAGAAGAGCCCGTGGCCGCCCGGCTGGATGATCGGCGTCTGGCCGTATGTCGGAGGCCGGCCCAGCGCCGCGTCCATCTGCAGCCGCCTCGCTTCGCGCACCGGATCGACCACCACGCCCGGAGGCGGCGAGGGTCGCCAGAAGAGAAGCCAACTGAGCGGCCCCTGCTCCGACTGGCTCGGCGTCGGCTCCTTGGCAAGCTCGGCACGGACGTTGGGCGGAGCGGCGGGCCCCGCCGCAGCGACGAGCGCGCGCTGGCCCGGACTGTTCGGCCCTCCCGGACCGGCGAGCGCCACCTCTGGAACGAGTGTTTCCTCGGCACGCAGCCGCGAAGAAACCGCCTGCGGCCGCGGCTTGCCTGGATGCGGCGTCGGCAGGCTGTCAAGGTTCGGTGGTATCGCGAGCGGCGGCTGGGTAGTGACGAGGAAGGCATTCGGCGTCGGCGGCACCAAGCCAAGCGTATCCAATAGGCCGCCGTTACCGCAACCGGCGAGAAGCGAGACGGCCGCCAGCGTGAAAGCCAGCCTCGCTCGCCCGGCAACCACTGCCAGAGGAATCCTCTTCATCGCCGCTCCCTCTCACCCCGCGCGCCCCATCCCCCGGCCGGCCGCTCCCCCGATCGCCGGCCTGCCAACAGGCCATCAATCAGCAGAGCGGCCACGCCGCAGACGATCGCCGCATCGGCGAGATTGAACACGTACCACGACCAGCCGAAAGCATGCGCCTGGATGAAATCCACGACGAAACCGAGCCGCAGCCGGTCCACGATATTGCCGGTCGCCCCGCCAGCGATGGCGCCCACGGCCGCCGCGATCACTGCCCGATCCGCGCGCCAGAGCCAGACCCCGAGGCCGAACACCACTGCGATCGCAACCAGAGCGAGCAGGAGCGGGCCGATGGTCTCCGGACCGTTCAAGAGGCCGAAGGTGATGCCACGGTTCTGCACCATCCTGAGATCGAGCACGGGAAGCAGCACGAGCGGAGCGCGGCGGGCGAGGCCGAGGACATCGAGGACCCACCATTTGCTCACCTGATCGGCCGCCAGCACGGCGAGCGCGACCACGAACCCAAGCGCGGCATGGCGGCCCCGCGTCACGCCGCAGCCCGGCAAACGAGGCCGGATTCCACCGCGTCGGTGCAGCGGCGGCAGAGTCTTGGGTGGCGCTGCTCGAGGCCCACCTCAGGCAGAACCTTCCAGCAGCGCGCGCATTTGCCGCCCTCGGCTGGGCCGAAGCTCACGACAACGCCCGGCACCTCCGGCAGGCGATACGCATCCTCCGCCGGCGCCGCGTCCGTGAGTGAAACGGCGGAGACGATCGCAAGTTCCGCCCACTCTGCCGCGCCGAGCAGGGCACGATCCGCCTCGGGGAGGGTGAGGGTAAGGGCCGCCTGCAGCGAGGTGCCGATGGCACCCGCCGCCCGCGCCCGCTCGAGTGCGCCGGTCGCGACGCGCCGGATCTCGCGGATGCGGGCGAAGCGCGCGGCGATCGCGGGGTCGGCCCAACCGGCCGGAAGAGCGGGAAACGTCTCGAGATGCACGCTCGACTGCTCGCCGAAGCGGGCGCACCAGGCTTCCTCAGCGGTAAAGACCAACACGGGTGCGAGCCACGTGGTGAGCGTGCGATGCAGCGTATCGAGCAGCGTGCGCGCGGCGCGCCGGCGGAGCAAATCCGGCCGGTCGCAATAGATGCTGTCCTTGCGGATATCGAAATAGAAGGCCGAAAGGTCGGCGGCGCAGAAGGCGTGGATCGCCGGATAGACGCCGTTCCAGTCGTGCGTCGCCACAGCGCGGCGCAATGTCACGTCGAGTTCGGCCAGCCGGTGCAGAACGAAGCGCTCGAGCTCGGGCATTTCGGACTCGGGTACGCGTTCGGCCTCGGCGAATCCGGCGAGGCTGCCCAAGAGCCAGCGCAGCGTGTTGCGCAGCCGGCGGTAGAGTTCGGCCTGCTGCTTCAGGATCTCGGGGCCGATGCGGAGATCCTCGCCGGTATCGGAATTCATCACCCAGAGACGGAGGATGTCTGCTCCGTACTCCTCGCAAACATCCTGCGGCGCGATGACATTGCCGAGGGACTTCGACATCTTCCGCCCTTCCTCGTCGAGCACGAAGCCGTGCGTCAGCACCGCCTTGAAAGGCGCGTGCCCGCGCGTGCCGACCGCCTCGAGGAGCGAGGAGTGAAACCAGCCGCGATGCTGGTCCGAGCCTTCCAGATAAAGATCGGCCGGCCACGGCAGACCGCGGGCCTCCAGCACGAAGGCGTGCGTGGAGCCGGATTCGAACCAGACATCCACGATGTCGGTGACCTGCTCGTAATCGGACGGATCGCGGCCCGGTCCGAGGAAGCGCTCGGGCGGCGAGGCGTACCAGGCGTCCGCCCCTTCGGCGGCGAACGCCTCGACGATGCGCGCCATCACTGCCGGATCGCGTAGCGGCTCGCCGCTCCCTCTCTCGACGAACACCGGGATCGGCACCCCCCAGCTCCGCTGGCGGCTGATGCACCAGTCCGGGCGTGCGGCGATCATGCTGGCGAGCCGGGTGCGGCCCGGCGCGGGCACGAAGCTCGTCGCGGCGATCGCCGCCAGCGCCTTGGCGCGGATCTCCTCCGGCCCGTCCATGCGGATGAACCACTGCGGCGTGGCACGGAAGATCAGCGGCGCCTTCGAGCGCCAGGAGTGCGGATAAGCGTGCACCAGCTTATCCCGCGCGATCAGCGTTCCGGCAGCGGCGAGCGCGGAGGCGATCGCGTCTGCGGCCTTATAGACATGCAGGCCGGCGAAGAGCGGGACCCACGCATTGAAGGTGCCGTCCGGGCCGACCGTGTCCGGCACTTCGAGTCCGTGCGCGCGGCCGAGCGCGAAGTCCTCTTCGCCGTGGCCGGGCGCGATATGAACGAAGCCGGTGCCCTGGTCCGTGGTGACGAAATCGGCGGTGAAAATCGGTACCGGATAGTCGTAGCCCCGGCCGGCAAGGGGATGGCGGCAGAGGAGCCCAACCAGATCCTTGCCTTTATAAAGGCGGATCACGTGGTGCGTGGAGATGCCCGCGGCCGCCACGAACCCGGGCAAAAGGGCCAGCGCAGCCACAAGTTTCTCGCCCGCCCGCACGGAGGCGCCGGCAGCCGCGGAATCGACGTGCACCAGCGCGTAGTCGAACTCCGGGCCGGCGGCGATCGCACGATTGCCTGGGATGGTCCAGGGCGTGGTCGTCCAGATCACCACCGCCGCGCCATCGAGTTCCGCGCCTGCCGATCTGTCGCGGCTGGCGCCGTGGAGCGGAAAGCGGACAAAGATCGTGGGGCTCGTGTGATCGTGATACTCGATTTCCGCCTCGGCGAGCGCCGTCTTTTCCACCGGGCTCCACATCACGGGTCGCAGCCCGCGGTAGAGCGCGCCCGAGAGCAGGAATTTTCCGATCTCGGCGGCAATCGCCGCCTCGGAGGGAAAATCCATCGTCGCGTAGCGCTCCGCCCAGGCTCCGGCAACGCCGAGCCGGCGAAATTCGTCGGCCTGCACCGCCATCCACTTCGCGGCGTAGGCGCGGCATTCGGCACGGAAGCCGATCACCGGCACGGCATCCTTGTCCCGGCCGGCGGCGCGGTACTCCTCCTCGATCTTCCATTCGATCGGCAGGCCGTGGCAGTCCCAGCCCGGGATGTAGAGGGCGTTGAAGCCGGCCATCTGCTGCGCGCGATTGACCACGTCCTTCAGGATCTTGTTGAGCGCGGTGCCGATGTGGAGATGCCCGTTTGCGTAGGGCGGGCCGTCATGGAGGATGAAGAGCGGCCGGCCCCGGCTCGCCCACCGCACCGCGCCCCAGAGATCGCGTTCCGCCCAGCGCTCCAGGAGCCGCGGTTCGGCGCGGCTGAGGTTGCCGCGCATCGGGAAGGATGTCGCGGGCAGGAACACGGTATCGCGGTAATCGTCTCGGCGCTCAGTCATCGTTCGTTCCAGGCAAAAGTGGGCCAAGCAAAAGTGGGCCAGGCAAAAGTGGGCCAGGCAAAAGTGGGCCAAGCAAGGGCGGACAACGTTTTTCCAAACTGGAACCCCGGCCCGTCAGCTCCGGGCCGGGACGATAATTCGTGCGCCGGGGCGAGGCATGCGAGGACTATGCGGAGGCCGAAAGCGGAAGGTCAAGCAGACGGCGCGCCTCGCGCGCGTCGGCGGCGATCTGTGTCCGGAGCGCGCCGAGGTCGGGGAAGCGCCGTTCGGGGCGAAGAAAGGCCTTCAGCGCCACCGTTAGCTCGAGCCCGTAGAGGTCCGCCGAAAAATCGAAAAGATGCGCTTCCAGGCGGCTCTCCGGCCCGCCGCCGACGGTCGGCCGCCGTCCGATATTGGCCACCCCCGGCACCTCCGCCCCGTCGGGCAACCGCACGGAGACCGCATAAACCCCGCGCGCCGGCTCGAGGTGTCGGCCAAGTGGGATGTTGGCGGTCGGGAAGCCGAGCGTCCGGCCGCGCCGGTCGCCCTCGATCACCGGTCCACGGATGGCCCAGGGACGGCCAAGCTCGACGGCCGCGCGCTCCGGATAGCCCTCCTGCAAGAGCCGCCGCACCCGCGTCGAGGAGATCGGGCCCTCCGCATCACTGAGCAGCGGCACCACCGAAAGCCCGATGCCGAGCGCCTCGGCGCGCACGGCCAGAAACCCGATATCGCCGCCGCGGCGATGGCCGAAGGCGAAATCGGGCCCCGAGGCGAGATGGTGCGCGCCAATCCCGCGGTGCAGGACTTCGACGACGAAGGCCTCCGCAGAGAGCTCGCTGAACGGCCAGTCGAACGGCAGTTCATAGACGATCGCGACACCGAGTGCGGCGAGTGCCGCGGCACGCTCGGCCGAAAGCGTCAGGCGAAAGGGCGGATCCTCGGGGCGAAAGAGTTCGCGTGGATGCGGCTCGAAGGTGAGCACCGCCCGCGGGGCATCGGGCCGCGCGGCGTGCGCGGCGGCGATCACCTTCGCATGGCCCCGATGCACCCCGTCGAAATTGCCGAGCGCGACCGCAGCCCCGCGCGCCGCCGCGGGCAGCCCTCGCCAGTCCCGGAAAATCTGCATCAGGCGCGGGTCGGCACCTGCACCAGTGCCTCGCCCTCGATCACCGGCTTTCCCTTGACGAAGCAAGTGGTCTTCAGCGTCGCCCGCTTGCGCTCCGGATCGAGCGCCGTCACCTCGACCGTTGCGCTGACCGTGTCGCCGGGCCGCACCGGGGCGCGGAAGCGGAGGCTCTGCGAGAGATAGATCGTGCCCGGTCCCGGCAATTTCGTGCCCAGCGCGGCGCTGATCAGCCCGGCCGAGAGCATGCCGTGCGCGATCCGTCCCTTGAACATCGAGTGCGCCGCGCTCTCCTCGTCGAGATGCACCGGGTTGGTATCGGTGCTGACAGCTGCATAAAGCACGATATCGGCCTCGGTGATGGTCTTCGCCACGCTCGCCGTCATGCCGATCGAAAGATCTTCAAATAAGTGCCCGTCCATGGTGTGCCCCGGCTCTGTGCGGATGCCGAGAAGCCACGGGTGCGGGGCAAGGTCAAGCCGCGCGGGCCGTGGCCATGCTCTCTTGGCGACGCCCCCTCGGTTCGATCTCCCGGCCGAATGATTTTCCTGCCTGCCGCACGACCATGAACGCAGGCTGGGGCGCGGAGGGTGCGGGGTGCCCCGAAACGCCGTCTGTAATCCAGGTGTCATGTTCGATTCCTATGCTTCCTGCTCATGGAAGGAGATACTGTCGAGGTCGGCCAGGCGCAGGAGGTCAAGGTCTGGGATCCGGCGCTCAGGCTGTTCCACTGGCTGTTGGCGGGCAGCGTTTTTGGCGCTGCCCTTACGGGCTTTCTTGAAAGGCGACTGCAGCTCGGCCTTCACCTCGCATTCGGGACAAGCATCGGGGCGCTGTTGCTTTTCCGCCTGATCTGGGGGTTCTTCGGCCCGACTTATGCGCGGTTTGCGAGCTTCCTCCACCCGCCGGGGGCAGTGATCGAGCACCTGCGAGAGCTTCGCCACCCCCGGCCGGTGCAGCATCTCGGCCATAATCCGCTGGGCGCGCTGATGGTCTTCGGGCTCTTCACGGTACTCGCGGCGCTCGTGGGGACCGGCCTTGTCGTGCTTGGCGGGATGCTGGCCGAGGGGCCGGTTGCGTCCTTCACAAGCTATGCAGTGGGCCGGCCGCTGCTCTTCGTGCATGGCGGGCTCGCGGTGCTGCTGGTGCTCATGATCGCGGGGCATCTCGGCGGCGTCGCCTTCGAAAGCCGGCGCGGCGAGCACCTCGTGCGGGCCATGATCAGCGGCGCCAAGCGCGTCGGCCCGCGCACCCGCTGGGCACAGCCGGCGCAGGCGCGGCCGTTCGCCGCGGCAGCGGTTCTCGTTGCCGGACTGTTCGTGAGCGCAGCCGGCATTGCGGCGCTTTCGGCTCTACCCGATCCCCGCGTTCCGCCGGTGCCCGCGTCGCGGAAGACCCACGCGGCCAAGGCCTATGCACGCGAGTGCTCGGCCTGCCACATGGCCTATCCACCGGAATTGCTTCCGGCCCGTTCCTGGGCGGCGATCATGGGCGGGCTCAGCCATCATTTCGGCGAGGATGCGAGCCTCGGCAGCCGGCGCGAAACGGCAGCGATCTCGGCCTATCTCATAGCGAATGCGGCGGCGCACTGGGACACGCTGCCGGCGCATCTCTTCCGCGTGGTCGATCCGGCGCAGCCGCTGTTGATTTCGGCGACGCCTGCCTGGCGGCGGCTGCATCGGCACATTCCGCCCGCCGTCTTCCACTCCAAGGCAGTCGGCAGCCCGGCCGCTTGCGATGCGTGTCATCGCGACGCCGCAACCGGTTTGTTCGCGCCGCAGAACATCCACATCCCAAAGAAGGCCATGCCATGAGACGGCGCACCGTGCCTGCTCTGTTTTTCGTGTTCTTCGTGTTCGCCGCGGCGGCCGCCGTGCGGGCCACGAGCGTCGCCCAGTATGCCGCCGAACGGCAGGCCATTCTCAATCATTACGCGGCGCTCGCAAAAAAGGTCGATCCCAACTTCAAAGGTTTCTCGGCTGCCGCGGGCAAGGCGTTCTTTCTTGCCCATCCGGCCGCGGCGAGACCCGCGACACCGTCCTGCTCGTCCTGTCACACCACCAATCCGCACAACTGGGGTGAGACGCGTGCGGGCAAGAAGATAGCACCCGTGGCGGTTTCGGTGACGCCGTCACGCTTCACCGATCCACGCAAGGTTGAGATGTGGTTCCGGCGCAACTGCGAGTCGGTTTACGGCCGCACCTGCACGGCATTCGAGAAAGGCAACTACATCACGTTCATGGCGAGCCAATGAGACAGACGAGGCGGACTTTGCGGTTTCGGACGCTGGTGGTGCTGGCCGCCGGATTGCTTGTACTGGTCGCGCTCGGCGTGACGCTGCCGACGCGGGCGCAACCGGGTGCTCAGCCTCCGGGCCCGGTCGGGGCGCGGACGTGGCAGAGCCAGTGCAGCGCCTGCCACATGGCTTATCCGCCGTGGCTTTTGCCGGCGCGCTCGTGGCGGGCGATCATCGGCGACCTCAGTCATCATTTCGGCGAGGACGCGAGCCTTTCGAAGGGTCAGACGGCGCGCGCTCTTGCCTTCGGAGTGAGCCACGCCGCGGATTCGCGTTACGGCAAGGCGAAGTTCCTGCGCGGACTGCTTCCTCGTGCAACGCCGCTCTACATCACCGACCTGCCGTGGTGGCGTGCCAAGCATCGGCGCTTTCTGTTGAGCGGTGCGATCACCCTCGGGCCGGGACCGCACGCCGCGGCGAACTGCGGCCGCTGTCATGGAGCAGGCCGCGGTCGGGCGGGGAGAGAACATGGACTGGGCCTGATCCGCGGCGGAGGGGAAGGCGGTGGACACGAACACGAGGGCGGCAACTGACGCGCCAGCACCGCGATCCCGCGGAATTGACCTCGCCGCGTCCTCCTCTGGGCAGCCATACCCGCATCGGGCATGCTGCGGCGGCGAGCACGGCGGAGCAGACGATGGGCGAGGATTGGCGGCGTACGCATGAATGGGGAACGCTGACGCGGGCCGAGATCGCCGCCGCGCGCGATGCCGGCGCGCTGCCGGTTCTGCCCGTTGGCTCGGTCGAGCAGCATGCGAACCATCTCCCGGTGGATACCGACAGCGTTTCCGCCTGGCGGGTGGCACTCGCCGCAGCGGCGCGTTGTGCCGATCCGCACGTGCTGGTGCTGCCGCCGCCGAATTTCGGCTTTTCGCCGCATCATCGTGCCTTCGCCGGCACGATCGCGCTCTCGCTCGAGACATTCGTCGGACTCGTTTCCGATGTGGCGGAGAGCCTGCATCGGACGGGCTTCCGCCGACTGCTCGTCGTCAACGGGCATGGCGGCAATCAGGGGCCGTTGACGGCGGCCTGCACGGCGCTTGTCAGCCGCGGGCTTGGGGTGGGTTTCGTGAATTATTTTTCGCCCGGGCAGAAGCAATGGATGGAGAAGCTGCCCGGGGAGATGCGCGGGGTTGGCCATGCCTGTGCGTACGAGACCGCGATGCAGCTTGCGCTGCGCGCGCCGGCCGAAGCCGAGCGCATCGCCGCGCGCATCCGAACGCTGCCGCCGCGCCTTTCGCCCTCCTATCTTGAAGGCAACGCGCCGGATCCGCTGAAGCCGGCCGGGGCGGCGTGGGCGGCGATCTTTCCTGCCGGCGATATCGGCTATATCGGGGATCCGGCCGCCGCCACGCCGGAGGCAGGCGCGGCGCTGCTCGAGGAGACAATCGCCGCGCTCGCGCGTTTTTATTCCGATTTCGCGGCGGCCCCGCTGCGCGTTGGCGCTGCCTGAGCGCTCCGCGCGCGGCCCCGAGACCAAGATGGTTGCTGCGCGCGCCGGCCGAAGCCGAGCGCATCGCACTGAGCACGATCTTGACCGGCCCTGCGCAGCCGAGCCGCATGGATATGCCGGATCTGCCGCACTGAGCGGGCCAATGGGCGGTTGCGGAGATCGCTCCGTGAACCGGATTTTTCAGGCGATCGGACGCTACAGCCCCATCGCAATCGCAGCGACCGCTGTTCCTGCGAGGACGATGAGCGGATTCATTTCCGTCACCGCCAGCACCAGCATCGCCACCGCCGTCAGCGCATAGGCGCGCGCGCCGTGGAGAGTGCTTTGTCCGACCGCGATGCCGCCGGCGAAGGTCAGTCCCACGGCCAGCGGCGCCAGTGCCCGCTCCGCGGTCTCGCGCCACGCGCGCCCCTCCGCCCGGCGCCAGAGCCGCGCCGCGAGATGTGCGGCAAGCGAGGTCGGCCCGTACATCGCCGCTCCCGCCACGGCCGCGCCGGGGAGCCCCGCCGCCTTCTGCCCGATCAAGAGCACGATCAGAGAGCCGGGGCCCGGCGCTGCCCGCGAGATCGCGAACATGTCCAGGAACTGCCGGTTCGTCAGCCAACGATGCACCGTGACGCTCGCGTGCTGCATTGCCGGCAGGATGCCGTTGCCCCCGCCCACCGCCAGCAGCGAAAGCCGCCCGAACAGTCCCGCGATGGCAGGAAGCGGCCCGCTCATCGCCGCGGCCCGAACCGCGCCACCGCGAGGCTCACCGGCCCCAGCACCGCCAGCACCGCCAGGAGGTCGAGCCTGAGCACGCCGACCGCCAGCGCGGTCGCCGCCATGATCGCCGCTCCCGGCAGGTCGCGCACGTTCCGGCGTGCGAGCCTCACCCCCACGGCAAGCGTGAGCCCGATCGCGCCGATCCCCGCGCCGGCCAGCGCTGCATCCACCACGCCTGACGCGCCGAAGGCTGCGTAGAGCACGCCCAGCACAAGCACGATCCCCGCCGGCAGCGCCATCAGCCCCGCGAACGCCGCCGCCGCCCCGGCCGCGCCGCCGAGCGTCGTGCCGATGAACACGGCCAGATTGACCGCGTTCGCTCCCGGAAGGATCTGGCAGAGCGCGAGCGCGCTCAGGAATCGCCGGTCGCTCATCCAGCCCCGCTGCTCGACCACCTCGCGCCGGATCCAGGCCGAAAGCCCGCCGCCGAAGCTCTCTGCGCCGATCCGCAGGAACGCAACGAAGAGCGAGCCGGGGCGGGGATGGGAGGGCGGCCCGCCGCGCCTGCCGTGCACCTCGTCCGTCAGGCGCGCTTTCCGTTCGCCCGCGCGATCGCCTCCCCGATCATGCGCTTCGCCGCCGCCGCGTCATCCCAGCCCTCCACCTTCACCCACTTTCCCTCTTCCAGGTCCTTGTAGTGCTCGAAGAAATGCCGGATCTGCGCGAGCGTGATTTGCGGCAGGTCCGAGATATCTGTTACGTGCGCATAACGGCGCGTGAGGTTGGGTGACGGTACGGCGATGATTTTTTCGTCCGTGCCGTTCTCGTCCGTCATCCTGAGCACGCCCACCGCGCGCACATTGATCACCGCCCCCGGCACGATCGGCCGCGTGTTCGCCACCAGCACGTCGATCGGATCGCCGTCCTCGGAGAGCGTGTGCGGCACGAAACCGTAATTCCCGGGATAGCGCATCGGCGTGTAGAGGAACCGATCGACCACCAGCGTGCCGGCCGCCTTGTCCATCTCGTACTTGATCGGCTCGCCCCCGATTGGCACCTCGATCACCACGTTCACGTCCTCGGGCGGATTCCTCCCCACCGCGATCGCCTCAAGGCGCATGGGCCCCTCCTCAGGCCGACTGTACCAACCGGGGTAACAGGAGCGGCATGATCAGGCCGCCGCCGATCCCCCAGGATCCATTGATCAGGAACGAGCGGACGAACGCCATCACCGCGAACCCGCCGGCAATCGGCTGGCCCTTGAGCGGCGCGACTAAGAACAAGCTGACCAGCGCCGCCGCGAGCCCGAGCCCGAGCAGCCACATCGGCACCCCGCGCGGTAATTTCGGCAGGACGAGCCCGAACGCCGCCGCCCACACCCCGCCCCAGAAGCAGAGATCGAGCGTGAGCGGCACGCCGAGCGGCGGCATGCGCACGACCGGGAACGGCGGGGGCATCTCGCCCAGACCGTGCAGGATTGCCCACATGCCCTGGTGGAACGTCAGAACCGAGATTGCACCTGCGAAAAATCCGAACGCCGCACGCGGCCATGGAGACGGCATTCTGCCCTCCTCGGACGGAGCCGCGGCGATCATCCCGCCGCCCACGCCGCCGCGTCAACCGCGCCGCCTGTCCCCGCGCGCCCGCCCTTGACACGAATGCCCGCCCCGTGAGGGATTTTGCGCCCGTGGACAGGCAAACTGCCGCCGAAAAGCTCACCGCCGCCGGCCTCCGCGTCATAACGGAAATGCGTACCGGGGCCGGCGACGGCTGGCGGTTGCGTCTGGAATCGGATGTGCTGGTCACCTGTCTCGATTCGGGAACCGTCACCGTGCGCGGCCGGAACCAGGAACCGGTGCGGGTGGCGCTCAGCCTGCCGTTGGACGACACGCCCGCGGATGCGGCCGCCAGGTCGCGAAAGATCCTGCTTGTCGCAGGCGAGAACGCCAAGGCGAGCGTCGAGCTCCAGGCGATGCTGCGGCAGCGGAGACTCGATCCACTGGTTCTCGATCAAGCGCTCTCCGGCGGGCCGACGATCGTTGAGGAGCTTCAGCGCCTCCGCGCGGAGGTACGCTTCGCGGTCCTGCTCGCCAGCCCCGACGACGAGGGGCACAGGGCCGGGCGCGCGCACGAGAAGGCCTTCCGCGCCCGTCAGTCGGTGGTGCTCACGCTCGGCATGCTGCTCGCCTCGTTCGGCCGTTCCCGCGTGGCGATCCTCCTCCGGCGCGGCGTCGCGATGGACCCCCCTTCCGACATCGAGGGGCTCCGCTACATCCCCTACGGCGAGAGCCTCGCGGAGGCGGAATTCGCCCTTGCGCAGGCGATCCTCGCCGAGGAGATCACCCCTAACGCACCGGGCCGTGCGGCGGAGACGTAACCGGCTAACGGCGTTCTGTTGCAGCCGGCGCCACCGCGCCCAGCATCTTCCTGATCAGCGCCATCCGCGCTTCCGCGCCGGAGACGATGTAGCTCTGGTCCGAACCGGCTCCGAGATAGCGCGCCCCCATGCCGAGGTAGCGCGCCATGTCGTCCGGGTCGTTGATCCCGCCCATACCGAGAACCCTGCCATGCCTGAGGCACGCCGCGCCGACGCGTGCGTATGCATCCACCACCTTCGGATGCGTGACCTGGCCCGCGATGCCGAGCTCCGCTGTCAGGTCGAACGTCCCGATCAGAAGCACGTCCACGCCCCGTACGGCGGCGATCTCCTCGGCGTTCTCGACCGCTTGCGGGCTTTCGATCATCACCACGGTGAGGATCTCCCGGTTGATCGCCGCCATCGCCTGCGCAACGCCCGGCGGCCGATAGCCATATATCGCCGGCGGACCGCCCCAGCTCCGCCGTCCTTCGGGCGGATAGTGAAAGGCATCGGCGACGCCGCGCGCCTCTGCCGCCGTATCGACGTGCGGCACCACGATGCCGAGCGCTCCGTTGTCGAGGAGCCGCGTCGCCTCGTCGCGCGCGCCGGCGCACACGCGCACCACCGGTGCGACGCCCGTGGGAAGCGCCGCGATACAAAGCTGCACCGCCTCTTGCACCGTGTAGGGGCCGTGCTCCATGTCGATGAAGAGGATGTCGTGGCCCGTGGCGGCGGCGATCAGCGGCGCCGCCGCGGTCCGGAGATGGTGCACGCCGAAACTGACCGCGATCCCTCCTTGCTCGAGCTTCCGTTTCGCCTTGTTTTCGAAAATTGCCATCCGGTCAGCCTCCCTCTCTTCCGCGAACCCTTAGCTCGATGCTGCGCCCCGCGCGCGAAAGACCGAAGCAAATGAAGAAGTAGAGCAGCCCCGCGAAGAAGATCGGATCCAACGAGAAAACCGTGTTGCGGATATTGATCGCAGTCTGCGTGAGCTCCACGAACCCGATGATGCTGGTGACCGAGGAGTCCTTGATGAGGTTGATGAAAACACCGATCCCGGCCGGCACCATGACACGGATGGCCTGCGGCAGCACCACCAGGCGCATGATGCCCGCGTAGCCAAGGCCGAGCGCGCGCGCCGCTTCCCACTGGCCGCGGCCGACCGACCGGATTCCCGAGCGCACCACCTCCGCCATGTACGCGCCGCCGTAGACAGCCAGCGCGCCGGTCGCAGCCATGTAGGGCGAGACCGTCAGACTGGTCGCGAGCGGCACGGCGTAATAGGCGAAGAACACCAGCACCAGGAGAGGAACCGACCGGACCAGCTCTACGTAGAGCCGCGTCAGAAGCTCGGCGGGCTTCCAGCCGGACGTGCCGATCATGCCCACGACGAGGCCGACGATGACTGCAAGAAGGAGGGCCAGCACCGAGACCTCGAGCGTGGTGCCGGCAGCCCGGATCATCAGCAGCCCATACGCGAGCGTTCTCTGCATTCAGAGGCGCCCTCGCCACATCCTGAACCGCCTGCGATCGAGCTCCTGGAAGAGCTGATTGAGAAGCTGGACGAGGACGATGTACACCAGAGCGGCGGCCGCGAAGACGCTGAAGTACTGGTAGGTCGAATCGCCGATGACCTGCAGCCGATAGGTGAGTTCCGGCACCGTTATGACGCTGGCCAGCGCCGTGCCGAGGACGGTTGCGACCACCTGGTTGCCGAGCGAGGGGAACGCGACCGCGAACGTCTGCGGCAGTTCGACCAGCCTCAGACTCTGCCAGGCGCTGAGCCCGAGCGCGCGCGCCGCCAGCCGCTGGCCGGGGCTGACCGCGCTGAACGCCCCGCGTATGATCTCGGCGACATAGGCGCCGCCCTGGACGCCGAGCGCCAGGGCCGCATACCAGAAAGCGTCCAGCCTGACGCTGATTTCCGGCAGCCCGAAATAGCAGAGATAGAGAAAGACGAGAGTCGGCGTGTTACGGAAGAGCTCGACATACGCCGAGCCGGCCGTGGCGAGCGCGCGTCGGCGCGAGGATTTCAGCAGCCAGCCGAGCACGCCGAACGCGAGGCTGATGACGAGCGCGGTCGCGCCGAGCAGAAGCGTTGTCTCCGCGCCGGCGGCGATCGCCCAACGCCATGTCCAGAACAGATGGAAATTGACGAGCGGAGACACCTGCGGGGCAACGGATCCAGTTTGGCAAGCCGATGTGGAGCGCGGCGCAGCAGGGCTTGACAGCGCTGCGAGCGCGAGGGAACCTTACAAGCAATGCGAAGACGCAGTCAAAGGGGAGGCCAGCATGATCGACACCACTTCGAGATCCCTGAGATTTCGCCGTCGGATTCTCGGAGCCGGTGCAGCGAGCACGGTGTTTGCCGCGGCACTGCCGGCCGCCGCACGCGCGGCCCCGGCGGCGAACAGCGAAAGCATCCTCGCCAAGGTTCTTCGTACGCGGACGCTCACGGTCGGCGCCATCAGCGGCAACCCGCCGTGGGAAATCACCAAGCCCAACGGAGAGCTCGACGGCTACGACATCGCGATCGCCAAGGCGATCGCGGCTGATCTCGGCGCGAAGGTGAAGTTCATTCAAACCTCCGGCGCGGGGCGTATCCCGATCCTGCAAACACGCAAGGCGGACATCGTCGTTGCCGAGCTCGACTATACGCCGCTGCGCGCGCAGGTCGTCGCCTACACGCGCGCCTACGCCAACCCGGCAAGCCAGTTCATCGTGCGCGCGGACTCGCCCTACAGGACCGTCGAGAGCCTCAACGACCCGAAGGTGACGCTCGGCTATGCACTCGGCGGCGACGAAGCGAATCTGTGGCCGGAGATGCTACCGAAAGCCAGGCTCAAGGCGTTCACCACCGTCGCCGACGCCGAGCAAGCGTTGCTGTCGGGAGAGGTCACGGCAACGGGCGAGTCGACCATCCTCAACATCGATCTCATGAAGACGCATCCGGGCAAGCTCAGGGTGCTCAATCCTCCATACTTCACGGCCATAACGGCCATCGGTCTTCCTTACGGCGACTTCGATTGGTGGCTCTGGCTCGACCGCTGGGTGGACAATTTCAACTTCACCGGCGCCAACCAGGCGCTCTGGACCCGCTATGTGGGGGGCGGCTCCCCGTTGCTCCGAGGCTCATACCCGCAATAGGAGCAGTCGGGCGGCAACCCTGCGTCCTCCGGCCGTCAAGCATGATCGGATGCCCCGCCGCCGGCAGCGTACAGCTGCCCCTGAGGCTTCCCCCGCCCGCCAGGCGAGGCGCCAACAAACGGACGGCGGTGGCGCGGACGATCGTCAGCGGCCTGACGGATATCCTCGGCATCGGCTGCCGGTGAGCCTTTCTGCCGAAGGACCTGCCGTCGCTGAGCACACGGAACGATTATTTCCGTCGTTGGAGCCGCGCTGGCAAGGTGGAGATCCTCAAGCACCCCGGCGCCGGGAAGTTCGCCGTGGTGCGCATACGCAGGCTCAACGAGGGCGCCCTTGGTTCGCTCGATCGGTACTGCGAGTGGCTGAACCGCAACGTTCTCGCCTTCCGGCAATCGCGTCAATCCGCGTAACGCTCCGAAAGCTCCGTCGGCAAGCCGGATGATGCCGCATGGACTCTCTCGCTCACGCATCACGCCGGCCTCGCGTGCCCACCGCCCGGCACGCTCCGGCCACAAAGACACCATAGTCCTGCTCGACGAATCGGGCTTCGGGAACGTAGATACCGTGGAGGTCCGTTGACGGAACGGTGCCCCTTCGAGCGCAGCGCCGCGCCGGGCGGGTTGTTTTCATGTGTCTGCTCGGCAATGGCCTTTGCAGCGCGTGATCGTCGGGCCTCCCAGGACAGGAGTTCGTCCATGCAGCCGCTCATGCCATCTGCCCCCGGGACCAGATCAACCAGGTTCACCTGGCGGGCGCCACTCTCGGTCGCGACCGCGCTCGGCCTCCTGCTGGCCGCAAGCCCCTGGACGCTCGGTCCGGGCCTTCACCTCTCCGCTCCGTCTGCGTTCGCCCATGGTGGCGGAGGGGGCGCAGGGGGCGGAGGAGGCAACGGCGGCGGCAATGGGGGAGGAGGAGGCAACGGCGCCGGAAACGGTGGCGGCAACGGCGGAGGGGCGGGCAACGCGGGCGGCCACGGAGGCAGCCACGGGGGCGGCGCCGGCAACGGCAGCGCAGGGGTGTCCGGCGGCCACGGCGCCGACACGGGCCATGGCGTCGGCGCGATGGCCGGCCCCGATCCGTCCAATCCCGGCCAGCTTGCCAGCGCCCTCGGTGCGCTCAATGCCGCACATGCTAACCCCGCCGCGCTCGCCTCCGCCGCACCCACTTCCGAGGTGGGCAAGATCGAGGCCTACGACCAGGCGATGCTGGCCGCGCTTGCGCTGCCCGACGCCACCCCGGCCGAGATTGCCATCCAGGACCAGGCCATTGCCGCTGCCCGGAGCACCCAGCTCGCCGCCGCCGCCAACAAGCCGTTGAGCCCGGCCGTCGTCGCGCACGTGGACAACCCGCTTGGTCTGCCGCCGACGGATCCCACCCTCGGCGTCACACCATGACGAGGCGCGCCATCCGTCCCCGCTCGGATCGAGATCGCCACCACGTCCAGGATCGCAACGGAGAACTGCCAATGGCACGAAAGCTGATAGCCGTCTCTGCCCTCTTCGGGATGCTGCTTGCGCTCGCCGGCTGCGGCTACAACCCCGGCACGCGCGCCCTCTCCGGCGGCGCGATCGGCGCCGGCACCGGCGCCGTCATCGGTGCCGCCACCGGCGGCAGCCCGGCCGTCGGGGCTCTCGTCGGTGGCGCAGTCGGCGCGCTCGGCGGCGCCCTTACCAATCCGAACCTGATCAATCTCGGTTCCCCGTGATCGAGTCATCGCCGCTGCATGGCCGCGCGCCTCGGAAGATCGGACCTCCCTCGGTCACAGGCTCAAGGCAGGCGGCGCTGTCCCTCTATGTCGCAACGAGCGCCAGCAGGTTCTCCGCATCGCTTCGCACCATCGATGAATCAGGATTCATCCGGCTTTGCCATCAAGACGCCATATCGCTAACCAAATAAATCGCGATGAAACGGAGAGGCTCATGAAGATCGCACGGATCGGCATCGTTCTTGGAGCTGCGGCAGCAGGCGGATTGATGTCGACATCTACGACTCTTGCCGGTCCGCCGCCCTGGGCCGGCGGGCCTCACGGACCACCGGGCTTGTGGCATCGAGGTCCGCCACCACCTCCGCCGTTCGGCTATGTCGTGGTCGCGCCACCACCTCCGCCACCAGTTGTCTATTACGCCCCACCGCCCGTCGTTTACGCGCCGCCGCCAACTTATTATGGGCTGCCGTCTTTGTCGTTGAGCGTGACGCTCCCCCTCCATTGAGAAACATCGAAATGACGATGCTTGCAGATTGTCCTCTCACGACGGTCGTCGGTTCTCCTTGACCCGAACGCTGGCTCCGGATCGAGCGCCCGGTTCGGGACGAATCAAGAGCCAACCGGAATATATTCGACTCCGCAGCGTTCCTGTTTGATCTTTCCGGGACCCCCGGATATGGACGACGTCACTCGAAGGATTTTCACGACCCCGTCTGTTCCCGAACCCGGCAGTGTCGGCGTTTTGGGCGCGACCATCGTCGGCCCGGGCTTTGCGAGCAGGCGCATGCGCCGCGGGGCGTGATGAAGCCGGGCGGAGCGCTTGCCGCACGGTAGCCCTTACGCGCGGAGAAATAGCGGTTGGCGCATCGCATTACCGCGCACGAAGGGCGCCGACCGCGGGGGCAGGCAGAGGAGGAATATAATACCAACCGCCGGCAGCATCGGCCTCAACCGGCGGTTCCGGCTACCCGGCTCGTCCGATTCGGAGTAGAAGAACAAGACAAGGTCGGGGGCGCCCGGCTGCCAGCGGCAACGGGTGCGAACCGGCCCGATGGGAGAAATTCCGCGGTCCGACGACTCGCCGCCCTGATCATCGTCACGATCAGCGTCCTCGCTCTCGAGGGCTGCGCGTATGAGGGAACGGCGGCCTACGCGCAGGGCGGCTACTACTACCCCTTCGGCTACTATCCCTATGCCTACTCCTACGCCCCGCCGTTCTTTGGTGGTTTTTTCTTCTTCCACCACTTCCGCCGCTTCCACCGCTTCCACCATTTCGGCCACTTTCAACAGCCTGGCCATTTCCAGCACTTCCAGAAATTCGGCCACTTTCAGCTGCCCGGCCCGTTCCCGCAGCCCGGCCACTTTCAGCAGTCCCCCTTACAAACCCCCGGCCACTTCCCGCAGCCCGGCCACTTTCAGCAGCCCTCCGGCCGCTTCGGGCGCTTCGGCCCCTCTGGCGGTGCTTGACCGGCCGTCTCGCATTCGGGGAATCGATTGCCGCGCCTCCCGCAGCGAGCCGTCCGCTCGGCTCGTGGGTCGGGCGTCGGGTGTGTTCCCAACACCCCCCGCGGCTTGCCGCTTGGATCGCAAACTCGCCAAGGCTGGCCGCCCGCCCCATTGCCCCTGCCACGCGGCCCTTCCCCGTAACGAAGAGAGCCGGGAAGCAAACGCCAAAGAGGTTCTTTCTTGAAAGAAGGAACCAAAGAACTTTTTCCCCCTTTCCCCCAACCGCAGCCGCCGTGCTAGGCCGCCCGCCGCCCGCTCTCCGCCAGGAATCCGCCGGACTGCCGACGCCAGAGGCGCGCATAAAGTCCGCCCGCCGCCAGTAGTTCGGCGTGTGTGCCGACCTCGCGGATCCGCCCCTCATCCAGCACCACGAGCCGGTCCATTCGCGCGATCGTCGAAAGCCGGTGCGCAATCGCAATCACTGTCCGCCCTTCCATCAGCTCGTCCAGCCGCTCCTGGATCGCCGCCTCCGCCTCCGAATCGAGCGCCGAAGTTGCCTCGTCCAGCACGAGGATCGGCGCATTCTTGAGAATCACCCGCGCGATCGCGATCCGCTGGCGTTGCCCGCCCGAGAGCTTGACCCCCCGCTCGCCCACATGCGCGTCATAGCCGCACCGCCCGTGCCAATCCTCGAGCCCCAGGATGAACTCGTGCGCCTCCGCGCGCCGTGCGGCATCCTCGATCATAGCCTCGCTCGCATCCGGCCGGCCGTAGCGGATGTTGTCGCGGACCGAGCGGTGCAGAAGTGAGGTGTCCTGCGTCACCACCGCGATCTCGGCGCGCAGGCTTTCCTGCGAAACGAGCGCGATATCCTGCCCGTCGATCATGATCCACCCGCGCGCCGGTTCGTAGAAATGCAGAAGCAGGTTGACGAGCGTCGATTTCCCCGCCCCCGACGGCCCGACCAGTCCCACCCGCTCGCCGGCGGCGATCGCGAGGGTAATTCCATGCAACACGGGAACGTTCCGCTCGCGCCCGTAATCGAAATGCACGTCCTCGAACCGCACCTCGCCCGCGCTGACCGCAAGCTTGCCCGCCCGCGGCGCGTCCGGCATCTGCCGCGGCACCGCGATCGAGCGCATGCCGTCCTGCACGATGCCGACATTCTCGAAGATATTGGTGACGTTCCCTGCCACCCAACCAGCCATGTTGGCGATCTGCCAGGCCATCGGCAGCGCGGTCGCAACCGTTCCCGTGCCGATCCTGCCGCCGCGGAAGAGCAGGATCGCCGCAAGCCCCGCGCCCACCACCATCGCCGCGTTCAGTGTCGAGAGCGCGAACACGAACCCGGTCGCCATCCTCGTCTGCCGCCGGAACGCCGCGGTGTGCCCGTCCACTGCCTCGCGCACGAACGCATCCTCGTCCCTGGCGCGTGAAAAGAGCTTCACCGTCAGGATATTCGTGTAGCTGTCCACCACCCGACCGGTCAGCGTCGAGCGTGCCTCGGAGACCGCCCGCGAGCGCTCGCGCATGCGCGGCACGAAGGCGCCGAGCAGCACCGCGTAGCCGGCGAACCAGGCCACGATCGGAACGGCGAGGCGCCAGTCGGTCACCGAAAGCAGAGCGATCGCGCTCGATCCATAGACCAGGATGTACCAGACCGCATTGGTGCCCGAGACGATGCTTTCGCGGAGCGCCGGCCCCGTCTGCATCACCCTGTTGGCGATCCGCCCGGCAAAGTCGTTCTGGAAGAAGGTCCAGCTCTGCCGCACGACGTGCCAGTGGTTCTGCCAGCGGATCATGTTGCTGACCCCCGGATTGATCACCTGGTTGGTGACGATGTTCTGCGCGAGCATCGCCGCCGGCCGGCCCACCAGCAGAATCAATGCCATCACGGCAAGCTCGGGCCCTGCCTCGGCGAACAGCCGGGCTGGATGATGCGCGGCAACCAAGCCTACCACCCGCCCGATGAAAAGCGGGATCGTGAGATCGAGCAGCGCCACCAGAAGCCCCGTGGCGAACAGGGCCACGATCGGCCATCGCGCCTGGCGCACGAAATGCCAGTAGAACCGCCCGAGCCCCTCCGCCGGCGGCTCACTCGGCGCCACCGCCGTCGGGTCGAGCAGGGATTCGAACCATCGGAGCATGGCCGAAACTCGGTGCGCCCGCCCAGGTTCGTCAACCGTAAGCTCTTGCCCGGCGGGCTGGCATGCGCCCCGCGCAGGTGCCGAGCGGCCCGGCTCCGCAGGTAAGGAAGAAAAAGGCCCCGCGAGCCACGCTCGCGGGGCCAGTTGTGGGAGGTGTGTCGTGCGGGGGACGCACGATGAGGTTCTTATTTCACCCAAGCGGGCCCCGGGCATTGATCTGGATCAATCGGCGCCGCCGCCGGCCGCCCAGGCGTGGCCGTGCACCAGCCCCTCGTCGTAGGCCGCTTCCTCCGCCGTTTCCGCCGCGACGCGGAACTGTGCCTGCTCCGTGCTGCCCCGGAGCGCCGTCGTCGAGGCGCGCCCGCCCGAGGCGACCATCGCCACCGCATCGAAATAGCCGACGCCCACCTCCCGCTGGTGGCGCGTCGCCGTGTAGCCGGCGGCCTCAGCGCCGAACTCCGCCTGCTGGAGCTCCGAGTAGGCGGCCATGCCGCGCTCGCGATAATTGCGCGCCAGAGTGAACATGGAGTGGTTGAGCGCATGGAAGCCAGCCAGCGTCACGAACTGGAACCGATAGCCCATCGCCGCGATATCGCGCTGGAAGGTCGCAATCCTCGCCGGGGAGAGCTTCTTCGCCCAGTTGAAGCTCGGCGAGCAGTTGTACGCCAGGAGCTTGCCCGGGAAGCGCCGGTGGATCGCCTCGGCGAACCGCTCGGCCTCGCCGAGATCGGGCTCGCTCGTCTCCCACCACAGAAGATCGGCATAGGGCGCATAGGCAAGGCTCCTTGCGATCGCGTAATCCACGCCCGTTCCCCGCCGGATGCGGAAGAAGCCCTCCGCCGTCCTCTCGGCGCTCAGGAACGGCCGGTCCCGCTCGTCGATATCGCTCGTCAGCAGCTCCGCCGAATGCGCATCGGTGCGGCAGAGGAGCACCGTCGCCACCTCCTCCACATCGGCCGCGAGCCGTGCCGCATTCAGCGTGCGGATATGCTGGGCGATCGGCACCAGCACCTTGCCGCCGAGATGCCCGCACTTCTTCTCGCTGGCCAATTGATCCTCGAAATGGACGCCGGCAGCGCCTGCCTCGATCATCGCGCGCATCAGCTCGTAGGCATTGAGCGGCCCGCCGAACCCGGCTTCCGCATCGGCCACGATCGGCGCCATCCAATAGGTCCCGTCGTCTCCGCCCTCGCTCACCGCGATCTGGTCGGCGCGCCGGAGCGCCGCGTTGATCCGCCGGACCACGTTCGGTACCGAATCGACCGGGTAGAGCGACTGATCCGGATACATCTCGCCGGCCGTGTTGGCGTCCGCCGCGACCTGCCAGCCCGAGAGATAGATCGCCTTCAGCCCCGCCTTCACCTGCTGCAGCGCCTGGTTGCCGGTCAGCGCGCCGAGCGTGGGCACAAAGGGCTCGGTCCGCAGCAGGTGCCGCAGCCGCGCGGCCCCCATCTCGGCCAGCGTGTGGCGGATGCGGAAGGAGCCGGCAAGCCGCGCCACGTCGTCCGCGCCGTAGTCGCGCCGGATCTCGCCCTCGTCCCTTGGCAGCCCGCCCGGCGGGCCATCGGGAGCGCATAGCGATGCCACGCGGCCGGCAAGAATTGGACCCATCGGACAAACTCCTTGTCTGATCACCGATCAGTCAATAATTGACATTACGTCCGCAAACACCACCGGAAATCCGTGGCCGTCCGCGGAAACCGGTCACGTTTTTGACCGTTGCCACCCTGAATTCGTAAAGGTTGTAAATATGGCCCGAGTCCTGATCGGCCGCACCGTGCGCCGCCTCCGCACCGAGCGCGCCCTCGCCCAGCAGGCGCTCGCCGCCCGTCTCGGCATTTCGGCGAGCTATCTCAACCTGATCGAGCACGATCAGCGTGGCGTTGCCGCCACGCTCCTTATCAAGCTCGCGGAAACCCTGAAAGTGGATTTCGGCGAGCTTTCCGGCAGCGCCGAACGCCAGCGCGAGGCCTTGCTCCGAGAGGCCTTCGCCGACCCCCTCCTCGGCGCCGACGCCGTCCCCGACCAGGAGGTGGCCGAGCTTGCCGCCGCCGCGCCCAACGCCGCCCGTGCCGTGCTCGCGCTCTATCGCGCCTGGCGGGTCGCCCGCGAGGATGCAGGCGGCATTTCCCTCCCGTCCGGCCGGCGCATCGTGCTGCCGACGGAGGAGGCGCGCGACTTCTTCGATGCGCGCGCCAATCACTTTCCGGCGCTCGAATCCGCGGCTGAAGCGATCGCCGCTTCGCTGGCCGCCTCGCCGCACGAGATGAACCACGCCATCGCCGAGCGGCTTCGTCGCGCCCACGGGCTCAGCGTCACCGTCCAGCCGCTTGCCGGCTCGCTCCGGCGCTATGACCCGAGCGGGCGCAGTCTTGCCCTTTCGGAATCCCTTCCGCGTGAAAGTCGCGGCTTCCAGATGGCCTTCCAGCTCGCGCTTCTCGAAGCGCGCGAGGCGGTGGACGAGGCCGTCGCCGCCGGCAACCCTTCCTCTCCGGAAGCCGCCATGCTGATCCGCATCGGCCTCCTCAACTACACCGCCGCAGCCCTCCTCATGCCCTACGCGGCCTTCCTGGAGGGGGCTCGCGCATTTCGCCACGACGTGATTCCGCTCGCTGCCCGCTTCGGCGTCTCGTACGAGCAGGCCTGCCAGCGACTCTCCTCCCTCCAGCGCCCAGGCACGCGCGGCATCCCCTTCTTCTTCCTTCGCGTCGATCCGGCCGGCAATGTCTCGAAGCGCTTCTCGGCTGCGGGCTTTCCCTTTCCGCGCTATGGGGGTTCCTGCCCGCGCTGGGTAGTCCACACCGCCTTTGCCCGTCCCGGCGAGATCGAAGTCCAGGTTTCGGAACTCCCCGACGGCGCCGCGTTCCTCTGCTTCGCCCGCACCGTGGACGCGCCCGCCGCCCGTTTCGGCGAGCCGCGCCCTACTCACGTCGTTGCCATGGGTTGCGACCTCACCCACGCCGCCGACGTGGTCTATGCCGACGGGCTCGACCTCGATCGCGCCCGCGTCGGCATCGGCCTTTCCTGCCGCCTCTGCGAGCGCCCGGATTGCCGGAGCCGCGCCTTCCCCCCGCTTGAGCACCGGCTCGCGCTCGACCCGCTCACCACCAGCGCCAGTCCCTACCGCTTCGAGCCGAAGGCGCCGTCTGTCCGCGCGCCTGTCTCCTCCAGGTAGCGCAGGAGCCGCTCGAGCAGCGCCGCATCGCCGATCACGCGCGGCACCTTGTTCTGCCCGCCGAACTTTCCGCGGCTTCGCATCCAGGCCGCAAAAGTTCCGGGCCGGACCAGCAAGACAGCGGGCGGCCGCAAGCCGAACCCGCCCTTTCGGTGCGCTGCGTAATCGTCGTTCGCCCGGGCGAGCGCGACATCGAGCGCCGCCGCAAGTTGCTCCCGAACGTCGCCCGCCGCACCGGCAAGCTCGACGATGAACAAATGCCCGCTGCGCGCATCGGCTTCGTCAGGCGCGAGCGCCGCCGCCGCATAATCGGCAACCTTCCCGCCGACCGCCGCTGCCGCCTCGGCCACGCCCGCCTCGATTTCCTCGCCGATCAGATGCTCGCCCGCCACGGAAAGCGACCAGCCCACACGCCCCGTCACCTTGAGCCGGGGCGGCGCCCGCTCCGTCAGCCTGACCGTATCGCCGAGCACGTACGACCAGAGCCCCGCATTCGTGCTGAGAACGAGCGCGTACTCGACCCCGATCTCCGCATCCTCGATCCAGCGCCGCTCAGGCGCCGGCTCACCGATCGCATCCGGGTGCACGAACTCGTAGAAGATGCCGTTGTCGAGCAGCATCCGGAGCCCTTCGCCCTCGCCCCGGTCCGCTGCCGCGATGAAGCCCTCGCTTGCCGGATAGACCTCCCGCGTCTCGGCCCGGCTCCCCGCGAGCCACTCGGCAAACGCCGCGCGATAGGGCTCGAAGCCCACGCCCCCGTGCACCACCAGCTCGAGCCCGGGGTAAATCTCTCCAAGCCGCGCCCCCGGCTGCAGCTTTCCGAGTTCCGCAAAGAACAGCAGCATCCAGCTCGGCGTGCCGGAGATACTCGTGACCCCGGCCGCGAGAGAGGCGGGCGCGAGTGCTGCGATCTTCCGCTCCCAATCCTCCACCAATGCGAGCCTGGCCTGCGGGAAGATCCGCCGCCTGGCCCAGAACGGGATCTCGGCAGCCGCAATCCCGGAAAGGTCGCCGGTACTCACCCCCGGTGCCAGCCGCTTGAGGGCCGTGCTGCCCCCGAGCAGGAAGTTCCGGCCTTTGAGCACCCGGCTCTCCGGCCGCGCCGCCAAGTGAAACGTCAGCACCTCGAACGCCGCCCGACGGTTCGCCCGCACCATCTCCCGGCTCACTGGGATGCGCTTGGTCGTTCCGCCCGTCGTCCCCGAGGTTTCGGCGAAATAGGGGATCAGGCCGGGCCAGCTCGCGTCCTCGAGTCTCGGGAACGGCTCTTGCCACCACTCGCGCCAGAAATCCTCCCAGCGCCGGAGCTTCACCCGCGCCTGGTACTCCGCGACGCCCCGGATCTCCGCGAAGCCGTGCGCGCGCCCGAACCGCGCGTCCTTTGCGCGCGCGAGGAGCCCCCTCAACACTGCCTCCTGCGCCGCTGCCGGGTCGAGCCGCCCAAGCCGGGACATTCTCCGCCGCGCATAGGCGCGCGCCAGAGGCGTCGCATCCAGCATCGTCCTACGCCGGTCCGCTTAGGGGTTCGAACAGCGTATGGTGCGGCCAGGACCGCGCACGCTCCGGACGGAGCGGCAGCGCGATATACTCCCCCGCCCGCCAGAGCCCCGCCTGGTCGATGAAGTTGGCACTCCCGAGCCAGCCGTCCTGCCCGCCGAGCAGCACGACCCGGTTCTCGTCCGGCCCCGCAAGATCGGCCAGGAACCGGGCCGAGGCGCCGTAGCTCACCCCGTGCCGGCCGCGCACGGGCGGATGCGCCGTCTTCTGCAGCGTCTCTTTCCCGCCAGGTGCCGCCCATTCCCCGAAGCGGAACCGCCGCCCCACGAGCGGCAGCTTCGCGAACTGGTGCTCCATCCGCATGCGGTGCGCCCCGCCCCAGGTCCGCCAGCGCGCGAGCGCCCGCGCTGCTGCCCGGAGCGCCGCGGAAAGATGCGGCGCGAACGCCGCCTCACTCATTCCCCCGATCTCCTCGGCCAAGAGGGCGCGCGCCGTCCAGATGGCCCCCGCGCCGCGAAGCCGTCCCTCCTTTTCGAGCCGACGCCCGAACACGGCCAGCATCACCTCGAAGACGAGCGCACCGGCCGATCCGGGCTCGTAGTCGCCACCCCACGCCGCCAGCGCCTGCCCCACCCCCCGCTCTGTCCGCGCCGGCCCGATTTTTTCGAGCAGCAGGTCCCTGATCGGCCCGGCACCTTCCGCCACCACGTCCTGCTGCAACGCCGCAAGTTCGGACAACCCGATCCGCCCGCTCCCGCCGAGGAGTCTCCGCATCCGCCGCAACCGGTCCGTTGTCGAGAAGAAGACCCCGACCAGCACCTCCGCCCGCTTCGGATCGTTGGCAGAGGCCACGAAGCCAGTCGCCGGATTTTCTTCCCATGGCAGATTTGCACTGCCCACAACCTCGTCCCACGCTCGGGCGGCCTGCGGCGCCAGCACCATGTCCTCGGGCGCCTCGGGTGGCCGCCGCGGCAGACGCACGGCCGTCACCTGCCCCACCCGCCCGTCGCTCCCGGCATGCACCATGGAGAGGCCCGGCACCGCGAATGGCTCGAGCGCCGCGCGGAACGCCTCCGCGCTTTCCGCGCGCATCACCGCGAGCATCGCGCCCATTTCGTCGCTCGGCCGGTGCCCCATCCAGGAAAGCGCCAGCGGCCGCGCATCCCGGAGAAAGATGCCCCCGCTCACCACCGGCCCGAGCGCCGTTTCCTTCGCCACCAATTCGCGCACGCGGCCGCCACGCACGCGAATCACCTCACGCCGCTCGGTAACCGGCAGCCCGGACATGTCGAAAAGATCGCTGCTCGCCGCGTGGAGGTTTGTCCCCGCCCAGGCGAGATGCCGGTTCCGCCCGATCCCGATCACGGGGAACCCCGCCGGCATCAGCCCCGCGGCCGATATTTCGGGCGCGGAGAGCCCGACTGCGAGCCACACGTTGGGCAATGCGACCGAGAGATGCGGATCGGCGGCCAGGAGCGCGGACCCGCTCTGGCTCCTCGCTCCCGCCACCGCCGCCGCATTGCTGCCGTGGCGCGCGAAGCCGGCCACCGCCTCCGCCGCCCAGCTTGTCTCCTCTGCCGGGCGCCCACTGGCCACAAGCCGAGGCCAGAGTTCCCTCCAGGCGCGCTCACCCATGTTCGCCCGACTTTTCAGAAGGCGCCCCCAGAGCAGCCAGTTCACGTCCGCCGCTGCGAGCCTCGCCGCGGTGAAGAGATCGGCGAGTGTCCAGGGCTCCGGGCGGAACCCGAGCACCGTGAACTCCGGCGGCATCGTTCCGGCGCCGATCACGGCATTGACGCCGGCGAGAAACCCCTCCGCCCAGCGCCGCGTTCCGGGCGTGAGCCCGGCCATGATCGCCGGCACGGCGCGAGCGAAATCGAACGTCCGGAGCGTCCGGTCGAGCGGAACGGCGAGCGCCCCGACCACCTCCGCAATCCTTCCCTGCGAGAGCCGGCGCAGCATTTCCATCTGCGCGAGCCTGAGATGCGCGTGCACCACGCCCACCCCGACCGCGAGATCCGCTTCGGTCTCCGCCTCGATGAAGGGGATCTGATGGGTATCCCAATGGATCACGAGAGGCCGCGCCACAGGCAGCCGCTTCGGCAGCATGGCAAGCCTAGCCGGCGTCTCCACCGCCGCCGGCCGGCCTGAGGCGAGCGCCCGCGCCAGAAGTCCGAGCGCAGTTGCCCCGCCCGCGATTTTGTCGCGCGGGTTCATCCCGGCGCGGTCGCCGGCTCCCGCCCGTCCGCATCCCCGAGTGGGCGCTGCAACAGCACCGTGTCCAGCCAGCGCCCGTGTTTCCACCCGACCGCGCGCAGCACGCCGACCAGCCGGAACCCAGCCTGCTCGTGCAGCCGGATCGAAGCCACGTTGGCCGAATCGCCCACCACCGCGATCATCTGACGGAACCCCCGCGCCGCGCACTCCGCGACGAGCCGCTCCAGCAGCATCCGCCCGATGCCGCGCCCCATCGCATCGGGACGCACATAGACCGAGTTCTCGACCGTGTTGCCATAGGCCGGCCGCGCCCGGTACGGGCCTGCATAGGCGTAACCGGCCACCTCGGCCGCCATGTCCGCCACGAGATAGGGATACCCGCGCCGCACCATCTTGGTCAGCCGGCGCCGCATTTCTTCCTCCGTCGGCGCCTCGGTTTCGAACGAGGCCGTTCCCGTCAACACGTGATGCGCATAGATCGCGGCGATCGCCGCGATGTCCGTTTCCTCACCCGGCCGGAGCCGCACGTCGCTCACGCCGGCCGGCTCGCCATTTCCGGCCGTGGAATGAACCGCTCCGTATCGATCGCCGCGGTTGCGATCGAAAGCACCGCCCCGATCACGATGAACGTCGCCATCGAGGCGCCAAGCCCGAGCACCGGTGTGACGATCGCGATCAGATAGGGCGCGATCACGCTCACGCTCGTCATTGCCCAGCCGATACCGATGCCCATCCCGCGCGTTTCGGCCGGGAACCGACGCGCCAGGTACATCGGCACGATGCCGAAGATGCTGTTCGGGATGAGCCCCATCAGCACGGCGCCCAGCACCATCGCCGCATGGCTCGCGTTCAGCGTGTAGAGCAGCACCGAAGGGATGGTCAGCACGAGGTAGCTCACCAGCATCGGGCGCTCGCCCACGCGGCTTGCGATCCTTCCGGCGATCGGCTTGCCGACGATCGAGGCCACCGAATAAAGCGCGATGAACGGAAAGACGCCCGCCGGGCTCAGATGCCGCACGGTGATCAGGAAGGTCGGGTAGAGAGCGAATATCGCCCAGCTCATGAAGTTGATGAAGGCCATGAAGACCCAGCCCTGGATGACGGCCGGAGTGGCGTGCAGGGCCACGCGCTTCTCTCGCTTTCCCTCGCGTGCGAGCCAGAGCGGCGATTCCTTGACGCGCCTTTGCACGAGCAGCGTGAAGAGCGCCGGCACCACGCCGAGCACCAGCATCCAGCGCCAGCCGGCCAGCGGAAAGACGATCCGGAAGGCAAGCGCGGCGACCAGGAAGCCGACCTCGAAGCCGAGCATCATGATGCCCGAGGCCACGCCCTTCAGCTCCTCCGGCACGGTTTCCATCAGGAGCGTGGCCGAGCTGCTCCACTCGCCCCCGAAGCCGAGTCCGAAGAGGATGCGGAACACCAGGAGCGAACCGTAGCTCCATGCGAGGCCGCTCAGCCCGCAGAAGATCGAGAACCAGAGGATCGAGAGCACGAACGGCAGTTTCCGCCCGATCCGGTCCGCCGCCATGCCCCAGCCGATCGTGCCCACCACCTTCGAGAGCCCTGTCGCCGTCACCACGAAGGCGAGCGCCGGCAGCCCGACCTGGAACACGCCCTTGAGATGCGGGATCAGGAACAAGAGCAGCGTGAAGTCGAACGCATCGAGCGCCCAGCCCGCCATCGCCGCCACCAGGATCGGCCAGTATTCGCCGAGCCTCACCACACCCACCTTTGGCATCGCCGCTCCCCCTGGCTTGACCCTGGCGTAAAGCATAATCCGCGCCCAACGCCCCGCAACCACCCCTTCCGACCGCCATTGACCCCGATCAATGCGCGGCGCGTGCCCATATTCCCATGATCCCTTCGCGCCGCCGGCCGCAGGAAGGAACACGTGCCATGACCATCCCCATCCAGATCACCTTCAAGGACACGGAACCATCGCCGGCGCTCGAGGCGCGCATCCGCGAGAAGGCGGCGCGGCTCGAACGTTTCGCCTCCCGCATCCTGCGCTGTCGCGTCACGGTCGAGTCCCCGCACCGGCATCATCATCAGGGGCGCCTCTATCGCATTCGTCTCGAGATCGTCGTGCCGCGCGGCGAGATCGTCGTCACCCGCGAGAGCCCGCAGGACCACGCGCACGAAGAGGCCGCCGTTGCGGTGCGCGACGCCTTCGATGCGGCAGCCCGCCGGCTCGAAGACCATGTCCGGAATCTGCGCGGCGAAACGAAGCATCACGAATCGCCGCTCTTGAGCGGCCGTGTCGCGCGCTTCATGGGCGATTACGGCTTCATCGAAACCGACGACGGCCAGGAGGTCTATTTCCATCGAAACAGCGTTCTCGAAGGCGCCTTCGACCGCCTCCAGGTGGGCGATGCGGTTCGCGTTGCCGTCGTCGAGGGCGAGAAGGGCTGGCAAGCCAGCGCCGTGCATCCGGCCGGCTGCTCCTGAGCGGCGCCCCCGAAGGTCCCCGCGAGGTGCCGATCACGGCATGCTTGCCACGCGCGGGAGGTTGGGATGAATGCTCCGCCTGCGCATCGATCGGACACCGTTGGCCACGAGGACACCATGGCAACCCTCAAAGAGGCCGATTCCATAGACCTCGGCGCCTATTTCGAGCGCGTCCACTGGCGCGGCCAAGCCACGCCCGACTATGCGACCCTGTGCGGCCTGCTCGCAGCGCACATGACACACATTCCGTTCGAGAACTTCGATGTGCTGCTCGGCCGGCCCGTGGCACTCGACCCGGAGGCGCTGCAACGGAAGCTCATCCGGGCCCGCCGCGGCGGTTATACCAGCGGCCTCAATTCTTGACTCTTCGAACGAGGGTGAGGCTGCTGGTATCTCGTTGAATTTGCGCGTGGCCGCCCGACCAACCGCAGGGCCCCAACGCGCGTCAGCGATGGGGGCCCGAGCACGCGCGAGGCCCTCACCCCGACCCTCTCCCAAGGGGAGAGGGAGGGTCGCGATGACCGCCGCGGGGGGAGGGATGGCCCCTTGGGCCGGCGGCATTACTTCACCGCCACCTATCCGGCCTCGCCGTTCAGAAACCGGATCATGGCAAGCGCGATCACGCCGAACGGGCGCGTGAACGTCATGAACCGCAGTGTCACGCACCTCCATGAGGGGGCCGCGAGCACAGCCGAGATTCCTGACCGCCGGGCGCTCCGCGCGCTGCTCGCGGAGCACTTCGGCATCGATCTTCCGGAAGTCGAGACATTGCGCGTGCCGGACATTCCCGACCGGGCCTGGCGTCCATCGCAATCGGCTCGCGCCCACCCTCCGGTCGCCGACGGCGCGAAAGTTCCCGAAGAACTCTCCCCGGCGCATCGGTCATGCAGTTGGTTTTGGATCCGCACTGATTGGCGAGGGGCCAGCCTGCGTGGTCGAGCCCAGCCGTGCCCGGGCTCTTCAGGTAGTCGTCGAACCTCTCACCGAACCCGGGTCCAGGAAACACCGCCCGCGAGCGGCGCCTCGCTCTGGCTGAGCGTCCCTTCGTTTTCCCGAGCGGATTCACGCGGCTCCGGATCGCCTGCGGCGATTCCAGTCAGCCGCGATCCGCTCTAGTCGGCCGCGACCTCCGCTTGCTGCCCGGCGATCGCCGGCACCTCGGCGGGCAAATGCTGCCGCTCGCGCCCGACCGCGATCGCCCTGAGCCGGTTCATCACGCTGCCCGTGCCGGCCGGAATCAGCCGCCCGACGATCACGTTCTCCTTGAGGCCGGTGAGGCTGTCCACCTTGCCGGCGGTCGCCGCCTCCGTCAGCACCCGCGTCGTCTCCTGGAACGAGGCGGCGCTGATGAAGCTGTGCGTCTGCAGCGACGCCTTGGTGATGCCTTGCAGCACCGGCATCGCGGCCGCGGGCCGTTCGCCGGCCGCCTCGCGCTTGGCGTTCTCCGCCTCGAAGTCCATTCGATCGACCTGCTCACCGGCGAGGAACGTCGTATCCCCGGGCTCGAGGATCTCCACCTTCTGCAGCATCTGCCGCACGATCACCTCGATGTGCTTGTCGTTGATCTTCACGCCCTGGAGCCGGTAAACGTCCTGGATCTCGTTCACAAGGTAATCCGACAGCGCCTCCACGCCGAGTACCTTCAGGATGTCGTGCGGCACGCGCGGCCCGTCCACCAGCGGATCCCCCCGCCGCACGAAGTCCCCTTCCTGCACCGACACGTGCTTGCCCTTCGGAATCAGATACTCGCTTTCCTCGGTGGTCTCATCGTTCTTCACGATCACGCGGCGCTTGGCCTTGTAGTCCTTGCCGAACTCAACCCGCCCGTCGATCTCCGCGATGATCGCGTGGTCCTTGGGCCGGCGCGCCTCGAACAGCTCCGCGACACGCGGCAGTCCGCCGGTGATGTCGCGGGTCTTGCTGCCCTCGCGCGGGATGCGCGCGAGCACGTCGCCCGCGTTCACTCGTGCTCCGTTCTCCACCGAAAGGATCGAGTCCGGGGCCAGGAAGTACCGTGCATCCGAGCCGTTGGCGAGCTTCACGACCTCGCCCTTCTCGTCCTTGAGCTGAAGTCGCGGCCTGAGGTCCACGCCTTTTGCCGCCTGCTTGTAGTCAACCACGACCTTCGAGGTGAGGCCGGTGACCTCGTCCACCCGCTCGACCAGCGTCGCGCCGTCGAGCAGGTCGAAATATTCCACCACGCCCGCCCGCTCGGTGATGATCGGAAGCGTGAAGGGATCCCACTCGGCCAGCTTCTGCCCGCGCGCCACCTGCTGCCCCTCGTCGGCCAAAAGCCGGGCCCCGTAGGGAACGCGGAACCGGGCCCGCTCCCGTGCCCGGTCGTCGATCAGCATGAGCTCGCAGTTGCGGCTCATCACCACCGGCGTTCCCTGGCTGTTCATGACCACGCTGCGGTTCTTCACCGCAATGGTGCCGTCATGGCTCGCCTCGATGCTCGATTGCTCGACACCGCGCTGCGCTGCGCCACCGATATGGAACGTCCGCATCGTGAGCTGCGTGCCCGGCTCGCCGATCGACTGCGCGGCAATCACGCCGACCGCCTCGCCGACATTCACTGGCGTTCCACGCGCGAGATCCCGGCCATAGCAGTGCGCGCAGACGCCGATCTTGGACTCGCATGTGAGTACCGAGCGAATGCAGACAGCTTCCACCCCCGCCCGTTCGATCCTCTCCGCATCCTCCTCCTCGATCAGGCGGTTCTGCGGCACCAGCACCGCCCCGCCCGCCGGGTCGAGGACATCCTCGGCGGTGGTCCGTCCCAGGATCCGCTCGTAGAGGCTGGAGACGATCTCCCCGCCGTCCATCACCGCGCGCACAGTCAGGCCCCGCTCGGTGCCGCAATCCTCATCGACGATGATGCAATCCTGCGCCACGTCCACAAGCCGGCGCGTCAGATAGCCGGAGTTCGCGGTCTTCAGGGCGGTGTCGGCGAGACCCTTGCGGGCGCCGTGCGTGGAGTTGAAGTACTCGAGAACCGAGAGCCCTTCCTTGAAGTTCGCAATGATCGGCTGCTCGATGATCTCGCCCGAAGGCTTCGCCATCAGGCCGCGCATGCCGGCGAGCTGGCGCATCTGTGCCGGACTGCCGCGTGCTCCTGAGTGGCTCATCATCCAAACGCTGTTGATCGGCTTGCCCAGCTCCTGGCGGCCGATTTCCGTCATCATCGCCGCCGCCACCGCATCGGTGCAGCGCGACCACGCATCGACCACTTTATTGTACCGCTCGCCCGCCGTGATGAGCCCGTCCTGATACTGGCTCTCGAATTCCTTCACCTCGGCCTGCGTGCGCCGGACCAACTCCTCCTTTTCGGCCGGGATGATCAGATCCTGCTTGCCGAAGCTGATGCCCGCCCTGCAGGCCTGGCTGAATCCGAGGCCCATCAGCCGATCGGCGAAGATCACGCACTCCTTTTGGCCGCAATGCCGATAGACCGCGTCGATCACGTCCGAAATGCTCTTCTTCGTGAGCTCGCGATTGACCAGCGTGAAGGGCACGTTCGGGTGTCGCGGCAGGATCTGGGCGATCATCATCCGCCCCGGCGTCGTCACGACCACCTGACGCAAGGTCTTCCCTGCCGCATCCACGGTCTCGTACCGGGTTTTGATCTTGTCGTGCAGCCCGATCGCACCGGCGGCAAGCGCATGCTCGATCTCGCCGATCGACGCCATCGCCGGTGCATCCTTGTCTGCCACCCGCTCGAAGGCCGGGGTTTCGACCGAGAGGTAATAGAGTCCAAGCACCATGTCCTGCGTCGGCACGATGATCGGCTTGCCGTTCGCCGGGCTCAGGATATTGTTCGTGGACATCATCAGGACGCGCGCCTCGAGCTGTGCCTCGATCGAGAGCGGCACGTGCACTGCCATCTGGTCGCCGTCGAAATCGGCATTGAAGGCGGCGCAGACGAGGGGATGAAGCTGGATGGCCTTGCCCTCGATCAGCACCGGCTCGAACGCCTGGATGCCGAGCCGGTGCAGCGTCGGTGCCCGATTGAGCAGTACCGGGTGCTCGCGGATCACCTCTTCGAGAATGTCCCAGACCTCCGGGCGCTCCTTCTCGACCATCCGCTTCGCCGCCTTGACCGTGGTCGCGTGCCCGTACTTCTCGAGTTTGGCATAGATGAACGGCTTGAAGAGCTCGAGCGCCATCTTCTTCGGTAGCCCGCACTGATGAAGCTTGAGTTCCGGCCCGACCACGATCACCGAGCGGCCGGAGTAATCGACGCGCTTGCCGAGCAGGTTCTGCCGGAACCGCCCCTGCTTGCCCTTGAGCATGTCCGAGAGCGACTTCAGCGGCCGTTTGTTCGCCCCCGTGATCGCCCGCCCGCGCCGCCCGTTGTCGAACAGCGCATCGACGCTCTCCTGCAGCATCCGCTTCTCGTTGCGGACGATGATATCGGGCGCGCGCAGCTCGATCAGCCGCTTCAACCTGTTGTTGCGGTTGATCACGCGCCGGTAGAGGTCGTTCAGGTCGGAGGTCGCGAACCGGCCGCCGTCGAGCGGCACCAGCGGGCGGAGTTCCGGGGGAATCACCGGAACGACTTCCAGGATCATCCACTCGGGGCGCGCACCGGAATCGGCAAACGCTTCGACCAGCTTCAGCCGCTTCACGAGCTTCTTGCGCCGAGCCTCGCTCGTGGTCTCCTTCAGCTCCGCGCGCAGCTTGGTCTTCTCGGCGTCGAGATCGATCCCGCTCAGGATCTGCTTGACCGCCTCGGCACCGATGCCGACGCGGAACTCATCGTCGCCGAACTCATCCTGCTTGGCGAGCAGCATGTCCTCGGTGAGGAGCTGATGGAGCTTGAGGTCCGTCACGCCGGGTTCGAGGACCACGTAGCTCTCGAAATAGAGGACCTTCTCCAGATCCTTGAGGGAAAGATCGGCCATCAGGCCGATACGGCTCGGCAGCGATTTCAGGAACCATATGTGCGCAACCGGCGAAGCAAGCTCGATGTGCCCCATGCGCTCGCGCCGGACCTTGGCGAGCGTCACCTCCACGCCGCACTTCTCGCAGATGATGCCGCGGAACTTCATGCGCTTGTACTTGCCGCACAGGCACTCGTAGTCCTTGATCGGCCCGAAGATGCGCGCGCAGAAGAGGCCGTCCCGCTCCGGCTTGAAGGTGCGGTAGTTGATCGTCTCCGGCTTCTTGATCTCGCCGTATGACCAGCTCCGGATCTGCTCGGGCGAGGCGATCTGGATCTTGATCTGGTCGAACGTCATCGCCTGGCCGGTCTGACCGAGGATCTTCATCAGTTCGTTCATGCGCCGTTCACTCCTCTCCGGCCGCCGCGGCGGCCGGAGCCATCGGATGCGTGCCGGCTGCGCGCCTACGCAGCCTTGTTGTCGAGATCGACATTGAGACCGAGCGACTTCAATTCCTTCACCAGCACATTGAAGCTTTCCGGAACCCCGGCCTCGAAATTGTCCTGTTCGCGCACGATTGCCTCGTACACCTTGGTGCGGCCCGACACGTCGTCGGACTTCACCGTGAGCATCTCCTGGAGCGTGTAGGCGGCGCCATAGGCTTCCAGTGCCCAGACCTCCATCTCGCCGAAGCGCTGGCCGCCGAACTGCGCCTTGCCGCCCAGCGGCTGCTGGGTCACCAGGCTGTACGGCCCGATCGAACGCGCATGGATCTTGTCGTCCACCAGGTGGTGCAGCTTCAGCATGTAGATGTGGCCGACGGTCACTTTCCGCTCGAACGGCTCGCCGGTGCGGCCGTCGACCAGCGTCACCTGGCCGGAGATATCGAGGCCCGCCTTCTCCAGCATGTCCTCGATGTCGGAGAGCCGGGCGCCGTCGAACACCGGGGTCGCGATCGGCACGCCCTTCTTCAGGTTCTCGCAGAGCTCCACCAGCTCTTCATCGCCGAGGTTCCCGATTTCCTCCTCGAAGAGCCTGGCACCGTAGATATCCTTCAGCCGCTCCAGCAGATCCCGTCGCGCCGTGCCGCGGCGCCGATACTCCTCGACGAGCTCGCCGATCTGCCGGCCGAGTGTGGCGCAAGCCCAGCCGAGATGCGTCTCGAGGATCTGGCCGACATTCATCCGGCTCGGCACGCCGAGCGGATTGAGAACGAGATCGACCGATGTGCCGTCCTCCAGGAACGGCATGTCCTCCACCGGCACGACCTTCGAGACGACGCCCTTGTTGCCGTGGCGACCGGCCATCTTGTCGCCGGGTTGCAGCTTGCGCTTCACCGCGACGAAGACCTTGACCATCTTCATCACGCCCGGCGGCAGCTCGTCGCCGCGCTGCAGCTTCTCGACCTTGGAATCGAACCGCTCCTGAAGGCGCGCCACCGCGGCGTCGAACTCACGCTTCAGCGTCTCGATCTCCGCCATCACGGCGTCGTCCTGCACCGCGATATGCCGCCAGCTGCCGCGCGGATGCTCGGCCAGCACCTCCTCCGTGATGACCGTCCCGGACTTGATCCCCTTGAAGCCGCCGGCGGCCTTCCGCTCCAGGAGCTTCTCGCGCAGCCGGTTCAGGAAGCTTCGTTCCTGGATCGCCTTCTCGTCGTCACGGTCCTTCGTCAGCCATTCGATCTCGGCGCGCTCGATCGCCATCGCGCGCTCGTCCTTCTCGACGCCGCGGCGGCTGAACACGCGCACGTCGACGATCGTGCCGTTCACCCCCGGCGGCAGCTTGAGCGAGGTGTCGCGCACGTCCGAGGCCTTCTCGCCGAAGATCGCGCGCAAAAGCTTCTCTTCCGGCGTCATCGGGCTCTCGCCCTTGGGTGTCACCTTGCCCACCAGGATGTCGCCCGGATTCACTTCCGCGCCGATATAGACGATCCCCGCCTCGTCGAGATTCTTCAGCGCCTCCTCGCCGACATTCGGGATGTCGCGCGTGATCTCCTCCTGGCCGAGCTTGGTGTCGCGCGCCATCACCTCGAACTCCTCGATATGGATCGAGGTGAACACGTCGTCGCGCGCGATCCGCTCGCTGATGAGGATCGAATCCTCGAAGTTGTAGCCGTTCCACGGCATGAAGGCGCAGAGCACGTTGCGCCCGAGTGCGAGCTCGCCGAGTTCGGTCGAGGGGCCGTCGGCGATGATGTCGCCTTCCGAGACGCGGTCCCCCACCTTCACCAGCGGGCGCTGGTTGATGCAGGTGGACTGATTCGAGCGCATGAACTTGCGCAGCCGATAGATATCGACGCCTTTGGTCGTGCCGTCCTCGGCGGTTGCGCGCACGACGATGCGCGCGCCGTCGATCTGATCGACCACGCCGGCGCGGCGGGCGACGATCGTCGCCCCGGAGTCGCGCGCCACGGCGGCCTCCATCCCGGTGCCGACGAGCGGTGCATCGGCCTGGATCAGCGGCACCGCCTGGCGCTGCATGTTGGAACCCATCAGCGCCCGGTTCGCGTCGTCGTTCTCGAGGAAAGGAATGAGCGCCGCGGCCACCGAGACGAGCTGTTTCGGCGAGACGTCGATCGCCGTCACCTCCTGGGGCAGGGCAAGCCGGAAATCGCCGTTGCGGCGCACCGAGACCAGCTCCTGCGTGAAACGCCCCTCTTCGTCGAGCGGCGCGTCCGCCTGCGCGACGACGAGCCTCTCCTCGTCCATCGCCGAGAGGTATTTCCACCCCTCCTCCACCCGTCCGTCCTTCACCAGCCGGTAGGGCGTCTCGATGAAGCCGTACTTGTTGACCGTCGCGTAAGTGGCGAGCGAGTTGATCAGCCCGATATTCGGCCCCTCCGGGGTTTCGATCGGGCAGATGCGGCCGTAATGCGTCGGATGCACGTCGCGCACCTCGAAACCCGCGCGCTCGCGCGTGAGCCCGCCCGGGCCGAGAGCCGAGAGCCGCCGCTTGTGCGTCACCTCGGAAAGCGGGTTGGTCTGGTCCATGAACTGTGAAAGCTGCGAGGAGCCGAAGAATTCGCGCACCGCCGCTGCCGCCGGTTTGGCGTTGATCAGGTCGTGCGGCATCACCGTATCGATATCGACGCTGCCCATGCGCTCGCGGATCGCGCGCTCCATGCGCAGGAGCCCGATGCGGTACTGGTTCTCCATCAACTCGCCGACCGAGCGCACGCGACGATTGCCGAGATTGTCGATATCGTCGATGCTGCCGCGGCCATCCTTCAGGTTGCAGAGCGTCTGCACCGTGCACAGGATATCGACCTTGCGCAGGACCCGGACCGAATCGTCGGTTTCGAGCTCGAGCCGCTTGTTCATTTTCACCCGTCCGACCGCCGAGAGGTCGTAGCGGTCGGGGTCGAGAAAGAGGCCGCGGAACAGCGCCTCCGCCGTCTCCGGCGTGGGCGGCTCGCCCGGACGCATCAGCCGGTAGATGTCGATCAGCGCGTCCTCGCGGTTCGCGTTCTTGTCGATCGCGAGCGTATTGCGGATCCAGGGCCCGTTCGCCTGGTCGATCGCCAGCGTAGGCAGCCGGTCCAGCCCGGCGGCTTCGAGCGCGGCGAGTTTGGGTTCGGTGAGTTCCTCACCGGCCTCGGCGTAGATCTCGCCGCTCTCGAGATTGACCAGGTCCTCGGCGACGAACCGGCCGAGGATGTCGGCGCGGCCGACCAGCACCTCCTTCGTCTTCTCGCCGATCCGTCGCGCCGCGCGCTGGGTGAGCTTCGCCTCGGCCTCCGCCACTACCTCGCCGGTCTCGGCGTCGATCAGCGGCTCGAAGAGCTTCATACCGCGGAAGGCATCGGGATCGAACGGCCGGGCCCAGCCCTTCGGCAGCCGCGTGAAGACCACCCGGCCATAGAAGAAGTTGAGGATCTCCTCGGCGTCCATGCCGCGCACTTCGCTGAGCTCGAGCGTCCCGCCCTTGGCGGCCCGCTCCGCCCGGAGCTTCTCCGTCGCAGCGCTGTCGAGCGCGTAGAGAAGCGTCGTCACCGGCAGCTTGCGCTTGCGGTCGATCCGCACATAGAGGAGGTCCTTGGCGTCGAACTCGAAATCGAGCCACGAACCGCGATAGGGAATGACGCGCGCGGTAAAGAGATATTTGCCCGAGGAGTGGGTCTTGCCCTTGTCGTGATCGAAGAATACGCCCGGGCTGCGGTGCATCTGGCTGACGATCACGCGCTCGGTGCCGTTGATGATGAAGGTGCCGTTGTCCGTCATCAGCGGCATGTCGCCCATATAGACGGGCTGCTCCTTGATATCGCGGATCGAACGCGCGCCGGTGTCCTCATCGACGTCCCAGACGATCAGGCGCAGGATCACCTTGAGCGGCGCGGCGTAGGTCATGCCGCGCTGGATGCATTCCTCGACGTCGTATTTCGGGTCCTCGAGCTCGTACTGCACGAACTCGAGCCGGCCCCGCCCGGCGAAGTCGTCGATCGGAAAGACGGACTTGAAGACCTCCTGCAGCCCGGCACGCATGCGCGCATCGGGCTTGACGTGCATTTGCAGAAACGCCTCGTACGAGGCACGCTGCACGTCGATCAGGTTCGGCATCGGCGCGACCTCGGGAATCCGCCCGAAGGTGCGGCGGATGCGCTTCTTGCCGGTGAAGGATGGAACGATCGCGTTCATCACCTGCCCTGCTGCCCTTTCACACAACGCCCAAGTTCATGAGTGTCCGACAAAACGCCGATGGGGCGGGAACCGTTGCGATTCCCACCCAACTCTTCCCCGGTGCGCGGCGCGCACCAGACGCCCGGAGCCCCGACTTACTTGACTTCGACAGTGGCGCCCTGCTCTTCCAGCACCTTCCTGATCTTCTCCGCCTCTTCCTTGTTCACCCCCTCCTTGACGGTCTTCGGGGCGCCGTCAACGAGATCCTTGGCCTCCTTGAGGCCGAGCCCGGTGATCGTCCGGATCTCCTTGATCACGTTGATCTTCTTCTCACCGACCTTGCTCAGGATAACGGTGAATTCGGTCTGCTCCTCCACCGCGGGCGCGGCGGCCGCGGCCGCCGGCTGAGCGGCAACCGCCACCGGCGCGGCGGCCGAGACGCCCCACTTCGTCTCCAGAAGCTTCGAAAGTTCCGCAGCCTCCAGCACCGTCAGGCCGGAGAGCTCGTCAACCAGCTTCGCCAAGTCTGCCATGTTCGCGTGTCCTGTTAGATTAAGCGTCGATTGGGTTCTTGCAAGCCCCGGCTAGGTACGGGCGTAGGCGCCGAAAACGCGGGCAAGCCCGCCGGCCGGGGCCGCCAATACGGCGGCCAGCCGCTCGGCGGGCATGTGCAAAAGGCCGACGAGCCCGGCGCGCAGCACATCGAGCGAAGGCAGCTCGGCCAGCGCCTCGACGGCGCCGGCCTCGAGCGCGCGCGGGCCGAGCGCGCCGCCGACGACCACGAAGCGGTCGTTCGTCCTGGCGAAGCTCACGGCAACCTTGGCGACCGCGACGGGATCGGCGGACCAGGCGAGCGCGGTCGGGCCCTTGAGAAGGGGCGCGAGGCCGGTGAAACGGCTGCCAGCGAGTGCGCGGGCGGCCAGGCTGTTCTTGGCCACGCGATAGGTGGCGCCGGCCGAGCGCATGCGGCGGCGGAGATCGGAAGCTTCGGTAACCGTGAGGCCGCGGTTGCGACCGACGACGACCATCTCGGTCGTCCGGAAAATGGTCGCGAGCGACTGCACGAGGGCCTGTTTTTCAGCGCGGTTCATGCGAGGCTCCCGAGATCAATCCTAACGCCTGGCCCCATGGTGGAGGACAAGGCCACCTTCTTGAGATAAGTGCCCTTCGCCCCGGTGGGCTTGGCCCTTTGAATGGCCTCGACAAAGGCGCGGACGTTGGCGGCGAGGCGATCCTCGGGGAAGCTTGCCTTGCCGATCCCGGCATGCACGATGCCGGCCTTTTCGGCACGGAACTCCACCTGTCCGGCCTTCGCGGCGGCCACCGCGCCCTTGATATCCATCGTCACGGTGCCGAGGCGGGGGTTCGGCATGAGGCCGCGGGGCCCGAGGATTTTGCCGAGCCGGCCGACCAGGGCCATGAGGTCGGGGGTGGCGAGGCAGCGGTCGAAGTTGATCTCGCCGGCCTGGACCTTCTCGGCAAGGTCCTCGGCGCCGACGACGTCCGCGCCGGCGGCGAGCGCCTCCTCGGCCTTGGCGCCGCGGGCGAAGACGCCGATGCGCACGGTGCGGCCGGTGCCGTGCGGCAGGCTCACCATGCCGCGGACCATCTGGTCCGCGTGGCGGGGATCGATGCCGAGGTTCATGGCAAGCTCGACCGTTTCGTCGAACTTGGCCTTGGCGTTCTCTTTCACCAGCCGGATCGCCTCGGGGAGGGGGTAGGCGCGGGTGGGGTCCAGCCCCGCGTAGGCGGCGCGCAGGCGCTTGCCGATGCGGGCCATGCTCAGCCCTCCACCCGGAGGCCCATGGAGCGGGCGGAGCCGGCGAGCATGCGGACGGCGGCCTCGATGTCAGTCGTGTTCATGTCCTGGAGCTTCCGGGCGGCGATCTCGCGGAGCTGCGCGATGGTAACGGTGCCGACCGGGGCGCCCTTGCCGGTGGCGGCGGCGCCTTTTTCCACCTTCGCCGCCTTGAAGAGGAAGTAGCTGTTGGGCGGTGTCTTGGTGACGAAGGTGAAGGTGCGGTCGGCGAAGGCGGTGATGACGACGGGGATCGGCATCCCGGGCTCGAGGTTCTGGGTGGCGGCGTTGAACTCCTTGCAGAAGGCGATGATGTTGAGGCCGCGCTGGCCGAGCGCGGGGCCGACGGGCGGCGAGGGATTGGCCTTGCCGGCCGGAATCTGGAGTTTGATGTAGCCCGCGATCTTCTTCGCCATCCCTGGTCTCCGTGCATGCAGGCACCCGGAAGCGATTTTCCTCGGGGGCGGTGCAAGCCAAGGACCGCGGTCCAAACGAGCGCGGCGCCGCGGGAAGCTTCCCGGGGCGGCGCGGTCTCCCGCGTTCCAACAAGGGGCGGGCGGATATACGATGCGGGGCGGGGAGTCCAGAGCTTTTTCCCGAGGGGTGGTACGCGTGCATGCGTGTCCGCTCGGAATTGCCCCCGGGTCGGGCCGTTGCATCAGCGGGAGGTGCGGCTGACCGCGGAGCCGGTCGGCGAGCCGGGCTCCGGCGATCGCCGATGTCAGTCCTTGCCGCGATCGCGCTCAGGTGGCGGCAGGCGGCGGGGCCTCGGCGGGCGAAGTTCCGCAGGTGGTTGCACGCGCAAGCCAGCGAGCATGCCTTCAAGGCGGCTTACGCGATCGCGAAGGTCGGCAACTTCCTGGCTCATCCTGGCGACATCGAGCGCGGCGTTGCGAACCTGCTCATCGAGCAGAAGAACCTGCTTGAGGGCCGTGATCGCCTCTCGATAGAGGCTCACCGGTTTGCCGCTCGCCGCGCACCTTGCCTCGGGCCGTGCGGCTGCACCGAATTCCCGAGAAGCCGGGTTACCGTCTTGTGGCTCTCATCGGCGATGCGGAGCGTTTCCGGATGGACCTCGTTCAACGCATCGATCAGGGTTCGCAGCTCCGCGGCTTCCGCTTCGGCGCCGGCGTCGTATGCCTGGACGGCGCGGCGGACCATCTCGCCGGCGGAGACCCCGAGCGCCCGGGCCTTGGCATCGAGCGCGGCCCGCTCGTCGGCAGACATCAAAACCATCAAACGGGTTGGTGCGGACATCACGGTCGGCCTTGGGCATGGCTATACATGCAGATGAGCATGTATAAGCCGGAGAGGGCGCGCGCAAGACCGGTTATGGTCGGCCGGAAGGGCGGGCCGTTTTGGAGCGTTGTTGAAACTTTAAGGGCGGCCGATAGAGTTCCTTGATTGCGCTCGGCGGTTGAGGGGCGGACCTGATGGATGTCTTCGATCTCGATCGGAAGCTGATCGAGGATTATGCAGCGTTCACGCGCTCCTTCACGACGATCCGGGCGGAGGATCTCCGGCGGCAGGTCGGGGCGATCTATGCGAGCCGGCGCTTCTGGCCGGAGCCGCTGATCAGCATCAATCCGCATTTCGAGCGCGGAGCGAGCGTCGAGGCGCTGGTGCGGGACGGGCAGCTCTGCGCCGAGACCGGGCAGGTGTTCCGGCTTCCGGGCGAGCCGCTCAAATTGTTCAAGCACCAGCAGCAGGCGCTGGCGAAGGCGGCGGCGCGGCAGAGCTTCGTCGTCACGACCGGGACGGGCTCGGGCAAGTCGCTTTGCTTCTTCCTGCCGATCATCGATGTGGCGATCCGGGCAAGAGCGGCCGGAGAGGCACGGCGGACGCGGGCTATCGTGGTCTATCCGATGAATGCACTCGCCAACAGCCAGATGGAGGAGCTGAAGCGATACGTCGGACAATCCGGCCTCGAGGAGCGGCTTGCCCCCACCTTCGCGCGCTATACCGGGCAGGAGGACGACGACGAGCGGCAGAAGATCCGGGAGGCGAAGCCCGACGTCCTGCTCACCAACTTCATGATGCTCGAGCTTCTGATGACACGGCAGAACGAGCTCGACCAGCAGGTGATCGCAAACGCGCAAGGGCTCGATTTCATCGTGCTCGACGAGCTGCACACCTATCGCGGCCGGCAAGGCGCGGACGTGGCGATGCTGGTGCGGCGGCTGAAGGATCGGCTCTGCCGGGAGAAGGAACCGGTCGCGATCGGGACCTCGGCGACGATGGCAAGCGAGGATGCGGCGGATGCGGCGGATGCTGTGGCGCGGGTTGCCTCGCGGCTGTTCGGAACACGCATCACGGCTGCTGCGGTGATCGGGGAGAGCCTGGAGAGGGCGACGGATCCTGAGAGGAGAGTCGGCTCGCTCGGAAGCGAACTCAGGGACGCGGTGGAGGGGGAAGTTCCCGAGGCGCCGAGCGATGAGGTTCTGCGCTCCCATCCGCTCGCGATCTGGATCGAGCTCGAGATCGGACTCGAGGACGCGCAGCACCTGAAGCGCCGGCGACCCGGGACACTCGAGGCGGCGGCGAAGCGCCTGGCCGACAGGACGGGCGCGGATCTGGGGCGCTGCCGCTCGGCACTGAAGGCCATGCTGATCGCGATGAGCCGGCCGGCGAACGAGCGAGGCGGGGCGGGCGACCGGGCGTTCCTCGCTTTCAAGCTGCACCAATTCATTTCCGGCGCCGGAACGCTCTACGCGACGATCGGGGAGAGTGAATCCGGCCGGGGGCGCCGGGTGATGCTGGAAGGGCAGCTTTTCGACCCGGAAGATCCGGCGGCGCGGCTCTATCCCACGTTCTTCTGCCGGGGCTGCGGGCAGGAATATCATCCGGTGCGGCTCACCGAGCGGGCGCCGGTGCCGCGACCGATCGACGAGGTGCCGCTCAAGGAGGAAGAGGAGGAGCAGAAATCCGGCTATCTGATGCCGGTGCCGGACAGCGATCCGGAATTCACGTTCGACGGGTCGCTCGAAGGGTACCCGGAGGAGTGGATCGACCCGGCGGGGAAGATCAAGAGCGCGCTCAAGCGCTACCGGCCAGAGAAGATCGTGGTGGGCGCGGGCGGGGTGGTGGAAGACGGCGGGCGGCAGGCGTGGTTCATACCGGGAAAGTTCCGGTTCTGCCTCCGGTGCAAGGACCAGCCGCCCGTCGGGGCGCGCGAGATCAACAAGCTCGCCGGCCTTTCGGCCGAGGGAAGAAGCTCGGCGACGACGCTGCTCGTTTCGAGCGCGCTCCGCTGGATGAACGGCGCCGAGTCGGCGCTCCCCACGGGCAAGCGGAAGGTGCTCGGGTTCACCGACAACCGGCAGGACGCGGCGCTGCAGGCCGGGCACTTCAACGATTTCGTGTTCGTCACGCTGCTCAGGGCGGCGATCCTGGCAGCGGTGGAGCGGACGGGACCGGAGGGGCTCGGAGAGGAAGAGTTTGCGCGGCACGTTCAGTCGGCGCTCGGGTTCGAGGCAGCCAACCGGAAGCGGAGGGTAGAGTGGATGGCGGATCCGGACGCCAAAGGGGTCGGCCAGCAGGACGCCGAGCGAGTGCTGCGGCGAGTGCTGGCGTACCGCGTGTGGGCGGATCAGCGGCGGGGATGGCGCTTCACCAATCCGAACCTCGAAGATCTCCGGCTCGTGCGCGCCGAATACCCGGCGCTGGCAGAGCTTGCGTCGGATGACGAGGCGTTCCTCGGGGCGCCGCAAGAACTGCGCGACGCGACCAAGGAGAAACGGCGCGAGGCCCTTTTGATTCTGCTCGATGCCCTGAGGCAGGGGCTTGCGGTGACGGCGGATGCGCTCGACCCGGCGGCGGTGGAGGAGGTTGCCCGGGCGGCACGACAGGGCTTGCGCGAGCCGTGGTTGATTTCGCAACAGGAGGAGGAAAGGGCGCGTGTCGCCGCGGCGCTGATCATCGACGCGCCGAAAAAGGATGAGGCGGGCCTGCGCGGGGAGGTCCTGATTCTGCGGGGCGGCGCGAGGAGCCGGCTGGCGCGGGAACTTCGGCGCGCGCGGCTCTGGGGCCAGCGGCTGGACACGACGACCTATCGCGCGGTGCTGGAGGCGCTGCTCAAGGCAGCGGAGACATATCAACTGGTCCGGCGCGTGGCGACCAGCTTCGATGTCGAGGGCTGGCGGCTTGCGGCCAACGCGATGCGGCTCACGGCGGCGGAGGGGCGCGCGGACGGACGCGACGCCAACCGCTATTTCGTCGCGCTCTACCGGGCGCTGGCGGATGCGCTGGCTGCCGGCGGCGAGGGGCTCTTCGGGATCGACGGGCGGGCACACACGGCGCAAGTGGACCAGGAGCAGCGCCGATGGCGCGAGTGGCGGTTCCGGTGGGGCGAGGAGGATCAGGCAGAGATTGCGAAAAATCGAGAAGAGATGCGAAAGGTCGGGGAGCCGACGGGCTTCCTGCCGGCGCTCTTCTGCTCGCCGACGATGGAGCTCGGGGTCGATATCTCGGCGCTCAATACGGTCTATCTCCGCAACGTACCGCCGACGCCGGCGAATTACGCGCAGAGATCGGGACGAGCAGGCCGGGCCGGGCAGGCGGCGCTGGTGGTGGCCTATTGCGCGGCGCAAAGCCCGCATGATCAGTATTTTTTCGAGGACCCGGCGAGGATGGTGAGCGGCTCGGTGCGGCCGCCGGCGATCGAGCTGGCGAACCGGGACCTCGTGGAAGCGCATCTCCACGCGGTGTGGCTGGCCGAGACGGGCGTGCCGCTGGAGGCGGATATTCCGCACGTGCTGGCGCTCCGCGAGAACGAGTTGCCCGTGCAGAAGGAAGTGACGGAGGCGGTCGGCGCGCCGGATGTGACAGCGCGGGCGTCGGCCAGGATGGAAAGGATCCTCGAGGGCATCGCGGGCGAGATCGGGGCGGCGCCCTGGGCGGAGGACCGGGCCAAGCTGGCGCGCGATGTGGCGGGGAATGCAGCGCAGCGGTTCTCTCAGGCGTTCGACCGCTGGCGGCAGCTTTATCAGGGCGCGCGGGCGCAACTCCAGGAAGCGAACCGCAAATCGGAGGCGCACGGGATCTCGGCAAAAGAGCGCGACAACGCCAAGCGCGAGCAGGCGCAGGCGCACGAGCAGATCAAGCTTCTGGAGCGGGGCAACGCGAACGGGGGCTCGGACTTCTACACCTACCGGTATCTGGCAACCGAGGGGTTCCTGCCCGGATACAACTTTCCGAGGCTTCCGCTCTATGCGTTCGTTCCCGAATCTAGATGGGGCGGGCCGAAGGCGGCCTATCTGCAACGGGCGCGGTTCGTCGCGATTTCGGAATTCGGTCCGGGCAGCCTGATCTATCACGAGGGGCGGGCGTACCGGGTGGTGAAGGCGAAGCTGCCGCCGGACGCGAGAACCGAGGCCGGCGGGCAACTTGCGACGCGAACATTCTTCATCTGCGATCAGTGTGGGGCAGCGCACGAGGGAGAAGAACCCGAACGCTGCCATGCGTGCGGGGCGCCGATGGCGGGCGTTCATCCGGTGCGGAACGTGCTTCGGATCGACAACGTGGAAACGAGGCCAGCGGAGCGGATCACGGCGAATGACGAAGAGCGGCAGCGGCGCGGCTTCGAGATCCAAACGGTCTTCACTTGGCCAAGGCGGGACGGGGCGCTTGACGTGACGGCGGCCGAGGCGAGCGACGGGGAGGGGCTGATCCTTTCGCTCGACTATGCCGCAGGGGCAACGATCAGCCGGCTCAACAAGGGCCTCCGGCGGCGGCGGGAGAAGAGCATCCTCGGGTTCGGAATCGATCCGGCGACCGGGCGCTGGGCGCGTGGCGCGCTCGACGACGAGAACGAGGAAGAGGCGGAGGGCGCGGTCAGGCAACGGGTGGTGCCGATCGTGCAGGACAACAAGAACGCGATTCTCTTCCGCCCAGCGGGCGAGCCCCCGGGCGCCGAGGCGATGGCGACATTGCAATACGCGCTGGCGCGCGGGCTCGAACTCGAATTCCAGCTCGAAGAAGGAGAACTTCTGACCGAGCCGGTGCCGGGGGCCGAGCGGCGGCGCGCGATTCTTGCCTACGAGGCGACGGAAGGCGGAGCGGGCGTGCTCGGTCGGCTGGCGAGCGAGGCGGACGCTCTTCTGCGCGTGGCGAAGGCGGCGCTTCGGCTCATGCATTATCGCGAAGGAGCGATCGGCAAGGCGATCGCGGCGGCGGATCCCACGCAACTCAAGGAGGAGCCGGGGGCGTGCGTGCGCGGGTGCTACCGGTGCCTGCTTTCCTACTACAACCAGCCCGACCACGAGCAAATCGACCGGAGAAACGCGGAGGCGCTCGGCGTGCTGCTGCGGCTGGCGAGGAGCGAGGTCACGCCCCTCGCCCGGTGCGGCGAGCCGGCGGAGGACGAGGCCTGGGCAGCCGCCTTCCGCCGCTGGGGGCTGCCCTTGCCGAAGAGCCAAGCGCTCGTCCTGGGCGAGCGAAGATTCCGCTTCGTCTGGCCGGAGCACAGGGTTGCGGCGGCCATCGGGGCGATCGGCGAGGAGGAGCGAAGCGCGGCGGAGGCGCGCGGCTTCGAGATCGTCGGGCTGCCGGACGCGCCTGGCGAAGCGGCGCCGGCCGGGCTCGCGGAACTCTTCGGGGTCGCGGCGTGAGCGCGGGTTTTTCCCCGGGCGATCTCGTCTTCGCGCGCGGGCGGGAGTGGGTGGCCCTGCCTTCGCCCGACCCGGGAACCTTGCGCCTCCGGCCGCTCTCGGGCTCGGAGGCGGATGTGCAGGTGCTGCTCCCGGCGCTGGAACGCGAGAAGGTGCGGCCGGCGCAGTTCGGCATTCCCGAAGGCGGGGAAATCGCGCGGCAGGACGCGGCCGCGCTCTTTTCGCACGCGCTCCGGCTTTCCCTCCGGCGTGGCGCCGGGTCCTTCCGCTCGGCGGCGCGCGTCGGGTTCGAGCCGCGGGCCTACCAGCTCGTGCCGCTCCTGATGGCGTTCCGGCTTCAGGTGGTCAGGCTTCTGATCGCGGACGATGTCGGGATCGGCAAGACGATCGAGGCCGGGCTGGTCCTGAGAGAGATGATGGATCGGGGCGATGTCGATCGGTTCGCCGTTCTCTGCCCGCCGCATCTCGTCGAGCAATGGACCGAGGAGCTTGCGGCGAAATTTGACATCGACGCGGTCGCCGTCACGGCTTCCTCCGCCTCGCGGCTCGAGCGGGGGTTGCCGGCCTCGCAGACCCTGTTCGATGCGCATCCCGCGACGGTGGTCAGCCTCGACTACATCAAGGCGGAACGGCGGCGCGAGACATTCGCGCGCGTCTGCCCGCCGTTCGTCATCGTGGACGAGGCGCACGCCTGCGTCGGCACCCACCAGGGGCGGCAGCAACGCTTCGCTCTGCTGGAACGGCTCGCCGAAGAGCGGACGCGGCACCTTCTGCTGCTGACCGCGACCCCGCACAGCGGCGACGAGGAGGCGTTCGACCGGCTGCTCGGGCTCCTCGGCCCCGGGCTCGGCACGCAAGCGCTCGAGGACGAAGCCTCGCGGATCCGGCTTTCCCGGCACTTCGTGCAGCGCAGGCGGATCGACATCACCGGGCGCGCCAAGGGGGAAGGCGGATGGGGCGAGGATCGGGTTTTCCCCCGCCACGAAACCAAGGAAAGCCCCTATGCGCTGAACAACGAGCATCAGGCGTTCCACGACGCGGTGCTCGACTACTGTCTCGGCGTGGTCGAGGGAGCGGGGCCGGAGCAGCATCGCCGGCGGCTTGCCTTCTGGGGCACGCTCGCGCTGATGCGGTGCGTGGGCTCCTCGCCGGCGGCGGCGGCAGCCGCGCTCCGCAACCGGCTGGCGGCCGACCCCGAGCGGCTGGCCGAGCAGGTGTTCGACGAAGAGGCCGACGAGGCGGAGGCGACCGACATCGAGCCTGCCTCGGGCCTCGAAGAAGCGGGGCCGCTCGCCCTGCTTGTGGGCCAAGCGGGGCGGCTGGCCAAAGCCCCCGATCCCAAGCTCGCAGCGACCATCAGGGAGTTGCGGCCGCTCCTCGCCGAGGGCGCGAAGCCGGTCGTGTTCTGCCGGTTCATCGCCACCGCCGAGCACGTGGCGGCGGAGTTGCGGCGCGCTTTTCCCGGGCAACGGATCGAGGCCGTGACAGGGGCGCTGACGGCGGAGGATCGGCGGGCGCGCGTGGAGGGCATGGCCGAAGCGGAGCGGCGGCTCCTGGTCGCCACCGACTGCCTCTCGGAGGGCATCAACCTGCAGAGCCTGTTCGACACGGTCATCCATTACGATCTCTGCTGGAACCCGACGCGGCACCAGCAACGCGAGGGGCGCGTCGATCGGTTCGGCCAGCCCGCCCCGCTCGTCCGTTCGATCCTGCTCTTTTCGCCGGAGAGCGCGATCGACGGGGCGGTGCTCGACGTGATCCTGCGCAAGGCCGAGAGGATCCGCAAAGCAACCGGCGTCACCGTGCCGCTGCCGGAAGATCGCGGCGCGGTGACGGGCGCGCTGATGAACGCGGTGCTGCTCCGCCGCGGGCGCGGGCGCCAGCTCAGCCTCGATCTCGGCTTCGCGGCCGATACGTTGGTACTGGACGCGCGCTGGCGCGACGCCGAAGAGGGCGAGCGCCGCTCGCGCGCGCGCTTCGCGCAGAACGCGCTCAAGCCCGAGGACGTGGCGCCCGAGTGGCAGCGCTGGCGCGAGCTGTTCGGCGGCCCGAGCGAAGTGCGGCGGTTCGTCGAGCGGGCGATGAGCCGGCTCGACGCGCCACTCGATCCCGTCGGGCCCAACCTCGTGCGCGCGCATCTCGCCGCACTTCCGGGGGCGATCCGGGAGCAGCTGGCGGCGCGCGGGATGGAGGGAACCGTCGGGCTTTCGTTCGAAGAGCCGCCGGCGCGGGGCGCGGAGATGGTGACGCGCACGCACAAGCTTCCGGCAACGCTCGCCGAGACGCTCCTGGAAGGGGCACTCGATCCGACGGCCGCCGTACTGCCGCCGCTCGGGCGTTGCGGCGCATGGCCGAGCGAGGCGGTTGCGAGCGTAACCACCGTTCTCCTGCTGAGACTCCGCTTCAGGCTCACGGTGCACGGCAGGCAGGAGCGGCTGCTCCTGGCGGAAGAGGCGGGCGCGCTCGCCTTCGAGGCGAACCGCGAAGCGCCGAGTGCGGAAGGTGAAACAGCGCGGGCGCTCCTCGAGCAAAGGGCGAGCGGGGACCTTGCGCCGGTCGCGCGCGAGCGGCTGCTGGCCCGGGCGCGCGAGCGCGTGCAAGCGGCGCTGCCGGGCCGGATCGCGGATTATGCAGAGGCGCGGGCGCGAAAACTCGAAGAGGACCATGCGCGCGTGCGCAACGCCGCCGGCGTGGCGCGCGTGAGCGTGGCGCCGGTGCTGCCGCCGGACGCGATCGGGCTCTACGTGCTGGTGCCCGGGGTTCCGGTACCCGGAGCGGCCTGAGCGGTGGGACGATCGGCGCATGCCGTGCGGCCGGGCGACCGGACGAAGCATTGACCCGTTTCGGATGACTCTTGACGGCATAGAAAATCTATGACAAAAAACGTCATATGCCTCGGGCGACGCTCGTCCTGCTCCCAAAGGAGACCACCGGCATTATGGTGGGCGGCAGGAGTCCTGCAGGTTCACCACGCCCGAACGGCTGGTGCTTGACTTCCTGGCGGACGTGCGCGCGGCGCGCCGCCGGTGACAACAAGTCCGGCGCTGCCATGGGCGGACTTGAATTCGTGCGGCTCGTCAGAACCGCGAAGGCGGGCACCCGGAAACCGCATGGACCTCCGCGATAGCCGGGGACGACGTGTGGAGAGAGGTGAAATCCGATGCATGGATCTGGTTCCCTGGAATCGCCGTGCGAGGAGGATCACGGGATGGCCGATGTGAAAGTGCCCGATGTGAAGGTGCCCGATGTGAAAATAATTGTCGGCGGGGGCCTCGAAGATGACGCTGCCGCCTTTGTCCGTGCCTGGCGCCGCGCGGAGCGCGGCGGAAAGGTCAACGAGCGCGTGCTGGCCTTCGAGAGCTGGGAAGGGCTTGCCTCGGTCATGACCGGCGAGCGCTACCGCCTGCTGCGCCACCTGCACGGGCATCCCGAGCCTTCCGTCTCGGCCCTTGCGCGCGCCCTCGGCCGGCAATATCGGCGGGTGCACGCGGATGTTGCCGCCCTGGAGGAGGCTGGGCTGCTCGACCGCTCGGAAGGAGAGGTTCGTGCGACCGCCGATCGAATCCGGGCCGAAATCGAGCTTTGACCGGGGCGTGGAGCCGGTGCTGCCGACGGGCGTGCCGCCGGAGGTGAAGCCGGGCGTGATCACGTCTTCAATCCTCGTGCCGGCGAGCGCCTGAGGGATGGCGCGTTCCCCGCGCGCGGCAAGGCCGGGCGCGGCGACCATCACCATCGAGGGGGCGCTGATCGGTGCCGCGATGGTTTCGCGCATCGCCGCGCAGCCGGACGACGAGAAGACGCGCGCTGCCTATGGAATCCCGAAGGGGCTTGGGCTGCGCGAGGAGATCTCCCGGTACTTCCGGATCGGCCAGGCGGTGTTCGGCGAATTCTCGGCGAGTCCCCAGCCTTCCGGGGCGCGGACGACCGGGTTCACGGAGGCGTTCCTGAGCCAGGCGCTCGGGTTCACGGACATCGCGCGGCGGGGCACGCGGCAGTTGGGCGAGCGAGCGTTTCCGGTAACGCTAGAAGCGCTCGGCGGGCGCGTGCCCGTTCTCGTGGTGCCGCCGGAGGATGATCTCGACCGGGCGAGCGAGCATCTCGGGCTCCCATTGCGCTCGCGCAATGGGGACCCGGTGCCGGGCGATCACCGGCGGCGCTCGGCTGCCTCGGCGTTGCAGGAATGGCTCAACGCGAACGAGGAAGCCGTCTGGGGCCTTGCGTGCAACGGCGAGCGGCTCCGGCTCTTGCGCCGGAACGCGAGCCTCACCCGCCCCGCCTACATCGAGGTGGACCTCAGGCGGATCTTCGAGGGCGAGGCGTTCGCGGATTTCACGGCGCTCTGGCTTCTCCTGCACGCGCGCTCCTTCGGAGCGCCGGGAAGCCCGCCGCTCGAGAGCAGGCTCGAAGCCTGGCGCGAGGCCGGAAGCAGGGAAGGCATCGCCGCGCGCGAGCGGCTCCGCGAAGGCGTGGAAGCGGCCCTCCTCGCACTCGGCAGCGGCTTCCTCGCCGATCCCGCCAATGCCGGGCTCAGCGCGCGGCTGGAACCGGGCGCGCTGCCGCTTCCCGAGTTCTTCGGCCAGTTGCTGCGCCTGGTCTATCGGCTGATCTTCCTGCTGACGGCGGAGGAGCGCGGCCTCCTCCATCCGCCCGACGCCGCGGCCGATGCGCGCCGCCTCTACGAGGAGGGCTATTCGCTCGGGCGCCTCCGCGAGCGGGCGGTCCGGCGTGCCGCGCGGGACCGGCACCACGATGCGTGGTCGGGGCTGCTGATCGTGTTCTCAGCACTCGCGCGCGGAGAGAAGCGGCTCGGGCTGCCGGCGCTCGACGGCCTCTTCGCGGCCGGAACGATCCCGGACCTCGAAGCGTTGCGGCTTTCAAACCAATCGCTCCTGGAGGCCATCCATCGGCTGGCCTGGCTCCGCGAGGGCGGCGCGCTCGTTCCCGTCAACTGGCGGGACATGGAGACCGAGGAGCTGGGCTCGGTCTATGAATCCCTGCTCGAGCTCACCCCGCGCCTGGCAGACGACGGGCGGGCGCTCGCCTTCGCGAACGGGGCGGAGCAGAAGGGCAACGCGCGAAAGACCACCGGCAGCTACTACACGCCCGCTGCGCTGGTGCAGGCGCTGCTCGATTCCGCGCTCGATCCGGTTCTCGATCGGGTGGAGGCGGAGGCAGAGGATCCGGCGGCGGCACTGCTCGGCGTCACGGTGCTCGACCCGGCCTGCGGCTCGGGACATTTCCTGCTCGCGGCGGGGCGGCGCGTCGCGACGCGTCTGGCCAGCGCGCGCTCGCTTGGCGTCGCCTCGGCCGAGGACTACCGGCACGCGCTGCGCGACGTGGCGCGGAGCTGCCTCTTCGGCGTCGATCGCAACCCGATGGCGGTCGAGCTGACGAAGGTCGCGCTCTGGATCGAGACGGTCGATCCCGGCAGGCCGCTCGGCTTCCTCGATGCCAACATCCGCTGCGGGGATTCGCTGCTCGGCCTGTTCGATCTGAATTCGCTGGAGGAGGGGATTCCCGATGCGGCATACAAGCCTCTGACCGGCGACGACAAGGCGACTGCCAAATACTACGCCACGCGCAACCGGAACGAGCGGGAAGGCCAGGGCGACCTTCTCCTGCGCGAGGGCAAGCTGCCGGCGCCGGCGCTCGCGGCGGCAAGGGCGGAAGCGCGCGCGCTGCCGGAGGATTCTCCCGAGGAGATCGCCGAGAAGCGGCGGCGGTTCGAGCAGGTGCAGGCCGCGCCGCTCAGCTTTGCGTGGAACGAGGCCGCCGATCTTTATGTGGCGGCCTTTCTTCTGCCGAAGACGGGCGGGGCGCCGGCGCTCGGGCGGGAACCGACGGTGCCGACGACGGGCGATGTGCGGCGGGTGCTGGCTTCGAGGCAGGTGCATCCGCCGCTGGTCGCGCGTGCGGTGGACGCCGCGCGGGCGGCGCGCGCCTTCCACTGGCCGCTCGAGTTTCCCGAGGTGATGGCGCGGGGAGGATTCGATGTCGTGCTCGGCAATCCGCCGTGGGAGCGGATCAAGCTCCAGGAGCAGGAGTTCTTCGCCGCGCTGGACCCGGAGATTGCCGCGGCGCCGAACGCCGCCGCGCGCGGGCGGCTGATCGCGGCACTCGCGAAGGCCGAGCCCGGCACGCGGGAGCGCGCGCTGCATGAGGCGTTCGAGACGGCGAAACGGCTCGCCGAGGCCTCCTCGGTCTTCGCGCGCGAGAGCGGGAGGTTTCCGCTGACCGGGCGCGGCGACGTGAACACCTACGCGCTCTTCGCCGAGCTTTTTTCCGAACTGGCGAGCCCGCGCGGGCACGCCGGGGTGATCGTGCCGACCGGTATCGCGACCGATGCGACCACCGCGCCCTTCTTCGCCGCCCTGATCGACGGCAAGCAGCTGGCGCGGCTGGTGGATTTTGAGAACCGCGATGCGATCTTTCCTGCGGTCCACCGCAGCTACAAATTCAGCCTGCTGACCATCGGCCGGGAGATCGGCGCGGCGGAATTCGCCTTCTTCCTCACCGACGCGACGCAATGGGCCGAACCGGAGCGCCGCTTCACCCTATCGCCCGCCGACATCGCGCGGATCAACCCGAACACGAGGACCGCGCCGGTGTTCCGCGCGCGAGCCGATGCGGACTTGACGGCGAAAATCTACGCCCGCGTGCCGGTGCTGATCGACGAGGCGAAGGGCAAGGCAGGCAATCCTTGGGGCGTGTCGTTCGCGCGCCTGTTCGACATGTCCAACGACAGCAGCCTGTTCCGCACGGCGGCGCAATTGCACGCGGCGGGATTTGCGCGCGACGGGACGGACTGGCGTAACGACACGGCGCGCTACGTGCCGCTCTACGAAGCGAAGATGATCCACCAGTTCGACCATCGCTGGGCCACCTATGACGGCACGGAGGCCCGCGACGCGACCGCGGCCGAGAAGCAGAACCCCGATTTCGAGCCGCCCCCGCGCTACTGGGTGCCCGAGGCCGAAGTCGCCGAGCGCCTGCGCGCCAAAAGCTGGCCGCGCGGCTGGCTGATGGGCTGGCGGGATATCTGCCGCTCGACGGACGAACGCACGGTGATCGCGACGGCGTTTCCGCGAGTGGGGGTCAACCACAAGACTCCGCTGTTCTTCGTTGAGCACCCACCCCGACTGGCGGCGGCGTTGCTGGCAAATTGGCTATCTCTGACGCTCGACTTCACAGCGCGGCAGAAGATTGGCGGCACCTCCCTGACCTATTTCTATCTCAAACAGTTCCCCATCCTTCCGCCCTCCGCCTACACCGAAGCCGACCTCGCCTTCATCGTCCCGCGCGTGCTGGAACTGAGCTACACCAGCCACGCCATGGCGCCGTTCGCGCACGACCTCGGCTACAGCGGAAAAGAATTCGGCTGGGACGAGGAAAGGCGGGCGCTGCTGCGGGCGGAGCTTGATGCCTTCCATGCCCGCAAATACGGCCTGACGCGGGACGAACTCCGCTACATCCTCGACCCCGAGGACGCGATGGGCGCGGGCTATCCCTCCGAGACGTTCCGGGTGCTGAAGAAGAACGAAAAAGCCCGCTTCGGCGAGTACCGCACCGCGCGGCTCGTTCTGGCCGCGTGGGATGGGATGGAAACAGAATGGCCGGCGCCTGCCCTTTTCCGGGCCGGAAGTTCCTGATATGTTCTCAGCATGGAAAACCCGCGCACGCAGCGAATCCGCGATCCGGTCCACGGCCTGATCGTCTTCCGGGCCGATGATCGGCTGGACTAGCTCGCCTGGGCGCTGCTTGACACGCCAGAGTTCCAGCGACTGCGCCGTATCCGCCAGCTTGGCGTCTCGGATTTCGCGTTCCCGAGCGCGACCCATACGCGCTTCGCCCATTCCATCGGCGTGTTCCACACCGCGCGCACGCTGGTGCGCATCATCGAGCGCGAGATCGGGGCTGCGCAATATGACCCTGGGCGGGCCGAGATAGCCGTGATCGCGGCGCTGCTGCACGATATCGGGCACGGACCGTTCAGCCATGCGTTCCAGGACGTGCAGAAGTCGCTCACCGTGCACAAGCCGCATGAGCAATGGAGCGCGGAAATCATCCGCAATCCAAACGGCAGCATCCCCACACTGCTGGACGCGCACTGGCCGAAGGGAGGCTTCTGCGGTGAGGTCGCTAAACTGCTGGAGGCCGAAGACCCGATCGACATCTACCACGCCGTCGTCTCCAGCGCGTTCGACGCCGACCGGTTGGATTACCTGCTGCGCGATCGCCTCATGACCGGCAGCGGCGCAGGCGCGATCGATTTCGACTGGCTGAGGGAGCAGGTGCGCGTCCGCGAGATCGAGATCGAGGCGCCCGACAAAGAGGGAGGCGGGAGTCCGTTGAAGGTGCCGACCTTCTGCTTCGACCCCAAGGCACTGCCGGCGGCCGAGCAATTCCTGCTCGCGCGGTACACGCTGCACGAGCAGGTTTATTTCCACAAGACGACCCGCTGCATCGAGCAGATGATCGGCAAGCTGCTCAGGGGCGTCGCGCGGACCGGACTCGACGAGTCCGACCCGCTGAGCCGCTTCCTCAGTCCGGGCGGCGCGACGGTCAGCAACTACCTGGCGCTCGATGACGCGGTCGTGGTGGACGCGTTCCGGCGCGCCGCTGCGGCGCCGGATGCGGCGCTCGCCGACCTCGCACGCCGGCTCCGCGACCGGGATCTGTACAAGACGCTTGACCTCGGATCGTTCGGCCATGACGAAGGCGTCCAGCGGCGGGAGGCAAGGCGAATCGACCGGGACTTCAGAGCCAAGATCGAGGGCGAGCAGATCATCAAGGACGAGGGCGCGGCGGTGAGCATCTACACCCAGATCGGCGGGGATGACGAGCGCGCGCACAAGCGGCTGCACATCCTCGATGCGAGGAAAGGGCCGGTCGAGATCACCGACGTTTCGACCCTCATCAGGACGCTCAGGGATCCGAAGAAATTCACGCGGTACTACTTCGAACAGGACGCCGATCGCGACGCCGCGCGGCAACGGAGAGGAGAGCACCATGAAGGAACGTGAGGATGTCGTGGCGGCGGTGCTGGAGGCGGCGGGAGGGGAGCTGATCGGGCGAGTCAGGCTGCAGAAGGCGGTCTATCTGATGGATCGGCTGGGGCTGGGGAGCGGTTTCACCTTCGATTACCATCATTTCGGGCCGTTTTCGCGCGACCTGGACAACGCGGTCGCAGACGCGAAGGCGTTCGGCCTGGTGGAGGAAGTGTTCGAACAGCGGCAGAGCGACGGCGCAACGTACAGCATCTTCCGGCTGAAAGTGCAGGCGAAGCCGGACGCCTTCGGCGAGCTCGGCACCAAGAGAGCTGGGGAAGTCGTGCGCCTGTTCGCCGCGACGAACGTGACGGTGCTCGAACTCGCCGCGACCGTGGACTGGCTCTGGCGATTCGGGAAATGCAAGGACTGGCGCAGCGAAATCACGAAGCGCAAGGGCGTCAAGGTGCAAGGGGGGCGGCTTGATCAGGCGGTTGTACTGCTTGGGCAGTTGGATCTTACGCTGCCCGCGGTGCGCGCGCCGGCTTGAGGGGGCCGGCCGCGGGGAGATGTGATTACCCCCGAGAACCCGCCCGGCTTCGTGGTCCGCACGGAGGCGGAGAAGGCGGCCGCGGACAACGGCTTCCGGCTGGCGCGGGGGGCGGAGGGCGGCTGGATGCGGTTCGGCTCGACGACGGCACGGGGAGAAATCTGGATCGGCGGTGCCTCCCCGGGCGGGCCCTGGTTTCTCGCGGTCGAACGCGGGGAGGTGGCGGCGGAGATCGGCGCGGAGGCGTGCGCAGTTCCCGGCGCGCCCGGCGCGGCGGCGTTCGCGTTCGAGACGCTGGCGCCGCTCTATGCCGCGCTCGATCGGGCGTGGCGGCTCGGGGTGAGCCTGCCGGACGTGCCGCTCCGCCGGTTCCATGCCAGGGCCGGGAACCTGCCACGGGCGACGGAGGCCGAGCGGCTGGTGGTGCAGAGGATCGGGCAGGATCTGTTCCGCGAGGCGCTGCTGGCGTACTGGGGCGGGCGCTGCGCGGTGAGCGGGATCGAGGATCCGGCGCTGCTGCGCGCCTCGCATATCGTGCCGTGGGCGGAATGCGCGAGCGACGCGGAGCGGCTCGACGTGCACAACGGCCTGCTGCTCTCGGCGCTCTGGGACGCGGCGTTCGATGCAGGGCTGGTGAGCTTCGCGGACGAGGGCGCGGCGCTGGTGTCGGGCGGGCTCGGCGCGCGGGCGCGCGAGGCGCTCGGGCTTCGCGCGGGAGCGATGGTCAGGATCGGGGGGCTTTCGGCCGGGCACCGCGCGCGGCTCGCCTGGCACCGGGCGCGCTACGGGTTTGCGGCAGCGGCGCGCCCCCACCCGGCGCCCGGACGGTGTCCGGGCGCTACCCTCTCCTGCGGTGCGGGCGAGGGACAGGGAGGGCGGACGCCGTGAGGCCGGAGCGGTAAGGCGGGGCAGGGTGCGGCGTCGGGCGGTACGAGCGGTTCCAGCGTCGCGATCAGCGGCGGCAGGCGCGCGCGGCGATTCCGAATGACCGCCCGCGATCACTCCGGCGGAATCAGGCGCGCGGCGGTGTGTCGTTGGAGCGTATCGAAATCGACGCCGGGGGCCGTTTCGATGACGGAAAAACCCTGCGGCGTGACGTCGATGACGGCGAGGCTGGTGTAGATGCGCGAGACCGCGCCGGGCGCGGTGAGGGGGTAGGAGCAGCGCCCGACGAGGCGGGCGGTACCCTCCTTCGTCGTGTGCTCCATCGCGACCCAGAGGCGCCTGGCGCCGACCGCGAGGTCCATCGCGCCGCCGACGGCGGAGGCGGCGTCGTTGCGGCCGGTGGCCCAGTTGGCGAGATCGCCGTTCTCCGCCACCTCGAAGGCGCCGAGCACGCAGAGATCGAGATGGCCGCCGCGGATGATCGCGAAACTGTCCGCGTGATGGACGAAAGCGCCGCCGGGGCGGAGTGTCACGTGCTGCTTGCCGGCATTGATGAGCCAGGGATCGACGGCCTCGGGCGAAGGCGCGGGGCCGATGCCGAGCACGCCGTTTTCGGAATGGAAGATGACCTCGCGCCCGGGCGGAACGTAGTCGGCGATCAGGGTCGGGATGCCGATGCCGAGATTGACGTACCAGCCTTCGGGAATGTCGCGGGCGACGCGGGCGGCGATCTCGGGGCGGGAAAATCCGGCCATGACGCTTCATCCTTTCGCCTGAGCGTAGGGCACGTGCAGCACGCGGTCCACGAAGATGCCGGGGGTGGCGATCGCTTCCGGATCGAGCGTGCCGAGCTCGGCCAGGTGCTGGACCTGGACGATGGTGAGGCGGGCGGCCATTGCCATCACCGGATTGAAGTTGCGCGCCGATTCCCGGTAGATGAGGTTGCCGAAACGGTCGGCACGCCAGGCCTCGACCAGCGCCACGTCACCCGGGAGGGCGTATTCGAGGATGTGGGGACGGCCGTCGAACGCGCGCTCTTCCTTGCCGTCGGCCAGCCTGGTGCCGACGGCGGTCGGGGTGAAGAAGGCGGGGATGCCGGCGCCGGCGGCGCGCAGCCGCTCGGCGAGCGTGCCCTGGGGCACGATCTCGAGCTCGATGCGGCCGGCGGAATAAAGCTCTTCGAAGACGACCGAGCCACGGCTTCTGGGAAAGCTGCAGACGATGCGCCGGACGCGGCCGAGCTCCATCAGGTGGGCGAGGCCGGTGCGGCCACGGCCGGCATTGTTGGCGACGACGGTGAGGTTCGTCGCCCCTTGCGCGATCAGCCCCTCGATCAGTGCGTCGGGCTGGCCGACATCGCCGAAGCCGCCGATGAGGACGACGGAGCCGTCGCGGATGCCGGCCATGGCCTCGGCCATGGTGGCGACGCGCTTGTCGATCATGTTGCGATCACCGCCCGGCCGTTGGTGACGACGAGCACGCCACGCTCGCGCGCGCGGGCCTGGAAGGCGCCGGAGCGCCAGATCTCGGTGCGGATGGTCTCGCCGGGAAAGACGGGCGCGGAGAAGCGGAGATCAAGCGCGGCGAGGCGAGCGGGATCGTAATCGGCGAGCACGGCGAGAAGGGCGTGGCAGACGATGCCGAGCGTGCAGAGGCCGTGCAGGATCGGGCGGGGGAAGCCGGCGCGGGCGGCGAGCGCGGGATCGGCGTGCAAGGGATTGTCGTCGCCGTTGAGGCGGTAAAGGAGGGCCTGCTCGGGGCGGGTGGCGAGATCGAGCGTGCGATCGGGCGGGCCGGAGGGGACGGGATGGGCCGGCTTCACGGGGCCGGACGGACCGCCGAAGCCGCCCTGGCCGCGCAGGAACGTGGTGCTGGCGGTGGTGGCGAGAAGCGCGCCGGTGGCCGCGTCGATGACCTCCTTCTCCGTATAGAGGAGGGCGGCGGCAGGCCTCCCCGGCGCGCTTGCCGCGCCGGGAACCCCGGCGCCGGCGCCCTTGTCGATCAGGCCGGTGACGCGGGTGCGGCCGATGATCTCGCCCGCGACGGGGAGCGGGCGGTGGATGACGATGCCCTGCTCGCCGTGGACGAGGCGGACCGCATCGACGCCGGTTGCCGGATCGGCGAGCCAGAAGCCGGGACGGCCAAGGACAACGGCCATGCTGGGCACGGCCTTGAGAGCGCGATGGTGATCGACGAAGTCGAGCTGGCGCGAATCCAGAGGGTCGTGGCCGAGGCCGATCGAGAGCGCATAGAAGATGGTATCGCGCTTCGTCAGGCGCTGGCGCACCTCGGGGATCTTGAAGTTGCGCAGCGTTTCGTAGTCGATCGGCATGGCGTCAGTTCCCGATCTCAATGAGGGCGTCGGCCGCGAAGGCCCCCTCCCCTTCCGGGAGCACGAGGACCGGGTTGAGGTCGATCGCCGAAAGGCGCTCGCCGGCGGCAGCGGCGAAGCGGGAAAGGCGCGAGAGCATGCGGGCGAGGGCCGGAATGTCGGCGGGCTTGCGGCCGCGCGCGCCCTGGAGGAGCGGCACGCCGCGGACGGCGCCGATCATCTTGCGCGCGGTTGCCTCGTCGAAGGGGCAGCGGTGCAGCACCACGTCGCCCTGGATTTCCACGAAGATGCCGCCGAGGCCGAACAGCGCGACGGGGCCGAAGAGCGGGTCGCGCTTGATTCCAAGGATGCACTCGACGCCGCCTTTGATCTCGCGCGCGACGATGACGCCGTCGAGCCGCGCCGCCCCCGCGGCGCGGGCACGGGAAAGGAGCGCGGCGTAGCCGTCGCGCACGGCGGCTTCGGAAGCCAGGCCGAGCAGCACGCCGCCGATCTCGGTTTTGTGGAGGATGTCGGGCGAAAGGAGCTTCATCACGACGGGATAGCCGAGCGCTGCTGCTGCGGCAGCCGCCTCGTCGGCGGTCGTGGTGACACGTTCGGGGACGACGGCAATGCCGGCATCCGCCAGCAGGCGCTTGGCCTGGGCCTCGTTCGGCGCTGCCGGCGGCAGCGTGACCGCAGGCAGGGGAAGCCGGGGCGCGGGAGCGGCGGCGAAGGCGGCGCCGAGGCGGCCCATGGCGTCGAGCGCGGCGACGGCACGAGCGGGCTCGGGGAAGACGAGGAAGCCGTCCGCCTCGTAGTCGCGCACACGCTCGGGCGGGGCGATGACGGAGAGCGCATAGAGACGGTCGGGGAAACGGGCGCGGACGGCGGCGAGCGCCGCGCGAAGGCCGGGCGCGATCGTCGGTGAGCCGCCGGTCTGGCTGAAAAAGGCGAGCACCGAGCGGTAGCCGCCCTCGGCAACCATGGCTTCGGCGAAGCGGCCGATCAGCGCGGGCTCGTTGAACACCTGGGCCGTGCAATCGACGGGATTGGCGGGCGCGGCAAAGGGGAGTGCCGACTTGAGCGCGGCCTGGGCAGCGGCGGGCAGCGGCGGCATGGGAAGGCCGAGCGACTCGGCTTCATCGGCGATCAGGACGCCGGCCCCGCCGCTCACCGTGAGCACGCCGAGCGTGTTGGCAGCCGGATAGATACGGGGGGTAGCGGCGTAGGCGAAATCGAGGAGCTGTTCGGCGGAGGATGCGCGGAGTGCGCCCTCCTCCTCGAGCACCGCGGAGAACACGCGATCGTCGCCGGCGATCGCGGCGGTGTGAGAGCGTGCGGCACCTGCCCCGAGGCGGCTCTTGCCGACCTTGAGGATGACCACGGGCTTGCGAAGGGCGCGGGCAGCGGCGAGCGCGGCGAGGAAGGCTTCGGGCTTGCGGATGCCTTCGGCGGAGACGGCGATGACGTCGATGCCGGGATCGGCGGCGAGCCATCCGATCGCCTCGCCCAAGGTGACATCGGCCTCGTTGCCGGTGGTGACGCAGACGGGCGTGCCGAGGCCGCGCCCGGCCGCGGCGGCGAAGAGGTGGGTGCCGAAGGCGCCGGACTGGCTGGCGATGCCGATGCGCCCGGGGAGGGGGCGGAAGCTGTCGAGAGAGGCGGTGAAGGTTGCGAACCAGCCGATCCGGGCGTCGAAGAGGCCGAGGGTGTTGGGGCCGAGAAGGCGCATGCCGGCGGCACGAGCGAGGGCGGCGACGCGGGCCTGGGCGGCGGCGCCGGCTTCGCCGACCTCGGCGAACCCGGCCGAGAAGAGCACGAGGGCGCCGACGCCGAGTGCGGCGAGTTCGGTTACGGCGGCTTCGGCGAGGGCGGCCGGCAGCGCAACGATCGCGGCCTCGGGGACGAACGGCAGCGCCGAGATGGCGGGGTAAGCGGGAAGGCCCTGTATCTCGGCGCGGTTCGGGTTGACGGGGAGGAGCGTGCCGGTGAAGCCGGCGGCGCGCATGGCGGCGATAGGACGGCCGCCGATGCGCGAGGGATCGGAGGAGGCGCCGACGATCGCCACGGTTCGGGGGGCGAAGAGCGGGCGGAGGCTTGCGAAAGCCTCTGTTGCGAAGGCCTTTGGGGCCGGGCCGCCTTCGGGCATGGAGCGGACGCTTTCCTCGGTTCGTTGGGGCCGAGGCTATCGCACTCGCCGCGGGCCGGGAACCGGCGGGCGGGCAATCTGGACCGCCGGGTGGTTTCGGTCTATCCGCCCGCCATCCGGCTGGAGCCGCCGATGCCCGATCCCCTGCCCGTCCGCCGCGCCCTGATCTCGGTTTCCGACAAGACCGGGCTCGTTTCCTTTGCGGCCGCGCTCTGCCACCGCGGAGTGGAGATTCTCTCGACCGGCGGCACGGCGGCGACGCTCGCGAAAGCGGGGATCGTGGTCAAGGAGGTCTCCGCGGTGAGCGGGTTTCCGGAGATCCTGGACGGGCGAGTGAAGACGCTCGTGCCGCAGATCCATGGCGGGCTTTTGGCCCGCCGCGACGATCCGCGGCATCTCGAGGAGATGGCCGAGCACGGAATTGCGCCGATCGATCTCGTTGCGGTCAATCTCTATCCGTTCGAGGCCACGATCGCGCGCGGCGCGCCCTTTCCCGAGTGCGTGGAGAACATCGATGTGGGCGGACCGGCGATGCTGCGCGCGGCGGCGAAGAACCACGAGTTCGTGGTGGCGGTGAGCGAGCCCGAGCAGTACGAGGCGGTGCTGGCGGAGCTTGCCGCGAGCGGGGGCACGAGTGCCGCCGTCCGCCGGAAGCTCGCGGCGGCGGCGTTCGGCCGCACGGCGGCCTATGACGCGGCGATCGCGCGCTGGTTCAGCGCCGAGGAGGGCGAGACTTTTCCGGCGACCTTCAGCCTCTCCGGGCGGCGAGCGGAGATGCTTCGGTACGGCGAGAACCCGCATCAGGGTGCCGCCTTCTACACGACGGGCAGGCGGCCGGGCGTGGCGACGGCGCGGCAGGTGCAGGGCAAGGCACTCTCCTACAACAATATCAACGACACCGACGCCGCGTATGAGTGCGTGGCGGATTTCGCCGGACCGAGCGTGGTGATCGTCAAGCACGCCAATCCGTGCGGGGTGGCGAGTGCCGGTTCGCTTGCAAAGGCATGGGAACTTGCGCTGCGTTGCGATCCGGTTTCCGCGTTCGGCGGCGTGGTGGCGATGAACCGCCCGTTGGATGCGGCGACGGCCGGACGGATCGCCGCCATCTTCACGGAGGTGGTGATCGCGCCGGACGCGAGCGAAGAGGCGAAGGCAGTACTTGCGAAGAAGCGGAATGTCCGGCTGCTGCTCGCGGGCAAGGTTCCGGATCCGGAGGAGACGGGGCTTGCCTTCCGCAGCGTTGCGGGCGGCTTTCTTCTGCAGACGCGCGATACCGGGAGGATCGGACCGAGCGATCTCAAGGTGGTGACGAAGCGCGGGCCGAGTGCCACGGAGCTTGAAGATCTTCTCTTTGCGTTCCGGGTTGCCAAGCACGTGCGCTCGAACACGATCGTCTATGCGAAGGACCGCGCCACGGTGGGCATCGGGGCGGGGCAGATGAGCCGTGTGGACGCGGCGCGGATCGCGGCGTGGAAGGCGGCCGAGGCAACGCGCGCCGCAGGGCTCGAGAGATTGCTCACGAACGGAAGTGCCGCTGCCTCGGACGCGTTCTTTCCGTTCCCCGATGGGCTCGAGGCGATCGCGGAGGCGGGTGCGACGGCGGTGATCCAGCCGGGCGGCTCGATCCGCGACGACGAGGTGATCGCGGCGGCGGATCAGGCCGGAATGGCGATGGTGTTCACGGGGATGCGCCACTTCCGGCACTGAGCGCGAACACGCGCTGGCCGGCGGGCCGGTTCCTTCGCTTCGCGGGCGGCACGCGCGTTGGATACGACGTTCGAATGATCACCGGCCGAACCCCCGGCCAGGCTACGAGGAGCCATTTTCCTTGCTGCCTGGCCGGAATGCGACGAGATCGATGAGCGCGGAGATGCCGTTGTGCCCTTGGCCCTCGCGGATCACCGAATCATGCGAGAGAAGCCTGACGATCGAAAAATCGGCGAAGGCGGAGCGGAGAAGCTCTTCGGTGTAAAGATTCTCGGGCGTGGACGGCCCGCCCGTGCCGTAGGCGATCTGCTCGGGGCGGTAGCCGTGGAGGAGCAGAAGCCCTTCCGGCTTCAGCGCCTGTTTCATGCGCGCAAAGACGCGGGCGCGTTCCGGAGGCGCGAATACCTGGATGGAAATGCCGACCACGAGGTCGAATTCATCCTCGGGCCAGTCCCAGTGATTGAGATCGGCGACGATCGCGCGGATGGCCACCCCCTCTTGTTCGGCCAGCCGCTTCGCCTTGGCGACGCCGACCGGGGAGAAATCGACTGTTGTGACATCGAGCCCCTGGCGGGCGAGCCAGACGCCGTTGCGTCCTTCCCCGTCAGCGAGCACGAGCGCCTTCCAGCCGGGCCGAAGGCGTTCGGCCTCGGCAACGAGAAAGGCGTTGGGCGCGGTGCCGAAGACGTACTCCTCCGCGGCGAAGCGCGCGTCCCAGCGGGCGCGTTGCGGATCTTCGGTCATGCATCGGCCTCCGGAACGGCGAAGCGGGCGAAGGAGCGGGCGAGCGCCTCGTAGATCGCGCGCTTGAACCCGACGGCGAGGGCAGGAAGCTCCGCAAGCGGGATCCAGCGCCAGGCGTCGAACTCGGGATGCGGGTCAAAATCGAGGCGGATGTCGGAGTCCCGGCCGAGAAAGCGCAGCGCGAACCAGCGCTGGCGCTGGCCGCGATAGCACCCGCCGAGGGCGACGCCGACGAGTTCGGGCGGCAGATCGTAACAGAGCCAGTCCGGATGCTCGCCGATGATGTGCGCGCGATCGGTGCCGATCTCCTCGGCGAGCTCGCGCAGAACTGCGGCACGAGGATCTTCGGCGGGATCGATCCCGCCCTGCGGGAGTTGCCAGCCGCCGGGCGCGCCTTCGGCATTGGGCAGATCCGCACGGCGGGCGACGAAGACCAGCCCGTCGCGGTTGAACAGCACCGCACCCACATTCGGACGGTAGGGGAGCGGGGCGGACGCAGGGCCACTCGTCATGGCTTGATCGGCGGGGTCGGGGCGGGGCGGGCCAGAGCGGTTACCGGGGCGAGCACGAACCCGGCGGCAGGCAGCGTGCCGAGCCAATCGGAGACGAGCGTGAGAGTGTGCGGCCCCGGCCAACCCACCAGGCCGAGGGCACTGCCGTGCGCGCGGGCGATCGCCTCGAGCCGGCGCAGATTGGCGCTGATCACGGGGTCGATCGGGGGCTGGTCCACGATCACGTCCACCGTCCGCCCGGCGACCAAGGCCGGATCGGGCTTGCCGGGGCGCGGATCGACGTAGAGGAGGCCGCGCGCGGCGAGCCGATGTTCCAGCGTATCGAGCAGATCGGGCGCGGCCGCGAAGCGCTCGCCGTAGAGGCCGTCCATGGCGCCGGTGGCGCCGACATAGCCCTGGATGCGTGAAAGCGCCCAGTCTAGCCGCCGCAGGTTCTGCCCGGGCGGCGCATCGACCAGGAGCGATTGGTCGCCCGCATCGTTGAGCGGATAGCCCTGCGGCTCCAGCGGCAGCGAAACCAGGATCTCGTGCCCTTTCGCGCGTGCGCGCGCCAGCAATTTCGCCGGGTCGGGCGTGTAGGGCGAGAAGGCGAGGGTGACGGCGCCTGGAAGGTTGTCGATCGCGGTCCGGCTTTCCTGGTTTGAGAGCCCGATGCCGGCGACCACGAGCCCGATGCGCGGCCGAGGATCGGCCGGGTTAAAGGATGCGGCATAGACCTGCATCGAGGTGGCGCCGTTCGGGCCGATGCGCGGCAGGAAGGCCTTGGGGTTGTCGGGCGAGGGTTCCAGCAGCGCCGGATCGGGCGGGGCGATCGGCCGGCTCGGCTGCGGCGGGATGGAGGCGGCCAGCGAGACGGTGGGGGCAGCGCTCGGGGCAGCGGCGGTCGCGGCGGTTGCGACTGCCGGCCGCAGTGGCGGCCCCGGAGTTGGGGCCGGTGGCGGGCCGAGCCACTGCAACAGCGCCGCGCCGCCAGCGAAAAGGATAACGAGGGCGGTCCAGAAGCGGGCGAGCGCCCGGGCCGGCGCGGAAAGCCCGTCCGCCGCGCGCCGCATCTGCCCGGTGGCCCTCCTCAGGGCCGAGTGCGTCGGCGCGGGGTCGCGAGGCGATCCCGAACGACGATGGGCGACACGTGCACCGGCACGCTCGAACACGAGCGAGGCTGGTCAGGCACCCTGGCCCCGCTTCAGCGCTTCGCCGCCGTATTCTCCGCCACCATCGCCTGGACGACCTTGAGCGCCTGCTGCAACTGGAAATCCGTGCTGGGCTTGGCCGGATCGAAGGTCGGCCAACCGCGCGGCGGCCTGGCGGGAATGGTCTTCACGATCGGGGGCAGATCGGTGCGCGCGGGCGGCGGCACGCTCGCCGGGACGCCTCCTGTGTTGGAGAGCGTGTGGTTGAGATCGGTCTCATGGGCCGGCTGGAACTGCGGCTGGGGCGTGCGCGTTTCGGCGACGTGCACATCGGGAATGATGCCGAGGCCCTGGATCGAGCGGCCGGAGGGCGTGTAGTAGCGGGCGGTGGTGAGGCGGATCGCCCCGTTGTTTCCGGGGAGCGGGATCACGGTCTGCACAGAGCCTTTGCCGAAGGTGCGCGTGCCGAGGATGATGGCGCGGCGGTTGTCCTGCAGCGCTCCGGAAACGATCTCGGCGGCGGAGGCCGTGCCGTCATTGACAAGTACGACGAGCGGCGCGTTGCCGATGATGTCGTTGCCGGGTGTTGCATCCCAGCGCTGGTTGTCCGATGCGTGGCGGCCGCGCGTCGAGACGATTTCACCCTGCGGCATGAACTCATTGGCCACCGCTACCGCCTGATCGAGCAGGCCGCCCGGGTTGTTGCGCAGGTCGAGGATGTAGCCCCTGACCGCACCGTGCGATTCTTTCTTGAACGTCGCCACCGCCTTGCGGATTTCGGCACTGGCGGTCTGGTCGAATTCCGCGAGGCGAATATAGCCGATATCGCCGAACAGCTTCTGGTGCACGATCTGCACACGGATGACCTCGCGTGTCAGCGTGACTTCGACGGGCTTGCTGATGCCCGCGCGCTTGATGGTGAGCGTGATCGTGCTGCCCGGCGGGCCGCGCATGCGGTTGACCGCGGTGGTGAGCGAGAGCCCCTGGACGGATTTTCCGTCGATCGAAACGATCAGGTCGCCCGGCTTGATGCCGGCCTTGGCGGCCGGCGTGCCGTCGATCGGGGTGACGACCTTGATGAAGCCCTGCGAATCCTCGGTGACCTCGAGGCCCAATCCGCCGAAGGAGCCGTTGGTCTGGACCTGCATGTCTTTGTATTGCGTCGGGTCCATGTAGTCGCTGTGCGGGTCGAGCCCGCTCAGCATCCCGTTAAGGGCGTTGTAGATCAGCGTCTTCGAGGTGACCGGGTCTACATAGTCGGCGCGCACGCGCTCGAAGACGTCGCCGAACAGGCCGAGCAGGCGGTACGTGTCGGCGTTGGTGCCGGTGGTGGCGGAGTTCTGGGCGAAGGCCGCGGGAACACCGAACTCCGGCGCGATGGCGTGGCTGAGAACACCCGCGGCGGGCAGCGCGGCCAGTCCGGCCAGGAATACGCCACTCAAAAGCAATCCAGTGCGAAGCTTCATTCCTGTCCTTCCCGGGCGCCAGCGCGCCCAAATTCCTCCGGATCGCAGGATCCGGGCCTCACGCCGTCGATCGAGCGCACTTTATATAGGCCGATCGCGGCTCCTCCTATCCCCTGCGCTGCAGCCACGGGAGCGGGTTGACCACCTGGCCCCCGTGATGGAGCTCAAGATAGAGCGTCGGCCGCGGCCCTGGCGAGCCCGGATCCCAGGTTGCCATGACGCCGAGCGCCTCGCCGGCGGCCGCCGTGCTGCCGGCGCTCACCAGCAAGTCCTGCATTCCGGCCAGGACGAAGCGGTAACCGTTGCCGCAGTCGAGGATGACGAGCCGGCCGTAGCTTCGGAACGGCGCGGCGAATTCCACGATGCCGGCGCAAGGCGCGAGGACGTGGGCGCCGGGGGCCGTCTGATAGCGGATGCCCTGAGCAGGGCCGGCGAGGGTTGGGGCGCCGAAGCCGCTGACCAGCACGCCGGCCACCGGCGCGCCGCCTGCGCGGCCTGCGGGCGGCGGAGCGGGGCCAGGCGGCTCCGGCCGCGCGAGCGCGAGTTGCCGCCGTTCGCGGGCGGCCGCCGCCCGTTGGGCCGCCTCCTGGGCTGCGGCGGCTTGGCGAGCGGCGGCTTGGCGAGCGGCGGCCTCGCGTGCGGCGGCCTCGCGTGCGGCCTCGGCGATGGCAGTGATCACGCCCTCCAGGGTTTGCGCGTGCGCCGCGGCCGCTGCGACCTTGGCCTCTGCTTCGGCCTTCCGGCCCGTCGCGACTTTTTCGAGCGCGCGGGTTGCGGCGATCTCCCGGTCGAGTGCGGCTGCTTCGGCAGCCTGCTCGGCCTCTGCGGCCTTCAATTTTCTGTCTGCCGCGGCGATCTCCGCGGAGATCGCGGTGATCCGGGCCTCTTTCGCGCGCAGGCCCGCGGCTTCGCGCTCGAGCGTGCCCGCGATTGTCTGCAGCACCAGCACCCCGCGCAATGCGTCCTCGGGCGGCGCCGGCACCGCGAGGAGCGTTGCGACCGGATAGAGCGAGAGCCGTTCGAGCAGCGGCAGGACGGGGGCAAAGACCCGCGCGCGCTCTGCCAGCTGCGCTTGCGCCGCGGCGCGCCGGCGAGCGAGAGTGTCGAGCCGGAGCACCAATTGTTCGGTCGCGCTCTCGGTCAGTCGAAGGCGCAGCGTGACGGATGCGCGGGCCTTGGCGAGCTGTTGTTCCCGCGCCGCCGCGGCGGCAGCAGCCTTAGCCGCCGCCTCTGCCGCGATCGTCGCCTGCTGGCGGCTCCTCTCCGCTCCGGCCAGGGCGTGCCGCGCTCCGGCCGCGGTGGTAGGCAGGGGCGCTGCCCGGGGAGGGGTGGGCGGGAGAGGCAGCCCGGACGGCGCGGGCGGCGCCGGCGCGACAGGCGGTCCCGCGGCAGCCAACAAGAGGAGGCTAACCGCGAGCCGGCTCCGCATCGCCGAGCAGTGAACGGCCGGTCATCTCGGGCGGCTGGGGGAGGCCCAGCAGCGCAAGCAGTGTGGGGGCGATGTCCGCGAGCCGGCCGGAACATAGGCCTTTGACGCCAGCCCCGGCCAGCAGAACCGGCACCGGGTTGGTGGTGTGCGCGGTGTGCGGCCCGCCTGTCAGAGGATCGCGCATCAGCTCGCAATTGCCGTGATCAGCCGTGACCAGGAGGGCGCCGCCGGCCCGCTCAAGGGCCGCGGTGATCCGACCGAGCCCCTGATCCACCGCCTCCACGGCCCGAACGGCAGCCGAGAGCTTGCCGGTGTGTCCGACCATATCGGGGTTGGCGTAGTTGAGCACGATCAGGTCATAGCGCCCCGACTCGATGGCGGCCAACGCCTTCTCGGTGAGTTCAGGAGCGGACATTTCGGGCTGGAGATCGTAGGTCGCGACCTTGGGTGAAGGAACCAGGATGCGGTCCTCGCCAGGGAAGGGCGCTTCCCGGCCGCCGTTCAGGAAATAGGTGACGTGCGCGTATTTTTCCGTCTCGGCCATGCGGAGCTGCGTACGGCCGGCCGCGGCCACTACTTCGCCGAGGAGGCTCGCGAGCGGCACAGGCGGGAAGACCGCGGAGAGGAACGGCGCGAGCTCGGCGCTGTACTCGGTCATTCCGCAGGAGGCGGCGAAGTGCAGGGGGCGCGGGCGGGCGAATCCGGAGAAAGCAGGATCGAGCAGGGCGGCGAGGATCTCGCGCACGCGGTCGGCGCGGAAGTTGAAGCAGACGAGCCCGTCGCCGTCGCGGATGCCGGCATAGGCGCCGATCACGCCGGGGGGGACGAATTCGTCGCCGGTGCCCGCGGCGTGCGCAGAGGCAAGCGCGGTGAGCGCATCGGGCCAGCGCGGCGCGCGAGCTTCCGCGATGGTGAGGTAAGCCTTCTCCACCCGCTCCCAGCGCCGGTCGCGATCCATGGCGAAATAGCGCCCTGAGAGGCTGGCGGGGGCGATGGAGTCGGGCAGGGAGGCGAGGAAGGGGGGAAGGTCGGTCGCCGCCGCCATGGGCGGGGTGTCGCGCCCATCGAGGAAGAGGTGCAGCCGGGTCGCGATTTTCTCCCCCGCCAGCAAGCGGGAGAGCGCGAGGGCATGGTTCTGGTGGGAATGCACGCCGCCCGGCGAGACGAGGCCCATGAGATGGCAGGCGCCGCCGCTCCGGTGCAGGGCTGCGAACAGCGCGGTCAGTGCCGGGGCGCGCTTAAGGGTGCCCGCGGCGATGGCCTCGTCGATGCGCGGCAGCTCCTGGGTCACGACGCGCCCGGCGCCGATATTGAGATGGCCGACTTCGGAGTTCCCCATCTGGCCGTCGGGCAGGCCGACATCGCGCCCGGAGGTGCGGAGGAAGGCGTGAGGCGCCAGTGCCCGGAGGCGGTCGAAGGCGGGCTTCCTGGCTTGGCGGACGGCGTTGTCGGCGGCCTCCTCGCGGCAGCCCCAGCCATCGAGGATCACGAGCATGACCGGGCGGGGGCGCCGGCGGGCGCACTCGGGCGGTTTCGTCATGCGAGCGGTCGGGCCCGGCTATTCCTTGGGCGAGGCACGGTGGCGGAAGGCGTCGAGACTTACGACCTGGGGCGCTTCCGGAGGCTCAGGCGGGACCTTGCCGGATGCTTCCTTTGGTCGGGGTTTCTCTGTGCTCTCCTGCGGCTCGAGCGGGGCGAAGCGCAAGCCGAACTGGACCTCGGGATCGGCGAAGGCGGTGAGGGCGGCGAAGGGGACGACGAGGTTCGCCGGCACGCCGCCGAAGGAGACGCCGACGCGGAACCGCCCGTTCGGCCGCTCCACGGCGAGATCCCAGAACTGGTGCTGTAGGACGATCGTCATTTCGTCGGCGAAGCGGCTCCGGAGGTGGGCCGGCATTTCGACGCCCGGATCGCCGGTTCGGAAGGTAAGATAGAAGTGGTGGCCGCCCGGCAGGCCGTGGCGCGCGACATGATCGAGAGCCTCCACCACCACCTGGCGCAGGGCCTCGCCGGCCCAGGTTTCATAGGGCAGCAGGCTCTGCGGTAGTTTTCCCTCGTTCTCGCCCATTCGCCTCTCTGCGCGCCCTCGTCCTGCGGTTGGCCCGCCTGCATAACGCGGCCCGGCAACCGGGGAAAAGGGCGGGCCGGCGGCGGTGATGGAAGTGGGGGGCTTCTGTTGCCCGGTGCCCCCCGGACCGCGCTTATTGCTTACGCAGCAACAGCGAGCGCCACGTTGTCGTTGGCACTTAAGGATCGGCCCGATGACGGCGGAACCATGCCGGGCGAAAGATGGGTCTTTACCACGCGTGTCGAGCCTGTTTCGCCCCCGATCATGGCGCCCCGCCGGGCGGCGGCCCGAGGGAGCGAAAACTGGTGGAGGCGCCGGGTACTGCCCCCGGGTCCACGACGCTTATGCCACGCATCGTTTATCGCCATAGCCGGCAAGCAGACCTGTGCCTACTTCCCGGCGCCGCTAATATAGGGTGCGCGGGCCCAGATTGGAAGGATCCCGATGCCTCTGACCCCTGACCAACTCGCCGAGATCGAGCAGCAGCGCGCCAAGCCAAGGCCGACGTTGCGGCAAACGGTCCCGGCACTCGAAGCGCTGCTCTACCGGCCAGTCCCCGTGCTCGATCACGGTTTCATTCGTGTGATCGATTATATGGGCGACGATGCCGCGATCGTACAGGCGGCCCGCGTCTCTTACGGCCGCGGTACGCGTAAAGTGAGCGAAGATGCCGGGCTGATCCGCTACCTAATGCGCCACCGGCACACCACACCCTTCGAAATGTGTGCCATTAAATTTCACGTCAAGCTTCCGATCTTCGTCGCACGGCAATGGATCCGCCATCGCACGGCCAGTGTTAACGAGTACTCTGCGCGCTACTCGATTCTAGATAGGGAGTTTTACGTCCCGGACGTGGACTATCTGAAGACACGGCGTGCGGAGAGACGAATTCGGCGCGCCGAAGCGCACGGGCAGCCTGACCTCTTCCCGGATGTGGGACCGCTCCAACCACGCCATACCGCGGCGCAGGCGATCGGTAATCGCCAAGGGCGCGCCGAGGTGTTGCCGGCGGACGAGGCTGCACAAGTATTGCGGTGGATCAAGGAGGAAGCAGCCCGATCGTACACGATCTATACCAAGCTCCTGAATGAGGACCCTAAGGGAACTGTTCTGGATGCGAACAGGCAGGGTGTCGCGAGAGAACTCGCGCGAATGGTACTGCCCGCAAACATTTACACGCAGTGGTACTGGAAGATCGATCTTCACAATCTTCTGCATTTCCTCGAACTTCGTGCAGACGCACATGCGCAGTACGAGATTCGAGCATATGCAGAGGCGATGCTCGAAACGGTCGCCGTGTGGGTCCCCCTTGTCCACCAGGCCTTTCTCGACTACCGGCTTGGTGCCGTCAACGTTTCTGCGCCAATGCTTGCGGTGCTTCGCCGCATGCTCGCGGGCGAACGTGTTGAGCAGCCCGAGAGCCGACTCTCGAAGCGCGAGTTTTCGGAGCTCAAAGCGGCATTAGAGCAAGGGGTCTCCGGAGAGGTTTGACGGGGCCCCATGATCGTCGTTTTCGGATCGGTCAATCTCGACCTGATCTTTCCGCTGCCGTTTCTGCCTGAGCCGGGGCAGACGGTGCTGGGGGCGGAGCTTCGCATCGAGCCGGGTGGCAAAGGCGCGAACCAGGCCGTGGCGGCGGCGCGTGACGGCGCCCGCGTTGCCTTGGCCGGCGCGGTCGGCGCCGATCCGTTCGCGGCGCTTGCGCAAGAGGGTCTTCGTTCGGCGAACGTCGATCTCTCGCGAGTAGCCAGCGTTGCGGCCGCGACCGGCACCGCGGCGATCGCGGTCGATCCGGAGGGGCGGAATCAGATCGCGGTTGCCGCCGGTGCCAACCGGCTTGCGCGCGCCGCGCAGATTGAGGATGCGCTGCTTGGGCCGGCGACGACGCTCCTTTTGCAGATGGAGTGCGATCCTGCCGAAACGGCTGTGCTGGCGCGGCGCGCGCGGGCCCGCGGCGCACGGATCATTCTCAGTCTCGCGCCGCCGGGGCCGCTCGATCCCGATGTACTGGCCGCGCTCGATTTCCTGCTCGTCAACGAGGACGAGGCGCGCTGGCTCACGAAGCGCCTCGACGTGGCGGCGGATACGGCCTCGCTTGCGGCGAGGCTCGGCATCGGCGTCGTGCGCACCCTTGGCGCTGCGGGTGTCGAGGCGGCGTGCGGCGGCCGATCGATACGGTTGCCTGCGCATGCGGTGACGGTGATCGACACCACGGCGGCGGGGGATTGCCTGGCCGGAGTTCTGGCCGCGGCACTCGATCGCGGCGCGAGCTTGCGGGATGCGCTGGCGCGTGCGGTGGTTGCCGCCGGCCTTTGCTGCACGCGCGCCGGGAGCCAACGGAGCCTGCCAAACGCTGCCGAGACGGAGGCCGCGCTTCGCCCGGTGAGGTAACCCGATTGCACAAAGAGCGGCGCTGCTCTACCAACCGAACGAGGCCGGGTACAAAGCGAATGAGGAGGAAACGGCGTGGCGACATTCCGGTGCGACCATTTTCATCTGCGGAGCCTCGATCCGGACAAGTCCGCGCGCTTCTATGAGGAGATGTTCGGTGCGAAGCGCGTCGGCACGGTGGACAATGCCGGCAAGCTCCGCGTGATCGTCGATCTCGGCGGCGTGCGGCTTTTCATCGAGGAGGTACCACCCGGCACGCACGCGGCACCCGAGCCGCCCTATCTCGGGCTCGAACATATCGGGCTTGCCGTCTCGGGAATCGATGCGATCGCCGCCGAGCTCAAGCGGAAGGGCGCCGAGTTCGTCGTTGAGCCGCGTTCCCCGCGGCCGGGGACGCGCATCGCCTTCATCCGCGGGCCGGAGAATGTGCGGATCGAGCTTGTGGACCGCGCGGCGGCCTGAACCGAAATGTGCCGGCCCGCTCAGGCGGGCGCGGCAACCCCGGTGAGCAGCAGGAAGCGGCCGCGCGAGGCGCGCCTGCGGATGGCGGCTGCCTTCTGATATTGCGGGGAACGGAGAAAGGCCCGTGCGTGCGCGGGGCTTTCGAATTCGAGCAGAACAGTGCGCTTGGGCGGAGGTTCACCCTCGATCAGCTCCGGCTCACCACCGCGGACGAGATAGCGCCCGCCGAAGGCGGCGATCGCCGGCGGCGCCAATTGCATGTATTGCTTGTAGGCTTCCGGGTCCGTGATTTCGATCTCGGCAAAAAGATAGCCCTTCATGCCCGCCTCCTTCTCAAGCATGATCATCCTCGAGAATCATCGCCGCACCCTTCTCGGCAATCATGATGGTGGGCGCATTCGTATTGCCGGTGGTGAGGCTGGGCATGATCGAGGCGTCGATCACGCGGAGCCCCGAGATCCCGTGCACGCGGAGCCTGGAATCGACGACCGCCAGCGGATCTTCGCCCATGCGGCAGGTGCCGACCGGGTGGTAGAGCGTGGTGCCGAACTTGCGCGCATGCGCCGCCAGATCCTCGTCGGAGGTTGCAGCGGGGCCGGGCAGAGTCTCGCCGTCGCTGTAACGGGCAATCGCAGGAGCGGCCAGGATCTGCCGCGTGAAGCGGAGCCCGGCGATGAGGACACGGAGATCGCTCGGCGCGGATAGATAGTTCGGCGTGATGAGGGGCGCGGCGGAGGGATCCGGCGAATTGGCCATGACGGTGCCGCGGCTGTCCGGCCTGACCGGGCAGACCGCAACCGATAAGCCAGGCTCGCGCTCGAGCGCGCCGAAGCGCTCGGGGTCGTGGCTTGCCGGCGTGAAGAGAAGCTGCAGGTCGGGACTCGCCAGGCCCTCGCGCGAGCGGCAGAAGACCTGGGCGGTGGTGACGCCGAAGGTCAGAGCGCCGCGGCCGTTGAGAGCGTAGCGGAGCGCCTCGCGCGCGAGTCGGAGCCCGTGCGCAAGCTGATTGACCGAGATCGTGCCCTTCACCCGGTGCGCGATGCGGGCAACGTAATGATCGGCGAGGTTGCGGCCGACGCCCGACAAGGCATGCACGACGGGAACGCGGATGGCGGCAAGATGCTCGGCCGGACCGATTCCAGAAATCTGCAAGAGATGCGGCGAATTGACCGTGCCGCCGGAGAGGATGACGGAGCGGAATGCGCGCGCCTGATGATCCTCCCCGCCGCGGCGGAAGGCGACGCCGATGCAACGCGTTCCCTCGAACAGGAGGCGGGTGGCGAGGGCATCGGTCTCGATGCGGAGATTCGATCGGCCTTTGACGGGAGCAAGGAAGCTCTGCGCGGTCGAGGCCCGGAAACGGCCACGACGCGTCATCTGCGAATAGCCGACCCCTTCCTGGATGCGACCGTTGAGATCGTGGCTGAGGGGATATCCTGCCTGCTGCGCCGCCGCGACGAAGGCGTGCGTCAGCGGCAGGACGGTGCGGTAATCCTCGACCCGGAGCGGGCCGCCCTTGCCGCGGAACTCGGGATCACCCGGCGCGTAATGCTCGGACTTCCTGAAGAGCGGAAGGACTTCGTCGAAGCTCCAGCCGCGACAGCCCATCTGCGCCCAGCCATCATAATCGGCGGGATTGCCGCGAACATAGAGCATGCCGTTGATACTGCTCGATCCACCGAGCACCTTGCCGCGCGGCCAATGGATTCTTCTGCCTGCGGTGCCGGGGCCCGGCTCGGCGGGAAAGTTCCAGTTGAGCACCGGATGGTGCATGAGCTTGAGGGTGCCGGCGGGGATATGGATGAAAGGATGGCGATCGCGGGGCCCAGCTTCGAGCAGGAGCACCCGCGCGCCTCCTTCGCTCAGGCGGGCAGCGAGAACAGAGCCGGCCGAGCCGGCACCGACGATGACGTAATCCGCATCCATGACCCCGCCCTTCACCTGCCGGTGGGCGTTCCGCTGATAAAGATCGGGTGGCGGGCGCGCAACGACACAGCAGATGGAAGGAGCGGGTTGATCCAGCTCATGTCAATCCGCGAATGCCGCGTCGTATGGTGACGGGGCGAGGCGTGGTCGGCGCGCGAGGAAGCGGGCGGACGGGGCGGCAGGCGGCGGAGGGGGGAGAGATGCGACCGAAGGACATCCTTGTCGTGCTCGACGGCACGCGCCAGAGCGCGGTCTCGCTCAGGGTTGCCGTGGCGCTGGCGCGGCGCCACGGTGCCCGCATCGAGGGGCTTTGCCCGCTCGGCCTGCTCGCCGCGAGAGACCCTCCGTTCGACGTGCTGCGCGGCGAGGTGACACCGCTTGGCCCGCCCAGCGTCGGTGGCATCTATGCGCCGCCGATCGCGCCTCCGGAGCCGGCCGTTCCTGCTCCGGACAGCCCGCCCGAACGGGCGGAGCGGATCGGCGAGGCATTCCGGGAGGAACTCGGGCGGAGCGGGCTGGACGGCAGCTACGACAGCGCGGTCGGCCGGCCGGGGGAAGCGGTGGCGGCGCGCGCGCGCAAATCCGATCTCATTGTCCTCGGCCAGCCGGAGCCCGGGCAGACGGCGGCGACGGCGCATCGGCACATGGTGGAGGACGTATTGCTCACAGCGGGCCGGCCGGTTCTTATCGTCCCCTTCGCCGGAGAGTTCGAAACCGTCGGCGCCAATGTGCTGATCGGCTGGCGGGAGAGTCCCGAAGCGGCGCGTGCCGCACACGATGCGCTGGCACTCGTCGAGGCGGGCGCGAAGCTCACCCTGCTCACGGTTCGCCACGGGCCTATACCGGCTGAACGAACCGAACTGCCGGGAGCGGGAATGGCCCGGCATCTGGCCCGCCACGGGGTCAAGACAGCTTCCGACGAGGCGGTGGCAGAGGCGAGCACGCCGGCCTCGTTCGTGGTGCGGCCGGCGGTGACGGAGACCGACGTGCTGCTCAACTATGCGAGCGATGTCGGAGCGGATCTGCTGGTGGTGGGCGCGTACGGACATTCGCGCATGCGCGAACTCGTGCTCGGCGGCGTGACGCGCGGGCTGCTTGGCCACATGACGCTGCCGGTTCTGATGTCGCACTGAGAGAGGTTCAGGCGGCGAGCTTGTCGAGCTCGCGCACCACCGCCTCGCCCATGACTGCGGTGCCGACCCGGGCGCAGCCGGGCGCCATGACGTCCGGCGTGCGCAGCCCTGAGGCGAGGACGCGGGTTGTCGCGCGTTCGATCAGGGCCGCTTCCGCCTCGAGCGCGAAGGACCAGCGCAGCAGCATTGCGAAGCTCAGAATTTCCGCCATCGGATTGGCGATTCCCTTGCCCGCGATATCCGGCGCGCTGCCGTGGATGGGTTCGTAGAGCGCGGGACGCTTTCCTGAGGCGTCCGCGGCGCCGATGGTAGCCGAAGGCAGCATGCCGAGGCTGCCGGTGAGCATGGAGGCGAGATCCGAGAGAAGATCCCCGAAGAGGTTGGAGGTGACGATCACGTCGAACTGGCGCGGATTGCGCACGAGCTGCATGGCACAATTGTCGGCGTACATGTGGGAGAGCGCGACGGCAGGAAATTCACGCGCGCCGAGTGCTGTTATCGTCTGTCGCCAGAGGAGGCCGCTTTCCATTACGTTCGCCTTCTCGACGCTGCAAAGGCGCCCTTGGCGCCTGGCCGCGAGATCGAAGGCGATGCGCCCGACCCGCTCGATCTCACCCGTGGTGTAAACTTCGGTGTTGATGCCCCGCTTCTGGCCGTCAGGCAGCGTCTCCACGCCGCGCGGCTCGCCGAAATAGATGCCGCCGGTGGCCTCGCGCACGATCATCAGATCGAGGCCGCGCACGACTTCGGGCTTGAGCGTGCTCGCCTCGACGAGCGGATCGAGCACAACTGCGGGGCGAAGATTGGCGAACAGGCCGAGCTCGCGCCGGAGCGTGAGGATGCCGATCTCCGGCCGCTTCTCGAAGCCGAACCGATCCCATTTCGGGCCGCCGACGGCGCCGAAGAGAACTGCGTCCGCCTCCTTGGCGGTGGCAAGCGTGGCATCGCTGATCGGGGTGCCGCGCGCGTCGATCGAGGCGCCACCCACCAGATCCTCGGCGAGATCGAAGGCGACCGCGCGGCGGTGCGCCATCCACTCGATGACCCGGCGGACCTCGCGCATCACCTCCGGGCCGATGCCGTCGCCCGGCAGCAGCAGGAGCTTCTTGTTCGCCGCCATGTTGTCAGGCGCCGGTGGTGGAGGGGAGCCACGACCATTCGCGCCGACGGCGTTCCTCGAATCGGTCGATCGCGGGAGCGAGCGCCATGGTCTGGCCGATATCGTCCAGTCCCTCGAGCAGGAGATGCCTGTGGAACGGATCGATATCGAAAGAAATCTCCTCGCCGTTCGGGCGGACGACCACCTGGCGCTCGAGATCGATCGTGAGCCGGGCGTTGCCGCCCATCGCCGCGTCGGCCATCAATTGCTCGCACGTCTGGCGCGGCAGACGGATCGGGAGAAGGCCGTTCTTCAGGCTGTTGTTGTAGAAGATATCGCCGAACGAAGGCGCAATGACGGCGCGGATGCCGAAATCGAGGAGCGCCCAGGGCGCGTGCTCGCGCGAGGAGCCGCAACCGAAATTGTCTCCGGCCACCAGGATGCCGGCCTTGCGCCAGGGTTCGCGGTTCAGCACGAACTCGGGATTTTCGCGCCCGTCATCGGGGTTGTAGCGAAGGGGGTCGAAGAGATACTTGCCGAGCCCGGTGCGCTTGATCGTTTTGAGAAAGCGGGAGGGGATGACCTTGTCGGTATCGACGTTCGCCATCGGCAGCGCGGCAGCGATCGCGGTGAGTTTCGTGAATTTCTCCATGCTCAGGAAAACTCCCGCACGTCGGCGAAGCGCCCGGCGATCGCGGCCGCGGCGGCCATCGCCGGGGAGAGGAGATGGGTGCGCGCACCCGGACCCTGGCGGCCCTCGAAATTGCGGTTGGATGTGCTGGCGGAGCGCTTGCCGCGAGGAACCTTGTCGGGGTTCATGCCGAGGCACATCGAGCAGCCCGCCTCTCGCCACTCGAATCCGGCCGCCTTGAGCATGGTATCGAGCCCTTCCGCCTCGGCTTCCTTCTTGATGAGGCCAGAGCCGGGCACCACGAGGGCGCGTACGCCGGGGGCGACCTTGCGGCCGCGGGCGATACGCGCCGCCTCGCGGATATCTTCGATGCGGCTGTTGGTGCAACTGCCGATGAAGACGACATCGACGGGGATGTCGGTCATCTTCGTTCCCGGCGTGAGGTCCATGTATTCGAGCATCCGTTGCGCGCTCGCGCGGCGCGCGGGGTCGGTGAACTGATCGGGATCGGGGACGCGGCCGGTAATCGGCACGACGGTCTCGGGGCTCGTGCCCCAGGTCAGCATCGGCACGAGGTCGGAGACGTCGAGGCTCACCGTTTGGTCGAAGGCGGCGCCCGGGTCGGAGGGCAGGCTCCGCCAATAGGCGATCGCGCGGTCGAGCGCCTCGGCCTTGGGCGCGAAGGGCCGGCCGGCGACATAGGAGAAGGTGGTCTCGTCGGGGGCGACGAGGCCGGCGCGGGCGCCGGCCTCGATCGACATGTTGCAGACCGTCATGCGGCCGGCCATGTCGAGCGCACGGATCGTCTCGCCTGCGTATTCGATCACGTGGCCCGTGCCGCCGGCGGTGCCGATCCGGCCGATGATAGCGAGGATGATGTCCTTGGCCGAGCAGCCTGCGGGAAGCCGGCCGTTCACCTCGACCCGCATGTTCTTTGCCGGACGTTGCGGCAGCGTCTCCGTCGCCAGCACGTGCTCGACCTCCGAGGTGCCGATGCCGAAGGCGAGCGCACCCAGTGCGCCGTGGGTAGAGGTGTGGGAATCGCCGCAGACGATCGTCATTCCCGGGAGGCTGAGGCCGAGTTCCGGGCCGATGATGTGGACGATGCCCTGGCGGTCGTCGAGCACGGGAATGTAGGGCACGCCAAAGGCGGCGACGTTCTTTTCGAGGGTCTCGACCTGGAGGCGGCTGTCCTCTTCGGCGATACCACTCCGGCGGTTGGTGGTCGGAATGTTATGGTCGGCGACGGCGATGGTGGCGTCCGGCCGGCGCACGGCGCGTCCGGCGAGGCTCAGGCCTTCGAAGGCCTGCGGGCTCGTGACCTCGTGCACGAGATGGCGGTCGATATAGAGGAGGCAGGTGCCGTCGGGCATGCGCTCGACGACGTGGCTGTCCCAGATCTTGTCGAACAGGGTGCGCGGCGCCTGGCCCGCCATCGGCTCCTCCCTCGTACGACCGTTACTGTGGGTCGGCGGGAGCTTCCGCCGCCTGCGGCGCCTCACTCCGCCCGCGTTCGGCGATGCGGGCAGACTTGCCGCGGCGGCCGCGCAGGTAGTAGAGCTTGGCGCGCCTGACCTTGCCGCGCCGCACCACCTCGATGCCGGCGATGCTCGGCACGTGCAGCGGGAAGACGCGCTCCACGCCCTCCCCATAGCTGATCTTGCGGACGGTGAAGCTGCTGTTGAGGCCGCGGTTCGAGCGAGCGATGCACACGCCCTCGAAGGCCTGGGTGCGGGTGCGCTCGCCTTCGACGACGCGCACCAGGACGCGCAGCGTGTCGCCCGGGGCGAACTCGGGCAGCGGCCGCTCGGCCGTGAGCCGGGCCACGGCCTCGGCCTCATAGCGCTGGATGATGTTCATGGAACTGACCCCTTCGGCGTTCCCTTAAGGCGCAACGGCGCGGCTGGCAACCGGGCCGGCTGGCAACCGGGCCGGCCAGCAGATCGGGGCGGCGCGGGCAGATGAGGCTCGGGTGCGGCCGGATCGGGGGGAGGAGCCAGGCGCGCGAGCATCCTGGCGGTCAAGGGGCCATTGCAGCAAGCAAGGTTGCGGCACCGCCCACGGTGGCGGCCGTCGAGCGGCCGGGAGGGACTTCCCTCCGCGGCGGGCCGAGCGCTGTCGTAATTGGGTGGGCCCGCTCAGAACAGCGGCGGAACAGCAGGGGCGGGCGCTCCGGCGCGCCGGGGTGCGCGCGGCGCATTGGCCGGCGGCTCGGCCGCTCGACGCCACGCTCGGCCTTGTGCGGGATCCCCGTATCAGGAA
>JAKAWQ010000118.1 GCA_021816925.1 Pseudomonadota bacterium
GCGATGCGCTGCGCGTCCGCCGCCGCGCGGAAGATTTCCTTGCGGTCGGAGCGCAGCCGCTCCAGCCAGGACGCGACGTAGGCGGCGTTGTTGGAGAAGTCGCTGTCGGAGACAGCGATCCCGAGCTCGGCGCAAACCATTACCTGGCCGATTTCCGCTCGCAACTCTTCCCTCGAATAGTCATGCGAGCCGAACCGGTTGCGCAAATCGCGATCGAGCCGCGATGAATGACCCGTCCAATGCGATGCCTCATGAAGCAGCGTCCCGCAAAATCCTTCCGCTGTCGCAAAGGCAGACGGCGGCGGCATCTGGATGTGATCCGTCGCCGGCGAATAGAACGCGCGGTCGCCGCCGATCCAGACGACGGCGCCACTGTTGGCAAGGATGATCTCGGCGGCCTCCGGCGCGCGCCACGGCGCTTCCGCGATCGTCGGCGGGATGTAGTCGGGGATGCCGTCGATCTGGCTGGCGTGGAACAAGGTGAACGGGCGCAGCAGCGGGATGCGCTTCACCGCGTCTTCGTCGTCCTCCGGCCGCTTGTCGTCGCGCACCTCGAGCCGCTTGAAGAAATACCCGGTGGTGCCGCGCTCGCCCTTGCGGACCTGCCAGCCGCGCGCCGCGGCCTGCTTGTAGGTTGCCCAGCGGGGATCGCCGCTCTCGAAGGCCAGCGCCGACACGCCGAGTGTCAGCACGTTGATGCCGCGATAGCGCTGGCCGGTGGCCGCGTTGCACGGCATCGCCGGGCCGCCGGCCTTGTCGGGATCCCACGGCTTGCGCCAGGGCGGCGTGCCGGCCTCGAGGGCAGCGATGATGCGGTCGGTGACCTCCTGGTAGTGATTGCGCGGCGCGCGGTTGCTCTTGCCGCCGGGGCCTTCTGTTCCTGCAGTGGCGCTTGTCCTGTTCATCGGGGTGTCCTTCCCTCATGGGTTTGTGGAACACCCCTCCCGCCCCGCATCCCGGCTGACCGGGGCAAGGGCGTGCGCAGCACGGGAGCGCGCAGCGCGACACCTCCTTGCGGCGGGCGGACGGCGATGCGGTAGCCCTTCTCATTCCGTCTTCAGTTTTGGCTTGCTTCTCGGCCGCTGCTTCTTGATTCCGGCCTGCGCCGCGCCGGATCGGAACGCGATCCGGCGCTACGGCGCCACCGCCAGCGCGCGCAGGGCGTCGTTCCCGTCGTTCAGCCCGTCCGGCGGCAGGATCGTGTCGAACCGCACCCCGGCTTCCGTCGCCATGCCCTGCAGGCGGACGGCGTGGCGGCGTCCGGCGGTGTCGGCGTCGGTGGCGGCGATCAGCATGCCGGCCGGGTCGACCGACAGTCCCTGCAAAACCTGTCGCAGCGCGGCGAGGGTCGTCGGGCCCATGCCGCCGGCGGTCGCGGCATACAGCGTGTCGCGGCGCGCGCCCTCGATCGCCGCGAGGCTCAGCGCGTCGATCGCCGCCTCGCACACCGCGACGCGGGACAGGCGACCGGAGCCGCCGGGCAGACGGAACAGCGTCTTGCCGCCGCCGGCCGAGAAGCCACGCCAGGCGGGACCTCGCATCTCGATGCCGGTCAGACGTCCGGCGCCCTCCCGGTGCGCGAACCAGGCACTGCCGTGCGGGCCTTCCCGGACGGCATCGGTGATGCGCGCGGCGATCAGGATGCGCACCGGCAGGTGGCGCTGCCCGGCGAGGTAGCGCCAGGCCGCTGAGCCGTGTGACAGGAGCGGGCACCGTTCCCAGCGCTGTTCGGCCGGGACATCCGGCTCCGCTGTCCGCGGGGCGCGGAGGGCCGCGGAGGAAGCGGGCGCGATGCCGGCGAAGCCGCGGAGCACACGGCACACCCCGGCAAAGGTCAGGCTCGGGTCGAGGTATTGGACGAGGGTGAAACCGTCGCACTTGGCCTCGCTCAAGGGATCCCACCAGCCGCGGCCGCCATGGTTGACGATCACGATTTCGCCCGGCCCGCGCCGGTATTTGAGGCTGCGGCGGGTGCTCTCGGCGCGGTCGAGCTGCCAGACCGGCGGCAGCCGTTCCAGCAGCGCCGCGCAACTCACGCTGGCCTTCAGCCCTTCGTTCTCCTCATTCTGTCCGTGCATTGCTCCGTCCTCCTCTCGGAATCGGCCGGGCACGGATGGGAGTGGCGCCATGCCTTTCCCCTCTCCTTCTGCTCCGCCGTGTCCTCCGGAGACCGCGAAGCCGGCGCGCCGCAAGGGCGTGCGCAGCACGGGAGCGCACAGCGCGACGCACCCTTGCGGCGACCCGGGCGCAAGCGGTAGCGCTGTCTGATCAGATTCGGATCATGGGAAGCCGCCTGATCGCGGCTGCATCTTTTTGCTCTGCACTGCTCGATGGAACCTTCCCTCGGGTGCGGGCCCCGGCATCCCCTTCCCGCCAGGCGGCGCGAAAGGCGACCGTGCCTGCGAAGAAAGAGCAGGGGGGATCATGACAGAGCGAGCAAAACCAAGCTAAGCTGGCATCTCGTTGTCGGCTGCCGTCTCACGACGATCCCACTCGTTCTCAGCCTCATCTTCGCTGTGGGCATAGGGATCGACTGTGGCCGGCTCGGCGTGGAAGTCTATTGGCGAGCTGCCGGATCCCGGCTAACGCCGCGAGGCGCGATGCGTCCCGTCCCGTCGTCCAGTCTCGTAATCTTCCAGCATGTCGCCATCCGTGACCAGAACGAGGGTGATGATCTCGTCGTCGGCCGTGCGGATTGTCTGCTCGGTCACTTCGTAGCGCTCGGCCTCCCAGCGCTCGAACCATGCGTCGGCACCGATCTTTCGAGGGAACCGATCCTCCGGCTGATTGCCGAACAACACGCCGAAGGCAAAGCTCTCCGCGTCGAGGTCGGATCGAGGAAACCACCGGGACGGCACGTCGGGAGAGCGGGCAAACCACTTTCTGCCTTGTGGTCCGTGACAAACAAGGACGGCCGGGGAGTGGCGTCCCTCCACCATCCGGATAGCGGTGGCCGTGACGCTTGTGTCGAACAGATCGGCGATCGCCCTGACGGCCTCGAAGGTAAGCCGCGAGTAGCTGCAGGCGATCGGTTGGAGCAAGTAGTTGGGCATGAGCAGGTTCACCGCGTAGATGTCGGCGGATCGTTCGCGCGGCGATTGCCCTTCGCCCACGTGTCCGATCTGGTCGGCATTGCAGGTCACGAGCCGACCACGGTGGTGTTGCCAGTGGCCGAGTTCGTGGCCGATGGAGAACCGCTGCCGGTGCGGGTAGCTTCGGCTGTTGACGGTGATGATGGCCTTGTCGCCGTTGCCGACAATCAGCGCCTCGCAGCCGTCGAGCTGCCGGTAGCGGACGCGCGCGCCGACGGTCCAGGCGATTGCCTCCAGGTCGATCTCCGACGGGTCTGTGATTCCCAGCCCCTTCAGCACCAGTTCGGCTGGCGTCAGGACGTTCATGCCGTCACGGTTCGCCCGGATCGGGAGCGATGCCAAGCTCCTCGAGGTCCTCAAGCATTCCCAGCACGTCCTTGTCCGAAAGGCCCTGGCCCTTGCGCGCCGCGAGCGTGAGGTTGGGGTCTTGGGAAAGGATGCGCTCCAGACGCCGCCGCGCCTCGGCGGGGTCGAGTGGGCTGCCGCCCGCCGGCCGTCGGCGATCGTTGGCCACGGCCAGCCTTGCGGCGGCGAGCCGGTTCTTGGCGGCGAGCATGGCAGCCTTCTCGGACAGCGCGCGGACTCCTGCGGCGGCGTCGGCAGGAACTTCGTGATCGTCCTGCGCCTCGCCGATGATCTCCTCGTCCGAGGTGCTCAGGATGTTCTCGACAAGAGCGGCGGTTAGCCGGTCGAGCGCATCCCGGTGGCTTTTCTTGTTGGTCATGGCTTCCATCCATCCGGGAAAGCCTGGTCGATGCGGCGGCGGATCAGTCGTCGCTTCGATGCGTAGCCGACCCTATCGAGACCGGTAAGCGTACGGATTTCCTCGGCTTCCATCTCCTCCATGTCACCTTCAACGATCGTCTGGGCGATCAGGTCGTCCGCGAACAAGTCCAGGACCGCTGCTTTGATCCTGGCTGCCTCGTCCTCGCTGGCCGCAACCTCCTCGGGGGAGGGCACGTCCTCGGACAGGGGATCGTCGTCGCCAGCATCCACGGTCATCGGCACCAGCCGCAAGGCGAGGTGTTTGACTTGAGCCTCTTCCTGCCGCCGCCGCGCCTTCACGCTGTCCGAGGCGACGCTGTGCATGGCCTCGGACAAAAATCGAACGACATCGACATGGCGCGGACACTGGCGGGTTCCAGCGACGGCGCGGGTGAAGGCCTCCTGTAGCAGGTCGTCAGCCTCCAAAGGACAGTTGCGGGCAAAGGCTCGGGCGACCTTGCACAGCCGGAGCCATCCGGCATCCGGCAGCCCGCGAATCGCCTCGGCGATTTCGGTTCGCGATAGCGATGCGTGCTCAGGCTGACCGGGTAATATCGGCAGGCGGGATTCCCCTTTCGGAAAGCCTATGCGCCGATGCGCGGCGGCCTCGGACATGGCGGCCGATGTCCGAGCCTCCCGGCGAGCGGCGCATAGAAGGGCATGGTCGAAGTCCGAGCCGCCGAGGTCGCCGGCACGGATATGGCTGCAACCGGCACAAGGAAACCGACATGCCTACCTTCATTACTCGCGTCGAACTGCACGACGCCGTTTATCAGGACTATGTGAAGCTCCACGGCTTTATGGGGCAGGAAGGCTTCACCAACACGATCTGCGGCGACGACGGCGGAGTGTATCAGTTGCCGCCGGCTGAATACCACCTGGTCGCGAACTGCACGGCGGGTCAGGCGCGCGACAAGGCGAGCACAGCGGCGCAGAAGACGTTCAAGAAGTTTGCGGTGATCGCTTCGGAATATACTGCAGCCGCGTGGGTCGACCTTGCCAAGGCACAGTCTCGCGCCGCCTGACAGCAGACCCGAACATCAGGACGGCGTTTCAGCCCAACTTGGTGTTCGGGGCCGCGTTCCGTCGTCCAGCAAGCCCAGGCGACAACTTTGGCGGCACGGTGGGATGCATACCGCCGGCACATCGGCTACCTGCAAAAGCGTATCGGCGGGAAGATTCATGTGACGCGCGGACTGGGCTGATCGGTGAGCACGACATGAAAAGGCCGCTGCCAAAGCTGAGAAACGACAAAGGAGGCTGAGGAACTTGTCGCCACGTCCGATCTGACGGAATACGGTCTGTCGGAGATCTAGAGGGGTGTGCTTCAAGTTCCGGCGCGTCGATGTTGAAGTCCGCGAGCAAGATAGTCGAAGCTGACCCCAGGCATGCGGCCGAAGTCATCTTCTATCCTGCGACAGGCCTGTTACGCCCGGCCGAGGCGGCCGATCTTCACGCCCTGGTCGCCGGGATCGAGGTGAGCGCCGCGGCCCCGCCTGTGATCCGGCAGCAGTTTGATCTCGCGCGGAACGCCTTCGTATATTCGTGGTTCGTCTATGAGCTGGCAACGCTCGCGGAAAAGCAGGCTTATGCGGTCGTCGAGATGGCGCTGCGCGAAAAGGTCCGCCTCGCGACCGGCAAGAGTCCCGGCCGGCGTGACCTCCGGTCGCTGATTCAGGACGCCGAGCGGCGCGGCTGGCTGAGGCGCGCGGATTTCGGCGAGGGAGTCAGGCCCTTCCATCCGCTCGACGCCATCGTGGCACTGAGGAACGACCTGGCACACGGAAGCGGCCGGCTCATGCCGAACGGGTCGCTCGACATGATCGAGCTGTGCGCCGAGGTCATCAACCGGCTGTTCCTGTTCCCGCCGGCTGCGGAGCCACATCCTGCTCCGGAAGCATTGGCCACTGAACCGGGCGGCTGTGCGCCGCCCAAAGGGGGTAATTCCGTCGAATAATTGCCGTAAGGCGGATATATTGGCCGTTGCCGGAGCACGCCGCCCGGCCGTCTGCTCCTACCCCTAACCCTCTGGGTGATCTGCCGTGCTCGATCGCATCCGCCTTCTGCGCAACATAGGGCAATTCGACTCAGTGAGCTTGTGCGCGAACATCGCGCTGCCGCGGCTCACGCTGGTCTATGCGGAAAACGGCAGGGGAAAGACAACACTCTCCGCCATCCTACGGTCGCTCGGAACCGGCGATCCCATCCCTATCGCCGAGCGTCGGCGGCTGGGCGCTTCGAACCCTCCGCATGTCGTGGTGCAGCCGATATCTGGCGGCGCGATCACCTTCGATAGCGGCGCGTGGACGCAGGCGCTTCCAAACGTAGCCGTGTTCGATGATGTGTTTGTCGATGAGAATGTCTATTCAGGCCTGTCCGTCGATGCCGAGCACCGGCAGAACCTTCATGAACTGATTCTCGGGTCGCAGGGCGTCGCGCTCAGCAAAGCGTTCCAGGCGCTCGTGGACCGGATCGAGGAACACAACAGGGCGCTGCGCCAGAAAGCGGATGCCATTCCCGCCAACGGGCGAGGCGGCCTGAGCGCGGAGGAATTTTGCGCCCTCCAGCCGCGCCCGGCGATCGATGAAGAAATCCAGGCGGCGGAGCGGACGCTCGCTGCCGCGCGCGACCAGGACACCATTCGCACCGCCGCATCCTTCGATCCGTTCGCTCTCCCCGGATTTGACCTGGCGGCCGTCGAGACGTTGCTAGGACGCGGCCTCGGTTCGCTGGACATGGCCGCCGTGGCGCGCGTTCAGGCGCACCTTTCCGGAATCGGCTCGGGGGCAGAAGGGTGGATTGCGGACGGGATGCGCCGCGTTCAATCGTCGGGGTCTCTGGTCTGTCAATTCTGCGCGCAGGCCTTGAGCGGTTCCTCCTTGGTCGCACACTACCGGGCATATTTCAGCGCGGCGTACGAGGATCTGAAGCGCGCCATCACCAAGGCGATCGGCGATCTTGATTCCGCACACGGCGGAGCGGTCCCCGCCGCTTTCGAACGCAATGTGCGCGTTTGGGTCGAGCGGCGGCAATTCTGGTCGAAGTTCTGCGATCTACCTGATGTCGGCCTCGATACCGCTGCCATCGCGCGAGCATGGCACACCGCCCGCGACGCGGTGCGCGGGTTGCTCACAGCAAAGCAGGCGGCACCCCTTGACGCGATGGAAATGAGCGCCGAGGCGCGGGCCGCCGTGCATACCTTTGAGGGATTCCGCGAAGGTGTAGACCAGTTGAGCGACAACCTGCAAGCCGCGAACGGCACGATCCGCGTGGTGAAGGAGCAAGCCGCTTCCGGCGACCCGGCGGCTCTCGCGGCGGATATAGCAAGGCTGAATGCCGTGAAGGCCCGGTTTTCACCGGGGGTAACGCCGCTCTGCGATGCCTACCTCGCAGAGAAAAAGGCGAAGGCCGACACGGAAGAGAGGCGCGCCAAGGCCCGCGAGGCGCTCGACACATACCGCACAAGCGTTTTTCCGTCGTACGAGACCGCGATCAATCTGTACCTCGGGAAATTTGGCGCGGGCTGTCGACGGCGGTCAGGAACCGCGTGATTCCGGCGCCGTGGGTTGATTGGGACCATCGAGCGCGCGTGATGCGCTGCCCGATGGGCTGACGGCGGGAGGGGCGGAGCCCCGACCGGAGGCAGCCCAT
>JAKAWQ010000035.1 GCA_021816925.1 Pseudomonadota bacterium
CTCTCGCCGCCGCGCCGAGGCAGGCACCAACCGCACACCGTCAGCCAAACATCCCACCATTCGATGCGGACAAAACCGCCCACCGATGGGCTGCCTCTGGTCGGGGCTCCGCCCCTCCCCCGTCAGCCCATCGGGCAGCGCATCACGCGCGCTCGATGGTCCCAATCAACCCACGGCGCCGGAATCACGCGGTTCCTGACCGCCGTCGACACGTGGCCAGTGTGCGCAGCGGCAGGAAGAGCCCCGGCACCAGCAGCAGCACGAAAAAGGCGGGGAAAAACTCGCCCCGCCCGTGCAGGAGCCGCGCGCCGAAGAGCACGGCAACGAGCGCGATCGCGAGCGAGGCAAAGAATTCGAGCACCGCCGAGGTCAGGAATGCCACCTTAAGCCCGGCCATTGTCGTCAGCCGATAGTCGTCCGAGATGCGGCCGATCAGTGCGATTTTCGCGCGCACGCGCCCGAACAGCTTGAGCGTCGTGATCCCCTACACGGCATCAAGGAGATGCGCGCTCATCGCCCGGAGCTGGTGCCATTGCTGCTGGTTGATCGCCTCCGCCTTTTCGCCCGCCAGCACCATGAAGAGCGGGATGAGCGGCGCACTCACCGCCAGCACGAGCCCGCTCTTCCAGTCGATCGGAATGACCGCCGCGAGGATTGCAAGCGGCACCAGGGCCACCAACGCGCGTTGCGGCAGATAGCGAGCGAGATAAGGCTCGATCGCCTCGACACCTTCGGTGATGGTTGCTGCGAGGTCCGCGCTCCGTTCTCCTGCCGCGTAGGCCGGGCCGAGTGCGAAGACGAGAACCCCGCCTGCGAATCCGAGCGCGATCGCTGCGTAAAGCCCCGCCCGACCAGCGCGCCCCACCGCGGCCAGCCGCGGCTCGACGGGCTCGGCCGCTCCTCTCCGTTCCCCCACGGAGCCCCGGCGGGTCATCCCCACCTCGACCGCAAGCTCCCGCTGCCCGATGATCGCGCGCCGATCGCAACGCTTGGCCACATCCTGTCATCCTGCATGTATTTCGACCTCCGTCTCTGGCAACTCATGCGCGGCGTCCGCGCCCGTCTTGCCCTCGCAGTCCTGCTCGGGCTTACCGCACTCGCCGCCGGCCTCGCCCGGTTCGCCTTTTTTGGCCAGCTCCTTGCGCTTGTTTTCCAGGGCAGAACATTCCGCGTCGACGCCATCCTCGCCGCCGCGGCGGCGGGCACGATCGTGCTGCGTGCCTTGCTCGAGGAAGCCCGCGTCCGGCTCGCCAACGCCGCCTCCGTTCGCGTCCAGGAACTGCTTCGCGCCCGCCTCTTCGATCGCATCGCTACCCTCGGCCCGCCTTGGTTCTCAACCCGCCGCTCGGGCGGCGTGATGCTCTCGCTCATCGACGGGATCGAACAGATCCAGACCCGATTCGGTCATTATCTGCCGCAGCTTGCCATTTCCATCGCCGCTCCCTTCGCGATCTTCGCGTTTGCTGCGCACTGGGACCTGCCGGTTGCCGCCGTCCTGCTCGGCGGCGCACTCACCGCTCTCATCAGCCCCATGACGGTGCACATGCGTGAGCGCCGCCCCAACCTTGCCCGTGCTGCCACGCTCAAATCCTTCGGCGAAGAATTCCTCGATGCCGTGCAAGGCCTGCCCACCCTCAAGGCCTTCGGGCAGAGCCGCGCCTTCGCCGCGCACCTTGCCGCCCGTGCCTGTGCGCTCGCCGACAACACCTTCCGGGTGCTTGCCGCCAGCCTTCTCACCCGCGCGATCACCGATCTCGGTACTGCAGTCGGTGCTGCGGCCGTCGTTTCGCTCGCCGCCTGGCGTGTCACGCAGGGCGAGATGAGCCTTGCCGCGCTTCTCATCGTGCTGATGGCCGGGACGGAAATCCTCCGGCCGCTGCGCGACCTGCGCACGGTGCTGCATTCGGGCCTGCTCGGTCAGTCAGCTGCCGCCCCGATTCTCGTTCTTCTCGAAGCCGAGCCGGCGTTTCCGCCGTCCAGCCACGGCTCGGTCCGCGGGCTTTCGCCAACGCTCACGTTCTCCGCCGTCCGCTTCGCCTATCCGGCCCTCCGCGGCCTCGCGCTCGACGGGCTTTCCTTCACCGCCGCCACCGGCGAGCACGTCAGCATCGTCGGCCTGAGTGGTGGTCGAGTCCGGCACTCACACCGAGCTTCTGATGCGTCGCGGCGTTTATGCGCGCCTTGTCGGGCGGCAGCTCGGTACCGCCCGGCGGCGCGCCGCTGCGGTTTGATATCCGATTCCCTTTGGAGAACGAACATGCCCGAGCAACTTGCCCTCATCGTCGGTGCTTCGCGCGGCCTCGGCCGCGGCCTCGTTCAGGAATATCTCGCACGCAACTGGAACGTCATTGCAACGGTCCGCGCGCGCCATCAGCTCATCCCAGCCCCCCGCCTCGAAATCGAGCACCTCGATATCACGGATGTTCCGGCGATCGCCGCGCTACGCGCCCGCTTGGCCGGCCGAGCGCTCGATCTCCTCTTCGTCAACGCCGGGGTCGGCAACGGTCTGGCCGAGAGGCTCGCCGCAGCCTCGCCCGAGGAGTTCTGCAGCGTCATGCTTGCCAACGCCTACGGCCCGCTCCGCGTGATCGACGCCTGCGCCGATCTGCTCGCTCCCGAAGGTGTCGTCGCCGGCATGTCGTCGGCCCTCGGCAGCGTTGCCAACAACACCTCGGGCACCTGGGAAATCTATCGCGCGAGCAAGGCGGCACTGAACACGCTCTTGCGGAGCTTCGCGGCCCGCCATCCCACGCACACTGTGCTCGCACTTGCCCCTGGCTGGGTTCGCACCGACATGGGCGGCCCCAATGCCACGCTCTCGGTCGAGGAGAGCGTGCGCGACCTCGCAGAGGTCATTGCCGCGCGCCGCGGCACCCCGGGCGCGGCCTTCCTCAACTACAAGGGTGAAACCATCCCGTGGTGAGCGCGCTTGGGCGGCTTCTGGTCGCCGCTCTCCTGTTCCTGCCGGACGTTGCTCTCGGCGCGCTGCCCGCTGCCCCGGTTTTCCTCTCCTTCCTCGATGCTCCGCCCGGCCGCGCGGCACTCCTCGCGCCCAACCCCCGGCCCTTCGTGAACCCAGGCATGCGCTTCCGCAACGGCTTCATTCAATTGTCTTTGCAACGCCTCGCTCGGCCTGGTCGGTTATCGGTTCGACCGGTCGGACTGATCTTCGCGCCGCCGCGTCGCCAAGCTGCGGCCGCCACGGTGTCTGCGATCACGAGCGCGGCGCGCCGCGCTCGCGAGCCGCGCGCAGGCGGGGTGGTGTGCCCTCACCCGGCGCCCGGACCCCGGCTGCCACCGATACCCACCTGGCCGCCAACGCGATCATGCTCGCTGCTCTGCACGTAGCCTGAGAGAGGCTGCGCGAGCCGCTGCACCGGAACCCGGCGCGGCCAAACCCGCGTTCGTCAACGGCTTGTTAACGCCAAAGTAATTTTCTCCGCGGCAGCTTGGGTTCCAGGCTTTGGCTGTCGGGGTAGTGCGATGCCTTCCCTCTTCCGCCGCCTCCGTCGGGAAACGAAGGCAAGCGTCGCGATCATCATGGTTCTCGCCTCGATTCCCATGATCTTTTTGACAGGCATGGGCGTCAATTACGGCATGGCCGCCTACCGACAATCGCGGTTGAATGCGTTCGCGGATGCTGCGGCCCTCGCCGCTGTCACGCCGACGATGATGGTCGAGAGCACCTCGGCTGCGACCGCGACCGCTGTGAGCACGTTCAATGCCCAGGCCGAAGCCCTGGCGGGCGTCACCTACGATCCGAGCACACTTGCGGTTTCCGTTACGACAAGCGGCAGCGAACGCACGGTCACCGTCAGCTACAAGGCCGTCTCCCAGGATGCTTTTCCCAACGTCCTCGGGGCCAGCACTATTGCTCTCGGCGGCAGCTCCTCGGCAACCGCCGGTCAGGCCCCGAACATCGATTTCTACCTGCTGCTCGATGCATCGCCTTCGATGGGCATCGCCGCAACGCAAAGCGGCATCAACACGATGGTTCAGAACACCCAATCCCAGGGCGGCTGCGCCTTCGGCTGCCACGAGCAAGATCCCGCGGCCGACAATCTCGGCAATCCGAACGGCGAGGACAATTACGCCCTGGCACGCAACCTCGGCGTCACGCTCAGGATCGACATGCTGCGCCAAGCGGTCCAGAACCTTACCACTACGGCGCAATCGACCGAGGCCCAGTACAACGCCGTCTATCGCATGGCCGTCTACACCTTCGCCACCCAGTTGAACTCGGTCAGCGCCCTGACATCGAGCCTCAGCACGGTGAACTCCGAAGCGGCCAGCATCCAGCAGTTGGAGGTTTATGCCAACAACTGGCTGACCTCGTACACCAACAATCAGGACGAGGATACCAATTACGATACGGCGATGAACGGCATCAACACGATTATGCCCAACCCCGGAAGCGGAACGAACATCGCGGGTGACACCCCGCAAGAAGTGCTGTTCTTCGTCACGGACGGAGTCGAAGACGAAAACGTCTCCGGCAGTCGCCAGATGTCGGTCATCAATACGGCGTTGTGCTCGGCGGTCAAAAATCGCGGCATCCGCATCGCCGTGCTCTACACGGAGTATTTGCCGCTGCCGACCAACAGTTTCTACAACGCCCACATCGCGCCTTTCCAGTCCAATATCGGGCCTACCTTGGAGGCATGCGCCTCGCCCGGGCTCTACTTCGAAGTGCAGACCGGCGGCGATATCTCGGCCGCAATGGCGGCCCTGTTCCAGTTGGCGGTCCAGTCCGCCTATCTTTCTCGATAGCGCGATGCCGAGCCGGCACGCCATCGGTCGGCCTGCCGCGTCCTTCCGGCCCGGCGGGCGGAAGGGCGCGCGCCAGCCGCTGCTTACTTGCGAAAAGAGCTCTGCGGCACTGGAATTCGCGCTCATTGCGATCCCGTTCTTTGCAATGCTCATCGCGATCTTCGCAACGGGGCTCGTATTCCTCTCCCAGCAGGTCTTGCAGACGGCGACGACCGAAACCGCGCGGCTGATCCTAACCGGCCAGGCGCAACTGGGCGGCTTGACGGCAGCACAGTTCCAGCAGGACGTCTGCACGAATGCCGGGCCGCTGCTGCCCTGTTCAGACATCTACGTGAACGTGCAGACCTACTCATCCTTCAGCTCGATGTCGATGCTCAACCCCCTCCAGAACGGCAACTTCAATCAGGCGAGCATGAACTACGATCTCGGGGGGCCGGGCGATATCGTGCTGGTTCAGGTGTTCTATGAAATGCCGGTGCTGGCCGGCCCGCTCGGGTTCACTCTCGCGAACATGGCCGGCAACGACCGGTTGCTCCAGGCAACCGCTGTGTTCCGCAATGAGCCCTATTAGCCTAGGCGCACTCCCATGAGGCTCGACCGGAGCAGCGTGCGCCGGCACCTCGGCCGGGCGAGCCTCCGGCGTGACTGCGCCGGCCTTGCGGCGGTCGAGTTCGCGCTTGTGCTGCCGATCATGCTGCTGCTCTATTTCGGGATCGTGGAATTCACGCAGGCGATTACGGTCGATCGGCTCGTCGGGCTGACGGCGGAGACGGTCACCAATCTTGTAACGCAATACACGACGATCAGCGCCAGCACGCAAATGCCGGACATCCTCGATGCCTCGAAGCAGGTCCTCGCACCCTATTCCTCGGCGAGCGCCACCGTCGTCGTCTCCTGCATCACCGTTGACAGCAATGGGAATGCGACCGTCGCCTGGAGCCAGGCGTTGAACGGTACGGCGCGGACGGCCGGGCAACCCTTCACCCTTCCCGCCGCGTTCGACATTCCGAGCACGAGTGTCATTTTCGGCGAAGTGACGTACCCCTTCACGCCGTTGTTCGACTATCTCAATCTCGGTTCCATCGATCTTTATGCCTCCGTCTATATGGTTCCGCGGGATGCGACGACCATCAATCTGGCGCCGTGATTCCGCCCTTGGCGTACCGGTCGTGCGCCGATGACATGGCGCGGTCCGGCGTCAGGCGGCCTTGCGGAAGGTGAGGTTGATGCGGGCGCTGCCGGTGAGCGGATGCTCCCCTTGGGCGAGCGGCGCCACGCCATGGAAGACGAGCCGCGCCGCGCCGCCCCACACCACCACATCGCCGTGCTCGAGGCGAAGGCGGCGTGGGTGCTCACTCCGCGTCAATCCGCCGAACAGGAAGGTGGCTGGCAATCCAAGCGAGACGGAGACGATCGGCTGCGCGAAATCCCGCTCGTCGCGGTCCTGATGCAGAGCCAGTCGGGCGCCCGGATGGTAGCGGTTGATCAGGCAGCAATCGGGTGCGAAGGCGGGAAAGCCGGCAGCTTTGGCGGCGCGCGCGGCGAGGGCGGCGAATGCGTCCGGCATCGGCGGCCAGGGCAGGTGGCTCTCCGGATCGCGTTCGTCGTAGCGGTAGCCGCGCCGGTCGCTGACCCAACCGAGCCGCCCGCAATTGCTCATCGCGACCGACATCCGGTGCCCGCCCGGCGTGAGCATGTGGCGGAAAGGCGTCGCCGCCAGCACGCTCTCCAGCGCACGCGACAGATCCGGCGCCTCGTCCGCCGCGAAGCCGCGCAACAACACTGCGCCCTCCGCCAGCGTCTCGGCGCCGCGCGCCTGCATGCCGGCCAGGAGATCGCCACCGCTCATCGCGCGTCGTGAAAGATCACGCCAAGCACGTGGCGACGGCCAGATCGCACGCGGTTCACGCCGTGCCGCACGGTAGCGCGAGAGTACCCTCGCGCACCCGGCACAGGGCGGTGATGCACCGCGAAGAGCACCCCGTCTCCTTGGTCGAGCGGCACCGCCAGCGCGCGGGACTGCGCGCGCGGGCGGCTTTCCACCAGCAGGAACTCGCCACCTGCGAAATCCCGCCCCGGTGCCGAAAGCAGAAACGCGACCTGCAACGGAAAGACGTGCTCCCCGTAAAGGTCCTGATGCAGGCAAATATGGTCGCTGGCTTCGTATTTCAGCAGCAGCGGAGTCGGCCGCGTCTGTCCGGCTTGGTGGCACAGGGCGAGGAAATCCGCGTGCCTAGGCGGAAAGCACCTGGTTTCACCGAGTGCTGCACTCCAACGCGTGGCGATGGCGGCAAGCGGCGGGTAGAGCGCGGACCGGAGGGCACAGACCATCTCAGGTAGTGGGGCCGTGAAATACTTGTATTCGCCGCGCCCGAACCCGTGCCGGACCATCACGATCCGGCTTCGGAACATCGTTTCGTTCGCGTAGTCCGCCGCCAGCGCCTCGGAATGCGCGGCGCTGAGAACCCCCGGCAGCAGGGTGGCGCCGTCCGCATCAAGCGTCGCCACGATCGCCGGCCAATCGAGCGCGGCGATCCTTGCCGCGGTCGGCGGTGGGGAGGCCGCCGCACGGGCGCGCGCCAGATGTGTCATCGCCCGGCCTCGCGGGCGAGCAGCGCGCGCTTGCGCTCGATCCCCCAGCGATAGCCCGCGAGCCCGCCGTCCGCGCGGACCGCCCGGTGGCAGGGGATAGCCAGCGCGACCGGGTTCGCCGCGCAGGCCGCGGCGACCGCCCGCGCCGAGCCTGGCCTGCCGATCTGCCGTGCGATCGACGCATAGGTTGCCGTTGCGCCAAGCGGGATCTGCCGAAGGGCCCGCCAGACCCGGCTCTGGAACGCCGTGCCCCGCACGTCGAGCGGCAGGTCGAGGCCGCGCGCGGGCGTCTCGACCGCACCGATGATGGCGGCGAGCGTCGCGCCGAAAGACGCCTCCGCCGGCGCGAGCACGGCGTTCGGAAAGCGCGCTCTCAGCTCGCGCTCCAGAGCCGTGTCGTCCTTGCCGAAGGAAATCGCCGCAACGCCTCGTTCTGTTGCCGCAACAATGATCCGGCCGAGCGAGCAACTCCCGATTGCAAAGCGGAGCACGTTTCCTTGCCCGCCGGTACGGAACTCGCGAGGCGTCATGCCGAGCCGACCGTTTGCCTCCGCATAGAAACGGCCGTTCGAATTGTAACCGGCGCTGTAGATCGCCTCCGTTACCGTAGCCGTCCGCCCGAGTTCGCGCCGCACACGGCCGGCGCGGCATTCCGCCGCGTAGGCCATCGGCGTCACGCCGGTTGCGGCCTTGAAGACGCGGTGGAAATGGAAGCGGCTGAGGCCGCTTGCCCGTGCCAGCGCATCGAGGCTGGGCACCTCCTCGGCTGCCTCGATCAGGCGGCAGGCCCTGGCCACGGCGTCCCGGGCGCGATCGGGTCGGCCAACCGCGTCGGGCCGACAACGCTTGCACGGCCGGAAGCCGGCCGCCCTCGCCGCTTCGGGACTGGCGTGGAACCGCACGTTCTCCGGCCGCGCCGCTCTTGCCCCGCAGGAGGGCCGGCAATAGACGCCGGTCGTGCGAACGGAATAGACGAACACGCCGTCGGCGCGACGGTCGCGCGCGCGAAGGGCCTCCCAGCGCAAGGCGTCGGTCGTAAAGAGCGCCGCCCCTTCGCTCCCTTCGTTCGGTACCAGCTCCATGCTTCCCTCATTGACCCTGCGCCGGGCCTCTCCCGTGCGTTCGTCACGGCCCAACATGGGCGAAGTGGCGCCCACCCGCACTCCGGCGCTTGCTGGCGAATTCCGGCGGGAGCGTTTTCATCTTGGCTGAAAACGCTCTCCTTCGTTTTCCCGAGCGTATTCACGCGCTCCTGAATCGCTTCGCGATTCCAGTCAAGCGCGATCCGCTCTCTAGCGGGCCGCGGCGACGCGGGCCAGGAACGCGCGGAGCTTCGGTGCCCATTTCTGCCAGGCCGCACCGGAGGCGTGATGGCCAAGCTCACTCTCGATCTCGAAATACTCGGCATCCACTCCGGCCGCCTTGAGCCCGGCCATCACGCCCGGCGCGAGGCTGGGCGGGAATAGCACATCGGTCTGCGACAGCACGTAGAGAAGGGGTGCCCGGATGCACCAAAAGAGCGGCTCCACATTGAAGCGGAGCGAGGCCCGCCTTAGCACCACCAGCGAATTGGGATCGAACTCGCGTGCCCAGCCGCGCGCGAGCTCAAGGAGCCGCGCCTCACGCTCCGCGGGGTCCGGGAATTTACGGGCGAGATGCGTTTCAACGCCATAGGTGCGAAGCGTTGCTTTGCGCAATTCGGTCATCGTTTCGAGCATGCCGCCGCGGTCGTAATAGGCTCCGCCGTTCCAGTTCGGGTCGCGTGCCAGCTCGTCGATCAACATCTGCAGATTGCCCGCCCGCGCGCGCGGCGAGGAAACGACGGGGATCACGGCGTCCATGAAGTCCGGATAGTTGACCGCCCACTGGAAGGCCTGCGTGCCGCCGTAGGACGGCCCGATCACGGCTACGAGATGCGTCACGTCGAGCTTCTCGAGGAACGCGCGCTCCGCGGCGACGATGTCTCCGACCGAGATGTCGGGGAAGTCGGGGCCATAGCGCCGGCCGGTTGCCGGATTGGTGCTCGCTGGACCGGTTGAGCCGTACGACGAGCCGATCATGTTCATCGAGATGACGAACCAGCGGTCGGTGTCGATGGCGGCCCCAGGTCCGACCAGGCCGGACCACGAGCCTTCGCCGCTCGCCGTGCGCGGCTCAATCATGCGCGGCCCGCTCGTATAGCCGTGCGTGACGAGGACGGCGTTCCGTCCGTCCGGCGCGAACCGCCCGCGCGTGACGTAGCCGATCACCACGTCCGGCAGGACGGCGCCGTTCTCGAGCCGGAGATCGCCGATCGAACCCTGTTGCACAACGGAAGCGGTGCCGCCGGGTACATCGTTCATCGCCGGTCTCCTTCCCTCCTCGGGGCTTCCCCTTGTCGCATCAGAGGTCGATCCACGAAAGATGCCCACCCTTGCCGGCCCCAGTGTCGAGGAAAATCGCGGTTCCGCCCGCCTCGTTGCGGCGCACGTACGGCCGCCCGTCGGCGCTGCGGCAGTCGTGTCCGCAATAGACGGTCAGGCCCGCGGGGATGCGCTCGACCCAACGCAGGCTGCGCTCGGGTGTAGCGGGCCATTCAAAACAGGACGAGTTGCCGAACAAAACCGGAGAATTTCAAAAATCGCGCTAGGAGCCTCCTCAGAGAGTGCTCAGCCGCCCTTTACTGATAGGCAAAGATCAGGACGGCACCGGCCGTAGGCGTTCCCCCCGCCGTCGCGGCGCCCGTGCTGGCGCCATTCCACGCGCCACCTCCTCCACTTCCATATCCAACCGCCGCCGCCGCAGTCCCGCTCGTGGAATTGCTCCCTCCTCCGCCACCCCATTGGCTGGTGCCTCCGCACCCTCCGACCCCTCCAGTGGACGAAATCGCGATGCCGGGACACCCGGGCGCCCCCGCACCTAAAATCAGTGCTCCAGTCCCCACCGTCGCGACCGCCGATGGCCCCCCTCCCGACTGCACATTCGCTGCCGAAAGTACTCCTGATCCAAAACCGGCGCGTCCGCCTGGTGCCATCAACGTCCACCCACTCCCGGCCACAGTGGAGGCATTCCCAACCGTATTGCCGCCGTTCGTCGTTACACAGGTCGGCACCGCTCCTATCGTAACCGTCAGAGAGGAAATCCCGCCGGTCTCCCACGCCGCTCCATAAGCTCCGGCGCCTCCCCCACCTCCCACCGACATCTGGCCCGTGCTCGTAGCCTGCGCGGCCCCTCCGCACCCTCCGCTCCCTACGGCCTCGATGTAGAGCTCCGTCGCCCCGACCGGTGGCGTGTAGGTGCCGGAGGTCGTGAAGAGCTGCCATCCCAGCAGCATCCCCGGCACGGGTGCACCTGGTTGCCCCGCTGCCAGCACTGGCGAGAAAACTGATCCCTCCGCACTCGCCGCGATACTCCACGTCCAGCTGCTGGCGCCTGCCCCCGCAATGACATTGGGCGTCCCGACTGTCCCCCCTCCCGCCGGCGCCGCGCCGATCGTCACATCGTAGCCGTCCGCCGCGATATTCCCGAACCGGAAGCTGTCGAGTCTCCCCGCCTGCACATCGAGCCCAGCGCCGTAGGGAATGCCACCCCCGATGTATCCGGCTGCCCTGATCCCGTACGGCTGCGCCGCCGATGTCGCCGCGTAGATACCGAGAGCAGATGCCCCGAAATAAGGATCGATCAGGTCAAGATGCGAGAGCTGCACATCTTGCACCGTCGAGCCCGTGTTCGTCGTATCGCCAAGCTCAACCAGATCCGTCGCCACCCCGGCTGGATTGTTCTCCTGCCCCTCCACGCGCACACCGTCGCACCTGATCGAATAGGCGGCGGCATTTCCTCCCGAGTGGATCCAAACGCCCTGACTGAAGGGGGCATAGACATTCACATCCGAGCACGAGATCTCGTTCGAGGCGGTGTTGCCGACGGACGTGATCTCGAAGACCGGCGCGCCGCTTGCGCCGTCGTCCCACAACTTCAGCGCCGTCACACGCGATTCACGGACATATGCCACTGTCGTGTTCTTGGTGAGCGCGCCCATCGAGATCGCGCGCCCCGGGCACTCCTGCACTGTCACGTTCCGCACGAGCACCCGGTCATTGCGATCATAGAAGATGATCCCCGCCGGGCCGTTCGGGTCGGCCCGGTCGCACATGATCGAGATGTTGGCGAACGTCGGTCCCGTCCCGGCCAGCCCCGGTGACTGCCACGTCGAGATCGCCGCCGCATTCAGTCCGACTGTATTTTGCTGCCACGCCTCGCTCGTCGAGAAAGCCGGGCCGCCATAGGTCGGGTTCAGCAGGAATGCCGCCGCCAGCGGCCCTCCTCGGCCGACGACGCACCCCGGCACCGTCGCCGCAAACTGCGTGAGCGCGCTCCCGAACACCCCGTAATTCCCCGGCGGCGCGTAGATGCAGGCCGGCACCCCGAGCCCTGCCAGCAAGTTCTCTTCGGCCACTGCCGCGTTGATCGCTCCCGTGTCGTCGTGCCCGATCAGGAACTCCCCGGTCTGACCCTCCGTCAGCGTGAAGGTCGCGCCAGCACCCGTCCCCGAGGTCGCGCTCGGCGCCAGCGGGCTCGTCGGAAAGACCGTGTAGGACCCCGGCGTCGTCACTTCCGTCCATCCCGGCCCCATGACGACATTGATCGTTGCCCCGCTGATCGACCCGCACCCTGCCGAGTTGCTGACCGCCAGCGGCCCGAGCGTCGGCGGATTGGCCGAGAACTGCGCCCCACTCACCGAATTCACGACGGTGATCGCGCCCGCCGAGATTGTCACGCTCGCCGTGAGCTGGAGATTGCCGTTGAGCGCGCTCCCCCCCGCGAAGGTGCCGGCGACCGTGCACGTTCCTGCCGTTCCCCCCGATCCTCCTGCCGCCACACTTCCATCCATCGGGGTCGTGGTCTTGACCGTCCCCACGCCGGCGGTCGCGAACGTGCCGCTCCCGAAGCTCACCGTGTCGCCGGGCGCATAAGAAGCCGTGATCGTGCCGCCCCCGAACGCCAGGGTCGAGATCCAGTCCGTCGGCACGGACGCGCTCGCCGCCGCCGCCAGCGTTACCTGGTCGGCGCTCTGATAGGAGGCGATCGTGGTCGCCAGGACGCCACCGCTCGCGCCCGCCCCTCCCACATCGATCGATTCGCCCACCATCGCCGCGGTGAACGGGCCATTGGTCGTTGTCAGCACCGCCGACCCCGCCGTCATCGTCGCGCCATAGACCGCGTTCGACGCCTTCGGGTTGGGCACTACCTCGATGGCATTCCCCTCTGCGCCGAACGCCTTGAGATCGAGGATCTCCCCCATCCTCGCCGCCAGCGTCTGCGCGCTTCCTCCGTTCGCCGCCGTCACGTCCGCACCCGAGAGATCGGCCCCCGTCACCGTCCCTCCGGTGATCGCAACCGCGCCCGCGCCTTGGGTCGCGATCGACCCAAGCCCGAGATTGGTCCGCGCCGTCCCTTGCGCCGTCGCGCCCGCCGCGCCGATCTCGCTCAGATCGTTCGGCGCCTGCAGCGCTCCGACCGTCTGCCCCCACGCCCCCGGCGCCCCCGCCAGCGCCGCCGCGAGCGCCCACGCCGCCGCGCGCCTCATCGCGTGTAGCCTTGCGTCGCCGAGAAGAGCTTGAATTGCGCCACCCCTCCGGCCACCACAACGCCGGCGACGTTCGACCCGAGCGCGTTCCACTGCGCTCCGCTCGGCGGATAGACGAGCAGGCTGTTCGCGCCCTCGTTCACCACCGTGATCCAGTCGCCGAGATCGGCCGCCGGCACGATCACCCCGCTTCCGGCCGTCACGCTGCCCACCTCGTTGTCCTGTGCGGTGAGTGACGTCGCGGTCCCCTGCGTCGTCCCGGCAGCCGAAACGGCCGAGGCCGTCGTCGTCGGGATCATCGTCCCCGCGCCGATCCCGCCGATCGCCGCCAGCGCCGCGCTCGCCGTCGTCGCGCCCGTGCCCCCCTCTCCGATCGGCAGCGCCGTCGTGAGTCCGGTCAACGATGTGATATCGCCGTTCGCCCCGCGGGCGGCGGCCCCGAGATTGACCCTCGCCGCGCTCTCGGCCGTCGTGCCTCCCGCCGCGATCTCGCTCAGGTTGTTCGGCGCCTGCAGCGCACCCACCGCCTGGGCGAAGGAACTCGGTCCTTCCGCCACGCTCCACGCCACCGCGGCCGCCGCAAGCGCCACCAGCCACCTGGTCTTCCTCATCGCGTATACCCCTGCGCCGTCGTAAAGAGCTTGAACTCGGCCACCCCTCCGGCCACTACCAGGGCGCCCACGTTCATCCCGAGCGCGTTCCACTGCGCGCCGACCGGCGGATAGACCGCGAGCTCCTGCGGGCTCTGATTGAGGACGGTGATCCAGCTTCCGACCTGCGCCGTCGTCAGGATCACGCCTGCGCCCACCGGACAGACCGTGACCACATTGTCCTGTGCGGCGAGCGCCGTCGCTGTCGCCTGGCTCGTCCCCGCCGCGGTCACCGCGTCCGCGCTCGTGCTCGCCACGAACCCTCCCGGGGTCGCCGCCGCCTGCGCCGCCGCCACGATGTTGCTGAGCACGATCGCGACGTTCTTGCCGGGCGCCGGCTGCGTCATATCGACCGCCGGGATCAGGAGCCCCGGCGCGTAATCGACCTGCGTCATCCCCGAGACCGGGGTCCCCGTGGTCCCGCTCATCTACGCCTCCAGCAGCATTGCGCCCGTGCCGTCCTCGAGCAGCATCGCGCCCGCGCCGCCCTCCAGCAGCAGCTCCGGAGCGGCCCCAGGCGCGTCCCACGGCACCCAGGTCAGCACCCCGTTCTGCCAGACCAGCATCCAGGTCACGGCCGGATCGACGTTCAGCGGGTAGGGCGGCACTCCCGGCGGCGGCGCGTCGAGCGCGCCCTCGGCGATCACCACCGCCGGCGCCACCCCTCCTTGCGTGATCGTGATCGTCGCCGGAAGGCTCATGTTCCCAGCACCGGGTTCGGAGCCGCCGGATCAGGGAGCGCCCACGTCACGGGCCGATCGACATAGATCGGGATCGTCTCCGAGAGCGTCTGCCATCCCGCACTCACGATCGCCACGTCCGCCCGCAAGAGCCCAAGCGGCCACGTGCTCGTATCCGCCACGGTCACCGTCGCCACGCCCGGCGCACCGAGCGTGAACGTGAGCTCTCCCACCAGGTTGTCGCGGCTGTCGCGCACGTCCCCGCTGAGAGCCACCTGCGTCAGGTCGAATGCCGAGCCGTCCGCGTTCGCGAACACCATCGTGAGCTGGAGCGCCGTCCCGCGCTTGATCCTGATGTCGGTCACAAAAGATGCGCCACGAACGCCTGCGCGAGCCGCACCGCGCCGGCGAGCGCCGCCGCCGCGAGCGCAAGCTGCACGCCGGCGAGCACCGCCGCCGCCGGGCGCTCTTCGATCCCCGCGAGCGTGCGCGCGCAATGATGCCGCTCGACCGTCCATGAGAGATACCGGCAGAGCGCGCACCCCCACATCTTCCCGCGGCTCTTCGCCAGCGCGGCCCGCTCCGAGATCGTCTGCGAGGCGAGGCCGCCGGCGAGCGCATTCAGGAACCGGTCGGCCGCCTCTGTGATCCCCTCCGCCCCCAGCCATACCTGGCCGAGCCACCCGCGCGCGGCGCCCGTCACGGAATCGCCACCGGCTCTCCCGGTAGCGTCCCGCTGCCGGTCGCGATGATCATGTCGAGCGCCGCGACATAGTCGGCGATCGCCGTCGCGAACGCCTGGAACTCCGCCGTCGTCGGGAAGAGGTGCGCGGCTCCTGCCGTGTCCAGCCATGGATAGCTCGCCACAGCGCTGGGAAACTTTCCGTTCACCACGATGAAGAGGCTGACCGCCTGGATCTTCGCCTGGCTCGCCGCGTCGATCGCATACGTTCCATCGAGCGCCGGCGTCCCGCTGCTCGTGACCGCAACACCCCGGCCGAGCGCCGCCGCCGCCTGCTGCGCCAACGTCGGCACGGGAGGCGCCGGCGCCGCGAAGGCCGATCCGTTGTAACCCCATCCGATCCCCGGCTCCGGGCTTAGCGTGTCCACCTGCACCCACGTCTTGGTCTGATCGAGCACGCTCGCGCTCGACGCGACCACCACGGTCACCACTTCACCGCCGACGATCTGCGCGAAATTGCTCATCCCTCGCACTCCAGGAGGATCGCGCCGTTGGCGCCCGCGAGTCCGGGCGCGCTCCCGGTACCCCCGCTGCCCGCGCCGCCGCCCCCAGGAAAGGTGCCTGGACTCCCCGTTCCCGACGCACCCTGGCCGCCCATTCCCCCCTGCGGCGCCGACCCTCCCCCGGCGCCCAGCAAGCTGCTGCTTCCGGCCGTGGCGCCCTGCTGGCCGCCTATATTCAGTGTGCCGCCCGTGGCGGCGGCGCCCGCGCCGCCCCCCTGAGAGGTCGAACCTCCCGTGCCGCCGCTCCCGCCGCCGGCCGTGTAGACCGTCGAGCCCACGGTCATCGTCGTTTGCGAGCCGTTGTTGCCCGCCGCGCCCAGCGTCGGCTGCGAGGCGCCCCCGGCGCCGATCATGCACGTGATGCTCTGGCCGGGCGTGACCGGCTGGCAAAGCACCAGACAGAGGGCGCCCGAACCGCCGCCGGATGCGGCCTGCGAATTGTTGCTGGCGCCCCCTCCTCCGCCGGCGCCCCACACCAGCGCGCGCCGGATCAACGTGATCCCCGCTGGCACCACCCAGCTCCCCGAGCTCGTCACGAGCGCCGCGGCGCTGAGCGCGCGGGCGCCGATGATTTCCCAGTTGCCGGCGCCGTCCCCGTTCAGCCCCAGCCTCCCGAGCGCGCCGATGCCGACCGTCGTCTGCGCTCCGGGCTGCAGCTGGTCGGTTCCCTGCGGCACGACCGTCAGGCTGTTGGCGCTCGCGTCCGTCCGCACGATCGTGAGCGGGATCGCCATCCCTCCGGCCCCCGCGGCCGCCGGCAGCGTCAGCACCACGTTGCCCGCGCTCGCGCTCGCCAGCACCAGCCCCGCATTGTCCGCCGTCAGCGTCGCCGTTGCGGTGATCGTCGTGAGATTGCCGCCGAATTTCCGCCAGAGGGCCTGCTGGATCTGCCGCTGCGCGCCGATCGTGGGTGCCAGTCCCAGCGCGGCGATCAGCCCTCCGATCAGCTCCTCCTGGACATCGTTCATCCACGCCGCAGTCACCTCGGTCCCCGCCTGGCCGATCGAGAGGTTCTGGTCCTGGAACTGCCTCAGGCCTCCGTTCAACGCGTAGTTGGCGCCGTCGATCCGGTCCATCTCTCACCCCGTGTAGGAAAAGACCGGCAGCGTGTGCGCCGGCGCGTCGTTCTGGATCGGACAAACCGCCGGGTCTGCCTCGAAATCGCCGAGGAGGTCCCCGGTCACGCTCGCCCCGGTCGTGAAGAGGGTCACCAGCGTCTGCGGCAGTGTCACCAGCCACTCGAACTGCCGCGGCGTGTTGATCAGGTTCTGCCCGGTGGTCGAGCGCCCCGTCACAAAGGTCTGGAACGTCTGGATCGTGACGCTCGTCCCCAGGCTCTCGGCCACCGCCTCGAAATACGCGATCGACTGGCCTCCTCGTGCCCTCCAGCGCTGGTAGGCGAGAAGCTGTCGTTCGGCCGTCGAGAGCCCGGTGCTGTCGCGCCCGCACGGATCGGGGCCGAGCACGCGCTCGTAATCGGGCAACAGCGCCAGCGCCGTCTCCGGGTCGATCTCGGTCTCGAACTCCTCCGCCGTCGCCTCGCAGTCGCTGATCGCGCTCGCCAGCGGCGAGAGCATCGTTGCCCACATTCCGTCCGGCGCCTGCGTCGGCGCCTCCCCGAGCGGCGAGATCGCCAGCAGCTCGTCCAGCACCTCCGCGCTCGTCCGGCTCATACGAAGCTCACCGTGCCGAGCGTGTTGATCGCGGTCTGGCTCGGCGCGGGGACGTCCGCCGCCGGTGCCGTCAGATCGAAATCGTAGCTTCCATCGCCGCTGCTCACCGCGTCATAGATCTGTTCGAGATAGGTCGTCGCCCCGATCTCGGCATTTTGCTGGAACGCCACCGCCAGCGCCGCCTCTATCGAAGCCCTCAACGCGGTGCTGTCCGGCATGAGATGCAGCGTCACGTTCACCGGGTTGAGGCTCGCCGCCAGCACGCTCACCACCGCCGTCACCGGCGCCACAAGATCGATGTAGTCCTGGATCGTCGTGATCTCCGCGCCGCTCGGCACCGCCGGTCCCGTCATCGCGACCGCGACGCCCACATTGCCGAGACCGCCCCAGTTCGCGAGCACGCTCACGTATTCGACGCCTGGCAGCGCCGCCTGCGCCCACTCCTCGTAGTCGGCGCTCGACCCTCCCATCGGCGGCGTTCTGATCCGCTTCAGGATCCGCGCCTGCCAGTCGGTCGTGCTCTCAAGGTCGAGGCCGCCCGTGATGCCATTGGCGTCCACCGTCAGCGTCTGCGGCGAAAGCCCCGTGACCGGGCTCGTGATCGTGAGCACGGTGCCCGCGGGCATGTTCCCCGCGCTCCCCGCGACCGTCGCGGCGACCGGCACATCGACGCTGCCGTTGCTCCCGACCGCCGCCGCCGCGGTCGTCGCATAGGCCGCGCCCGAGGGCGCCGTCATCGTGACCCCGATCGGGATCGCCGTCCCGACGGTCCCCGTCGCGATCGCGCTCCCGCTCGCCGCCGTCGCCGGATCCTGCGCCACGCCCCAGATCGCGCCATGCCGCCCGAGCCAGTCCGTCGCCGTGTCCGGCATGAGCTGCGCCGCGAGATAGGCCTGGTAGAAGTAGAGATCCTGCAAGCCCATCTCGGTGACCCGCGTGAACGCGGTCGCGACCGTGTTCGGGCTCCTCGCGTCGATCCCCGGCAGCATCGCCTCGAGCTGGCTCGCCGCCTGCCCGGAGATCGCGCCCGGCAGCGGCACCGGCCACGGCATCAGCCGACCGCCTGCTGCAATGCGAGCGTCGTCTCGCCGGCCCGCACCCGGATCGAGAGCATCCCGGAAGGACCCGGCACCTGCCAGCGCACGGTCACCTGCACCGCCAGATTGCGCTCGGTGTTCAGCCAGTCGAGCGCCTCGGCCACATACCCCTCGGCGTCCTGCCGCGTGCGCTCGCTCTCTTTCCGCCTGGCCAGCAGCCAGAGCCTCGAGCCCACGAACCGCCCTTGCGGATCGAGGCCGTCGCCGCACCAGCCCCGCCTGGTCACGAAGCTCGGCGGCGCGCTCCAGAGGTTCGCACCCGCCGGCACCTCGTCGTCGGGATGCGCGCGCCGGTCTGCGAAGAGGCTCATCAGCATCGCGCTCGCCGGCGTCTGGTCGAGCACGAAGTCCTTGCCCGCGAACGCCACGTCGCAGCGCCGCTGCACCGGGTCATAGAGGAGCGCGATATCCATCCCTTGAGGCTGCCCCGAGAGCCCGCTCAGGGCACGCTCAATGCCTTGCCAGCCAGGGTCCCGTCAGTCCGGCTCGGTGGTCGGACCGGTGTCGCCGCCCTGCGGATCCGGGTGCACGTGCCCGTCGTAGTGCTGCCGCAGCCGGTCCAACGTGCCCGTGCCGTCCGCCACGTTCCCGCTCACGTTGAGATCGCCCGTCACCGTCACCGTCCCGGTGATCTGCACGCCGCCCTGGGACGCCTCGATCGTCATGTCCTGTGTGGTCACCTTCACCGCCGCCGCCCCCCACACCTCGATCGTGCCACCGGCCCGGATATGCACCCGGCTGCCGTCGGCGCCGTAGATCGCTACTTCGCCCGCCGCGAGCTCGCCCATCCTCGCCGCCGGACAGCCAACCGGAAGGGCCACCAGGTTCGCCGGGTCCGCGCCCACCGCCAGCAGCACGCAGAGCGCTCCGTTCGCCGGCGCCACGCTCGCCAGCCCGAACGGCTGCGCCACTTCGACCGCGGTCCTGACCGCGCCGTCGGCCGTCTGCACGGTCACCGTCTGCGCCTCGGCGCCGTCCTCGACCGCGCTCACCACCCCCCACGCCGCGATCCCGCGCACGTCCCCGAACACCTGGTCGAGCTCGTCAGCCATCTCTCGTCCTCATCCCGTCCGGGTCGGCCCGAAGCTCTTCGGCTGGCGATGGAAGATGTAGCGCGGTCCCTTCGCCGGCTCGTCGATCCTCGCGAATGCCGTCCGCCCGGCGAGCCGGAGGCTCGTCGTGATGCCTTGCGCGCTCATCCGGTAGGTCACGCCGGCGATCAGCATGTCGCGCCCCACGTCCGCCCAGGCGTCGCTCACGTTCACGAGTTGGTTGGGCAGCCAGAGCGCGTTCGCCGCGCCGGCGCGCCAGTCGAGCACCGTGTAGTCGAGGTTCTCGCCCATCCCCTTCGCCACCCGGAGCGCCCACTCCGCCTGCGCCTGCGCCGAGGCCGTCCCCGATTGCGTCCGCGAGCCGCGCACGTTCGGCCGCCAGCGCGTGATCTCAGGGTCGATCGCGTGCCCCGTCATCGCCACCGTGACCGTCTCGGCCACGCTCGCCTGCTGCGCGGGCGGCAGCACGGGATTGATCAGCGGGTCGATCGCCGAGGTGATCGTGCAGGTCGTAAGCGCCCTCTGCTGGCGCTTGCTCGTCTGTCCTTTGACGAAATAGTCCGAATATCTCTGCCGCCAGCTCGAGCGGTATCCCCCTCCTTGCACGTTCCCGGGGCGCCGCAATGCCGCCGGCGCCCGCGTCGAGCCTCCTTGCGTTAGCACGAGCCCTCCCACCCCGTCGCTCACCACCAGGAGCGCCCGCTGCCTCGCCGCCTTCTCGATCGCGATCAGCGCCGTCTCCTCGACGTTGATCCCGAACACCGGAAACGGAGCGCCGACCGGCACCTCCGCGCGCACCGGAATCCCGAAGGGCTGCGCAATGGCGTTCGCGATCGCCAGCGCATCGAGGTTCGCCCACTCGCACGGGCCGTTCGGGCTCGCCGCGCAATCGGCGAGATCTCCCGTCTTGTCGCGCCCGCTCACCTTGGCCGCGAGCGTGTCGGCATTCCAGCTCACGTCCACCTCGTCGATCCAGCCCGTGAGCACCCTCTCTCCGTCCAGCGCCACCGCGCAGCTCATTCCCGCCCGGACGATCTCGAACGGCACGCCGGTGTCGAGATCGGGGCTCACCGCCTGGGCGGCGCGTCCGCTGTCGAGATAGACGAGCTCGAACCCTCCAGAGATATCCTTGAGATCGCGCGTGACGCTCGCCGACGTCCAGCGATCGAGCGTCCCTCCATCGACCGTGAGGCTCACCCTCCGGCCTCCCGCTGCCCCGCTCATTGCGCCAGCACTTCAACGCTCCCGCTCGGCACCAGCGCCGGATTCCTGACCCCGTTCCGCGCCACGATGTCCTGCCAGGTCGCGTAGATCGCGCCCGGCGTGTCGCCGGCGACGTATTCGGCGATCAGCCACGCCGGGAGCACCGCCGGCGTCACGACTTCGATCACCGCCGGCAGCCGCCCGATCAGGCTCGACATGTCCGCCGCGAACGCCGCCCTCACCGCCAGCAGGTCCCGCCACACCGGCGCCGCGAGCGCGGGCTCGCTCGCCGCCTGCACGCCGGCGGCGGTGATCGCCGCGTCGATCGCGGCGTAGATCAGCGCCGCTTCCGCTTGGGCCGCCTGCTGGCTCGCCCACGCGACCCCGCTCACCGCCTCGACCGCCGCGGCGACGATGATCGCCTGCATCGCCGCCGCCAGCGCCGGCCCCGGCGAGAGCGCGCCGGCAACCGCGTTCGCCGCGCCCACCGCGCCGAGCAGCGTCGCCGTCGCGTCCAGGGCCGCGGCTGCAACGGGGGGCGTCGTCGGCCCTCCGGGCGCGACCGCCGCGGGCGCGAGCGGCTCTGCCGCCCCCGCGATCGCCAGCGGCACCGCCGCTAGCGCCGCCGCCGTCGCCGTTCCCCATCCTGCCACCGGCGCCGTCGTCGGCACCTCGAGCGCCGTGATCGCCGGCGCCGCGGCCGCGCCGATCGCCGCCCCGCTCGGCCCCGATCCCGCCAGTCCCGTCCACATCGCCGCAAGCTCGCCGATCCAGCTCTGCGCATACCCGAAGGTCGCGAGCGGGAGCACCGCCGGGTGGAGCACCCCGGCGAGCCAGTCCTCGGCGTCCGTCACGGTCTGGTTGACGCTGCCGAGCAGCGCCGAGAGTGTATCCAGTTCGCTCGCCGGCGGCTGCTCGTAAGTCCAGAACTCCGCCTCGAAGCGTGCGATCCGGAGCTCCTTGATCGCGAAGCTGATCGTCGCCGGCTGCTTCAGCACCACCTGCAGCGTGCCAAGCCAGGGATGGCGGAGCGTGAGCGGCCCGGGCCCTCCGAGCGTCGCTTGCAGATTCTGCGCCTGCTCCGCGTAGTCGTCGCCCGCGAGCACGCCTCGCACCTGGATCGGCCCGGCAAGCTGCCCGAGGTCCTGGAACACCGGATCGTCGGCGCCCGGAAAGAGGAACCGCTGCACCCGCCTGCCCATCTGCGTCGAGCTGTCCACGATCCCAAACGGGATGCCTCCGACGGAAGCCGAAAGCAGCGTGTCGAGCAGCCCGACGATATCGATCATTTGCGCCCCAGCACCGGCCCGAGCGCGTAGACCGGACCGCTCCCGCCGGGAGCGAAGCCGCCCGACCCAAGCTGGGCGTTCAGATCATTGAGCGCCTTCGTGTTCGCCTCGACCGCCGCCGCGTTGTGCTTCGCCGCCGCCGTGTAGTTCTCGACCGCCGGCCCAAAACCCCACAGGCTGTAATGCCAGTGCCCTTTGCCCCAGCGTTTGTCGTTCGCCGCGTTCTGCCCGAACGGGTCCATCCCCCACACCAGCGCGCCGCCCAGCACCGGCAGCACCACCTCCGGCGCGAGCCACCCTCCGACGCCGAGCGCAATGTCCGCGGCGCCCGTCCCTTCTCCCGCCGCTACCGCCGCTCCCGCCGTCTTCGCGCCCATCCCCGGCAGCCACGCCAGCAGCCCCCGCAGCACCTTGAACGCCCCTCCGATCGCCACCGCCTGCACCAGTGTCTCGGTCAGCCCCGGCGCCAGCTTGTGCGCGCCCTTCAGCACGTCGAGCAGACCCCGCAGTCCCGCGACCACCCCGCGCAGCAGCGGCAGCAGGTCCTTGCCCAGCATCCGCGTGAGCTGCGCCATCTCTTCCCCGAAGAGTTTCACCTGCACTTCAGGAAACTTCATCGCCGTCGCGAAGTCCGTCAGCACGGTCTTCTTGCCGATCCCCGTCAGCAGCTTCTGCGTCGCCTCGAACTGCTTGTAGTTGAGCAGGAGCGCCGTCATCGCGGCGCCCGCTTCCTTGTTGTGGAAGAGCGCGCCCAGCACGAACGGCAGATCGCTCGCGTCTTTCGGACTGATGTTCTTGAAGAGCCCGTGCAGCCAATCGACCATCGCGTTCAGCGGGTCCTTCCCTTCCGCGCGCGCCTTCTTGATGAAGCCCGCGATGTCGAGCGCCGGCACGTGGTATTTCATGATCAGCCGCTTCACATCGAACGGCAGCATGTCCCACGAGCGCTTCGTACGATCGAAGAACCTTCCCGCCATCGGCGAGGAAATGTAATGCAGGAGCTCGCTCATCCCCGTCGTCGCGGCCTGCTGGTTGGGCAGGAACTGCACCACCTGCTCCATCGCCGCCGCGACCGCCGTCACGGCCTCGAGCCCCGTCGCGCCATAGAGCCGCATCGCCGCGCCGAGATCAGGCAGCGCAACCGAGAACGACGCCATGTTGTAGTGCGCCTGCTTGGCGGCGTAGGCGAGCTCGCCGAATGCCTTCATCATCTGCGCCTGCGGCACCTTCATCACGTCCGCCAGCGCAAACACCGCCTGCGCCATGTCCGGCACCGGCACGTTGTAGGCCGTCGCCGCGATCGCCATCATCGGCAGCATCGCCGCGATCTCGCGCGGATGCTTCTTGAGCGGTGTCGTCTCCAGGAAGAACTCGGCCTGCGCCAGCTCGAGGCTCGATTGCGCGGTCGTCAGCGCCAGCGACTGGAGCGCCGCCTGGAGCCGCTTGATCTCGGCGATCGCCGCCGCTCCCTTCAGGCCCTCGGTGATCGCCGCGTGCCCGAGCGGCTGTGTGAAGTCCGCGTACTGCTTGATCGCGCCAAGCCCGATCATCGCGGCGATGGCGCCGAGCATCGCGTCGCCCCAGCCGCCGGGCGCCCCGATGGCGCCCCCATCCGCGGCCGCTCCCTTCCCCCCTCCCTTCGTCACGCCGGGCGCCAGCGGCACCCGGCTCGCTGTCGCCAGCTCCGCGCTCAGCGCCTTCACTTCGCCGCCCGCGGCCACGGCCGCCTCGCCGATGCCGGCAACCGCGCGCGCGGTTGCCGTGGCATCCGTCGCGATCCCTTGCAGTCCCTCCGCGAGCGCCGCCGGCGCGCGTAAGCCCGCGAGCTGCTCGCGCAGTCCGCGCGTCACATCCGTGAGCTCGAGCAGCGTCTTGTTGAGCGTCCTGAACTCTTCGAGAATGTCGGCGATGCCCGCCGAAAGCATGTCGCGGAGCCTGAGCGTCAGGCTCGCCGTCATCTCCCCGGCGCCGGCCATCAGCCTTCCTCCTCGCGCCTCTTCCGCTCAAGCCCGTTCGCCGCGGCGCTCCAGAACGCCGCCCCCCGCGCGCTCAAGCCCTCGAGCTCGGCCCTCGGCCAGCGGTAATACCGCCCGAGCGCCGCCAGCATCAGCGGCCAGTCGGCTGGCCACTCCCGGACAAAAAACCGATCACCCTCAACGCCGCCGCGCAATCGGTCGCATCCATCGCATCGAACAGCAGCCCCGCGCGTCCTTCGCCGATCCCGAGCGCGAGCCCGAGCGCCACCACGCCCACGCGGTTCGCCTCCGCCGCGCCCATTGCGATCAGATCCTTGCCCGTCAGCCGCCGGAACGAAAGCCGCTCGAATCTTTCTTCCCTCACACTCCCGTCGCCGCGCCGGAACTTGGTCGCCGCCGGATACCGCAGCCGCAGTTCCACGCCCGCCGCACTCGCAACCGCGCCCTCCGGCAGCTCCTCGGCCCGCGGCTGGGTGCCCTCCTCGAGCAGCGGCAATGGAGCGGGCGCCGCGGCACCCGCTCCTTCGCTCTCGCGGTTTGTCTCCTCGATCACGCGCAGCGTCTCCACGCTCAGTCCCTTGCTCATGTGCTGATTAGCTCCTCGGCCGCCGGACCGTTCCAGACCAGCGTCATCTTGCCGCCTTCCCCGCCCGTGATCTCCGCCTGATCGACGATGAAGGCGCCCGTGACCACGTAGGTCTGCCCGGTATCGCAGACGAATTGCAGCTCGCCGGGAGAGGCCGCCAGGATCGCCGCCATTGACTGTCCGCCTTGCAGCGGCGTCGAGGCCTTCACCTCCGTCGGCATCATCTCCTGCGAGTAGAACACCTGGCGGCCGGCCATCACGCTCTTGTTGATCAGGCCGCCCTGCTTGAAGGTCGCGCCCTTCTCGATCGGCAGCTTCTGCCCAGCCCAGATGATATCGACGACACCGAGCGATTGTGCCACGGCTCCCTCCTTACACCTGGAACTCGAGCGCGGCGGCCAGGATCATCAGGTTCCCGATCACCTGCACCTGCTGGCGCGCGTTCAGCCGGTTGCGGTCGTTCTGGTCGCGCACGAAGATGCTCTGCGCCGCCGTCGTGCCCGAATTCTCGATCCATCCCTGCTGCTCGTAGAGCGTCGAGCGGCTCGCCCACGATCCTTTCATCCGCGAGGGCGTCACCACGCTGGTGTCGTATTCCGCCGCCAGCGTGCCGTCGTCGGCGAGCTTGTTGCGCGGATAGGTGAGCGTCACGTAGCCGGCCCAGTCGTAGCGGATCCGGCTCATCGTCTTCGGCACCATGATGTCGTGCCAGGCAGTGTCCGGCACTCCGAGCGCGCTCGTCTTGTATTCGGTCACCGCCCGCTCGAGGCTCACGGTGCCGTCCACCTGCACGTTGAAGGTCGTGATGCCGTCGAGCAGCAGGTTCTCCCGCTCGACCAGCGTGAACCGGTCTCCTTGCGCCGGCGCGAGGATCCCTGGCAGGCTGAGCCCGCGGAGCTGCCGCGCCGGGTCGTTCGCCAGGTTGAAGCTCGCCTGGCCGCAGAACGCGGCCGCCCACTCCCAGCTCGGGTTGAGCGGATTCTGCACGCCGAGGATCGAGCGGAAACGCGAATTGAGTGTCGCCGCATCCGCCGCCAGCGTCCCATAGGTGCCCGCGATCGCCCCATAGGCGTGGCTGTCGAGCTTGCCCATCGCGTTGTAACGCGTCTCCAACGCCGCCTCGAGCGCGCTCGTGTTCGTCGCGTCGCTCCACGCCATCACGATGTCGGTATACCAGGTGTCCGAAATCGCCGAGAGCGCCGCCGTGATCGTGGGATCCGTCGCCCCTCCGGCCATCGCCACGATCGTCGCCGTGATCCCCGTCGGCGTGAGATCGCCCGGCTGATAGTTGAGCCTGAGGTCGATCTGGTTGCCGAGCGTCCCGCCGTGCAGCGCCGTCAGCGTCACCACATCGGCCGCCACGGCGGCGCTCACCGGCAGCGCGTTCGGCAGCCCGGTGACATCCTGGATCGAGGCGAGCACGTTCCCCGCCACCGTCGCCGCCGTGTCGCCCACGTTCACCGCGGTCGCGATCCTCTTGCCCGCGACATAGAGCGCAAGCGTCCCCGCCTGCGTCGCCGTCCCCGCGATCGTGAGCGTCCCCGCCGCCTTGACCGCGCCCGCGGCGTCGCCGACGCCCATGATCGAGACCTGCGTGTAGGGATTGGCCGCCAGGAACGCGGCCGCCATGTCCGCCGCCACCGACCCCGCTCCGAACCACGCCTGCGCGTCCAGCGCCTGCACCAGCGGATAGGGCACGTTCTGTTGCGCGTTCCCGCTCGCCAGCATCTGCCCGATGATCAGCACGTTCGCCGGATAGGGGAGCAGCCCCGCCTGGCTGTAGTTCGGCCTGACTTCGACATAGGTGCCGGGAACCTGCCAGCTATACGGGATCTCGTTGAACGAGATCGTCTGCGGCGGCGTCGGCGCCGTGGTGCCGCTCATCTCTTCTCTCCTCGCACCCTCTCAGCCGGCGCCTCCGGAACCTCGACCACGTCGCCCGCCGCCAGCCGCCGCTCGATGAAGAGGTCCCGCGCCACGAGCGCCCCTTCCGCCTTGAGCAGCTTCCCTCCCGGCAGCCGCACGCGCCTGCCCGGCGCCGGCCTCACCCGGATGCGCGTCACGCCGCGATCTCCACCAGGTCGCCAACGAGCGCATCCTCGCCGTCCCAGTTCCAGGTCACGCCGAGTTTCTGGAAGAGCCCGAGATCGTCCGGCGCCGTCAGCGCGCCGGCGACCGTGATCTCGGTCGCGACCGCGAAATCGACCGCCGCCATCGCCGCCTCGTCTTCCCAGCCCTCGGCGTAGACATTCGCCGCCCGGCTCACCATCGCCGTCCCGATCGCCGGGATCGTCCAGCCGTGCAGCAGCGCCACCGCCGCCTGCACCATCGGAAAGAGCCCGGGCCCCTGCGCGTCGCCGAAATACCTCGCACCCACCGAGCCCGTGTTCCTGGTCGCGAGAAAGACGCTCCACCGGCTCTCGCCCGCGAAAAGCCGCCCCGCGTCGCGGTTCGCCTCGACATCGGCCCAGCCGAGCCCGACGAACGGCGTCCGCCGCATCAGGCTCTTCCACTCCGCCGGCCCCAACTTCGCCGGCATGAACTGCTGCTCGAACTTCGCAAGCGGAAATACGAGCTGCAGCCGCGCCTGCACCGCGCGCCCGATCCGTGACAGCGGTCCGGGATCGACCATCGCCACGCTCTCTCTGGCCGCGCTCACCAGAAGCTCCCGCCCGAGCCGCTCGTCCCGCTCTCGCCGAACGTCGTAGCAAGCGTGGTCGGCTGGAAGATCGTATCCCGGCTGCTCGTCGCCGCGTAGCTCTCGTCCCCGACCGTCACTTCCTCGAGATCCAGCAGCACCGTCCCCGCCGCGATCTCGGCCAGCCAGCCGAGCACTTCCTTCCGGTCCGCCGCCGCCTGTGCGGAGGGCTGCTTCTGGGCGCCGCTCGAAAGATCGTAATAGGCCATGATCTGGCAGGCGCGCCTCACCTCGTGCGGCGCCACGTCCAGCGGCACCCGGTAGCGCCGGCGGAGGTAGGTGTCGATCAGAGCCGAGCTCTCTCCCAGCGCGCGCACGATCGGATCGGGCACCACGGCCACCATCTCCGCGCCGTCCGCCGTCGAGAGGCGGATGATCTCCGCCTGCCCGAAGCGCGCGATCATGTCATCGACGCTCGCATAGAGCATCAGCGCTTCGCCTTCTTCCCCTCAGGCGCGCCGATCAGCTCTTCGAGCTCGGCCGGCCCGACCAGGCGGCCGACCATGATCGTGAGCGCGCGGTCCGCCGCGATCTCGCGCAACGCCTCGGCCCCGATCTCGCCGATCTCGTACTCGGCCGCCCGCGGATGCCGCATGCCCCCCCGCGCCAGACCATGGACCGCCGAGACGATGACGATCTTGTCTCCGGTCCGCGCCATCAGTTGAGCCAGGGGTTCTCGATCGCCCGCGCCAGCCCCCGGAACGTGTTCGGCGTCAGCGTCGCGGCCAGCGGATCGAACTCGTTCGTGCAGTACTGTTGCGCGACCGCGTAGAGCGCCGTCGGCACCACCAGGAGCAGTCCGTTTTGCCCGATCCCCATCGGCGCCCCATCCGGGCGCCGGAGCGTCGCCATCGCCGTCCTCGCCGCCAGCAGGCTCGCGAGGTTCATGATGTTGTCCCCGCGATAGGCGAGCTGCCAGAGCCCGAGCCCGGCGTTGCACCGGCCGTCCACGCCCCACACGAACTCGTTGTCGAAGAAGACGGAGGGGTCGGTCAGGCTGAACTTCGCGACCAGCCGGAACGGCCGCCTGGACTGGAAAATGAAGGGTTTCAGCACCCGTGTGCCGTCCAGCAGATACCAGCTCGGATTGCCGCTGCCGCTCGCGTAGTTCGCAACCGTCGTCGGTGCGCCCGTGTTGGTGTAGTTCGGATGGTTGGCCCCGAAGAACGGGATGCCGTCATAGGCGAGCAGCGTCACGCCGTTGACCATCGTCTGCGCGATCAGAAGGTCCGGGAGGCGCCCCGCATTCTGCCCGAGCTCCTGCGCCACCGGCGTCAGGATCCCGTAGCGGTCGTCCTCGATATCCTCGCGCTTCACCCCGATCGTCTCTTCGAACGTCTGGTTGGTGATCGTGAAGGTCTCCTGGCTGAGGCTCTTCACCACCCGGTCGCCCACCCACTGGCGCAGCCCCGTCAGCATGTCGAGCCTCGGATAGACCTCCGCCGCGCCCGTCGAGGTCGCATCGAAGGTGAACTCCTTGTAGAGCGTCTTCGCCGCGTAGAGCTGCGAATTGAACGCCAGGTTCACCGCATCGTTGATCGATGCGAGAGCCGGAAAGGTGATCGCCACCATCGCTTAGGACCCCACCATCTGCACGTAGGTTTGTCCGCCGTCGATCCCGACCAGCGTCCCGATCGCGCCCGTGAAGCCGGTCGCCGGCACGGTCAGGGTCAGCGTCGCGTCGTCGGTCGCATAGACATTCGCCCCGATGTTGCTCGCGGTCGCCGCCGGCACCGTCAGCGCATACGTCCCGCGCATCCCGACCACTTGGGTCACCGAGGCCGCGGCGTTGCCGACATTGGAGAAGTCCTGCGCCGCCACGCCGGCCGCCGCCACGCTGCCGCTCGTCTGGATACGTTGCAGTTGCCCGCTGGCGTTGACGCAGACGATGCCGCCGCGCCAGATCTGCTCGCCCGGCGCCACCGGATAGCCGAAATCGTTCCGCCCTCCCGGTCCGCGCCGCGCGATGTTGAAGCCCGCCGTGAGCGCCATCAGGCAACCCTCCCGTCATTCGCCGCCGCGCGCATCTTCCGCCGGTGCTCGGCGAAGGCCTTGAGGTCGATCCCCATCTTCTTCGCCACGTCCTTGTCGATCTCCGAAAGCTCGGCCACTGGATCCCCGTCCGCCGCATCGTGCCGCACCACGATGCCGCCCGCGTGGATCGAGGGCATTCCCTTCACCAGCTTCTCGGTCGCCTCCGCGTTCGCGACATGCTGCGCGATGAGCTGCTCGCGCACCGCGACGATCGGCTTTCCTTCCTTGATCGCCGCGTCGATGAACCCGCGCGCGCGCTCCTCGGCCCGCTCGGCCTTGATCTTGTCGAGCTCGGCCTGCAGCGCCACCACGCGCTCGGTCGGCACCGCATCGCGCTTCAGGGCCGCCAGTTCCGCCACCTGCCGCGCCACCGTCTCGCTCGCCGCCTTCGCCGCCGCCAGCACCGCCGCCTCGTCCGCCGTTCCGGCAAGCCCGAGCGCCTGGCGCAGCCCCGCAATATCCATATCGCCTGCTCCCGCGGCCTGCGCCGCTCCCTTCCAGCCCTGGGTGTCGAGGCCGAGGCTCTTCGCCTTGGCCAGAATCCGCCGCCGCGCTTCCGCCCGCTCGGCCTCGCTCAGCCCTTGCGTCCGATCGACCATGTCCCACGCGAGCTTCACGTGCTCCGCGTCGTGGATCGGCATCTCCCGCTTGCCCGGGACCGCGAACTGATCGGCGTCGAGCTTGTTCCTCTGCTCGGCATCCAGCGCCGCGTGCGCCGCCCCGTGCAGCATCGCGAGCTGCGGCAGATTGGGCGTGTTGGTCAGCGCCGCCCGCAGGAGCCGCGTCACGGTCCCCTCCTTGTCGTGCACGAAGACGGGGCTCACCCCGCGATAGGCGCGGTCCGCCATCAGCGCCCGCCCGCTCTCGTTCCACTCGATCCGGCCCCAGAGCCCGTCGTCGCGCGCCTGCAATTCCACGATCCATCCCCGCGCCGGGCTCGGCCGCCCGCTTTCCATCGCGAAGTCGGTCGCGTGATTCTCGTCGATCGGCAGTTTCCCCTCCGCCATGGAGGCCTCGATCACCGCCGCGGGATCCTTCAGCCGGTATGGCCCGCGCCCATCGCGCCCGCGAAAAGTGCCGGCGGGCACCAGGTGCAGCCACTCGGGCGCCTGGTCCCCGCCGGGCAAGGTCGAGAAAAGGGAGGAAACGTCCATCGCGCCCAGGATCGGCCATCTCGCGCACGCCCTGCACGCTCAATGCCTTTCCGATCGCGGACGCCGCTCAGGAAGGCGCCCGTGCCCTTCCCTCCTCGGAGCCCCCCCGGGCTCCGCGATCGTCCCTCGACCGGCCTCCAGCGCGGAATTAGCAGCCCTTAAGAGGCTATTAAAAACTCACCCACCGATCAGCGCCCGCATCGCCGCCTCCGCGACCTCGATCAGCTCGCCTTCGTCCGCCCCCGACAGCCCGAGATAGGGTCGCGCCGGGATCGTCACGCTCTTCACGGCAACGAGCCCCTGCGCCAGCCGGAACCGGAGGGCCTTCTTCACCTTGGGCGTGATCACCGCCCCGAACTGGTGCACGCCCGCGTAGATCATCCCCGATCCCACCCGCACGCTCCCCACCCCGGTCCGGAACGTGATCGAGCCCCTGAGCGCGCCTGACTGCACCAGGATCGGCCCCGGCCTCCGGATCGACGCATACGCCGGATTGAGCCCCTTCCACGGTGTCCCGTCGGGCCCGTGCTGGCCGAGGAATCGCCTGAGCGTCTGATCGACCATCGCCGCCCCGAGCGCGCGCAGCAGCGGCTCCGCGCCAACCGCCGCGGCCTCGAGCCTCTCGAGCGCCGCCAGCACGCGCTGATCGTCGAAGCGGATCTCGATTGAGCTTCCCGCCATCGGCGCCTATCTTCTCTCCGGGCGCGCCGTGACACGGTGCCACTCTCGCTGCCGTAGCACCTTCGCCGGCTTCGGCCGGAGGGGGGAGCGATATGTGGGGTTTCCGCGAGGCCCCATCGGCGCGCTCATTCTATCTCTCCCTTGGCCATCTCCTTGATCACCGTCCCGCGCGCCAGAAGCCGTGCCAGGCGCCGCGGTTCCAGCCAGAACAACGCCAGCAGGAAGTTCTGCTCGCGGTCCCGCGTCGATTTGACCGCCCCCAGCAGGAGCCGCTTGCCGTGCCTCACGACGACAATCCGCCGCTCGCCCTGGCGCACCGCCGCATCCGGCTTCGCCAGCAGCCCGGCCGCCGCGAGGTAGTCCTCCGCTTCCATCTCCGGATGCCGCTCGCTTTGCTTGCGCATGGTCTCGGCGCTGAAGAGCACGCTCTCGCTTTTCGCTCCGATCTCTCCCTTGAGCGCGTCTCCAAGTCTGCCGATCTCGAGCGCTCCTCGCGGCTCGCGCATGAAGTCGCGCACGATCGCCGCGGTCAGGCTCTCGAGCTGCAGCACCTGGCGCGGCCCTTCGGGCTTGACGTCCGGCGCCTGCACCGGCAGCGCCGCGCCTTCCTTCCACGCCTTCCCGGGGCTGTAAGCGAACCCCGGATCGACCCCGATCGGCACCTCCATCGTCTCGCCGGTGTGTGGGTTCTTCCACGGTCTCGTCGCCGTCCCCGGCGAGGCGTCCGGCCCGCTCTTCCCGCGCCTGGCGAGCCCCGCTTCGCTCACCGCACCCGCCACGCACCGGCAGCCCCATCCGTTCGGCGGATAGTGCGCATCCCAGAAGGGATCGTCCGCGCGCAGCACCATCCCGTCCCACGCCAGGTGCTGCAGCCGCGGGTACTGCACCGGCGTATGGATATATTCCCAGTACGGGAACGCCGCCTTGGTCGCCGGCTCCGTCATCTGCGCGTAGCGCCCCGCCGCGAACGCGGTCGAGAGATTGGTCTCGTAGATCACCCGCGCGCGCCATCCGGCCGTCCCGGTATGGCTCCAGCCGAACTTCTTCACGATCGCATCGAAGTCGCGCCGGAACTCCGCCATCCCGGTGCCCTGGCCGATCGCCTTGGCAACCGCTTTCCGGAAATCCTCGACGATCGCTCCTTGCGCCGCGCCGGCGACCGCGAAGCCGTGCGCGTGCGCCTCGTTCATGAGGTCGGTCCAGCGCCGCGTCGGCACGTTGATCTTCTGCCGGAAGTAGGCGATCGCCTCTTCGAACGGCAGCCCGATCCCGGCCGTGGCGTCGGCCACGGCCTATCTCCGGTGCGGAGCGAGCTCGTCCATCAGCGCCGCCTGCCCGGCCAGGTGCGCCAGCACCATCCCGCGCGCCATCGCCTCGCCGAACGCCTTGTCGTCGAGCCTGAGCGCCGCCAGCTTGTCTGCCAGCTCCGGCAGATCCCGCGCGCCCTCGACCGCTCGCCGCACCTCCTCCGTCATGCCCGCCAGCGCACCCGCCGCCTCCCGCGCCAGCCGCGCGTCCAGCGCGTCGAATATCGGCCCCGCGCCGGCCGCCTCCCGCGTCGCGAACCGGCTGAGCAGCCCGCGCATCCCCTCGATCGCCCTGAGATCGCTCGCCGGGTTGATCTCCGGGTGCGGATTGGGCTTGATTTTCACGTCGCTCTTCGCCAGCGGGTTCGCCGCGTCGCCCGCTCCCGCGCCCCCTCCGGCGCCCGGCGTCGCGCCCGGCAGTCCCGGCACCGGCGTCGGCACGCCGATCACCTCGTCGTCTCCTTCCGGCTTCGTCAGTTGCAGCCGGTCCCTGATCTCTTCCGCTTTCGCCTTGAACCCGAGCGGCCCGAGATCGGCAACCGCGGCGATCACGTCGCTCATCGGCACCTGTTCGGGGCGCCCGATCACGATCCGCGGATAGGCGCTCTGCGGCCCGAACGTGAAGGCGATCATCGGCTGCACGAGCTGCCGCGTCACGCTCGTCTGCAAGAGCCGCGCGTCGAACCGTTCCACGTCCTGCTCGACCGCCCGGTGCTCCTGCCCCACCGCGTGGCCGCCGTGGATCGCGTCCGTCGCCGCCGTCGATCCCAGCACCAGTTTGCTCACCTCGTAGTTCAGCCAGTTGCCGCGATCGGAATAGAGCGTGTGCCCCTCCCGTGCCTTCGCCTCCACGAACTCGATCTTCATGCTCTCCGGGATGATCGCCGCCAGATCCCCCGCGATCTGGCTGACCGCCTGCCAGAGCACCCGCTTGTCGCTCTCGCTCGCCGCCGGCCCGTAGGTGCCGACCCTCACCGGCAGCCCGTAGGCCTGCGTGAAGAGCGCCCAGTCCTTGAGCGTGTAGGCCGAATAGAGCCAGAGGAACGCAACCGCCCGCGTCACCCCGCTCCTCGCCGGCCCTCCGCTCTTCGATCGGTGCACGTGCAGCAGCCACTTGTGCGCCGCGAGATCGGCGAAGCCGGCCGCCGTCCGGAGCCAGAGCGTCTCGCCATCCTCCCAGGAGAGCTCGAAGAACCGTGGCGGCCGGTAGAGGATCTCCAGCGGGCGCACGCGCCCCGGCGCCGTCTCCCACACGATCTCGCTCGCGGAATATCCCTTCCCGATCGCGTCCGTGATATCGAACATCGCCCGCTCGAGCGCGCCCGTCGCCAGCCACTCGCGCACGAAATCCGCGTGCTTGCGGCCGTCCTTCACGTCCGGCGCCTCTTCCACCGTCATCGGCAGCTGCACCACCTGCCGCCGGCGCTTGCCGAGCACGCTCGCATAGTGCGGAAAAAGCTCCTCGATCTCTTCGGCCAGGATCATCCAATCGTGCGTGTTGCCGCTGTCCGCCGCGCGCAAGATCACGCCGAGCCGCTCCGGCGCCATCCCGTAGGCGAGATGCCCCTCGAACGGCGGCCGCGCCGAGAACGCGGAGGGTCCGGCGGTCTCTTTCCCGAGCCCCGCCATCGCCGCTCTCGGGATCGGATTCCCGAACTGGTCAATCAGCGCCATCGAACGCCCTCACGATCGGATCGTCCGGGTTCGCCCGCGGCGCCAGCATCCGCGGCAGCGCCCGCCGGTGCTTCCACGCAAGGCGCCTGATCCTCGCCCGCGTGAGCGCGCTCGCCCGCGCCAGGTCGAAGCGCTGCATCTCCGTCACGAACCGCCGATCGGAGGTCCGCGCGATCGGCACCTTGGCCAGCTCGCGCACCATTTCCCGCATCCCCGCCAGCTCCGCCCGCTCCTGGTCCTGCGCTTCCCGCTCGCGCTCCGGCGGCACACTCCTCGCCGCGTAGCTCATCCGTAAAGCCGCCCGCGCAAGGAGGGCAGCCACGCGCGTCCCGGCTCGCGCCGGTCTTCCGCCTCCTCGTCCGGCCGCTCCTGCCAGCGCTTTTCCTCTTTCTCGCGCTGCGCCGCCCGATATTCATAGACCTCCGCGTCCGCCCGGCTCGCCGCATAGGCGAGCGCCGAGGCGATCGCCGCGTCTCCGTGCCGCCGCTTCCCCTCCTCGTCCTTCGTCGCCAGCGGCACCCGCGCCACGCCTCGCACCAGCTTCACCGCCCGCAGGTCGCCGAGAATCTCCCGGTCCTTCGGCAGCGTGATCGTCGCGTCCTCGAACGCCGCCTTCCACGCCGCCATGTTCTCCCGATACCAGGGCTCGTTCAGCATCACCGGAACGACCCGGCTCCCCCACCGCTGCACCGTCTCCTCGGCAAGCTGCATCCCGAGCCCGGTCGCATCCATCGCCCCACCCCGGAACCGCGGCAGCTTCCCGATCACGTGCCACAGCACCTCCCGCTGCTGGCCGAACGGCACGGCGCGCATCTCGGCCACCAGCACCGTCCGCCGCACCATCCGCTCGCCGATCGCGAGCACCCAGAGCACGCTGAGATCGCCCCGCCGTCCCACGTCGAAGCCGAAGCAGTGCGGCTCATCCCGAAGCCCGCTCAGCACCGGCGCCAGGTGATCCTCGGCCCACTCGGCCGCCTCGGCCCTCCTCAGATGCTCGGCCCAGAGCTCGAACCCCGGCTCCGGCTCCCATCTGATCACCGCCGCGCCCTCTTCCATCCGCGCCTCGATCAGCGGCAGCGGCAGGAAGGCTCCCGTGCTCTGGCTCGGCACGCAGAAGAGCTCCTCCTCCGCGCCGTCGCCGTAGAACGCGATGATCTCCGCCCGCCACGCGCGCTCTCCTTCCTCGCTCCAGGCCTTCCCGCTCTTCAGGCAGATCCTCTTGTAGAGCCCCTCTTCGAGCGCCTCGTCGAACGTCACCCGTTGCAGCCAGTAGGGGCGCCGTCCCGCCCGCACGTCGTTCACCAGGACCGCGAACGGATTGAGATCGCCCTGGTGCGTCGAGATCACGATCACGCTGCCGCCCCAGATCAGGAGCGCGAACGCCGCCTTCAGCAGCTCCTCGAGCTCGTCGTGGAACGCCGCCTCGTCGATGATGACGAGCCCCTGCATCCCTCTGAGCGCCCGCGCGACCGAAGGCAGCGCCAGCACCTTGTTGCCGGACCGGAACTCCACGCGGTAGGCCTTCTCCGCCTTTTCCGGATGCTCCGGATCGCTCCAGAAGCTCTCCTTCACCTCCGCCGCCGCCGGCTCGATCGAGCGCGCCCACTCCGCCACGTAGTCGATGAACTCGCGCGCCATCTCGAGGTTGTAGCCGGTGTAGAAGACGTCCGAGCCTTCCCGCGCTGCCGCCGTCAGCGCCGCCTTCAGCGCCGCCACCCACGAAAATCCCGTCCGCCGGCTCTTCTCCACCACCACCACCCGCTCGGCGTCCGCCGCCGCCAGGAAGCGCCGCTGGTAAGGCAGGAGCAGCTCCGGCGCCGCGCTCATTCCGCGCCTTCCTCGCTCACGCTCTCCGGATGCGCCCGCGCCCATTCGAGAAGCTCCATCAGGTCGCGCCTCAGCAGATGCCTTCCCACGCCCAGCGGCTCGGACTCCCGCAGGAGGGCCACCAGCATGGCCGCGAAGTCCGTAAGCGCGCTCACGCCGCCACTCCGAAGATCCCGCTCTTGATCGCCGCGATCGTCTCCGCGCTGATCCCCTGCTTCCGCGCCACGTTCTCCGCCGCCGCCGCCGCCGCCGATCGCGCCCGCTCGGCCGCCCGTGCTTCCGCCTTCGCCAGGAACTCCACGTTCCCCTTGCTCGCCCGCGCCAGGTGATCCAGCGCCTTTGCCAGCAGCATCGCTCCTTGCGGATCGCCGGCGAGCGCCGCCTGCCCGCTCTCTTCGATCTCCTCTCCGTCCGCCGCCTTCATGAAAACGTCGAGGATCGCCGAGTGCAGCAGCTCGATATTGAGCCGCGCCGTCCGGCTCTCCGGCGCCTCGCCGAGCTCGCGCACCAGCGCCTCGGCAACCGCCCGGCTCCTCCGCATCTTCTCGCCGAGCGCATCCAGCCCCTTCACGTGGCGCCCGAGCGCCGAGCGGCTCACCTCGGCGTCCATCTCCCGGAGTCGCGCCATGATCTCGTCGATCGTCCGTCCCTGCCCGCGGAGCTTGCCGATCAGTCCGCGTATCTCGTCGGGCAGCCGCGCCACGCTCGAGGGCCGCATCTCACGGTCCCCGCCGCGCGATGCCCGGATGCAGCCGCCCTTGCGCCACGTCGAGGCCGCCTTGCGTGAGCTTGCCGATCCAGAGCGCGCCTCCTGCGCCCTCGATCTCCTCGATCGCGACCAGGCCGTGTTCCCGGAGCCACGCCAGATCCGCTCGCAGCACGTCCCGCCCCACCCGGTGCCCGAAATGGTCGAGCACGCGCCGGAGCGCGCCTTCGTTCAGGCTGTAGCCGCTCGCCTCTTCGAGGCTCCGCAGCACCACCAGCCGCCGGTCCTCGGCCAGCACCTCAGGAAAGCTCACCGCGCGGCGTCCTCAATTGCTGCTGATAGAGAAGATCGACCAGGTGCTCGACGCGCTTCATTCCCGCCCCGAGCCCGTGGACCGAGGTCGTCGCCGAGGCGACGGCCGCCTCGACCGCGGCCAGCCGCGTCGAAACCGCCCCCAGGTCGGAATGCGTCGGCGTGGCGTGTATCCTCGCCTGGATCGTGTCGAGCTCCCGCGCCAGCGGCTCTATGTCGGCGCGCCGCACGAAGTCCCGCGTCATCGCCGCCCTGAGCATCGCCATGATGCTGGCGCCGACCACCGCCGAAATCGCCGAGATCGCGCCGACCGCGGACCATGCGTCCATGATGCCGGCGCTCAAAGGCCGCTCCTCACCGCCTGCATGTCCGCCTCGAGCGCGTCCCAGTCCACTTTCGGCCGCACGAAATCCTCGGAAAGGAGCCCGTAGGCCTCGCTCGCGTAGGCCGCCCAGAAAGCCCAGGTCATCCGCTTCGGCTCGCCCCACGTGATGCAGACGAGCCCCTCCGGCCCGTAGCCCACGATCGGCACCGCGTGGCCGCCCCAGCTCCCCGCGGCCGCGTCGCCGGAACGCTCGGCCGGCGCGTCCCATACTTCCTGCCTCTGCGCGGCGAGCGGCATCTCGAGCCCCGCATAGACCGCCCCGAGCCACGCCACGCCGGCGCGCACGTCCCTCATGAACGCTGGCTCGATCGCGCAGAACCCGGCCACCACGTCCTTCACGCCGCCGATCTCGAAGCCCGCCCCGCTCCAGTGCGCGAGCACGTCGAGCGCGTTCGCGCCCTGGTCGCTCGCCGCGTCGCCGGGCCGGTAGCCGAACGCCTCGTATCCCGCGATCGCTTCCTCGGGCGTCATCGCCCGCGGGTGCCCCGCGCGGCTGCTCCAGAGGAGGGCGGCATGCCCGACCGCGGCGATCGTGCAATCCCCGAGCCTGTCGTTCCCGAGCATCCCCCACGCCGTCACGTCCCCGCTCCGGTCGAGCGCCGGAGGAACGGGCGGCAGCGGCGTTCCGCGGCCCCACGGCTCCGCGAGATAGTACTTGAGCGAGCCGAGCGCACGAGGCCGCCCCCGCGCCCGCGTCTTCCCGAGCCGCATCCCCGAATGGTCGGCCATCAGCCCGCACCCGCCGGCGGCACGAAGCAGTAGATGTAGGGACGCGGCCCCGCGTGGTCGGTCCACACCACCGCCGATCCGTCAGGAAAGGGCGGATAATGGTCGAGCACCTTGTCCGGCGGCACGTACTGCCAGCCGCCCTCGAGCAGCACCCGCCAGGCGCCCACCGCCATGTCGAACCGCGCGGTCACCACGCGGCCGTCCGCAACGCCGCAGCAATTGACGCCAAAGCGGTTCGTCGCCTTCTCGAACCACGCATGCAGCTTCGGATCGAGCCTTCCCGCCGGCGGCCGCGCCGCCGCGCGGCGCCTGAGCACGCACGCGGTGCCAGCCGCCAGCAGCGCCAGCATCGCCCGGCGCCGCTCGCGGCAGCGTGCGCATCCCTTCCTCACGGCCCCACCGGCAGCACGTGCGGCGCCGGAATCGGCACCGGCGCGACCTCGGGCCCGAGCCGCAACGTCAGCGCCGGCGCGCTCGGCTGGCCCGCGAGGCCAGCGTGGCCCGCGATCAGCGCGTCGATGATCGTCATCCCGACATCGATCGCCGTCTTCGTCGCCGGATCGATCGGCATCACCGCCAGCACCGCCGCGATATCCTGGCTCACCGTCTCCGCCAGCAGCGCCACGCTCGCCGCCGACCCCGGCGCCTCGAACGCCGCCACCGATGCCTTGGCGACCGCGATCACGTTCTCCGCCGCCGTCGCCTCCGAAGGCGTCGTCGTCGCCGCGCTCGTGTAGACCGTCGCGCCCGCTTCCAGCGCCGCGAGGATCGCGTCTGCCTCCGCCTGCGCGTTCGCCAGTGTCACCACCGGGCTCGTTGCGCTCGCGGCACACGCCGCCAGCAGGAGCGCGCCCGAGAGCGCCAGGAGGGCCCTCACTTCGTAATAGCGGCAAAACCCCGGGCGAGGTTGCATTTTGTGCTTGCCCCGACGCGGGCGACTCGGATTCAAGCTATGTGTGAGCCCACCGGATGACCTTG
>JAKAWQ010000119.1 GCA_021816925.1 Pseudomonadota bacterium
CTGCTTGCGCCCATCGGCAACATCCCACCCGCGGAAGCCGAGGCACGCTACTATGAACAACTGAACGAGCTGGCTATGGCAGCCTGAGTCAAACCAAACAGCCTCCGACAAACCCGGGACGGTTCAACCGTCGCCTGCTTCCGCAGCGCCTCCAAGGCGATCTTCGCCTTCACCGCCACGTCAACCTTCCGTCTCGTTCGCTTCTCATCGTCCGCTCCGTCGAGCATCACGGAACATCCCGCACCCCAACTACCCAGCCGGTCCCAAATCCGGGAACCATTTCACCCGCCGCTCGGCCGGACATCTGCGTGCCACACTTGCCTGGGCGGCCAATGCCCTCTGATATGTGAGCGCCGCGAGCGCCGGCCCGACGGTGTGTGACGCCGTGGCGCGCCCACCCAAGCATCCGGACATTGAACGCTCGTACCGCCCTCCCGTGACGGCAGGCTCGAGCGGCGGCAGCAGAACGAATCGGGCCCGGCACCGGCTGTCGCCCGGGCAATACCAGCCGGCGATGGAGTTGACCTACGTTCTTGTGGGTTGGCGTTGCCGAGGATGGGACGGCGGATGGAAAAGGAGTGCAAGGACGAGCGAGGCGCGGGGCGGAAACCAAGGCCGATCGAGATCGCAACGCTGTGCGGCACTCCTTGCCTTGGAGACGGAGGATAACGACGGGCACTGAAAGACGCCGGCGGGAGGGAGCGCGCCGGATCGGTCGAACGGCCGCGCGAAAAAAAGGGCGCCGCTAAGGCGCCCTGACCACGCAAGGGTCAATCTTGCGTAGAAAGACGGGGCTAACCCTTCAGCCCATGCCTTCGGAAGTGTTGGGCGTCGTTTCGTTTGCCGCCGGCGGGGCTGCGGCCTTGCGTGCGCGCCGCGCGCCCGTCTTGCGGGTCTTTCTAGCGGCCTTCTTGGCAGATGCCTTACGGCGCGGCGCCCTTTTCTTTGCCGCCGCCTTGCGGGCGCTGGTCTTGCGGACCGCGCCTTTGCGCGTCGCCGCCTTGCGCCGGGCGGTCTTCTTCGCCGCCGCCTTGCGAACGCCGGTCTTGCGCGTTGCGGTCTTGCGCCGGGTGGTTTTCTTCTTGGCGGCGGCCTTGCGCGTGCTGGCGCGCATCGCCATCGGCTGGGCGCGCGGCTGCTCCGCGCCGGTTTCTTCGTTACTCACGTGGTGGAACTCCTTTGTGGGGTGGTGTGGACAACGACCAGACCGTACCGCCGGAGGGTGGACGACCCGGTCGTTGCCGGCACTCGCGAGGTTGCTGCGAAGGCCGGCCTTCAGTCCGGCGGTCCCATTCGAGCAAGGCCCGGGCACGCGGCGAAAGCGCAGAACCGCACCGGCCCTGCTGCCGGATGGCACGCTTGCCGATCGTGCTCCCGTACTGGTCCGGATTGCACCGCGCGGATTGCGCCGGTCAGTCCGAACACGCCTGCGGTCCATGGACCGTCCTTCCTCATTGCGTGCATCCGCGAATTGTTGATCGCACATGTGCGAATCGGCCACGGGCACAACAACCCCGCTATTCCGCTTCTCGCCATCGCATGTCAAACAAAAAGCAACCGTTGCCCGAAGGATCCGATCATTTTCTGCCCGGAACCGGCGTCCGCAGAGCAACGCATGCACTTTTCAGCGTTCCCCGATCGGTCGCACCGGGCGCTCGGCAACGCCGCAATAGAGGGACAGCGGACGGATCAGCCGGTTGTCGGCGGCCTGCTCGAAGATGTGTGAGGCCCAGCCGGAAAGGCGTGCGGCGACGAAGATCGGCGTGAACATCGGGATTTCGAAGCCCATCAGGTAAAACGCGGGGCCGGCAGGAAAATCGAGGTTCGGGTGGATGTTCTTTCGTGCCAGCATCTCGGCGGCGAGGATGCGGCTGATCTCCATCCAGCGCGTGTCGCCGACCACGGCGGCCATGCGCTCCGCGTAGCGGGTCATCGTCGGCACCCGGGAATCGCCGCTCTTGTAGACGCGGTGGCCGAATCCCACCACCAGCGCGCGATGGTCGAGCCGGCTCTCGATCCAGCCGTGCGCCCGCTCCGGCCGACCGATCTCCTTCAGCATGTGCATCACCGCCTCGTTCGCACCGCCATGCAGCGGGCCCTTGAGGGCGCCGATCGCCGCCGTGACCGCGGCGTAGATGTCCGCCTCAGTGGAGGCGACAGTGCGGGCGGTGAAGGTGGAGGCGTTAAAGGTGTGCTCGGCGTAGAGGATGAGCGCAACGTCGAAGGCCTTGACGACCTCGGGCGCGGGAACGTGGCCGAAGCACATGTGAAAGAAATTCTCGGCGAAGCTGAGGTTCGGTTTGGCACCGATGGCCCTGAGGCCGTGGCCGAGGCGGTGGCGCGCGGCGACGGCGGTCGGGATTTTGGCGAGCAGGCGGAGCGCCTTGCGCCGCGTGGCCGCATCCGAGTTGTCGGCGGTTTCCGGGTCCTCGAGTGCCATGAAGGAGACAGCGGTACGGATTGCATCCATCGGATGGCCACGGCGCGGGAAGGCGGCGATAACCTGACGGAGCCTCGGGGTGATGCGCCGCTCGGCGCGCTCGGCCTTTTCGAATGCGGCCAGTTCGCGGCGGTTCGGCAGCTCGCCGTTCCATAGCAGATAGACGACCTCCTCGAACCGGCAGTGCTCGGCAAGGTCCTGCACCGGGTAGCCGCGATAGGTGAGGCTGTTCGACTCGGGCATGACCTTGGAGATCGCGCTCACGTCGGCATAGATTCCGACCAGACCCTTGTGCACGTCGGTCTCGCTCATCGTTCTTTCTCCACTTTCGGAAGATCGCGTTCTCAGAAGATGCCGGGGCGCGCTTCGGCAAGCGCTCCGGATGGCAGCGCCACGCTGAGTCGGGCGAGTCGGCCGGCCTCGATGTCAGGCAGCTCCTGCACTGCAGCGAGGAAGCGCGCGGCCTCGGCCGGTGCCAGCAGCTTCTCGGTCAGCTGATGAAACTTACGGATATAGTCGGCGCGCGCGAAGGGGCGTTCGCCGAGCGGATGGGCGTTGGCAAGGGCGAGTTCATCCTCGATGACGCGCCCGTCGCGCAGAAAGATCTCGACGCGGCCGCCGAATGCCTTTTCCTTTGGATCGGCGGCGTGGTAGCGGGCGGTCCATTCGGGGGCCTCGCGCGTCTCGATCTTGCGCCAGAGCGTGACCGTGGAGGGCTTCGCCGCGCGGCGTGGCGTGTAGCTTTTCACATGATGCCAAGTGCCGTCTTCGAGGGCGACGGCGAAGATGTACATGGCGGAATGGTCGAGCGTCTCGCGGCTAGCCTTGGGGTCCATCTTCTCGGGATCCCCGGCACCGGTGCCGATGACGCTGTGGGTATGGTGGCTGGTGTGGATGAGGATACGCTCAACCTCGGCCAAGTCGGGGATTCGTTCGCGCATGCGGAAAGCGAGGTCGATCAGCGCCTGCGCCTGGTATTCGGCGCTATGTTCCTTGGTGAAGCTTTCCAGGATGGCGCGTTTGGGTTCGCCGGGTGCCGGCAAGGGCACCTGGTAGCGCGCGTCGGCGCCATCGAGCAGCCAGGCGATGACAGAGTCCTCGCCCTCATAGATCGGGCTCGGGCTCCCCTCACCGCGCATGGCGCGATCGGTGGCCTCCACGGCGAGCTTGCCTGCGTGCGCCGGAGCGAACGCCTTCCAGGAGCTGATCTCGCCCTTGCGAGACTGGCGCGTGGTGCAGCTTACATGCAGCGCCTGCTGCACGGCCTGGTAGATGGTGAGTGGAGGTAGCCGCAGCAGGGTGCCGAGGCCGGCCGCCTGAGCCGGGCAGAGATGGGCGATGTGGTCGATTCTGTGCTTGTGCAGCGAGATCGCGCGCACGAGGTCGATCTGGATCTCGTAGCCGGTGGTGATGGCGCGAAGGAGATCGCGGCCGGAACGCCCCGTGGCCTCTGCCACCGCGAGGATGGGCGGGATGTTGTCGGCCGGATGGGAATAGTCGGCGGCAAGAAACGTATCGTGCATGTCGAGCTCGCGCACCGCGACGCCGTTCGCCCAGGCCGCCCATTCCGGACTCACCGTGCGGGCTGCGGGCAAGCCGAACAGGCTGGCGCCGCGCCGGCGCGGATGATCGAGCGCCATCGCGCGTGCGGAGGTGGGAGGGCGGCGGTTGATGGCGGCGATGGCGACCGCGGCGTTGTCGATGATTCGGTTGATGATCATTTCCTCGACCGCCGGATCGAGACCGACGCGGTCGGCGGCGACCGCGGCGATCTTCCAGGCGAGCTGCTCCTCGCGCGGCAGGCGCTCCTTCGCCGCATGCACCCGGACCTCATGCAGGATCATGCCGTTTTCCTCCTCAAGCTCCGCCGGAGACGGGGCGAGATTGGCGCCGGGCGGAACGCGGTCTAGCGTAGGTCTTCGTAAGGTCCGGGCGCGACATCGGCAAGCGCCCCGCCGATCGCGACGGAGCAGACGATGTCCGCCCCCTTCGATAAGGTTGTCGTCGGCGATTTGGTGACGAGCGCCGAGATCATCCGGGAAGGCTATCTCGCGGTGGCGGGTGAGCGCATTGCCGCGATCGGGCGGGGCGAACCACCGGCCGCGGCCGAGATCCTGGACTTCCGCAACCGGCTGGTGCTGCCGGGGCTGGTGGATGGCCATATGCACACCTCCTCGGCTTTCGGTTGGGAAGCGATCGGCGATACCACGCGAAGCGCCGCTGCGGGCGGCGTCACCACCGTTATCGACATGCCGTATGACGTACCGCTGCCGGTCACGGACGCGAACCTGCTCGCCGCCAAGATCGGCTGGGTAGAGCGGAGCGCACATGTGGACACGGCGCTTTACGGCACCATCCGCAAGACGGGCGGGATCGGCGCGATTCCCGAGCTCGCCGCCGGCGGCATCACTGCCTTCAAGCTCTCGACCTACGAATACGACCCGGTGCGGTTCCCGCGTATCGACCATGCAACGATGGTTGAAGCGTTCCGCGCGATTGCGAAGACCGGCCTGCCGGTTGCGATCCACAACGAAGACCAGGAGCTGGTCGAGGCGCTGACGGCGGAGGCGCGGGCGGCCGGGTGGACGCAGCCGATCATGCATTGCCGCACGCGCCCGCCGTTGGCGGAGACGATGGCCGATCTCGCGATCTTCGAGATGGGGCTCGCCACCGGTGCACACGTGCATATCGCCCACTCCTCCCTCGCACGCGGATTCGCGATCGCGGAGGCGTTCCGCCGCCTCGGCGGGGTGGCCAGCGGTGAGACGTGCGTACATTATTTATGTATGAGCGAGGCCGACATCGTGCGGCTCGGTGGGCGCGGCAAGTGCAACCCGCCCTTCCGCACGGAGGCAGAGGTCGCGGGTCTCTGGGAGGCGCTGCTTGCGGGAAAGGTTGCTTATGTCTCCACCGATCACGCGCCATGGCCGATTGCGCGCAAGACCGATCCTGACATCTTCGCCTGCGGTGCGGGCCTGACCGGCCTGCAAAGCTTCGCGCCGCTACTGTTCACGCTCTTCTCGGAGCGTGGCCTCTCGCCCACGCTGCTCGCGACCTATGGTGCCGAGCGGAGTGCGAAGCTGCACGGTCTCTATCCGCGGAAGGGTGCGCTCCGCCCCGGCTCTGATTGCGATCTCCTCGTGCTGGAGGAAGGCGATTTCGTGTTCGACGAGGCGATGATCCAGGATCGGCCGGAACTACGGTGGTCAGCCTGTCACGGACGAAGGATGCGTGCGCGCGTCGCGGCGACGCTGCTGCGCGGGCGGGTGATCTGGGATGGCGAAAGGGTGCTGGCTGCGCCGGGCAGCGGGCGATTTCTGAAGCGGGAAAGCGTCTGATGTTCTTCGAAGGGTTCATGCTGGCGGAGATCCCGACGCCGGAGGGGCCGATTCGGCTGCGCCACGGCGGCTCCGGCCCGCCTCTCCTGCTTCTGCACGGCAATCCCCAGACGCACGTTTCCTGGCATCGCGTGGCGCCGCTCCTGGCGAGGCACTTCGAGATGGTCTGCCCGGACCTTCGCGGCTACGGCGGCTCGTTCAAGCCACCCGCCCGCGCCGATCATGCGCCCTATTCGAAACGCGCGATGGCCGGGGACGCGGTTGCGGTGATGCGTCATTTCGGTCATCGACGCTTCCTGGTGGCCGGGCACGACCGTGGCGCGCGCGTCGGGCATCGTCTGGCGCTGGATCATCCGCAGGCGGTGGAGAGGCTCGCGGTGCTCGATATCGTGCCGACGATCGAGAACTTCGAGCGTGCCGACACTGCACGCGCGCTCGCCTATTATCACTGGTTCTGGTTCGCCCAGCCGCACCCGATCCCGGAGATGGTGATCAGCGCGGCCTCCGAGGTCTGGTTCCGTGCGCATACCTCGCGAGGGAAGTCCCCTGATGCAGTATTTGCGCCCGAGGCGCTCGCCGATTATCTCGCCGCGGCGCGCAACCCGGACATGGTCCGCGGCATGTGCGAGGACTATCGCGCCGCTGTCGGGATTGACCTCGAGCATGACCGGGCCAGCCGGGCGGCGGGCTTGAAGGTTGCATGCCCGTTGCTCGTGCTCTGGGGCGAGAAAGGAAAGGTCGGGCGGTTCGACGACCCGCTCGCGCTCTGGGGACAGTATGCGAGCGGCCGTGTGGAAGGCGGGCCGGTGGATACCACGCACTACCTGGCGGAGGAGGATCCGGAGGCGATTGCGGATTGGTTCCTCCGCTTCTTTCGCTGAGCGGGCCACCTGGTTGCGGCTCCGCAACGCGGCACCTATAACGCGGGCCGGCTAGCGCGCAGCCGGGATCCGCCGGCGGGCGCGAACAAGGCCGCAGGAGAGGTGCCGGAGCGGTCGATCGGGACGGTCTCGAAAACCGTTGTACGCGCAAGCGTACCGTGGGTTCGAATCCCACCCTCTCCGCCACTTCAGAACAGAACTGCGAACGCCGGCGGTAGCCGGCTTTGCGCCCGACGCAGCGGCGAGGGTTCTGAGCAGATCGCCTTTCGATCCCATGATGCGGACCTCGCGGTCGGCGACCTCGACGCGCTGGGCGAGTGCGCGCAGGTGTTCACGCCGATAGCCGCCGCCGTCTATCCTGATCCGCTCGCGCGCTGTCCTAGCCCAACTTCCATTTTTTAAGGACGATTTTTGACGGCGGCACGGCTGCGGGCGGCTGGAAGCGTTTGAAATTGCTGGGACGAGCCTGCAGGTGGGCTGGGGATTCGCAAAGTAGTGACTAGAATAGTAGAACTTTACGCTTGTAATCTGGCTGATTATCGATACGTAGTGGCACACGTACATCCGCGAGTCGACGCGGTCCTACAAGGGTAGGACGTACGTCAGCTACCTGCTGGTGGAATCGGTTCATACGCCGAAAGGACCCCGCCAGAGGACGGTGTGCTCGCTCGGCGATCTGAGCCCGCGCCCGCGGGAGGAGTGGCTGAAGCTCGCG
>JAKAWQ010000120.1 GCA_021816925.1 Pseudomonadota bacterium
CCACCGCTCGCATCGCCGGATCGTGGGCCAGCCGATCGGCGTCGTTCACGTCCTCGTAGCCGGCAAGCCGGCCGAACACCGACCGGCGCAGCAGGCCGGTCAGAAGGTGACGCGCGTTCTTGCCCCGAAGGTCGCGAGACAGATCGAGACGCTGCACCTTCCTGACCCCATCATGCGGCGGCCCTGCGCCGACCGCAAAGAGAAGCGAGTGACCCGCAGGAAGGGCATGAGGCGAGAGAAGCAGCTTGACCCCGACAACCCCAATCAGAGAAGACTCTGAGACCGCGCCGGACGAACGCCTCCGTGTAGCCGAGCGGGCCTCCCCTCGCGAGCGCCGCACGCGCTGCCGCCGCCGCCCAGGCCGGAGCGCCGGTTCCGGGCTGGCCCACCTCCATCCGGATCATGCCAGGCACACCGGGCGCCAGACCTGCCGCCCGCGCGTTCGCCGCTGCGATCACATCCATCACGATGAAGGGTGGCGCGGCGGCACCGCGGCCCGTCTTCAGTGCCATCCGCACTTCCTCGTCACGCCCGTTCAGCTTCCCCCCGCCCGGCCGCCATAGCGACTGATGAGGGCAAACCCCGCTCCGGGCGGATCTGCTGCCGCGCCGCATGATGCGGCGTTGCCGGGCAGGAAATGCCCGCAAGCGATCATCTGCGCCACTCCCGGCGGAGGAACCGCAACAGGCACCAGCGTCCGCGAACGCAGCGTATCCGCCATCGTCAAGCCAACGGCGATGGCCGCCGCATTCTGCCCCGAACCGGCCACGGCGGCACGGAAAGCATGGATGTTGTTGTTCCAGGCGATCCCCGCCGAAAGCAGCGGCAGAGGCTCGGTGCCGGGAGCAGCCGCAAGCAGGACTCCGGTTCCCGGTGCGATCCGTCCGGTGCCGAACAAGTTGTTCATCGTCACCGCGCAGGCAACCGCGCCCCCCGCGCTGTCGAGTGCAGCGAAGGCAGCCGAGGCGGGGAGCGGCGGCAGACTGGCCGGCACCAAGGTCTTCGTCCCGAGGAGTTGCTCCGCGGTCACGCCTCCGGCGCGCCAGCGCGCCGCGATCGCAAGTGCCCGCCCAGCGGCCCCCGCGAGATCCTGAGGGCTGCGCCAGAGATCGGCGAAGGCAGCCGCAGCGGCGAGCCCGCCGTCGGCCGGCGGCGGCAGGAAGGCGACACTGTTGACCCCGGCACGAAGCTCGATCGGAGTGCCGATCGCCGGAACGGCGCGCGTGAAGTCCTGCTCCGCCAGTCCGCCGCCCGCCACGCTCGCCGCTGCGGCAAGGCGCCTTGCTAGGGGTCCCTGATAGAAATCTCCCACGCCGTTGAGGCGCAGTTCCGAAAGGGTGTTCGCAAGCTCAGGTTGGAACAGGGTCTGGCCCGCAGCCAGCGGAGCCCCGGAGGGGCCGGCAAACACCGCGCGCGCCGCCGGATCGGCCAACAGCGGCCCTGCCACCGCCGAAAGATCCTGGGCGAGCGGAGCGGAAACGGGGATGCCGAGCCGGGCCATCTTCTGCGCCTCGCCCACGAGCTGGCGGATCGGTAGCCGGCCGTAACGCGCATGCAGCAGATAAAGCCCGCGGGCGAGCATCGGCACCGCTGCCGGCCGGTCCCCCACCGCCCCGCCCGCGGGCGCCTTCGGAAGAAAAAGGATCGCCTCGGGCCTCCCTCGCCCCGGCCCCGCCGGCGCCGGCTCGTAGGCGAGGCACGCACCGCCGCCGCCGAGTCCCGCCCGTGAGGGCAGCGAAACGGCCAGCGCAAAGCCGAGCGCCACCGCCGCATCAGCGGCATCACCCCCATCGGCAAGCACCTGCCGTGCCACCTCGCCGGCCAAGCGCTCGGGCGAGACCACAGCACCGAAAAAGACGGGAGCCGGCGGCGGCACGGCGACCCGCTTCCCTGGCCCCCCGCAGCCCACGAGCGCACCCAAGAGAAGAAGAGTGAGGTAAAGCCGCCAAGTACGGACATTGCCTACCGACCGCTCGGCCTCGGCCGAGACCCTGCTTCGCACCTACGCCATCCCCTTTTGTCGCGCCGCAGGCCTCTTCGCCGGCCCCATCGGCAGCATCGCAGTCGGAGTCTTGCCATAGACGGCTTCACGCCCATCGGCAACGGCCGGTTTGTCCGCTCGCCCTCGCGGTATGCCCTCCGCGGTCAGAAGAGCTGGATCAGCAGCGCCTTGAGGTAGGCGCTCTCAGGCAGATGCGGGTGCGTCGGATGGTCCGGGCCTGCGCCGCCGGCGTGCACGATGCGCCCGCTCCGGCCAGCCCGCGCAAGCCCCTGTGCGATCGCCGCGCCAAACGCTTCCGCCGATGCATGATGGGAGCACGAGGCGACAAAAAGGAAACCCTCCGGCGCCACCAACCTTGCCGCCAGCCGGGCCATCCGCTCATAGCCGCGTAATCCGCTCGTCTGATCCTTCCGCGTGGGAATGAAGGGCGGCGGGTCGCAGACGACGATGTCGAACCGCTCACCTGCCGCAAGGAGCTCAGCCATCGCCGCGAACGCCTCGCCCCGTCGGAGCTCGACATGAAGTTCGTTGCGCAACGCCGCGCGCTCGGCCAACGCCAGCGCCGGCGCGCTGGTATCCACCAGCACTACGTGCGCCGCCCCGGCCGCGGCCGCACGCATTCCGAAGCCGCCGGTATGGCAGTACACGTCCAACACGTGTGCCCCGCCCGCAAGCGCCGCGACGCGTCCCCGGTTCTCGCGCTGATCGTAGAACCAACCGGTCTTCTGGCCCCCGAGCGGATCGACCGGAAAGCTAACCCCACCCTCCTCGACGATCACATCTTGCGGCACCGCGCCGCTCAGCATCCGAACCTCCTGATCGAGCCCTTCGAGGCGCCGCGCCGAGGAGTCGTTGCGTGCGAGAATGCCCACCAGCGGCAGCGCGGCCTGGAGGGCCGCCACGATCTCTTGCAGCCGCCGATCCATTCCTGCCGCGTTCGCCTGCACGACAGCAAACGAGCCGAACCGATCGACGATGAGGCCCGGCAGCCGATCCGCCTCGGCATGCACAAGGCGATAGAACGGAGTGTCGAAGAAGCGGCCACGCAGGTTGATCGCTTCGGCGAGTCGCCGCGCGAACCAACCGGCGTCGATCCTTGCCTCGGGGTCCGGATCAAGCCGGCGTGCCGCGATCAGGCTGCCCGGATTGTAAAAGAAGGTGCCGAACTGCACCCCGTCGTCTCCCTCAAGCCGGACGAGACCGCCGGGCGGCAGAGCCCTCATCTCGGGCCGCATCACGATCTCGTTGCTGAACGCCCAGGGATGCCCCGCCTTGAGGCGCCGCGCTGCTCCGGGCCTCAGCCGAAGGAGCGGCCGGGCCTCGTCCGTCGTGGTGATCGGCATCGCCTCCACGCCTATCGCCGCACCGCCAGCGCAACGCCTGCAACCGTCAAACCAAGTGCCAGCATCTGCCCCGCCCCCAGTGGCTCGCCAAGCAGGAGCCCGGAACTGAACACGCCGATCACGGGCACGAGCAGCGTGCCGGTCGTGGCAACCGACGCCGGCAGGAGCCGGAGCGCGCGAAACCAGCAGAGATACGAAAGCACCAACCCGATGAGGCTGGTATAGCCGAGCGCCAGCCAGTCGATGCCGGAAAGCGCCGAGAAGTCCGGATGTTCGAACAGCGCCGCAAGCATCGCTATCGGCGCCACTCCGAGCAGGATCTGCCAGCCCACCAGCGCCAAGGGTGGCAGGGCGACGGGTGCGCGCTTGGTCACCACCGAGCCGAGCGCGAAGAGCACCGCCGCCGCGAGTGCTGCCGCCGCCCCGGGAAGCGTCCCGGGCCTGAGCGGGCCGGCTCCTCCGCCGAGCGCGGCCGCAACCCCGCCGAGTGCGAGCAGAAGCCCCAGCAGATGCACCGGCTTCGGCCGTTCGCCGAGCACCGGCCAAGCGAGGCATACCGCCCAGATGGGCATCGTGTACGTGATGATCACGGCGGTCGTAGCCGGCAGCCACACCAGCGCAACCGAAACGAAACCGAGCCAGGACGTATAGTTGAGGAAGGACGCAACCAGCAGCCGGCGCCATTGTCCTGCCGGTGGAAGAAGCCGTTCGCCCCGTAGCAGCGCGAGCGGCATCACCACGATCCCCGCCGCGAGCGCGCTCGCCGTGCGCATGGAAAAAGGAGGCAGATGCTGGAGCACGAGCTTGAGCGCAGGCCAGTTGAGGCCCCACGCGACGACCGTGAATAGCAGCAGGGTAAGGCCCTCGGCCCGCCCCGCCTGACGCCCGCGCACCACGCTCGCGCCGGAGCTAACGGACATAGACCTCGACCTGCTGGGCTTTCACCGTGGGATCCGTCCGAGCCGCAAGCAGGAGCCGCGTTGCCGGCACTCCCATCCGCTCGATCGCCTGCATCACCGCCCGGGCTGCCTTTGCGGCACCTGCTGCCGCAGCCTGTTGCGCCGCCGGCGACCCGCCGGCTGGGGCTACGCCGACGATCATAAAAACGACGTCGGGCTTGCGTGCCTCCGCGGCCTGCACGGCCGCACCGAGGGGCCCGACATAATCAGCCGAACGGTTGGCGAATTGGATCGTCGCGAGCGGCGGCGGTCCCGGCCAGGCCGGTGGAGACTTGGCCGCCGCAGGCCGCGGTGGGGCGGGCGGCAGATCGGGCGCGGCGCCGAATGTCCGCTGGTCGGGAAGCTGGCAACCGGCGAGCATAGCCGTAACCGCAAGCGCGGCAAGCGCGCGGCGCCGAACGCCAGAGTGGCCGTGCATTGCGGCGTCTCCTTCTTCCCCGGAGGCTTGCAGGAACCGTCTCCGCGAGCAAGATGCGCGAAGGCAGGAGAGTTGCGCCCTATGAGCACCAGCACCAACCAGCGCATCGACGGCGCGCGTCTTTGGGACGCGCTGATGGGCATGGCCCAGATCGGCACCACCGCAAAGGGCGGCGTGCGACGGCTCACTCTCACCTCCGTCGACCGCGCTGGACGGGAGCATTTCCGCCGCCTCTGCCAAGAGGCTGGGCTTGCCGTGCGCGTGGACGCGATCGGCAACATGTTCGCCCGCCGCGAAGGGCAAGACCCCGCCCGACCGCCGGTGCTCTTCGGCAGCCATCTCGACAGCCAGCCTTCCGGCGGCAAGTTCGATGGTGCGCTTGGCGTGCTCGGCGGGCTCGAAGTGATGCGCACCCTGAACGATCTCGACCTCGCGACCGAGGCCCCGCTCGAGCTCGTCAACTGGACCGACGAGGAAGGCAGCCGCTTCGGCCATTCCCTGATGGGAAGCGGCGTCTGGGCGGGCGTCTACCCGCTCGAAACGACCTACGCCCTGACCGACGCCGAGGCCGTGAGCGTGGGCGAGGCTCTTGCGGAAATCGGCTATCGCGGCACTGCGCCGGCCGCGGCCTTTCCGGCGGATGCCTATTTCGAGCTGCATATCGAGCAAGGCCCGATCCTGGAACGCGAAGAGAAATTGATCGGCATCGTCACCGGTGCGCAGGCGCAGGTCTGGTACGATGTAACGCTCGTCGGCCAAGAATCGCACGCCGGCACAACGCCGCCGGCCGCACGGCGAGATGCACTGGCCGGCGCAGCCGGCATCATCCTGCTGGTCGAGCGGCTGATGCGCGCCCAGGGCGAGAATGGTCGCGGCACCGTCGGAGAACTCCATGTTTTCCCCAACAGCCGAAACGTGATTCCGGGCGAGGTGCGCTTCTCGGTCGAGTTCCGGCACCCGGAAATGGCAGAAGTTGAAAGGCTGGCGGATGAATTTCCGCCCGCGGCCCGGGCGATCGCGGAGGCCTCAGGCCTCGGCCTGACGCTCACAGAACTTTTCCGCATCCCTGCCCAGCCGTTCGATCCCGGCTGTATCGAACTCGTGCGCCGCGCCGCCGCAAAGCTGGGCTTGCCGGCGCGCGAGATCGTCTCGGGTGCCGGGCACGATGCCGTCTATGTCGCCACGCGCGTGCCGACGGCGATGATTTTCACGCCCTGCAAGGATGGTCTTTCCCACAACGAGGCGGAGAGCATGCACCCCGAGGAGGCTGCCGCCGGCTGCCAGGTGCTGTTCGAGGCGGTTCTGGCGCGCGCCAATCGACCCCTTGCCGCAGTCTGAGCAAGGCTTGCGGTGACAGAACCCGGTAAGGGCGGGATCGCCGTCGGAGTGGTCGGGTGCGGGCATTTCGGCCGTTTCCACGCGCTCAAAACCGCGGCCGGACCGGACTTCGAACTCGTTGGCGTGCATGACCGGCACGCCGAGCGGGCGGATGCGGTTGGGGCGGAGGCCGGCGCGCCCGCGCTCTCCTGGCCGGAGTTGCTCGCCGCCACCGCCGCCGTCATCATCGCCACGCCGGCGGAGTCCCATTTTGCGCTGGCCCGTGAGGCTCTCGAGGCCGGGCGGCACGTCCTCGTCGAAAAGCCGATCGCCGCCACCCTCGCCGAGGCCGATAGTCTCGCTGCCCTCGCATCGGCCCGCGCGCGCGTGCTCCAGGTCGGGCATCTCGAGCGCTTCTCGGCCGCCTTCCGTGCGCTCGCCCCGCGCATACAGCGGCCGCTCTACATCGAGGCCGTGCGCATCGCACCCTTCAAGGAGCGCGGCACCGACGTCTCCGTCGTGCTCGACCTCATGATCCACGATCTCGACCTCATACTCGCGCTGGTCGCCAGCCCGATCGAATGCGTCGATGCCGTGGGCGCACCGGTCGCGAGCGCGCACGAGGACATCGCCAACGCGCGCCTGCGGTTCGCCAATGGCTGCGTCGCAACCATCACCGCAAGCCGCATTTCGTTCCGCACCGAACGGCGCATGCGCCTGTTCGCGGAAGCCGGCTACATCTCGGTCGATTTCGTCAATCGCCGCCTCTCGCTGGTCAGCCGCGGCGCAGGCGGCACGCCGCTGCCGGGCCTGCCGGGTTTCGGCATTGCCGAGAGCGCGTGGGAGGATCACGATTCGCTCGCCGCCGAGCACGCGGCCTTCGCCGCGGCGGTGCGCGGCGAATCCCCCGTGGTGGTGGGCGCGGCAGCCGGCAAGGAGGCGCTCGCCGCGGCGCTGATGGTGACCAAAAGCATGGCCGCCTCGCGCAAGCGCGCCGCCGCCTCGGGGCTGCTCGCGGGCGGCTGATGCAAACCGCAGCCGAACGTTCGCGGAGCGCGCCCGACATCACGCCCGAGCGCATGCGCACCCTCTTCCGCTCCGTCCTGCGCGCCACCGCCCGTGCGGCAGCCCTTCTCGCGCGCGAACACCCACGGGTCGAGGCGGCCTAGCAGGCTGCGGGAAAACCCGCCAATTTGCAGTCCGGCCCGTTCCTTTTCGCCCTAGGTCGGCGATTTTCACCTGCTTCCCGCCCTTTCCTCGGTCCCCAGCGGCGATTTTCATGCCGCTGGGGCCGTT
>JAKAWQ010000004.1 GCA_021816925.1 Pseudomonadota bacterium
AACAAGCTCTGTGCCCTGGTCTGGGACAGCTACGAGGCAATCGTCAACGCCTGCAAGAGCGCCTGGACTTCCCTCATCACAGACCCAAACCGCATCCGCTCGATCGGCTCCCGCAAGTGGGCACGGGCCAGGCTTTAGGCAGGTTGGTATCAATCCGCGTACGCTCGCTGCCTCTACTGGTTCGAGCGGCGCTGCTGGTGGCAGCGATCACTGTTCTTGTGGATCCGCGCACCGAGGCTTCGGCGACCGTTCCGCAGGGCGTGTGGCTCATGGAGAGAAGGGTGGCCGTGCAGATCTTCGACTGCGCCGGCCTGCTGTGCGGCCGGATCCTTTGGCTGCGGTTTCCGCGAGATCCCGAGGGCCCGTTGGTCCGTGACAAGGACAATCCCGATCCGGCGCTGCGGCAGCGCCCGCTCTGTGGCCTGGCCATCATTTGGACCTGCACGCCAGCGGTCCGGAACGCTGGGGAGGCGCTGGTTCTACAGTCCGGACGATGGGAAAACCTACCGTGCCTCGGCGCAGTTCAAGTCCGCCGACGTTTTCATTGCGCGCATTGATCTCGCAATCCCGCTTTTCGGCGGGACCGAAACCCTGATTCGGGCCCCGCACGGCACAACCGCTGAGTGGTGCCGAATGTGAGCGTATGACCGCAGAGGTGCGACGTGCCACTTCGGCGGTCGACAATGCGGACGGTGATGTCCGTGGACTGGGGGGTGTGCCGGAGGCGCCCAGGTCGGGCGAGGCGCGACGCAGGGGAACGATCGCCGCTGGGAGGGTGCTGCGGTCGCTCGCGGTGGAGCGGCCGCGAGATAGAACGTGGTGGCGCGCAGCTCGGCGAGGGCGGCGAGGATGCCGAGAACGAGGAACACCCAGGGCATCGCGGCGGTTCCTGAACGCCCGGTGATGGCCGGGACGGATGGCGGGTGGCGAGGATAACGGCAAGCGGTGGTTGTGGGCAGGCGGGCCCGCCTCCCGTATCATGCCGGGAATGACGGAGGGCGGGGCGCGGAGCTTTCTGATGTCGCTTCAGGGAATGTCGCGAGGGCGGCGTGGCTGAGCCGGATGCGACCGCGACGCCGGGCTCCGCGGCGGTCCAGGCTGTCCCGGCTCCGGCTCTACCCGCGCCGGCGCCGGCGGTTGCGCGCGGTGCGATCCCCGGCGGGGCCGCCGGGGTAGGCGCGCTTGCCGGCGTCGTGATCGGTGTGGCCGCAGTGGCGGCGCTCTCGATCGGGCGGGAGGTGCTGATCCCGATCACGCTCGCCGTGCTCCTGAGCTTTGTGCTGAGCCCCCTGGTCGCGCTCCTGCGCCGGCTCCGCTTCGGGCGCGTCGGGGCGGCGCTGATCGCAATGCTGCTGGCACTTGGCATCATCGTGGCGGGAAGCGCGGTGATCGGCACGCAGATTGCGGCTTTGGTGGCGCGCGCGCCGCTCTATCAGACGACGATCAGCGGCAAGGTGGGTGCGTTGCAGCGTCTGCTGGGCGAGGTTCTGCCCGCGCGCATCAGCGCGGTGGTGACGCGGATCGAAAGCCTCGGCACGCCGGAGGGACCGGTCGCACCCCTACCGGCAGCGGCGCAGGGCAGGGCAGCGGCGCTCGCCTCGGGGGGGCCGGCGCCGGTGCCGGTTATCATCACGCGTTCCGAAACCAACTCCGCGCTGGCGATCGGCCAGCGGATCTTGACCCCGGTGCTCGGGCCACTCGCCTCGCTTGGCATCGTGCTCCTGGTCGCAGCCTTCATCCTGCTGCAGAAGGACGATCTCCGGGACCGCATGATCCGCCTGCTCGCGGCGGGCGATCTTTTCCGCGCCACCGCGGCAATGGACGAGGCGGGAAAGCGGCTCAGCCGCTATTTCCTCGCCCAGCTCGGCGTGAACTGCACGTTCGGCGTGATCATCGGCGCCGGCCTCTTCGTGATCGGCGTGCCGAGCCCGTTGCTGTGGGGCTCGATGGCCGCGCTCCTGCGCTTCGTCCCTTATGTCGGCTCCTACATTGCGGCGGTGCTGCCGGTGCTGCTGGCCGCGGCGGTCGGGCACGGCTGGACGATGGCGTTCTGGACCGCGGGGCTGTTCATCGCCACCGAGGTCGTCATCGCCAACGTGGTAGAGCCGATGCTCTACAGCCGCTCGACGGGATTGTCGCCTCTTGGCGTGGTGGTGGCTGCGATCTTCTGGACCTGGCTCTGGGGGCCGATCGGGCTCGTGCTGTCGACTCCGATCACGCTCTGCCTCGTCGTGCTCAGCCGGCACGTGGAACCGCTCGGCTTTCTCGACGTGTTGCTCGGCGAAGGGCCGGCGCTGACGCCGATGGAGAGTTTCTATCAAAGACTATTGGCGGGCGACCCGGACGAGGCTGCTGACAGTGCCGAGCGGTTCCTCGAACATCACTCGCTGGCGGAATATTACGACCAGGTGATGCGCGAGGGTCTCCGCATCGCCTCGCGCGATGCGGGGCGCGGTGTGCTGACGCAAGAGCAAACCCTGCGCATCCGGCAGGCGGCCATGGACCTCGTCCATGTGTGCGGGGCCGCCGGCACGCCGCCCACTGCGCCGGGGGTCGCGGCGTCCGCGGGCGCCGTTCTCTGCGTGGCCGGACGGGGCGCTTTCGATGACGTGGCGGCGGCGATGTTCGCCGTGCTGCTCGCCAGACGGGGCATCGAGGCGCGCGTGGTGCCGAACGACGCCATCTCGCGCGCCCGCATCGCGGCGCTAGATGCGCACGGTATGGTGATGGCGGCCGTGCTTTCGTTCGATTTTGCCGGCAATCCGACGCACCTTCGCCTGCTCGTGCGCCGCCTGCGCGAGCGGTTCGGCGACGTGTCGGTGCTGCTCGGCCTCTGGCCGCCCGGAGACCCGTTCCTCGGCGATGGCGGTGCGCAGGAGGCGCTCGGGGCGGCTTGGTGCGTCGGCACGTTCGGCGAGGCGCGCGAAGCCGCGCTGGCCGCCGTGCGGGAGACCGCGGCGGAACCGACCGGTCAGGACGTGGGGAGCGGGGAGGCCGTCCAGCTCGTGTGAGGGCGTTGCCCGGCGTGGCCCGCACGGGCGAGGGCGCTGATGCTCTCGTGGTCGGCGGAGGACTTGGCGGACCGAATCCGTCGGGTCAGATCTTGACCTGGATGGCTTGGGCGGGCACGCACAGCGTCCGTTTGAGCCGCTGGCCTGCGACCAGCTCCGGATTTTCCACGGCCCACTGCTCATAGAACGTGATCTGGCGCATATTGCAGGTGAGAGCCGACATCGCCTGGTAGAGCGGATCGACGCGGTGACACGTGGTGCCGTGCAGCGCGCAGAGAACGAAGAGCAATCTGACCATCGTGAAGACCTCCAATATTCATGTTCTCCCCTTTTCGTTTGTTTCGGAAGCGCTATGCCACAATGCCTGATCCGCTCCCTGCGCTGTCAAGCACGCACGCGAGAACGATCTGCGCCTTGCGGTCACTTGTGGGTGATGACAACGCGCGCCGGGCCGGGGGTCGTTGGTGTATTGTCGGCGAGGCGGCTGCTCGCGATCTCGTGAGCGTAGACATGCATTTTTTCGACGCAGCCGGTCGTGCTGCTTTGCGTGGGTGCCCGCGGTCTTTCACGTTCCGGTCGCAGCGCCGTGACGGGGAGGGGGCGCGGGCGTGCGCGCCACGCCCGGCGTGCTGATCCTGCCGCCTCGAGCACGAATTCGGCTGGACGGACGCGACGATCAGCGGTGCGGTCGGCGTGAACCTGCTGCTCTACGGCCTGATCGGTCCGTTTGCCGTTGCGGCCTGGGGCGCGGGATACGTGCGCACGCTGACCGGGAGCTATTTCGACGCCTTCGCCGTGGCGGGAACGATCTGCCTTCTCGACGCGGCGCTGACGCCGTTCATCGGCATGCGCGGAGAAAGAGCTGGCGTGCCGGTGATCGAGCCCGCGCTCGAGTGAGGCTCGAGCGCCTGGGGGATTGATCTAGATCAAAGACCTCGGCCGGCTAGCGTGGGATGCGTTTGCATGGTATCGGCGGCGGGCGAATCCGCAGCGTGCGGCGCGCGGGGATGCCGGTCCCGCGGGAGGGAGGAATGCGAATTTCGATCGTCGCGTGGCTCACAGGCTTCGTGCTGGTGACGCTGCTCTACGTGGCCGGACCGGCGCTTTACTTCAACCGCGCGACGCCGTTCATCCTCGGCATGCCGCCGCTCTATTTCTGGTTCGTTCTCGTGCCGGTGCTGAGCCTCGTCATTCTCGGCATCGTCTATCTCGTCGATCGTGCAAGCGGGGGCGTGGGATCCGGGATCGAGGAGCCGCGGCAATGAGCATCGATGCAACCGGCGTGATCCTCCTCGTCGTTGCCCTGGGCGTGCTGCTGGTCACCTGGATAGGCATCCAGGGCGGTGCGGCGGCATCGAAGAGCTTCGAGGGCTGGGTGCTGAACAGCCGGCTGATGGGCCCTCTGCTGGTCTGGTTCCTGTTGGGGACGGAGATCTATACCGCCTTCACCTTCCTCGGCTTGGCGGGCTTCGCCTACGCGAAGGGCGGCGGGGTTTTCTACAATGTCGGCACGAACGACGTGGGGTACGCGCTCGGCTTCTTCGTGCTGCCGGCACTCTGGCTGCTCGGCAAGCGCTTCGACTACGTCACCCAGGCGGATTTCCTTGCCGACCGCTACCAGAGCCGGAGCTTCGGCATCTTCGTCGCGATCGCGACCGCGCTGATCATGATCGCCTATATCGACCTCAATATCGAAGGGCTGGGCGCGGTCCTCAACGTTGTCACCGGCGGGCGCATCAACCTGCCGGCATCGGAGATGATCGGGTTCGCGGTGCTGGCGCTTGCCGTCTTTTTCGGCGGCATCCGCGGGAACGCGCTGCAATCGGTGATAAAAGACGTGCTGATGTTCATCGCGATCGGCACGCTTTTCTTCGTCGTGCCGCTGCGCTTCTTCGGCGGCTTCGGGCCGATGTTCCACCGGTTGGCAACGGAGATTCCGGTGCGCATCACGATGCCCGGGCCCTCACACAAGCTCGGCAACCTCTGGTTCGCGACGACCGTGCTGCTGACGGGGCTTGGCATGTGGATGTGGCCGCAATGGTTCGGTGTCGCCTTCACGGCGAAGGGGCCGCGCACACTCAAGCTGCAAGCCGTCTTCATGCCGCTCTATCAGATCGTGAAGGTCGCAGTGATCACGATCGGCTTCGCGGCCATCCTGGTGTTCGCAGGGCAGAAGGTGGCCGGGAACAACGTGGTGATGCTCCTCGCGTTGCGCGCCTTCCCGACCTGGTTCATGGCCCTCTTCGCGCTGGCCGCCGTGCTCTCCGCGCTGGTGCCGGCCGGGCCGATCATCGTCACCTCCTGCACCCTCCTCGCGCGCAACTTCTATGCGAAGTTCCGCCCGGACGCCGGCGAGGGGGGGGTGTTCCGGCTTTCGCGTTGGCTCGTGTTTCCGCTTACCGCGGCGGCACTTTATCTCGCGCTTGCGGCGCCGAGCCTGATTGTCGTTGTTCTGCTCGTCGCCTACGACTTCATCGCCCAGCTCGTGCCGGCGGTTGTGGTGGGCGGCCTCTTCTGGCGCCGGGCGACGCTTGCCGGGGCGGTCTCCGGCCTCTTCGTCGGCTGGGCAATCTCAGCGGTGCTGCTCATCACCAGGCACGATCCGCTGTTCGGCGTGAACGCGGGCTTCATCGCGCTTTGCGCTAATTTCGTCGTCTTCTTCGCGGTGAGCCTGGTGACGAAACCGGTGGACCGCGCCGCCGTTGAGCGGCTGTTCGCGACGGTGTATCGCGAGGCGGCGGGCACGGGCGGCGCCGGACTCGCCGCGGCCGGAGAGCGGGCGCGCGCGGCGCCGGCGCGGGATTGACGGCGGTCGTTTCGGCGTGCGCCTGGCCTCGGGCTATGCCTTCACGCCGAGGATCGCCGAGGCATCGGTGCCGATGTGCGGGCCGATCGGGACTGTCTCCACCCGCGCGAAGCCAGCCTCGTGCAGCCAGGCGGTATATTCGGAGAGCGTGAAGGTATCGCCGCGTTCGGTGTTCACCAGCATGTTGAGCGCGAACAGCAGGGCGGCCGGCGGGCCGGTGCGCTCCTCGTTCGGCACGAGGTCGGCGATCGCGAGCCGCCCGCCGGGCCGGAGCGCCCGGTGCAGGCGGGCAAACAGCGCGCGCGAGGACGCCTCGCCCTCGGAATGCACGATGTTGCCGAGGATCGCCACGTCGAAGCGATCGATGCCGAAATCCATCTCGTTGAGGTCGCCGGGCATATAGTCGAAGCGCCCGGCGAGCCCATGGCGGGCGATGTAGCTGCGCGTTTTTGCCAGCACGGCGGGGAAGTCGTGCGCGATGACACGGGCCGCCGGATCCGCCTCGGCGAGCGCGATGCCCCAGACCCCGGAGCCGCAGGCAACGTCCAGCACGGCACGGGGCGATGCGGCGCGATGGGCAGAGAGCGCGGCGGCGAGCCGCTCGGCCGGCGCACGGTTGGTCACGTGGAGGCTCCGGATCAACACCGGGAAGAACGTCTCCGCCCGCGCGCGCCGCTCAACCGCGTCCACCGGACGCCCGGTCTTCACTGCTTCGGTGAGGCGGCTCCAGGCGTTCCAGATGTCGTCGGTTTCCAGGATCGCTCCGACATAATCCGGGCTCGAACGCACGAGATGGGCACGCGCGAGCGGGGTCAGCGCGTAGCGCCCGGCGGTCTTGGCGAGCAACCTGAGCGCCACGAGCGCATCGAGCAGCATCCGTAGCCCGCGCTCACTCGCGCCGACCGCCACGGCGAGGGCAGGCACCGTGTCGATGCCGTCGGCCAGGCGGGAGAACAGGTCCAACTGCACCCCGGCGGCCAGTACCCGCGAGGGCATCATCGCGAACTGCATCTCTATCAGCGACTGCGGACCGGTGAGCGGCGAAGCGGGTTGCGACATGACAAGTTCCCTTTTTCTGTGTCGCGCGTGGCTAGAGACCGGTGACGAACCTAGCCATCACCAGCAGGATGGCGATCTGCAACGCACCCTGCAGAGCGACCCCGCGGACATAGCGACGCATCAGGCGGCCGATGCGGGCGAGATCGGGGATCGGCTTGCGCAATTCGAAATAGACGATGAGGTTTGTCGGCAGCAGCAGTCCCAGGCCCTGGACCGTCAGCACGCCGATGATGACGAGCGCCGCCACCACCCACCAGAACGCGGGATAGGCGGCCTTGAGGAAGCCGAGCCGATCCGCCAATGCATAGCCGGCCGTGCCGGTAATGATGGCGAGTGTCGGCATCAGGAAGAGCATCTTCGGCATCAGTCGGCAGATGATCGCCCGGCGCACCGGCAGCGGTACCGCACGCAGGATCGGCCCGACCACGAAGCCCATGAAGAGATCGATGCCGGTCCACAGCACGCCGGCGAGGACGTGGGTGAAGTTCAGCAACCACAGATTGCCGCGCGCGATGACTGCGCCCATCGCCGCCAGCGCCAGCGCGACCCAGAAGAGGTTCGCCATGCGGATCGGCCGCGCGATCGCCTCGTCTGCCGCGGTGCTCGTTTGCGAGATCACGCGCGCTCGCGACCTTTGCCGCCCCGCCGTCTCACCGCCGGCTTGCGGCGGCATTGCCTGCGTGGCGGCTCCCCCTGGCCGCTTTCAAGGATCGCAACCAGGAGCACCGCTGCAGTCCTGTTCAAGCGGGCACACGACACCCTTGCCGCCTCACGGACATCACGATCCAAGGCATCCTCCGGAGATTCCGCGCCGGGGGCAACAGGGTGCGCGTTACGTTATCCCTATTTCATTATTCTGTTGTCGCGCGGACAGGTTTCACTTGGAGCGACGGAGTGGGTGCAGCCAGCCGCCGAGCCGGCGGGCGCGCGGCTATCCTGTCGGGCGCGGCGGCTGAGCGGGGGAGAACGCAGTCAGGGCGAGGGGCGGAAGGGCGGCGTCTCGATCGGCGCGATGTTGGCCGTTTCGGGCGGCGGGCGGGTGAAGAAGCCGTGCGCGTTGGGCATCTTCACGGCAGGCAGAGTGTGCGCGTCCATCGTCGCGTCTTCGACGATGATGCCGTTCTTCCAGAGGATGAAGGCGGTCAGCGCGTAGACCTGATCGGCGGTGAGAGATTGCGGATGGGTGAAGGGCATGGCGCGGCGGATGTAATCGAAGACGCCGGTGGCATAGGGCCAGAAGCTGCCGACGGTCTTGATCGGGAGGTTGTTCTTCAGCGTGCCGATGCCGCCGACAAGGCGCGGATAGACCCCGTGGCCGGGCACCGGGATGCCCTGACCTTCGGCGCCATGGCAGGTGGCGCAGTTTGCGGCGAAGAGTTTCGCTCCGACGGAAGCAGTGCCGCTGCCGGGCGGCAGGCCGGCGCCATTCGGGGTGACATCGATGTTCCAGCCGGCAATTTCCGCTGGCGTCGCGCTGGTTCCGAAGCGCGGGGCGGGCGGGCTTTGCGCAGCAACGTTGGTGAGGGGAAACGCTGCGAGAGCGAGCGCGACGGCGACAAACAATCCATTACGCGTGGACATTGGTCACCTCGCCGCCGGCGGCGATCTGCCAGCTTTGGATTGCGTTCATGTGATAGACGGAGTTGAGGCCGCGCGCAGAGACGAGTTGCGGGAGGGTGGGCTGCACGTAACCGGTTTCGTCGAAGCAGCGGCTTTGCAACACGGCGGGCCGGCCGGTCCATTCCCAGTTGAAGCGAAAGCGCGTGAGGGCGCGGGAAAGCACCGGCTGTTGCAGCTCCGCACTTTGCCAATGCTGCCCGCGGGCGGTGGAGATATCGACGCGGCTGACGCGACCGTTGCCGGACCAAGCGAGGCCGGTGATCTGGCAGAATCCGGGCCTTCCTAGCTTTTGCCCGGCGGAAGGATAGGTGATGACGGACTTCGCCTCCATGACGAAGTTGAACTGGCGTGCCAGGCCGCTCTTCATCAGCTCGGTGTAGTAGGCCGTCTCCTCATAGGTTTCGAAGGGTGCGGTGCCGAATTTCAGCCGTCGCAGCCATTTGATGTTGGTGTTGCCTTCGAAACCGGGGAGGAGAAGGCGAAGCGGATATCCCTGCGAGGGGCGCAGCATCTCGCCGTTCTGCGCAAAGGCGAGGATTGCATCATCCCAGAGTTTCGCAACCGGAATGCTGCGTGCCATGGCGGCGGCATCGGCGCCTTCGGCCAAGGCCCATTTCGCCTTGGGATCGACCCCGACCGCATCCAGCACCGCGGCGAGTGGGACGCCGGTCCATTCGGCGCAACTCAAGAGGCCGTGCGTGACCTGCACGGTCTTGCCGACAGGCGCGCGCCATTCAGTCAGCGTGTTGCCCGAACATTCGAGGAAGTGGATGCGCGACACCGAGGGATAGCGCATCAGATCGTCCATGCTCAGCACGAGCGGGCGCTTCACCATGCCGTGGATGAGCAGCCGGTGCTGTGCGGGATCGATGTCCGGCACGCCGGCATGCAGTCGCTCGAAGTGCAGGCCGTTCGGCGTGATCGTGCCGTGCAGGTGTTGCAGGGGCGTGAAGTTCCACGAGGCCAGCGCAGTCGGCGTCAGGTTCGTCGGCACGCGTACGACCGCGCTTTCGTGCGGTGAAGGTATCCCATAGGGCGAGAGCGGCCGTCCGGGCGTCTGCATCCAGGGTGGCACGTTCGGCGGAAGATCGGCGGCATCGGGCGCCTCGTCCGGCCAGCCGCCGCGATCGTTGAGGCGGGGCAGGGCAGGGGCGGTGGCGGCCCGAACGGATCTGCCGGCCAGGAGCGCGCCGGCGCCGAACGCGGCCGAACTCGCGCCGGCAAGTGCGCGCCTTCGTGAGAGTGGCTTCGGGGACTCTCGCATCGGCGTCTCCTCCCATCGATTCTCGTTCCGCTGGTGCGGAGCCCGTTCTTATCAGCGCCGGCTTGCGCCGCACCGGCACGCATAACTCCATCAGGTTATCAACGAATTCGGTCTTGGCCAAGTGGCTTGGACGGAGTCCGCGGGCGTCCGCCGGGCACCCCTTGAACGTTGACCCCTGCATGAGCAAGAATCGCGAAGTGTCCGAGTCAGGGTTGGGAATGCGGAACCAAGGCGAACTGCCGCTCCGGGGGAGCGCGCGGAAGCCGGATCGGCGTGCGCGCGGCGGCGAGCCACCGAAAGAGGTTCAGTCGTTAGCGCCCCTCGCATTGCCGGTCACAGACAATACTTCCGCTGGACTTGCTGCTCTTCGGGGTGCCAACAGGACATACCGAACGCGCCCATGGCCCGCTCCATTCGACATCACGACGCATCGGCTGCATCTTGGCGATGCGCGCGACCTGCGCTGGGTACCGGATCGCTCCGTACATTTGGTCGTGACCTCCCCGCCATACTGGACGTTGAAGAAGTACGAAGATCGGAGCGGCCAGCTCGGCGACATCGCCGACTACGATGGGTTCCTCGATGAGCTCGACAAGGTGTGGCGCCACTGCGCGCGCGTTCTCGTCGAGGGCGGGCGCATTTGCTGCATCGTCGGCGACGTGTGCATCCCGCGCAAGCGGGGCGGCAGGCACCGTATCATGCCCTTGCACGCCGACATCGAGGTGCGCGCGAGGCGCCTTGGGCTGGACTGCCTGACGCCGATCCTTTGGCACAAGATCGCCAATGGCGTTACAGAGGTCCAGGGGAACGGTGCAGGATTTTACGGAAAGCCATATCAACCTGGGGCGGTCGTGAAAAACGATGTCGAGTATATAATTTTCATGCGCAAGCCAGGCACATACCGCACGACGAGCATGCTCCAAAAAGCCCTTTCGATGTTGACCAGGGAGGAAATGCAGGCTTGGTTCCGGTCCTTCTGGGTGGACCTGAGAGGTGCGTCAACCCGCGAAGGGCATCCGGCACCGTATCCGGTGGAGTTGGCGGAACGGTTGATTCGCATGTTTTCGTTCGCGGGCGACACGGTCCTCGATCCATTCGTCGGGATCGGCTCCACGAGTGTAGCCGCGATCCGGACGGGACGAAGCTCAACCGGCAATGAAATCGAGCCCAGGTATCTCGATCTCGCGCGGGCCCGCATCGCCACGGAGGCCGGCCAGCCGCGTTTCTTCAGCTGCCAGTTGGCCACCCTCGTCTGATGGCGCTGACCCTCGCCGCGGCAGTGGATGACCTCCTCCGTCGCCCGACACAGGGTCCCGGCCGGCTCGATATGCTGGCGAGATACTGCATAGAGGCATTCGAGCGCGAGGGCCTCCCCGATGTGCGCGGCGGCAAGGCCAATGAGGTCGGAATTCGTGGGCGTGGCCGGCAAAAAGATTGGGATCTCGCCTATGTGCTGGCCGGCAAACCCCGGCTGCTTGTGTCCCTCAAGTCAATTCTGAAGAACCTTGCCGGCGCGGTTCCAAATCGACTTGACGATCTCATGGGGGAAACCGCCAACGTGCAGCAGCTCTCGCCGGAACTCGTGATCGGCTATGCCGTCGTTGTCGACGAGGCCCAGGACTCGTTACGCCACGACGGCACCACATGGGCGGACCATTTTGAATCGAATCTTCGCAAGATCGCCATCCGCAGGGCGCCACTCTGGAACCAGGGCCTGATCGAAGCGGCTTGGCTCATCCGCATTGACAACCGCCGGCCTGAGGGGGCGCGCATATCGGCCGCGTTGGACGTGGACGCGATGGGGACGGCTTTCTTCAGGGCGTTGCTCGATGAGCTCCACCTGCGGGAGCCCACCATCCGCTCCAATAACGCATCGTCTTCGTGACCCGGGACCCGCCCCGACAGAGCGGCCGGATCGGCCGGTCCCCGTCCGCGCGCGGCGGGCTCAGGCCTTGCGGACGTTCCAGAAGATCGGGAACGGCGCGCGGATGATGCCGCTGATCGTATCGCGGAAGGCGATCGGCTGGAACCACTGGCCGAGCGGGATGTAGGGAACTTCCTCCCAGACGAGCTTCTGGATCGCGATTGCGACCTTCTTCTGCGCGGCGAGATCGGGTGCCGTGAACCAGGCATCGCGCAGCGATTCCATCTTCGCGCTCTTGTACCAGCCGAACCAGCCGGGATGCGTGCCGGTGCCGAAGATCGGGTAGAAGCTTCCCGGATCGGTGAAGGTGAGGCCCTCCCAGGTGGTGCAGAAGATGCTCCAGCCGCCCTGATCGAGCGGCTTCTTGATCGCCCGGCGCGCGACGAGCGTTCCCCAATCCATCGCCTGATACTCGACGTTGAAGCCGAGCTCTTTCAAAAGCGAGTTCGTCACCTCGGCGAGCGCATTCAGAGTCGGGTAGTCGGTCGGCGCGAGGAGCACGATCTTCTGCCCGTCGTACCCGGCTTCCTTGACGAGCTTGCGGGCGAGGGAAACATCGCGCGGGCCGGTGAGCACGGAGAGGCCGGCGTCGTTGGCGAGCGGCGAGCCCGGCGTGAACACGCCGACCCCGACGCGGCCGAGCCCGTTGCCTGAGCCCACCGCCGCGGTGACGTATTCCTTCTGGTTGATCGCCGGCAGGAAGGCGCGGCGGAGCTTCATGTTGTCGAAGGGCGGGATCAGGCAGTTGAAGCGGATGATCGGGATCACGCCGAAGGGATCGAGCGTTTCGACCTTCACGCCTTTCGTCGCCTTAAGGACCGGCAGAAGCTGGACGAGCGGCGTCTGCCACCAATCCTCCGAGTTCTGCTCGAGGGCGGCCGCGGCGGTTGCGGGATCGGTGATGATGTTCCATTCGACGCGGTCGAAATGCGCGATCTTGGCGCCCGCGGTGAAGCTCGGCGGCTCCTTGCGCGGCACGTAGCGATCGAACTTCGCGTACGCCGCGAGCGTGCCCGACACCCACTCCTTGACGAGGAAGCGGTAGGGGCCGCTGCCGATGAACTCCTTGATCTGCTCGAAGGCGGAGGTCTTGGCGATCCGTTCCGGCATCACGAAGATCTGGTCCTTGCCGAAGGCGAAGGGCAGGATCGGGAACGGCTTGTTGAGTCGGATCTCGAAGGTGTCCTCGCCGGTCGGCTTCATGTCGACGAGCTGGGATTTCATCCTGAGCCCGTAGCCGTCGCGCTGCATCCAGCGGTTGATCGAGGTGACGGCGTCGATGGCCCGGACTTTCGTGCCGTCGTGGAAGAGGAGGCCAGGGCGGAGCTTGAACGTCCAGGTGAGGCCGTCGGGCGAAGCGCCGTAGCTTTCGAGCATCTGCGGCTTTGGAGCGAGCTTCCCGTCGAGCCCGAACAGCGTGTCCCACACCATGAGCGCGTGGTTGCGGGCGACCGTCGTCGTCGTCCACACCGGATCGGGGTTCTGCAGGTTCCCTTCGGGGATGAACTTCAGCACCTTGTTCGCGGGCAGAGCGGCCGCCTCGGCGGCTCCCGTTCCGAGCGGGCCCATTGCCGCCAGTGCTGCGGTGCCGGTCAACAGCGTGCGTCGCTTCATCACCCTTCTCCCCCGCTTTGGACGATGGGACGAAGTCTGGAACGCTGCGGCAGCGCGCACAAGCGCGACGATCGGCGCCCGCGGGCGGCTGAGCGGCTGTTGACGGCGCGGCAGCCGGACGAATAGGAAAGCGCAACGGAATTTGGCCTGCGTGGGCTGTGGATTCCTCTTCTGGGGGGCAGCTCCCGGGAAATGAGCCGCACGCCTTTTCGTTCCACCCGACAAGCGTTCGGACGGGAGAGGCGAAGGAGGAGCGAATGTACCAGGGCTTTGCGGCCGCCGTCAGCACGTGCTTCAGGAAATACGCCGTATTCGGCGGCCGCGCGTCGCGCGCCGAATTTTGGTGGTTCGTGCTGTTCTCTCTTCTTTCCTACCTCGCGGTGGCGATTGTGGGCGGAATTCTGGCCGGCCTGCGAGGACGCCAGCTGCTCTCGTTGCTTTGGTGGCTCGTCCTCTTTTTGCCTTATATCTCGGTGGAGGTGCGGCGCCTGCACGACATCGGCCGCTCGGGCTGGTGGTGGTGGCTCGGTCTCGTGCCGCTCATCGGCGGGATCGTGCTCCTCGTATGGGCGTGCACGGCCGGAACGCCCGGACCCAATCGCTTCGGAGACCCCGAACCGCTCCCCGCCTGAGCGCCACTCGCTTCGCCATTTGCGTGCCTGCGGGAGTCGCGTGATCCTCCTCCGGCAGAAGGAAGTGCGGCGGTGGCATTCGACGTCCTGGTCTATCTCGCCGCCGGCACGGCGGCGGGGTTCCTCGGTGGCCTGCTCGGCATCGGCGGGGGACTGTTGATCGTGGCGGCCCTCAGCCTGACCCTGCCGGTCTCGGGCGTGCCGGCGCCGATCGTGATCCACGTTTCGGTTGCGACCGCGCTCGCGGGCATGGTGCTGACCTTCGCCTCCTCTACCGCCGCGCATCTCCGGAGGCGTGCCGTGCTGACACCGACTTGGCTCCGCCTCGCGCCGGCGATGGCGGCGGGAAGCCTCGCTGGTTCCTCCCTCGCGCAGTCGTTGAGCGGCGCCGCCGTGCGGTATGTGATTATGGTATTCTGCGTGCTCGTCGCCTGGCAGATGGCGTTCGGTCGCGGGCGCCCCGAACGAGGCCCCGAGCAGCCGCTGCCGCGTTCGCTCTGGCTGCTGCCCGCGGGTTTCGCCATCGCCCTCGTCTCTTCCGTAGTCGGCATCGGCGGCGGCTCGCTAACGGTCCCGCTCCTCATCGGGCTCGGTATCAAGCCGGTGCGGGCGGTGGCAACGAGCGCGGCATGCGGGCTCGTGATCGTGCTCGCGAGTGCCGCGAACGACATGCTGAGCCTGCCCCCTCCGCGTGGGGCGCTGCCATGGGGCACGGTTGGTTATGTCTATCTGCCGGCCGCCGCCGCGACAGCGGTGGCGGCGCTCGCCACGGCGCCGCAGGGTGTGCGGGTAGCGAACAGGATTTCGGGGCGGGCGCTGCGAAAGGTGTTCGCGCTCTTCCTGCTGAGCGTAGGGGGCGTGATCGCGGCAGGGGGGTGAGGGCTGGCGTTGCCGCCCGCGGCGGTTGCTTACGACGTTCGTCTCCGGGTGATGCGCGTTGCGGCGATGCCAGGCCGCGATTGTCTTGCTCCTGTCGTACGGAGTGGCCTGCGAAGGTGCCGACCTCGATGACGATCGGGCGGTGGGTGATTTGGGTTGCGAGGGCGGAGATGTGGACGCGCGGTTCTGCGGACTAGGCGCCGCCCGACCGCCGTGGTGGTCGGCGTAAGTGGGGCGGTACGTCCGCGCGTCCGAGCGCGATCGGCGCCGGGTGGAACGCCGGTTGTCTGCGACGCGCGGGGTCCCGTTGGCGAGTGCGGGGAGGACCGGCTCCGCCGCACCACTATGATTGCCCGGCGGCGCGGCTTCTCGATGTGCTATCGGCCCGGTTCTGGATGTCTCTTGAAGGGCCAAGCCGCGGGCGTCGTCGAGAGTGCTCGGCGCGGCACGAAGACGTCGGGAAATCTTACACATTTTGGTGATGCCATCTGGCCATGTGAAGTTCGCAACCGTGTGAAAAATCGACCCTTCCTCCTGGAAAGTGGTTGTGCACGGCATGGAACCATGTCTGGAAATCTTACACATTTTGGCGATGTCCATTGGTTACGTTCAATTCGCAACCGTATGAAAAATCGATCCTTTCTCCTGGAAAACGGCAGTGGGCGGCACGGAACGATGTCGGGAAATTTTACACAACCTGGCAATGCCCGTTGCGCGGGATGATCAAGCGACTGATTTTGTTGTCTGTGTGCTTTTGGCACGAAATTTGCTTCGTGCTGCTACAACAACGCATTCACGAGGTATCCCGGCCATCGGCAGAGCATCGGCAGAGAGAGCATCGGCAGAGGGAGAAAAGTCATGTCTAGCAGTTTGCTGAAAAATGGTTTTCGAGCACCGGCGCACGCAAGACACGCAAGATCGGCTCTTGTTCTTGGGTAGGAGCGCACGAAAGATTCAAGGTGGGTTCCATCCTGATTCTTTTCGGTCATTCGTTCCGCTGGCGTTGGACCTTTTCGGCAGATTGCTAGGTTTGCACTCGTTAATGTGAGCAGGAGGGTGGGATGCGCGCTCGCCAGGGGATGTTTGCCGCGGGTTTTGTCATCGGGGCGGTCGGCTTCGCGCCCGGTCACGCGCTGGGCGGACAGGCTACTGTTGGGTCTACCGGAACGTCCGCAACCGAGTGGGACTCGTCAAACTTTGTGTTTGCGCGTGGTGGCGGCACCAACTGCGTGCATGTCGACGCACGCGGAACGGCGGCGGCCTCGCTGATTGACCCGGGGAGCGCCGGAAAGTGCACGTTTACCGCGGGGCTCCTCACAATCACCGGTAAAGGTGCCACCGCCACCAAGCCCACAGGCGTGCCGGCGCCGAGCTTCATCAACACTGCCACACGCGGCGGCACCACCGCCGCGGGAGCGGCCACCTTCTCCTACGTCCCTGGAGTGATCCTCGACACCGCGACCTATACCGCGACCGCCAAAGTCACCGCCCCGGTAGCGGTAGGGGCCCGCTTTGCCGGGCCGGATGTCGCCTGGGGCAACGCCGAGGACCCGACCCTTTTCACGTCCAGCAGTTCAACCCTGCCGTTCGGTGCCACCCTGACCAGCCTTAACCTTACCGAGAAGGACGGGTCGTCGGTCTTCTCCGGGAACTACAGCCTCGACAGCAAGCAAATCTTCGCGTTCAGCGTGCTTGCGCCGTCGGATTTCGTGAGCCCGTCGCAGATCGCGGTCACCTACACTTCGATGCTCGGCCCGTCGTTCGACGCGTCCCAGTTAGCGGGCTTGCTTGCCGACTTGTCGATCGATCCGTCCTCCGGGACCGTCGGCCTCCTGTCGCCGTTCGTGCTGTTCCCGATGACGTCGTTGGCGCTCGGTCCGCCCGGGACGATGCAAGTGCTCGCCGGAGGCGATGTAGCGGGGGCGACGGCAGGCGTGCCGGAACCTTCTTCACTGCTGCTGCTGCTCTCGGCGGTCGGGGCCCTGGGCGTGCTGCGTCGCGTGAGGGGATTGCCGGGCCGGCGCCGCCGTACATGGATGGGCGCCGGTAGATGTGCTGCACCGGCAGGAGCAGAACATAGCCGGTAACGAGCGCTCAGGCGGCTCCGCGGAGCGGGCGGCAAAGTCCATGGAGACATCCTGGCTGTAGCTGGCCGGCACGCGTGCCGGCCCTGGCGGCAGGAGGACCGCACGGTGGCGGCTGGAAGAAGCGTTACTCGCGTCTCCACCAAAGGGCAGGTGGTCCTGCCCGCCGAGATCAGGCGGCGCCGGCACTGGGACCCCGGCACGTACCTCACGGTGGAGGAAACGCCGGAGGGGTGCCGCTCAGGGTTGCGCCCGTCTTTGTACCAACGCGACCGTAGGAGGTCTTTGGCATGCTCAGGCGCAAAGGGGCGCGGGCTCCTCGCGCGAGGACGTTACGGGAAATGGAGGCCGGGATCGCAGCCGAGGCACGACGGCGGCATGATCGCGGTCGATACTAACGTCGTCGTCCGCTACCTCGTGAACGACCACCCGGCGCAGTTGGCATGGGCACGGCGCCTGCTCGACGAGAGTGACGTGTGGGTGCCGCTGACCGTTCTTCTGGAAACGGAATGGGTGCTGCGCAGCGCCTATCGGCACGCGTCGGTGGAGGCTACCGCTGCGCTCAGGGCTTTCGTGGGTTTGCCACGCGTCGCGCTTGAGCACGCTGCTCGAGTGGCGGCAGCGCTCGGGTTGACCGAGCGCGGGATGGATTTTGCCGACGCGCCGCATCTTGCGGCTTCAGAGCAATGCGAAGCTTTCCCACGTTCGACGCTGCGTTTGTCAGGACGGCGCGCAAGTGGGGCAGCGGGGTAGTCCGGCGGGCGTAGCGGGTGGGGCGCCAGATCCGCAGTCACACCGCTTGTCGCGTTGCAGGCCGATAATGCTTTCCTCCAATTTCATTGGTTCCTCCAACGCGTTGATTGACTGCTCAACTTTTCGATAGATGTCGTGCTCGAGCAACGGGATCGCACGCGCCGCGGTCTAATCCAGGCATGCTGCTGCAATCAAGATCTCGTGCCCCCCATCCGCAAACGTGCCGTTCGGGACAGAGGCAACTCTGCCCAATTGCGCGGCAGCGGCCCGGCGGATAATTTGCCCAAATGATAGGCAGTTTGCCCGAACCGCGATTCGGCCCGATCCGCGTCGAAGGCCGCGGCCGGCGGGTCCTGATCGACCCGCCCGTCATCCTCGCCCCGATGTCCGGGGTAAGCGACCTGCCGTTCCGCAGGCTTGCGCACGAACAGGGCGCGGGGCTCGTGGTTTCGGAAATGATCGCCTCCTGGGCGATGATTCGCGAGAACCGCCGCACGCTCTCTATGGCGGAAATCGCGGCCGGTGGGCCGAACGCGATCCAGCTTGCCGGCTGCGAACCCGCCGCCATGGCCGAGGCGGCCCGCGTGGCCGAGGGCCTCGGCGCCGATCTGATCGACATCAACTTCGGCTGCCCTGTGAAGAAGGTGGCGGTGGGACAGCAAGCGGGATCGGCGCTGATGCGCGACGAGAAGGCGGCCGGCGACATTCTCGAGGCCGTGGCCGGCGCGGTCTCCGTGCCGGTGACGCTCAAGATGCGCATGGGCTGGGACCAGGCGAGCCTGAACGCGCCGGCAATCGCGCGGATCGCGGAGAGCGCTGGGATCCGCATGCTGAGCGTGCACGGGAGGACGCGCCAGCAGTTCTACGAAGGGCGCGCCGACTGGGGGTTCATCCGCCGTGTCAAGGAGGCGGTCCGGATTCCGGTCATCGTCAACGGCGACGTGCTGGATGAGGTGGACGCGGCGGCGGCGCTCCTCAATTCGGGTGCGGACGGGGTGATGATCGGGCGCGGCGCCTGCGGCCGGCCGTGGCTCTTGGGCCAAGTCGCGGAGTTCCTGAGGGACGGGGCGCGGGCAGAGGAGCCGCCGCTTTGGCAGCAATTGGGGATCGTGCTCGCGCATTTCCGCGCCATCCTTACGCATTACGGAGTGGCGGCGGGCGTGCGCATGGCGCGCAAGCACCTCGGCTGGTACGCGCGCGGACTGCCTGGCGCGGCCGCGTTCCGCGGCCTCGTCAACCGGATCGAGGATGCCGTGGAGGTGGAGCGGGAGGTCGAGAAATTCTTCGCCCCGCTGATCGCAGCCGCCATAAGCCACGTCGCGCAAACGATTGATCTTGCGGCATGAGGCGGGCGACACTCCAGTCGGTACTCGGGCGGCGACGGAGCCTCGTTTCGCTCGATCCGGCAAGCATTCTCGGTGCGCTCCCCGTCGCGGTCGTGGCACTCGACGCGGCGGACCGGTTCGTCTTTGCCAACCACGCCGCCGAACAGTTCTTCGTTGCGTCCGCCGCCCAGCTTGCCGGGATGGGCCTCGCTCACTTCGTGCCGGCGGATAATCCGCTTTTTCAGATGATCGTGCAGGTCCGCCGCGAGGGCGTAACGATCGCCGCGCATGATGTGGCGCTGGCGAGCCCGAAGCTCGCCCGGCGCGGCGTGCACGTGCAAGTCGCGCCTTTGCCGGAAGTTGAAGGGGCGGTGGTGCTCGGCCTCGAGGACGCCTCGGTGGCACGCGCGCTCGACCAGGGGATGAGCTTTTCGCCGGGCGCGCGCGGCGTGGCGGGCATGGCGGCGGTGCTCGCGCACGAGGTGAAGAACCCGCTTTCGGGCATCCGCGGCGCCGCCCAGCTTCTCGAAGCGACGCTGGCGGAGGGCGATCGCGAGCTTGCCGTTCTGATCCGCGATGAGGCGGACCGGATCGGCGCCCTCATCGAGCGGGTGGAGATGCTGGGCCGCCAGCCGGTGGAGCGGGGCGCGGTGAACATCCACCGCGTGCTCGAGCACGTGCGGCGGCTGGCGAAGAGCGGGTTCGCACAGCACATCCGGCTGGCGGAAGCCTATGACCCCTCGCTGCCGCCGGCCTTCGGCAATCGCGACCAGCTCGTGCAGGTGATGCTGAACCTGGTGAAGAACGCAGCCGAGGCGATCACGACGAGCGGCGCCGGCGGTGGGGAGATCGTCCTTTCGACCGCCTTCCAGCAGGGCGTGTGGCTGGGAACCGACGGCGGCAAGGAGCGGCGGCACGTGCCGCTGGTGGTCAGCGTGCGCGACAACGGGCCGGGGATTCCCGCCGCGCTCCGGGCGCATCTCTTCGAGCCGTTCGTGTCGGGCAAGGAGGGCGGCGGCGGGCTCGGGTTGGCACTCGTCGCGAAGATCGTGGGGGAGCACGGTGGACTGATCGACGTGGAGAGCCGGCCGGGCCGCACCGAGTTCCGCCTGCATCTGCCGGTGCTCGAGGAAGGAGATCCGGCGTGAGCGAGGCCGCAGGTGGCGCGGCGACGGTGCTGGTGGCGGACGACGACCGGTCGATCCGCACCGTGCTTTCGCAGGCGCTCGGGCGCTCGGGCTACGAGGTGCGCTGCACCTCGAACGCCTCCACGCTCTGGCGGTGGGTGGAGGAAGGCGAGGGGGATCTCGTCATCACCGATGTCGTGATGCCGGACGAGAACGGGCTCGACCTCATTCCGCGCATCCGCAAGATACGCCCGGAGCTGCGCGTCGTCGTGATGAGCGCGCAATCGACGCTGTTGACGGCGGTCAAGGCGGCGCAGCAGGGAGCGTTCGAATATCTGCCGAAACCGTTCGACCTCAAGGAATTGCTGGGGGTGGTCGCGCGCGCTCTGGCGAGCCCGGCAGCGCTCCGGCCGGGCGAGGCGGCGGAAGCGGGGGAGCGGCTGCCGCTGATCGGGCGGAGCCCGGCGATGCAAGAGATCTACCGCAGCATCGCCCGGCTCACGACTGCCGACCTCACTGTGATGATCACCGGCGAATCGGGCACCGGCAAGGAACTGGTGGCGCGCGCGCTGCACGATTACGGGCGTCGGCGCGGCGGGCCGTTCGTTGCGATCAACATGGCGGCGATCCCGCGCGAACTCGTGGAGACCGAGCTTTTCGGACACGAGCGCGGCGCCTTCACCGGCGCAGTCGGGCGGACGGTCGGGCGCTTCCAACAGGCAAACGGCGGCACGCTCTTCCTCGACGAGATCGGCGACATGCCCCCCGAGGCGCAGACCAGGCTCCTGCGCGTGTTGCAGGAGGGCGAATTCACGAGCGTGGGTGGGCGCGAGCCGATCAAAGTGAACGTGCGCATCATCGCCGCCACGCATCGCGAGCTTTCCGAGCTGATCCGGCGCGGGCTTTTCCGCGAGGATCTCTTCTACCGGCTGAACGTCGTGCCGATCCGGCTGCCGCCGCTGCGCGAGCGGGTGCAAGACATTGCCCCTCTGGCGCGCCACTTCCTCGAGCGGGCGCGGGCCGACGGGCTGGCGGGCAAGCTGCTCGACGCCGAGGCGGCGGAGCAGATGCAAAAGTACCGCTGGCCGGGCAATGTGCGCGAGCTCGAGAACCTGATGCGCCGGCTCGCGGTGCTACATCCGGGCGAGACGATCACCCGCGAAGTGATCGAGGCCGAGCTTCGCGCGGGGCCGCCGCCGCCGGGGGCGGAAAGCGGGCTTGCTGCGGGCGTACCGCTTTCCGAGATCCTGGAACGGCATTTCCAGGATCTGCTGGCGCGGCCTGTGGAGAGCAGCGAGGGCGCGATCTATGAACGCGTGCTCGCCGAGATCGAGCGGCCGCTGATTCGTTCCGTCCTCTCGGCAACGCGCGGCAACCAGACCAAGGCGGCGGCGATGCTCGGTCTCAATCGCAACACACTGCGCAAGAAGATCCGCGACCTCGAGATTCCGGTGCTGCGGGGCGTGGGGTGAGGACGGCGGGCAAGGCTCCCGGCCGCGCGCCGGGCCAATGAACCACGCGCCTTCCCGGCCGTTGCTCGCGCCCGCGACGGGGGAGCGGGCACCCGCCTCATGGCTAGGGCGCGTGCTCGCTGTCGTGCTCGGGCGCGTGGTGACGCTCGTGCTCGCGGTGAGCGCGCTTGCGCTCGGCATCGCCACCTTCGCGGTGCTGGCCGGCGGGGTGAAGTTCGGCGTCTCGCCCGGCTGGGTGGTCGGCATGGTGCTCGCCAACCTGATCGTGCTGCTGCTGCTCGGCCTCCTGCTTGCGGTTCGGCTGACGCGGGTGTGGGTGGAACGCCGGCGCGGCTCGGCGGGTTCGCGCCTGCACGTACGGCTCGTGCTGCTCTTCAGCGTGGTAGCGGTGGTGCCGGCGATCATGGTCGCGGTGTTCGCAACTGCCTTCTTTCATTACGGCATCCAGGGCTGGTTCAACGATCGCGTGCGCACCGCGCTCGAGCAGAGCCTGCAGGTTTCTCGCGGCTATCTCGAGGAACATCGCAACACCATCCGCGCCGATGCGTTGGCGATGGCGAACGATCTCACGCAGGCGGGGCAGGTGTTCGCCAACGCGCCCGGCCAGTTCGCGCAGGTGCTGGCGGCGCAGACGGCGCTGCGCGGGCTGACTGAGTCGGTGATCTTCGAGCCGATCACCGATCAGGTGATCGCGTCCTCCGGGCTGATGGCAGGCTTCGGCACGACGCTGCCGCCGGCCTGGGCGGTGCAAGAGGCGCAAGCGGGGCGTGCCGTGGTGCTGAGCACCGATCATGGCACGTCCGTCGAGGCGCTGGCGCGGCTCGATTCGATTCCGCCGCTCGTGCTGATGATCAGCCGGCCGGTCGATCCGACGATTCTCCAGCATATGGTCGAGGTCGAGCGGGCGGTGGCCGAATACAAGCAGCTCGATGCCAATCGGTACGGCTTGCAGATCACCTTTGCGCTCATTTTCGCGATGGTGGCAATGCTGGTGCTGGTGGCGGCGGTGCTGATCGGGCTCGTCATGGCGAACCAGATCGCGCGCCCCGTGGGGCGACTGATCGTCGCCGCGGAGCGCGTGCGCGCCGGCGATCTTGCGGTGCGCGTGCTCGAGGCGCCGACCGGCGATGAGATTGCCGGACTCTCGCGCGCCTTCAACCGCATGACTGGCCAGCTTGCCGCGCAGCGCGCCGAGCTGATGGACGCCTACAGCCAGATCGACGAGCGGCGGCGCTTCACCGAGGGCGTGCTCTCGGGCGTGTCGGCCGGGGTGATCGGGCTCGACGCGGAGGGGCGGATCGAGCTTCCGAACCGCGCCGCGGAGGAGCTGCTCGGGCTCGACCTGATGGGCGGGGTCGGACGGGACCTGGGCGCTCTCGAGCCGGCCTTCGCTTCCCTTCTCGCAGCCGCGCGCGCAGCACCCGAGCGGGCCTTGACCGAGGAGATCGAGATCGCCAGGCCCGCCGGGCGCCGCCACCTCCTGGTGCGCATCGCGGCCGAGCTCAAGGGCGGGCGGCCGGACGGCTTCGTCGTTACCTTCGACGACATCACCGAACTCAAGGCGGCGGAACGCAAGGCGGCCTGGGCCGACGTGGCGCGGCGCATCGCGCACGAGATCAAGAATCCGCTGACGCCGATCCAGCTCGCGGCGGAGCGCCTGAAGCGGCGCTTCCTGAAGGAAATCGCTTCGGACCCCGAGACCTTCGCGCAGTGTGCCGATACGATCGTGCGCCATGTCGGCGATATCGGGCGCATGGTGGACGAATTCTCGGCCTTCGCACGCATGCCGCAACCGGTGTTCCAGGAGGAGGACCTGGGGCGGCTGGCGCGCGAGGCGCTGGTGTTGCAGCAGAACGCACACCAGGAAATCCGCTTCACCACGCGCATCCCCGAGCGCGGGCCGGTCGCGCTGTGCGACCGGCCGCTCGTCGGCCAGGCGCTGACGAACCTTCTGCAGAACGCCGCCGATGCGGTCGCGATGCGGCCGGGCGCCGGACGGGTCGAGCTTGCGGTGGACGAAGTGGCGGGATGGGTCAGGATCGAAGTTGCCGACGACGGCGTCGGTCTGCCGAACGAGGACCGCGGCCGGCTGGCCGAGCCCTACGTGACGCTCAAGCCCAAGGGGACAGGGCTCGGGCTCGCGATCGTCAAGAAGATCATGGAGGATCACGGCGGGTCACTCGCGCTCGAGGACCGGCCGGATCAGCCGGGGGCGGTTGCGATCCTTTGCCTGCCGACTTGCCCGCCTCTGCGGACACCCGGGACCGGACGCGGCGATGGCACATGAAATCCTGATCGTTGATGACGAGCCGGACATCCGGCTCCTGATCGAGGGAATCCTGCGCGACGAAGGCTACGAGACGCGCCAGGCGCGCGACGCGGCGAGCGCACTCGCCGCCTTCCGCGCACGCCGGCCCGCGCTCGTCATCCTCGACGTGTGGCTGCAGGGCTCGGACCGCGACGGGCTCCAAATCCTCGAGATACTGCGCTCGGAGCATCCGCAGGTACCGGTGGTGATGATCTCCGGCCACGGCACGATCGAGATGGCGGTGGCGGCGATCCAGCAGGGTGCCTACGATTTCATCGAGAAGCCGTTCAAGGCGGATCGGCTGCTGCACGTGCTGCGCCGGGCGCTCGAGGCGGCGCGGCTCGCGCTCGAAAACGCCGAACTGCGTTTGCGCGCAGGGCCGGAAACGGAGCTCACCGGAACCTCGGCGGCGATCGCGGCGGTGCGCGCGACGGCGCTCAAGGTGGCGCCGACCGGTTCGCGCGTCCTGATCCGTGGACCCGCCGGATCGGGCAAGGGCGTCGCGGCGCATATGATCCACGCGCATTCCAGGCGCGCGGGCGGCCCATTCGTCGTGCTGACCTGCGCCACATTGAGCCCGGCGCGCTTCGAACCGGAGCTGTTCGGCACCGAGGCGGGAGCGGACGCGGCGCAGGCGCCCCGGCGCGCCGGCGTGCTCGAACGCGCGCACGGCGGCACGCTCGTGCTCGATGAGGTGGCGGACATGCCGCTCGAAACCCAGGGAAAGATCGTGCGCGTGCTGCAGGACCAGGCCTTCGAGCGGATCGGCGGCGCGGTGCCGGTGAAGGTGGACGTGCGCGTGCTGGCAACGACGAACCGGGATCTCGGCGCGGAGATCGCGGCCGGGCGGTTCCGCGAGGACCTCTATTACCGGCTTGCCGTGGTGCCGCTCGACCTGCCGAGCCTCAAGGAGCGGCGCGAGGACATACCGCTCCTGGCGAACGAATTCCTGGCCCGCTCGGCGGAAACCGCAGGCATGCCTGCACGCGAGCTAACCGTCGATGCGCTGACCGCGCTCCAGGCCCACGAATGGCCGGGCAACGTGCGCCAGCTCCGTAACCTGATGGACTGGCTCTTGATCATGGCGCCTGCCGGCTCAGCCGAACCCTTGGGGCGCGACATGCTGCCGCCCGACATCGCTTCCGTCGCGCCGGCGCTGCCGATCGCCGATCCGCGGGCGGACGTGATGGCGCTGCCGCTGCGCGAGGCGCGGGACCTGTTCGAGGTGCAGTATCTGCAGGCGCAATTGTTGCGCTTCGGAGGCAATATCAGCCGCACCGCGCAGTTCGTGGGCATGGAGCGGAGCGCCTTGCATCGCAAGCTGAAGCAGCTCGGCATCAGCGCCGAGGATCGCGCGGCGTCATAAAGAAGCGAAGACGAAAGGAAGCGGGGGCATGAGCCGGGTCGCCTACGTAAACGGGCGCTACGTACCGCAACGCGTTGCAGCGGTGAACATCGAGGACCGTGGCTACCAGTTCGGCGACGGCGTCTATGAGGTGGTGCACGTCCACGGCGGGTGCCTGATCGACGCCGACCTCCACCTCGCGCGCCTTGAGCGCTCGCTCGGCGAGATCGAAATCCCCGTGCCGCTCGGCCCTCGCGCCCTCCGCCAGGTGTTCGCGGAAATGATGCGGCGCAATCGCGTGAGCGAGGGGTTGATCTACATGCAGGTGACACGCGGCGTGGCACGGCGGGAACACGCCTTTCCGAAGCCTCTGCCTAAACCCGCGGTGGTCGTGACGATCCGCCGCCTGCCACCCTTTCCGCGCGACGTGGAGGCCTGGACCGCGGCGGCCATCACGCGCCCGGACGAGCGCTGGCAAAGATGCGATATCAAGAGCGTGAACCTGCTTGCAAACGTGCTGGCGAAAGAGGCGGCCCACGCGGCGGGCGCGGCGGAAGCAATTTTCGTCGATGCGGCTGGCATGGTGACGGAAGGGGCTTCGAGCAGCGTCTGGATGGTCGATCGCGAGGGGTGCCTTTGCACGCGCAAGCTTGATCACGCGGTGCTGCCGGGCTGCACGCGCGCAGCCTTGATCGGACTGATGGAGGAGGCCGGAATAGCGTGGCGGGAAAGCGGGTTCGCGAAGGCGGAGCTTGCGGCGGCGCGCGAGATCTTCATCACCAGCGCCTCGAGCTTCGTGAAGCCGGTGGTGCGGCTCGACGGTCGCTCCGTCGGCGAGGGTCGCGTCGGGCCGGTGACGCGGCGGCTGTTCGCGCTCTTCGCGCACCATGTGCAGGGCGCGGTGCGCAACGCGCCGGCAGCGGCGAGCTGAGGTTCGAGCCTCGAAACTTGCAGATCGGCGACCGGCTGCTACATTGTCGGGTGTCGGGACCGAAAACCGGCAAATGAGAGGAGGTGGACCCGACCGTTTGCGCCTTACCTCACCTGTCAACACGGGTGCGCAACGCCACGGAACAAAAAGAAGGATCCTTGCGGTGGCCAATGAAAAGTCGCAGAACGTTCAGGACGTGTTCCTGAACCATGTGCGGAAGAACAAGACCCCGGTGACGATCTTCCTCGTCAACGGGGTGAAACTTCAGGGGATTATCACCTGGTTCGACAATTTCTCGCTCCTGCTGCGGCGGGACGGGCACACCCAGCTCGTTTACAAGCACGCGATCAGCACCGTGATGCCGGGTGCACCGATCCAGCTCTTCGATACAACCCGGAACGAGCCGGCGGTGGCAGGGATGCGGGAGGCGGTCGCTGCGGCCACGGAATGAGGTGCCGCGCGCGGGCATGACGGCCGCGCCCGTGGGGCCGGAGCGCGGGCCGCGCGGCGGGCCGGGGCCGGTGCGGGCTGCGGTCGTTCTGCCATGGGAACGCGAGGGGCGGACGGAGGCTGGCCGCGCCGCCGCCGGTCTGGCTGAGGCCGTCGGGCTCGCCGCCGGGATCGGCTTGGTCGTCGTTCACCAAGCGGTGGTGCCGTTGCGCGGTCGGCGGCCGGCGACGTTGTTCGGCGAGGGCCAGGTCGAGGGGCTCGGCGCGATGGTGGCGGAGGAGGGGGTCGCGGTCGCGGTGATCGACGGGCCGCTCTCGCCGGTGCAGCAGCGCAATCTCGAGCGGGCCTGGAAATGCAAGGTGATCGACCGCACCGGCCTTATCCTCGACATCTTCGGCGAACGCGCGCGCACCCGCGAGGGCGCGCTGCAGGTGGAGCTCGCGCATCTCGAATACCAGCGCTCGCGCCTTGTCCGCTCCTGGACGCACCTCGAACGCCAGCGCGGCGGCTTCGGCTTCCTCGGCGGGCCGGGCGAAACGCAGATCGAAGCCGACCGGCGGCTGATCGGCGGGCGTATCGCGCGGCTGCGCCAGGCGCTCGGCGAGGTGCGGCGGACGCGCGCGCTGCACCGCGAGGCACGCCGGCGGGTGCCGTATCCGGTGGTCGCCCTGGTGGGCTACACCAACGCCGGCAAATCGACGCTCTTCAACGCGCTGACGGGCGCGGGCGTGCTTGCCGGGGATCAGCTCTTCGCCACCCTCGATCCGACCATGCGCGGCCTCGTGTTGCCATCGGGGCGGCGGACCATCCTCTCCGACACGGTGGGTTTCATCAGCGAACTCCCGACCGAGCTCGTGGCGGCGTTCCGGGCCACGCTGGAGGAGGTTGCGGAAGCGGACGTGATCCTGCACGTGGCGGACGCGGCGCATCCGGACACCCTGGTCCAGCGCGCCGATGTCGAGCGGGTGCTGGACGGGATGGTGGAGCAGCGGATGCTCGATACCGGCTGGCGCGGGCGGACGCTGCTTGTGCTGAACAAGGCCGATCTTTTGGGCGGAATTGTCGAGGTTGCGGCGGGGCAAGGGTTGGCCTCGGGCGCGATTGCTGTCTCGGCGCTGACCGGTGAAGGCCTGCTGGCGCTCAAGGCGGCGATCGACGCGCGGCTGGCAGCGGGCATGGAAGAGGCGGATTATGCGCTCAAGCCGGAGGACGGGGCGGGACTGGCCTGGCTTTACCGGCACGGCGAGGTGATCGCACGCGACGACGCTGCGGATGCGATCCATGTGCGCGTCCGGCTCTCGCCGGCCGAGCGCGCGCGCTTCGAGGAGAGGGACGTCTCGGCATGATGGAAGGGCTTCAGGGACTGGCAGTCCGGCGCGCCACCGAGCCGCGGGAGGTGCCTGCGGATGCGACGGCGAATTTCGGCACCGTCTTCACGGACCACATGTTTCTTATGCGATATGAATCCGGGCAGGGCTGGCACGGTCCGAAGATCGAGCCCTTGCACGCGCTCGGTCTCGTGCCTGGTACTTCGGTGCTGCACTACGGCCAGGCGGTGTTCGACGGGCTCAAGGGATTCCGCGGCAAGGACGGCGAGATCCGGCTCTTCCGTCCGGAGGCGCACGCGCGGCGGCTGCGCCGCTCCGCCGAGCGGCTGGCGATCCCGCCGCTTGCCGAGGAATGGGTGGTGGAGTCGTTCCTCCGCCTCGTCGATATCGACCGCGGCTGGGTACCGGGCGAGCGCGGCACGGCTATCTATCTCCGGCCGGCGATCATCGCCTCGGAGCCGGCGATCGGGCTGCATCCCTCGCACTCCTATCTTTACTTCCTGATCCTTTCGCCGGTCGGCGCCTATTACGCCGAAGGCGCAGCACCGGTCTCCATCGTTGCGACCGAGGAGTTCGTGCGCGCCGCACCGGGCGGGCTCGGCGAAGCGAAGACACCGGCCAATTATGCGGCAAGCCTGCTCGCAGCGGAGCGCGCCAAGGAGGCGGGCTTCACGCAAGTGCTCTGGCTCGACGCGGTCGAGCGGCGCTGGATCGAGGAGGTGGGCACCATGAACATCATGGTCCGGCTCGGCGAGGAGGTGGTCACGCCGCCTCTTTCCGGCACGATCCTGCCCGGCGTCACGCGCGATTCGGCGCTGGCGCTGATGCGTTCGTGGGGCCTCAAGGTTTCCGAGCGGCCGCTGGCGATCGATGCGTTGATCGCGGCGGCAAAGGACGGAGCGCTCGCCGAGGTTTGGGGCACGGGAACGGCGGCAGTGGTTTCGCCGGTGGGGGAGATCGGGTGGCGGGGCGAGCGCGTGCGCGTGGCCGACGGCAAGGCGGGCGCGCTCACGCGCCGGCTCAATGATGCGCTCACGGCGATCCAGTACGCCGAGGCGCCCGACCCGTACGGCTGGACGGTGCCGGTTCCGGTATTCAACTGACGCTCCGGCGGCGCGGCGCAGGATGGCGGGAAGGGGTGGACTCGGGGCGCGGCTGCGCGCCGGCTCGGTTGCGGATTTCCTGGCTTTCTGGCTGGAGGAATGCCCGCTCGATGGCGCCGAGCAGGCCGCGTTCGAGCATTACTACCGGAGCTATCGGCGGCACTTCGGTCCCTATCTCCGGCACTGGTACGCGCGGCAGACCGAGGAGCTGATGCGCCTGATCCGCTCAGGCGAGGCACGGACCCTGCTCGAGGTGGGCGCGGGGTGCGGGACGGAAGCGCTCTGGGCGGCGCTGCACGGTGCTTCGGTCAAGGGGATCGACATCTCCCGTGAGCTTCTGGCAGCGGCCGAGCGGCGGCAACGCCTGCTCGAAGCGGCCATCGGGGAAAAGCTCGATTGCCGTTTCGAATATCGCTCCTTGCTGGCGATGGATGAGGCGCAGTTCGACGCCGTCTATCTCGAGCAGGCGCTCCACCATCTCGAGCCGCGCGCGTCGGTGATCGGCCGGCTTGCGGCGCTCGTGCGGCCGGGCGGGCGTCTTGTCATCTCCGAGACGAACGGGTGGAATCCGCTGGTTCAGCTTCAGCTTTTCCACCGCCGTGGCTTTCGCACCATCTCGACGCACGAGGGGCACGCGTGGGGCCACGAGCGGATCACGGTGCCGGCGGCGCTGCTGCGCCAGTTCGCCCGCCACGGCTTCGAAAAGGAGAGCCTCGCTTATTACCGTACGCTCCCGAACATTGCCGCGGCGGATCGGATGCTGCGGCTGGAGCGGCTGGTGCCGGGATTCGCCAAGCCGTTCTTCACCCATTACAATCTCGTGCTGCGCAAGGGCTGAGCGGAGTCGGGCCGGCATGGGCGGCCAATGGTTCCGGGATAGGAGCGCATTACTCGGCGGGGGCAGGAGGAGGTTCCGTGGCAGGCAATACGGTCCGCATCGGCATTTTGGGCGCGGATGCGATGGGAGCCGAGCACGCGGGCGCGTACGCCGGCATCTCGGGCGTGGAAGTTGCCGGCGTGGTCGCGCGTGACACCGAGCGGGCGCGTCCAGTGGCCGAAATTTGCGGTGCGCAGCCATTCGCCGACGCGACGGCATTGATGGAGAGCGAAACGGTGGATGCCATCGACATCTGCGTGCCGACTGCTGCAGGTCGGGCTGCTCATGAGATCGGCGGCTCCGTTTGAGCACCTCAAAGCTGCCGCGATTTCCGGCGAATACGGGAGCCTGCTCAGTCTCGTGACCTAGCGGCTGGGGTCTTATCTCCGGCCGGGCGCGCCGGATCATAAACCGCACTATGGCGATCCTTCCACCGAGCTGATGACCTTTGATTTCGACTTCGCGAACTGGCTGCTGGGGCTGCTCGCTCGGCTTTCAGCCAGCGCTGCGAAATTCGCGGGCGGCGGGCCGGGCGAGATCTCGGCGCTCCTCGGTTACGGCGACGGCCGGCATGCAACGATTCTTGCGAGCGGGATGATGCCCCGTGCCCATCCTTTTACGACAGGCTTCCGCGCGCTGTTCGAGGGGGCACTGTTCGAGCTTCACAACGTCTTCGCTGACGGCGCGCCGCAAAGCAAATTCATGATCTCGAACAACAAGAGCGGGCCTCGCAATGTCGCGGTGCGAGGCCGGAATCCCCATCAGGTGGAGCTGCAACGATTTGTCGATTGCATCCGCGGCGAAGCCGATCCCGATTTTCTCGATGTGGAGCGTGCGATCGAAGCGCTGGCGGTCTCGATTGCAACGCGGCGTTCGCTTGAAGAAGCACGCTCGGTCGAGATCCGCACGGTTTTGATCTAAGTTTGCGCGGAGAGAGAAGGGGGGACGGAGATGAGCGCGCTCGGGGGTGCCCTGAAGGAGACGATGCCGGCAGATGCGGCGTGGGCCGCGCTTGCCGGGCGCGTCTGGCTGCCGGCCGCAGGCGGACCGGCGGTGGCCGCACTGCAGAGCGGCGTGCTCGTCGATCTCACGCCGGCGTTCCCGACCATGCGGGACTTATGCGAGGCCGAAGAACCGGCGCACGTGGTGCGCACGGCGAGGGGTGAGGCGATCGGGCCGGTCGAGGAGGTTCTTGCCAACACGCCGCGCGAGACGCGGGAGCCGGGAAAACCGTGGCTGCTGGCGCCGATCGATCTGCAAGCGATCAAGGCCGCAGGCGTTACCTTCATCGTTTCGCTGCTGGAGCGCGTGATCGAGGAACGCGCACGCGGCGACGTTGCCGCCGCCGCCGCAATCCGCGAGCAGGTCACGCGGCTCGTGGGCGCGGACCTCGCACGCCTCAAACCCGGATCGGCCGAGGCCGCGTCACTCAAGGAGGCACTGATCAAGGCGGGGGCCTGGAGCCAGTATCTCGAAGTCGCGATCGGGCCTGACGCGGAGATCTTCACCAAGGCGCAGCCGCTCTCCGCCGTCGGCACCGGCATGGAGGCGGGCATCCACCCCAAATCCTCCTGGAACAACCCAGAGCCCGAGGTGGTGCTGGCGATCGCCTCGGGCGGGCGCATCGTCGGCGCCACGCTTGGAAACGATGTCAATCTGCGCGACTTCGAGGGCCGCTCGGCACTGCTTTTGAGCAAGGCCAAGGACAACAATGCTTCCACCGCCATCGGTCCCTTCCTCCGCTTCTTCGACGCCTCCTTCACCCTCGACGACGTGCGGCGCGCGACGGTCTCGCTCCGCGTCGAAGGCGAGGACGGCTTCGTCCTCGAAGGCTCATCATCGATTGCACGCATCAGTCGCGATCCCGAGGATCTCGTCCGCCAGCTCTTCTGCCCGGAGCATCAATATCCCGACGGCGCGGTGCTCTTTCTCGGCACCATGTTCGCTCCCGTCGCCGATCGCGGCGAACAGGGCAAGGGCTTCACGCACAAGAGCGGTGATCTGGTGCGCATCGAGGCACCCGCTCTCGGCCGGCTCGTCAACCGCATGCGGCCGGCCGACGCCTGTGAGCCCTGGACCTTCGGCGCGTCCGCGCTGATGCGCAACTTGGCGCGGCGGGGGCTGCTTGCCTGAGGGGAGGGAGTGAATCATGGTGGAACTCGTGCGCAAGACCATCGAGGCCGGAGGGCGCTTTTCGCAGCGGCTCGAGGCGGGCGATCTCTTTCGGATCGTCGATCTCGAAGGCCGGCAGGCGGTGGATTTCCTCGTATTTGCGGCCGAGCTGCCGGCGGATCGCTACAACGCGGCCAACACCGTGAAGATCAACGCCAACGTCTATCTCGGCAAGGGCACGAAGCTCTATTCCGACCGCGCCCGGGTGCTGATGACGATCACCGACGACACGGTCGGCCGGCATGACACGATCGGCGGCTGTTGCAGCGCGTGGAGCAATTTCGTCCGCTACGGCGTCAAGGACACGCCCGGCTGCTTCGAGAACTTCGTGGCCGAGTTGGCCCGCTGGTCCATGGGGCCGGAGGACGTCGTCACCAACGTCAATTTCTTCATGAACGTGCCGGTGCGGCAGGACGGCGGCATGGCGATCGAGGCCGGGCGTTCAAAGCCCGGCGACTTCGTGGAGTTGCGCGCCGAGACGCCGGTGATCGTGGTGCTCTCGAACTGCCCGCAACGAAACAACCCGGCAGCGGGGTTCGGACCAACCCCGGTCGAGGTGATCGTCGCGCGGCCATAAGCGGCGGCGTGCTCCCGTTCAGGCTGCTCCGGTGAGCCCGAGCGCCTTGGCGTGGTAGCGGAGATGATCCGCCATGAATGTTGCGATAAAGAAATAGGAGTGGTCGTAACCCTCCTGCCGCCGGAGCGTGAGCGGGATGCCCGCCGCTTTGCACGCCTCTTCGAGAAACTCGGGATGAAGTTGCTTTTGAAGGAAATTATCGGCCATGCCTTGGTCCACGAAGAGCCGCGGGAGCCGCGCCCCTTCCTCGATCAGGGCGCAAGAATCGTAGGCACGCCAGCGAGCGCGATCCGCCCCGAGATAGCCCGTGAGCGCCTTGAGGCCCCAGGGACAGCGCATCGGCGAGGCGATGGGTGCGAAGGCGGAGACGGAGGCGAAGCGGCCGGGATTCCGGAGCGCGATGGTGATCGCGCCGTGCCCGCCCATCGAGTGGCCCATGATGCCCTGGCGGGAGAGATCGGCGGGGAGGACGTCAACGATCAGCGCCGGCAGTTCGGATTCGATGTAGGAGCGCATGCGGTAGTGGCGCGAGAAAGGGGCCACGGTGGCGTCGAGATAGAAGCCGGCACCGAGGCCGAAATCATAGGCGCCGGCCGGATCGCCCGGGACGCCTTCGCCGCGCGGGCTGGTGTCGGGGGCGATGACGAGGAGGCCAAGTTCGGCGGCGGTGCGCTGGGCGCCGGCCTTCACCGTGAAGTTCTCCTCGGTGCAGGTAAGCCCGGAGAGAAACCAGACGACCGGGACCTTGGCCTGTTCGGCCGCCGGAGGGACGAAGGCGGAGAAGCGCATCGGCGTGCCGGTGGAGGAAGAGGCGTGGCGATAGACGAACTGCGTACCGCCGAACGAGCGCGAGCGACTGACGATCTCGAGTGACATGCGCGGCTCCGTGGCCAAGGACGCCCAAACCTGGGACGCACACTCTGTATCGTGCGGGCGGCGAAGTCACGGCGGGGCGGACGCCGCCGGGCACGAGCCACCCTGAATATCCCGGTCAAGCCTGCTGGCTTCTCGGACGCGCCGGAATTGACCGCAACTCCGTCGGCCTGCTCTCCACCTTGATATCTATGACCGAGACGCTGCGCTCTGGCCGCACGTCGCCGCACGGCGCTGCCACCCCTATCACCGGCTCGGGCGTTTCTCCTCCGGTCGCGAGCGCTGATGGCTCGAGATCATTCCGCCCCGCCCGGCACCCGCAGTGCCGAAGCCGGTTGTCGCCCGGACACGGCCGCCTCGCTGCGCCGGATGTGCCAGAGCACCGCGGCGATCACCACCGTGTCGCCAGCGATGGTGCTCCATCGGGGCGTCTCGGCGAAAGCGAGCCAGACCCAGAGCGCCGCGAGTGGCACTTCGAGGGTGCCGATCAGCGCCGCGCAGGTCGCGGACACCAGCCGTGTCCCGAGCGTCAGCAGCAGCAGGCCGAGGCCGAACTGAGTGGTGCCGAACAAAGCGAGCTCGCCCATCTCCCGCGCATCGACCCTGCCGGGCGCGGCCAGCGGCCAAGCCAGCAGCGCGGCCAGCAGCGCCGAGACCGCGGCGGCCGGCAGCATCGGCGTGTCGCGGTGCCGCCGCACGGTCAGCATCATAACCGCCATCAGTATCGTCGTCCCGAACGCGAGCGCTTCGCCGGCGAGCCGCCCTTGCGCCAGCCGCTGCGCGTACGCCCCGCCCACCATCAGGCCAACGCCGAGCAACGCTGCCGTGCTCGCCAAGCTGGGGTCGGTCTTGCCGGAAAGACTGCGCGCGCACCTGGCCGCCGCGCCGTTCCACGTCGCCGGTGCGCGGCGCGCCGCTGTCGGGCGAGGTTCGGATCGGCGAGCGCAATTACGCCCGCGCGCCGGCTCTGAAGCGGTTCCTGGCCGAAAGGGGCGGCACGGCGGACTTCATCGTGCGGGCCGGCTGGGCTGCGCTGCAACCGAGTACGCCAAAAAGCAGGGCCTTCGCTCTGATCGGATACTTGCGACGTCTCCCAACCGGCATGTTGGCGCATGAGGTGAGCCTGTGCGCGGCGGTCGGAGCGCCTTGCCACTGCGGGTGCTCGTTCAGCGCAAGACGCCCGAGGCAGCACAAGCCACCCGGCAGAGCCTGCGCCGCACGGCGATCCGGAAAGGCAAGCAGCTCGATCCGCGCAGCCTGGTGACGGCGGGATTCATGATCCTGGCGATGTCACTGCCAAGAAAAGGATACACGGGGCAGACGATCCTCGCGGCCTACCGGCTGCGCTGGGGCATCGAACTCGCGTTCAAACGCCTGAAATCTCTGCTGCATATCAACCGGCTGCCAACGCGAACCGAGCGAGAATCGCGAAGTTGCCTTTACGCCCACCTCATTCTTGCTCTCTTGTGCGACGACCTCAGCCAGGATTTCCTGGAGTCTTCCCCCTGAGAGGGGGCTCGATGCCGCCTACATCGCGTCACTCTGGGCGGTGCAAAAGACCGTGCTGATGATCCTGCTCACCAGCATCCTCGGGCCGCTCTCCCAGCGCGATCTTCTCGCAGCAGGGCCGATCGTTCACCACCGCCTCGCCAACTCACCCCGCAACCGAATACCCCAAGTCAGATATCCAGCCCGGGGCTTATTTCAGCGCTCATGGAACTTCACGGCCTGCCAGTGTGCCTCCATCTCCGTGAGACTGGCTTCGGAAGGCATCTTTCCTTCTGAAGCAAGACTCTTTTCAACGGCGTTGAACCGCTTCACGAACTTCTCGTTCGCCTGCCGGAGGCAGATCTCCGGGTCGAGTTCGAGCTTGCGCGCCAGATTGGCAAGCACGAACAGCATATCGCCTACTTCATCCGCGAGCCGCGCCGCATCGCGCCTCTCGGCCGCCAGTTCTGCCTCAAGTTCCGCCGTTTCTTCGGCGAGCTTGGCGAGCACCGCCGGGGCATCCGGCCAGTCGAACCCGACACGTGCCGCCCGCGCCGTAAGCTTGAGCGCCCGCGTGAGCGCCGGCAGCGCCCGCGGAACACCCGCAAGCGTCGCCGCGTTCACCACCGCCGCGATCGCCGCCGCGCTACGCTCGGCCGCCTTGCCGGCCTCCCAGGCGCCCGGCTCCGGCTGCTTGCCCGCGAACACGTGCGGGTGGCGCCGGATCATCTTCTCGGCAATGCCGCGCGCGACGGCCGCGAAATCGAACCAGCCGCGCTCCTCGGCCAGCCGCGCGTGATAGACGACCTGGAACAGGAGATCCCCGAGCTCGTCGAAGAGCCCCGCGCGGTCCTCCCGCGCGATCACATCGGCTACTTCGTAGGCCTCCTCGATCGTGTAGGGGGCGATGGTCGCGAAATCCTGGTTGCGGTCCCAAGGGCAGCCGGTTTCCGGGTCGCGCAAGGCGGCCATCACAGCAAGAAGGCGAGCAATGTCGGACATGGCCTCCAGTCGCAGAATCAATATTATGGAAACTCAAGGCTGGGTGAGGGAGGCTAGACCCAACCGGCCGCGCGGCCAACCCGCGGGCTCGCGTCGCCGGCAAAAAAAGTGCAGATACCGCACACAGCACAGGCCGATGGAGATACCGCATGAACGAGGGAACGACTGCACGTGAGGCCTATCTCGCGCCGAACCAAGCCAACTACGCGCCGCTTTCCCCGCTTTCCTTCCTGGCCCGCACGGAAGCGGTCTTCCCCGATCGCCTCGCGGCCATCGACGGCATGCGCCGCTTCACTTGGCGCGAGACCGCCGCGCGCTGCCGAAGGCTTGCTTCGGCGCTCGGCGGGCTCGGGGTTCGGCCCGGTGAGACGGTGGCGCTGCTCGCGCCCAATACGGCCGCGGCGCTGGAGGCGCATTTCGGCGTGCCGATGGCCGGTGCGGTTCTGAACGCGATCAACGTCCGGCTCGACGCGCCAACGATCACCTACATCCTCGAACACGGCGAGGCCAAAGCGCTGCTGGCGGACCGCGAATTCGGCCCGCTCGCCGCTCAGGCCCTGGCGGCCCTGCCCGCCGGGCGGCGTCCGATGCTGGTCGATCTCGACGATCCGGCGCACCCCGCGGAACCCTTGCCCGGCGCCCTCGCATACGAAGCACTACTCGCCCGCGGCGATCCGGCGTTTCCGATCTGCCTGCCCAAGGACGAATGGGGCTCCATCAGCCTCAACTACACCTCGGGCACGACGGCCAAGCCTAAGGGCGTGCTCTACCATCATCGCGGCGCCTATCTGAACGCGATCGGCAACGCACTGGTCTGGGGCCTGAGCGCGGGGTCCGTCTATCTCTGGACGCTGCCGATGTTCCATTGCAACGGCTGGTGTTTTCCCTGGACGGTGACGGCCTTCGCCGGCACGCATGTCTGCCTGCGCCGGGTCGACGCGGCGGCCATCTACGAGGCGATCGCGGCACACGGGGTGACGCATCTCTGCGGCGCCCCCGTCGTGATGAACATGCTGTTGAACGCGCCCGCGGAGAGCATGCGCGATCTCGGCGGGCGGCGCGTCGCGATGATGACGGCGGGCGCCGCACCGCCGGCCGCGGTGATCGAGGGAATGGAGCGCCTCGGCTTCGATATCACCCACGTCTATGGGCTGACCGAGACCTACGGCCCGGCCATGGTGTGCGATTGGCATCCGGAGTGGAACGCCCTTCCCGCTCCCGAACAGGCCCGCCTCAAGGCGCGCCAGGGCGTGCCCTATCACGTGCAGGAAGGCATGATCGTCGCCGACTCCGCCACACTTGCCCCCGTGCCGTGCGACGGCGCGACCATGGGCGAGGTCTTCATGCGCGGCAATATCGTCATGCGTGGTTACCTCAAGGATCCCGAAGCGACGGAGAAAGCTTTCGCCGGCGGCTGGTTCCACACCGGCGATCTCGGCGTCTGCCACCCGGACGGCTATGTGGAGCTCAAGGACCGGGCGAAGGACATCATCATCTCGGGCGGCGAGAACATCTCGACGATCGAGGTGGAGGGCGTTCTCTACCGTCACCCCGCCGTGCTCGAGGCCGCCGTGGTGGCCAGGCCCGATCCGCAATGGGGCGAGACCCCGTGCGCGTTCGTCACGCTGAAGGAGGGTCAGAGTGCCACCGAGGGCGACATCATTTCGTTTTGCCGTGATAACATGGCGCACTTCAAGGCGCCGAAGAGCGTGATCTTCGGCCCGCTGCCGAAGACCTCGACCGGGAAGATCCAGAAATTCGTGCTGCGGGCACGGCTGAAGAAGGCGTCAGCCGGCGTGGTCGGGTGACTCCCCTGTCCTGCCCGGGCGCGGTCGGTTTGCCCGAAGGGCTGATGCCGGCGGCGTGCCCGCGGATTGACCGGCGGCTTCCCCACGGCATAACCTCGGCATGGATCTGCGCATTGGCCGGAGGTTCTCTGCCGGGCTCGCAGTAGCGTGGCTGCCGCAGGCTGGGGCAAGCGCGGGAGAGTGCGATGGACCAGCAACCCGACACGGCTCTGATGGACCGGGCGGTCCGCCACCTCGTCAACACCTACAGCCCGAGCGGCAACCGGCTCGGCTGGCTGATGATCGGCTCGATCTTCGTCGAGGCGTGGGATCTCTACGCGATTTCGTTCATTTTGATTTTCCTGCAAAGGATCTTTCACCCCTCGCCGCTTCTGCTCGGCCTCGCTGCGGCGGGTACCCAGGGTGGTGCGGTTATCGGGGCCTTGATCGGCGGCTGGCTTTCGGACCTGATCGGGCGGCGCGCCATCTTCCTCACGACGATGGTGATGTTCGTGGTCTTCGCGCTGGCGCAGGCGTTTGCGCCAAGCATGGAGGCGCTCGCGTTGATCCGCCTCATTCTCGGCATTCCGCTCGGCAGCGACATCGCCAACGGCTACACCTACATCATGGACTCGATGCGCCGTGGCGACCGGGAGGTGATGGGCAACCGCTGGCAGTTCATGTTCGCCGTCGGCGAGATCGCCTCGATCGCTGTCGTCACGTTGCTCATCGCGCTCGGGGTCGCTCCGGACCTGCTCTGGCGGGTGGCTCTCGGCCTCGGCGCGGTTCCCGCGGTCGTCATCTTCGTGATGCGCTACAACCTGCCCGAAACGGCAATCTGGCTGGTTCGCCGCGGCCGCTTCGGGGAAGCGAAGCGCGTGACGCAGGAGATGTACGGCGATCCGCTGGACTTCCTGCCCGACACCGACCTCGTCCTGCCGCACCCGGGACCGGCTGCGTTCCTTGCCGATCTCCGCCGGGATTCCGCGCGCTGGCGAGCGACGATCTTCGGCTGGATCGCCTGTTTTGCTCAGAGCAGCGAATTCTCGACCTTCGCCTTCTATATTCCGGTGCTGTTCGTTCTGGTCGGCGTCTCCGGGGTCGTCGGCACCAACCTCATCACGCTCGGGCTCTACTGTGTCGCGGCGATCTCGGGTCTGGTGGGGCCGATGATCACGCCGCGCATCGGCCAGCGCGCGCTCAGCATCGCGGGCTTCGCGGTCGTCTTCGTCGCCCTGATCGTGGCCGCGGTCGCGATCTACACCGACACGACGGCGATCCTTCCCTTCGCCGCCGCCGTGATGCTGTGGGGCCATTACTGGGACGCTGAAAATGTCGTCACCATCCCCTCGCTCGTGGCGCGGCCGCAGTACCGCGGCACCGCCAGCGGCTTCGCCTACATCTTCGTCAAGCTGCCGGCGTTTCTTGCCATCTTTCTCTTCCCCGCCTTCTTCGGAGCAATCGGCAAGGGCAACGCGACATTGTTCACCGCGATCTTTCCGCTGATCGGCCTGCTGGCGGCCATCTTCATCCTGCCGGAAATCTACGGCTACGCGGAGGACTGAGCAGCCCTGTCATTGCTGCCCGCGGCGGTTGGGAGGCCGCTTCGCAGTTTCGAGGATCCCGTCATGAAGATCACCGCGATCGAAACCGTTCGGGTGGCCGGATTTGCCAACAGCATCTGGGTTGAGCTGCACACCGACGCCGGCATCGTCGGTCTCGGGGAGACGCATTTTGCGGTGGCGCCGGTTGAGACCTGGATCCACGAGTGGGCGGCGCCCTACCTGCTTGGCAAGGACCCGCTGCAGATCGAGCGGCACAGCCGGCATTTCCTGAACTTCTACCTCGGTTTTGCTTCGACCGGAGTTGAACTGCGCGGCGCCTCGGCGATCGACATCGCACTCTGGGATATTCTTGGCCAGGACACCGGCAAGTCGATCTGCCAGTTGCTCGGCGGGGCCAGCCGCAACCGCGTGCGCACCTACAACACCTGTGCGGGATACGGTTACATGCGCAAGGACCCGGAACAGGCGGTGAGCAATTGGGGGATCGGCACGGGCCGCGATCCGAAGCGGCCCTACGAGGACCTCGAGGGGTTCCTGCACCGCCCGGAGGAGCTGGCGCAAAGCCTGATCGCGGAGGGATACCAGGGAATGAAAATCTGGCCCTTCGATCCCTATGCCGAAGCCTCCAACGGCACGCATATCACGGCCGCTGAGCTCCGGACGGCGCTCGCTCCGTTCGAAAAAATCAGGCAGGCGGTTGGCGATGCGATCGAGATCCACGTCGAGTTCCATTCGCTGTGGAATCTGCCGATGGCAACGAAGCTCGCCGGGGCGCTCGCACCCTACCGGCCCTACTGGTTCGAGGATCCGCTCAAGATGAACAACCTCGATGCCCTGGCCGAATACGCCCGGCGCACCAACGTTTGGGTCACCGCGAGCGAGACGCTGGCGACGCGCTACGCCTTCCGTGAGCTCTTCGAGAAGCACGCCGTCAGCGTCTGCATGTTCGATATTGGCTGGACCGGGGGCTTCACGGAGGCCAAAAAGATCGCCGCCATGGCCGAAGCCTATCACCTTCCCGTCGCCCCACACGACTGCACCGGTCCGGTCCTGCTGACCGCCGCGGTGCATCTTTCGCAAAGCGCGAGCAACACACTCGTGCAGGAAGTCGTGCGCGCCTATTATCACGACTGGTACCGTGACATCGTTACGGATTTACCGCCCCTTGAGAAGGGCTTCATCCGTATTCCCGAGGGGCCTGGCCTCGGGACGCGCCTTCTGCCCGATCTGAAGCGTCGACCGGATGCCGTCGTCCGGCGAAGTGCGCTCTCCTGAGGGTAGCGGGGGGAAGCGAGAGTGGACTCCGGCCGTGCGTCGTCGTGATGGGTGTTTCGGGATCCGGCAAGACCACGATCGCGACTTTGCTTTCGGCCCGTACCGGCTGGCGCTTCCAGGAGGGGGACGAGCTACATCCGCCGGCCAATGTCGAAAAGATGCGCCTCGGAATCCCGCTCGACGATCAGGATCGGTTGCCGTGGCTGGAGGCGATCGCCGCCGTGATCGATCGTTGGCGGGCGGATCGAACCCAGGGGGTCATCACTTGCTCAGCGCTCAAACGGCAGTACCGGGAGATCATCATCGGTCGGCGACCGAATGTCGCATTGGTCTATCTGCGAGGCTCGAAGGAACTGATCGCCAAGCGGATGGCCACCCGCCACGGGCATTTCATGCCTCTTGCTCTGCTCGACAGCCAGTTCGCCACGCTCGAGGAGCCGGGACCGGACGAACGGCCGATCGTTGTTGATGTGCGCGGGGACCCGGAGCGGATCGCGGCCGAAATCCTCTCCGGCCTGGCTCTGTGGGGGCGCGTTCGGGAGCCGCCGGCGACGCCCGATCCGCACGCCTGACCTCGCCGCAAGGGTATGAGTGGAACCGCGCGGGATGGCGGGCTGAAAGAGGCGGGATTGTCGCAGTCGATGATCGAGGTGAGTGGTCTGGTGAAGACCTTCGGAAGCTTCACCGCGGTCGATCATGTGTCGTTCAGCGTGCCCGAGGGCCAGATCCGAGCCTTTCTCGGACCGAACGGTGCGGGCAAGACGACAACGATCAAGATCTTGACGACGGTGCTCGCGCCAAGTGCGGGCTCGGCGCGTGTGGCCGGGCATGATGTCATCCGCGAGCGCGCTGCCGTCAGGCGGGCCTTCGGCATCGTCTTCCAGGACCCGAGCCTCGATGAGGAACTCACCGCCTACGAGAACATGGAGTTACACGGGGTCCTCTACGGCGTGCCGCGCGCGGGACGCCGCGAGCGGATCGCCGCCCTGCTCGGTTTCGTCGGGCTCTCCGGGCGGGCGGACGATTACGTGAAGGAATTCTCGGGCGGCATGAAGCGAAGGCTCGAGATCGCGCGCGCGCTCCTGCACCGGCCGCGGCTCCTCTTCCTCGACGAGCCGACGCTCGGGCTCGATCCGCAGACGCGCAACCGGATCTGGGAGTTTGTGAAGGAGCTTGCGGCGCGGGAGAAAGTGACGGTCTTCTTCACGACGCACGCGATGGAGGAGGCCGAACGGGTGGCCGGGGAGATCACGGTGATCGATCACGGGCGGATCGTCGCAGAAGGAACCGCGGCTCTGCTCAAGGAACAAACCGCGAGCGCAACCCTCGAGGAAGCGTTCATCGCGCTCACCGGGCGGGACATCCGCGCCGAGGACGCGGAGCCGGCGGACCGGATGCGCATGATGCGCCGCATCTGGCGGGGGCGTTGATGGGCGCGATCGGAATCCTGTGGCTGCGGCAGATCAGGCGCTACCTCCGCTCGCGGGCGCGCATGGTGGGCTCGCTCGGCCAGCCCGTGCTCTTTCTGCTCGCGTTCGGCTTCGGCTTCGGGCCGGTGTTCGCGCGCGCCGGCGAGGGTGATTATCTCGCCTTCGTCGCCCCCGGCATCATTGCGATGGGCATCCTCTTCACGGCGACCTTCAGCGGCATCGAGATCATCTGGGACCGGCAGTTCGGTTTCCTGCGCGAGACGCTGGTCGCACCCGTCCCACGCCTTACGATCGTGCTCGGACGTACGCTCGGAGCTGCCACGGTCGCGTTGATCCAGGGCTGCATCGTGTTCGCGATCACGCTGATCGCGGGGTTCCGTGTTCGCGAGCTGACGCTGCTGCCGGTGGCGCTTCTTTTCATGTTCCTGATCGCGCTCCTCTTCACCGCGATCGGTACCGCTGTCGGGTCGGTCCTGCGGGACATGCAGGGCTTTCAGCTCATCATGAATTTTCTCGTGCTGCCGCTTTTCTTCTTTTCCAATGCCCTCTTTCCCGAAGCGGGGCTCCCGGCACCGCTCCGCCTCGTCGTCCGGCTGAACCCCCTCACCTACGGCATCGCCGGCGTGCGCGGCGCGCTCGGCGCGGCGCATGGCCTCGCCCTGCTCGCGGATTTCGCCGTGTTGGGCACGCTCGCTCTTCTGGTGCTCGGGATTGCCGCGTTCCTCTTCTCGCGGATCGAGGTGTGATACCGATGAGCACCTCCGCTCATCGGCATCTGCGCGCGGGGGCGGTGGGGCGGCCGCGCGCGGAACGAAGACTCATACCGCCCTGCCTGATCGCGTGAACGAGCGAAGCCAAAGGCGCGGCGGTATGGAACTCAGCAGCCGCGGACGAGCGCCGCGAGGCGGGACTGCACCCCCGGCGGGATCGAAAGCGCGCCACCGCCGACCTGATCGGAGATCGGAACCTGGCCGATGCTGAGCCCCGGCCCCACCGCCGTGATGACGATGCCGGCGGCATCCTGCACCGCCCGGAAGATCGGCCCCGGCGGAATATAGACATCGATCGGCAGACGTCCACCTGCGAGCGCACCGACGTTGTAGCTCCCCGGCGGAACGCTGGCCTCGAGCGGCTGCCCGCCGGCCGCGGGGATGATCTTGAGCGTGACCGCCGGCGCGGCCGGCACCGAGCTCACCGCGCCGAAATAGGCGCGGTCCAGAAGCTGATGGTGGAAGGTGCAGAAGAGGTCCATGCGCCCGTACTGGATGCCGCCGTTCTCGTCCCGGATCACGAGAATCGGCAATCCGTTCGGCGGATAGAGCATGTGCGCGGAAACGACCTCGTGCGTCGTGACGCGAAGCGTGGCCATCTCAGCCTGCGTCAGATCAACCGTCTTGTTGCGATTGCCCTCGGTCATCAGCTTGTAAAGCTCCGGCGAGACGCCCATCGCGTGGATATAGGCGACAAGATCGCCGGCAGTGATCTGGCCCTGCCGGAGGATTGCGGTCGGATCGGTGAGCGTGATCGTTCCGGGCTTGACGTGCGCGAGGAAGAACCGGTGTACGGCGTAGATCGAGCCCGGTGCCGCGCTGCGGGCGATGCCGCCGAGGAACGCGAAGGTGCAAGCGCTCGCGCAGTAGCTCCTGGTGTCGGGACCAAGGATCGGGATCGAGGCGTTACCGCCCGGCTGGCCGAAGAGGCTCGAGGGAATGTTTCCCTCGGGCTGGCCGGGAAGCCCGACCTCGGTGGCCAGGCCCGCCGCGCGAATGGCCCGCCCGAGTGCCATGCCGGCCTGGAGATCGCCGCCGGGGGAAAGGAGAAAAACCTTGCTGCCGCGGATCACCGGCGGAAGCCCGGCGGCGAGGAACTGCTTGAAGATCGCGGGCGTGTCGGATTCGATCACGCCCTCGGCGAGGATGCCGGAGAAGAGGCCGCCTGGCCCGGTGGCCACCAAGGTGAAGCTCATCGGGCTCGACTGCCCGTCTGCGCGCGCGGGCGTGGTCCAGGCTGCGAGGAGAAGGGCCGCAAGGGCGGCGATGACCAGGTGCGGGCGGCGGGAGGCTGGGCAGAGGCCGGGCATCGGCATTCTCCGGGCGTTGCGGCGGAACGCTAATACACTGCCCGCGCCGGCGCGGCGCACGGTTGCGCGGTCAAGAAAACGCGATTGGCGCCCGCGCCTCAAACGGCTTTCCGCTTGTCTCGCAGCCGGGGCCCGCGCTCACTTCTGCTCGACTTCGTTCCTTAAGCGGATCGGGTGGCGCGTGAGGGCACGCCGGCAATGCGCAACAATGAAATCGGCGACGGCGTCGATGTCGCCCAGATCCACCACGGGCAAGGAGCAATCCGGCAGAGGCTCGCCGCTCAGCACGGCCACCACGTGGCGGTCGTGGGGATGGATCAGGGGTTGACCCGCGTCGCGGCGATGGAGTTCGAGCTTGTCGTGGCTCCCGCGCCCGAAGCCTTCGATAATCAGGAGATCGACCGGCGCCATTTGCCGCGTCAACTCTGCAACGTCCGGCTCGGGTTCGCCGCGCCTCTCATGCATGAGCGCCCAGCGCCGAGCGGAGGCAATGAGGACTTCCGTCGCTCCGGCCTGCCGGTGGCGGAAGGTATCCTTGCCCGGCTGGTCGATGTCAAAGTCACGACGCGCGTGCTTCATCGTCGAAACGCGATAGCCGCGGTGCACGAGTTCCGGGATCAGGCGGACGAGCAGCGTCGTCTTGCCGCTGCCACTCGGCCCCGCCACGCCGATCACCTGCATCGGCGATATCTCCCGTTCGCTTGCCGCGCTCCCTGGGTTGGCCGGCGGCACGCGCGTCGCCTCACGGGAGGGGGATCTCTATGTGCGCGCAGAGACCGCCTTCGGCACCTTTTTCGCCGGCGTGAGCCACATGTCGTAGAGGCTGAGGAGGATCATGACGGCAAGCCCGAGCGCGAACAGGCCGCCTCCGACGATCACAACATAGACGTAGACGACCGCTATTTTCGTCAGAAACCATCCGCTGACGTCAACCAGGAATGCCCCGAAAGGAAGCACCGACCAGAAGATCTTCCAGCCCGGTGGAAAGCTCGAGTGGACAAAGATGAACCCGATCACCCAGAACACGGAAAACAAACCCAGCATATGAATGTGTGCCAGGGAGACCAGGGTGACCACGCTGACCCCTGGGCCGTAATAGGTGGCGGCGATATCGTGCGGCGTGATCACGTAGCTGCCGCCCACGCCGACATGGCTGACGTCAAGATAGAAAAGGCCCATCAGCACCGCCAAGCCGGCAAAGATTAGAGCGGCGGTTGTGAAGGCCTTCATTTCTACGGACAGTTCCGTCAGTGGTTTCATGATCCTGCCTCCGTCATTTTTCTACCCCCGCAAGCATTTGCGTTTCGGAGCCGATTCTTACCGGAATTGGCCCCCGAGATTTCCCCGCGTGGTTGCGACCGTCTGAGGATGGATGCTGTTCCTGCTCGGCTCGGCCCTGCGACCGCGGCGGAACGAGGCCGTGCGGCCGCGGTCGACCGCATCGCGCGGGCGCGGCCTATTTCTTTGCCAGGGGGCGAATGGACGGAGGTGAAAACGCCGTTATCGCCGGAGGCTCGCCGGCAAACTTTTCCACGTCGGCCAGCACGGTGTTCGCGATGTTTCCTTGGGCCAGACGCGAGGTTCCTTTGTCAAGCGTGAGAACATTGATCAGGCCGTGTTTGCAGAGCGGCCTGTCGGCCGGTGCGCGCGCCGGGTCGTACCACGCACCCTCGTGCAGGATCAGCACCCCGCGGCGGACCCGCGCAGTCAGAAGCGCGCCGGCAAGGACCTCTCCTCGGTCGTTGAAAACGCGTACGATGTCGCCGTTCCCGATGCCCCGGGCTTGCGCATCATCGGGGTTGATCCATAACGGCTCACGGGCGTTGACCTCGTACCAGGCGCGTATCCATGTGTTGTCGAGCTGCGAATGCAGCCGGTAGCGTGGGTGCGGCGAAAGGACATGGAACGGATAGCGTTTCGCCAACGGACTGCCGAGCCACTCGACGGGCGCCAGCCAAGTGGGATGCGGTGGGCAATCGTCATAGTGGTAACCCGCGATGGCCTGCGAGTAGATTTCGATCTTGCCAGAGGGGGTTCCGAGTGGATTGAGCGCCGGATTCGCGCGGAACGCCGCATGGCGGACGTACATGCGGGCGCTTTCGGGAATCGGAAACTCGGCGTATCCGGATGCCCAGAAGGTATCAAAATCCGGCATCGTAATCTTGGCAGTTGCGGCCTCTTTCTGGGTGGCTTCATAGAAGGAACGCAGCCATTTCATTTCACCCTTGCCCCCGGTGAATGCAGGCGCGAAGCCTAGGCGTTCCGCGATGGCAGAAAGGATGTCGAAATCGCTCTTTGCTTCGAACACAGGCTCGACGACCTTTTTCATTGCGACCAAGTACTGTCTGGAATAGGCGCCGGAAAATTCGAGATCGTTACGTTCGAAGGTGGTCGTCACCGGCAAGACGATATCGGCGAACTTGGCGGTTGCCGTCCAGAACGGATCCTGGACGATGACGACTTCCGGACGGCGCCATGCCTCGACGACCTTATTGGTCTGCCAGAGGTGCGTCAGGGGATTGCCGCCGGCATAGTAGATAAGGCGAATATCCGGGTAGGTGATGGTGGTGCCGTTGTAGGGCACCTGCTTGCCGGGATTGAGAAGCATGTCGGCGAAGCGCTCAAAGGGGAGCGAGCTTTTAACCGGATTGGGGACGCCCGAAATGCCCGTGACGCTCGGCGCGCGCGCGACGAGATCTCCGCCGTTGTCGTAATGGTAACTGACGCCGTAGCCGCCGCCGGGAAGGCCGATCTGGCCGATCATCGCGGCGAGCGTGATGAGCATCCAATAGGCCTGTTCGCCGTGATCGGCCCGCTGGATCGCATAGCCGGAGATGATCATGGTACGATGGCGGGCCATCTGTCGGGCCAGACCCTCGATCGTCCCGGCATCGATGTCCGTGATTGCCGCTGCCCAGGCAGGAGTTTTCGGCTGCCCGTCGCTCCGCCCTGAGAGATAGTCAAGGAACTTGTCGAATCCGACCGTGTAGTTTGCGATGAACTTGCGGTCAGCGAGGTTTTCCTTGTGCAGGATGTAAGCGAGGCCGAGCATGAGCGCGGTGTCGGTATTGGGTCGTGGCGCGATCCAAGTGGCATCCAGATAGCGCGCCGTAGCCGTGAGCCGGGGATCAAGACTCACAACCTGCGTCCGTTTCGCTGCAACCTTGCTGCGGAAGCGCTCGAGCGCGCCATATGCATAATGATCCGGCGGATGGGTTCCGATCTGGTTGTTCTTCAGGAGATCCGCGCCCAGTAGTACGAGAAGTTCGGTATGCTGCTCGATCATGGGCCAAGCTGTCTGTTCGTCATAGACTTCCGATCCGCCGACCACATGCGGAAGGATGACCATGGCCGCAGCAACGCTCGGATCACCGGTGCAGTCCGTGAAGCCCCCATACAGGCCGAGCATGCGGCGGACGAGCCCGGAGGCGTTGTGCAGGAGGCCGACCGACTGCCAATCGGCCGTGCCGGGGAAAATACTCGCGTTGCCATGACTCGTGCGCACGCGTTTGAGCTCGCCCGCGACCAGATCGACCGCTTCCTGCCAGCTGACCCGAACGAAGTCCTCCTGGCCCCGCCCTTTCCCGCCGGCTTTGTAGCCTTTCTCGAGGAAGCTTCGGCGCACGGCCGGATAGCGCACACGGCTCGGCGCGTAGACGCGGTCGGCACAGGCCTGGATCATCGGCGTCGGGTGACGATCCTTGGCGAAGGCCGTGGCCCGCGTGAACCGCCCGCCCTCCACGTGGGCGTTGATCATGCCCCAGTGGCTGGCAGTCGGCACCACTTTCTGTTCGAGCAGATTACCGCCCACCGGCGGGGTCCACCCCGAGGTTCCGGCCGCCGCCCGCGCCACTCCGGGCGCGAGGAGCAGCCCGCCGCCCAGGGTTCCGGCCCCTTTGAGCAGAGTGCGGCGGGATGAGCTTACGGGCGTCCCTTTGGGCGTGTCGCTGCCGACATCTTGCAGCTTTTTCTCATTACCGGGCATCGATTGTCTCCATCGCTTGCGGTTCCGGGCGTTTCGTCCGGGGCCTGTCTGTCAGGCGAGTTTCGCGCCCATGGAAGGTTGGCGCGGCGGTTTTCGACCAGCCGCCTGATCCGCATGACATCCCACCGTCGCCGCGCGGCCAAGGCGCCTCGCGCGATCGAACGCGCGCACGCCGAGCATCTTTACCTTGGATGGGCAATGATCCCTGCCCTCTCCAGCGTTCTTGCTGGTTCATCATTTCGTTGCGACCGGGCCGCCCCTGATCGGGATACTTGCGAAACAGGCAGAAAGATCCTGCATCTGCCGCCGGGAAATCGGCTTGGCCATCTCGTTCATGAGGGGGTTGGTCCGCGTCCCTTTCTTGTATGCCTCGAGCTGGGTCAGAAGGTACTGGTAATTCTGGCCCGCCAGGTTTGGCATATTGGTAGCGGTCGCGATGCCATTGTTGGCGTGGCGGGCCGCGCATTGGGCGCGGATCGCGGCGCTCGCTTTTGCGCCGGGTGCAGCGGACGCCGGAAGGACGGCCAGACCCAGTCGTGCAATAGAGGTCTCTAAACGCATGTAGGCGATCCTTTCATCGCTTGCCCGGATCGCGCGTTGCGGCACCATCGGGGGCGCGTGAACGCGCTGATCGGAAGTAATGGGGCGGTGTCTGCTTCATTGCTCCATGCCTTCCGTCATGAGAGGCGAGCTCCGCCGCGTCATTGCGCCCGCGCGTGGGCCTGGAGGTATTTCGTGACGAGAGCCACCTGCGCGGCGTCGAGGCCAGCGTTCTTCACCATGGCCCGGAGGATGCTCGGCCATTGATTTGCCGTGAACTCGGCGGGGTTACGGAGAGCGTGGCAAACGCTGCAGCGTGTCGCGAAGAGTTTGCCGGCCGTCGCCCAGACGGTGGCAACACTGGGCACGACGGAACTCACGGCCACCCATCCGGAAAGTTCCACATGTCGCCAGACCGTTCCGTAGCTGTCCCGTTGCTGGCCGAGGACAGTCCGGTGCGATAGGCCGGCTTGCCCGAGAGTGGCGAGAATGATGCGGAGATCCGGAGCCTGATAGACAACCGCGCCTCCGCCCTGTTCGGACCACCCCTCGATGGTGATTTCTTCCCGTGCAGCGCCGTTCGCCGGAGGGGTGGCGACGGAGAGTGGGGTTCCGGGCGTGAGCGAAGCAATCTGGGCGGGCCCGGCGGCAGTCTGGTAGAGCGGGGCGATGGCGGAGGGATAGACCGTCGCGGCGGGTGACGCATGGCTGGTCACGGCCGAGGCGAGCAGGGTTGAGGTCAAGGCTGCGGCGGTTGTGAAAGCCTTTATTTCTACGGACAATTTCCTCGGAGGTTTCATCGCTCGACCTTCGTTATCTTCCCGTCCGCGGGTGCATTCGGCCAGGCGGACCGACCCTGATCGGGATGCTCGCGAAATAGGCTGCCAGATCCTGCATCTGCTGCTGGGAAAGCGGCTTGGCCATCTCGTTCATGAGCGGATTTTTCCGGGTTCCGTTTTTGTACGCCTCAAGCTGGCTCAGAAGATAGGCGTAATTCTGCCCTGCCAGGTTCGGCATGTTGGTGGCGACAGCGATCCCATTGTTGCCGTGACAGGCGGCGCATTGCGCCGAAATCGCCGCGCCGGCCTTGGCGCTCGGCGCGGCGTAGGCCGGCGCAACCGCCCCCAGCGCGCCGCAGACAAGCAATCCGAATGTCCCGGCAAAGGAAGTACGCAATGCAAGTTCTCCTTCATGGCTTGCCCAGAGCATCAAGGCTGATGCCCGCTCAGTTGTCGGGCGCCCCTTCCTCGATCCATCTGCGAATGGTCTCGACGTCGGCGGACGAGAGCGGTTTGCCGACCGGCGGCATCACAAGGTTCTTGAAGGCGTGCTTGCCGTTTCCGAGGACCGAGATCAGCGGGCTGAGTTCCGGACGTCGGGGGATGACGGCAACGCCAAAGAAGGAGCCGGCCATGACGCCCTGGTAGCTCCGCAAGTCGAGGCCGATGGCCTTGTAGCCGACGCCGCTCGGGCTGTGACAGACGACGCAGTGCCGCTCGAAGATCGGCAGGACTTGCTTCTTGAAACTTGTCGATGCTGGGGCTGCCTCTACCGCGGGCGTGGCAAGCGCGGATGCCAAAGTCATGCCTCCCAAGACTGCGGCGACAATTGCGATGGCCTGAAAGTTGCTTGTTCGCAAGAAGCCGACCATCTCATCTCTCCCTCGCCTCGGAACCAACAAATTGTCGCCCCATACTGACTCTGATCTTTTTTATTCAACCGCCTGTCGTCAAGCTCATGGCGGCCGCTCGCGCCTTGATCGGCATCAAGATTGCACGCGTGCCTGATCATATCTCCGCGGCCTGCCCGCCCGGCCCGACCCCCGGGGTGTACCCCGGCGATCGGGCCTGAACAGGATGGGCGGCGCGTCAGCTCTTGCGGACATTCACGGCCACCATCGTGTCAACGTCGCCGACAATGGGAACCATCCGCAGTGCCATGACGCGATTGACGAGCTGGCCGGCCTTGGGGAACATGCCGCCGCCGGATGCTGCAACGACGCCGCTCAGCACGCCGTCGGTGACGCGCGCAACGCCGGCGCACGACCCGTACCGCGACTCGACCGTGATGGGATCGCCGTCGGCGATGTGGCGCCCGGCTGCGTCGGCAGGATGGATCCAGACCACCGCGTCGGGCTGGCGTTCGTTCACCATCGGCTTGTCCCAATAGGTGTAGCCGGTGTTCCATAGCTCGTTCAGCCGGAAGTCGATCATCATGAGGGGATGTCGGTTGTCGATCTCGGCCCATTCGTTCGCGGCGGGATTGAAGCTCTTGAGATGCGCGAAGCTCTCGAGGTGGATCTTGCCGTCCTTGGTGGGGAAGCGTTTGCCCATCAGCTTCTCCCACTCGTTCGTATACATCCGGTCTGTCGAGCGGCCGTTGACGGAGGGCCAGAGGAGGCCGTCTGTGCCGGCCTTGAGCAGTGCTTCCCAGGTCAGATCCCGCACCCTGGCGTCGCGCATGCGGATCTCGTCCCAGACCTCCACGGGCGTGCTCCAGTCGTAGCCCTTCAGCCCCATGCGCCTGGCCACCTGCGCCGGGATCCACCAGTCAGGCTGTGCGCTTCCCGGCGGGTCCATGAACTTCTGATTGACCGCCAGTCGCCGTGTGTCGCTCGACTGCAGGAGATCGGCCTCTCCCCACGTTGCCGCCGGGAAGATGACGTCGGCGGCGGCGTCCATTTCGGTGTGGATGCGGTCCTGCACGATGAGGAAGCCGGCAGCGATCAGGGACCGCAGCTTGGACTGACCGGGATATTGCCGGAAGACGTTGGTACCCAAGGCCCACGTTGCCTTGACCTGGCCTTTCTCCAGCCCGTCCCAGTAGTTGAGCTGCTTGCGGCCTGGTGGCAGATCGGGCGTGTAGACCGAGCCGTCCGGGTGCCCGCCGCCGCGCGCGGTGCAGGAACCAGGCTTGCCGAGGTTGCCGAGCAGGCTGCCGAGTACGGCCATGGCGACTTGGCTGTCGAAAGAGGACATCTGATGCATGACGCCCTTCTCCAGCAGCATCATGGTGTGGCCGCGGCGCTCGACGAGAAGGTCCACAGCGCGGCGAATCTTTTCGGCTGGCACGCGGGTCTCCTTGGCGGCACTTGCGATCGTGAAACGATCGTTCTGCACCACCCCGCGAACGGTCTCGAGACCGACAGCGTACTTCGCCACGAAGGCCTTGTCGTAGCTGCCGCGGCTCAGGACCTCCCGCACCATGGCGCCGAGCAGGATCGGGTCGGTGCCGGGTTTGACTTGAAGGTGCAGGCCGCCGTGCTCCTCGGCGAGCTGGGATTGCTGACTGCGGCGCGGGTCAATGTCGATGTGGGCGGCATTACCGCTCGCGAGGTTACTGAAGAACCGGTAGTACCAGATACTGGACGTCGAGTTGAGGTCCTTGCCGACGGTCACCAGCAGCTTGGTCAGGTCGAAGTCACCCTCGGTGAAGGAGTGCTTGCCGGCGCCGAGCACGGACTTCATGCCGCCGCTTTCGTTGTCGATGACCCAGCCGTTGCCGGCGAACATCGTCGAGCCCAGACCCTCGACCCAGAATTTGCGGATGGCATAGGTGGGCAGCTCGTAGAGCCAGTCGCCATAGCAGAGCGCGAGGGAGTTGGGGCCGTACTTGGCCTTGAGGCTCGCAAGCTTCTCTGCCGTGAACGAGACGGCTTCATCCCAGCTCACCGCCTGCAGCGGCGAGCCCTTGCCTCCCTTGCGGATCATCGGCTCGGTGAGACGCTTGCTGTACGAGGGCAGGTTCTTCGAAAAGAGCGTCAGCGCATTGGTCCCGCCGCGCACCGAGAAGTCGCCCTTGTTGATCACGCAGTCCTTGTCAGGAATGACCGCGATATACACGGGCTTGCCGCCCTTTTCCGCCGGGACGACGAAGCTCGAGGAATACCACTCGCCCGAAAGCGGCGGCGCGTACGCTCCTTTCGGCCTGATTCCCGTGCCCTGTGACCAGACGCGGACCTTATAGCCGCAGTTGACGTTGCAATACTGGCAGCGGATGTTGAAGGTTTCCGCGTGGGGAGGCGGGAGCTCGAGGCAAGGCTCCTGCACCGCGGAGTTTGCACGTGCAGTCCCGCCCGGAATGAGTGCCGCTCCGGCCGCCGCCGCAGCCGGCAGTGCCGCGAGCCGGAGCATGTTGCGCCGATCCGTGGGCTCGGACGGCGCGATGTTCCTATCGGCTTCGCGGTCCTGGCTTCTGTCGATTCCTGCCATTTTTCCCTCCCCTCACTTGTCGTCGCACGCGAGGCCATAGACGAGGCCCGAACTCACCCCCTGCACCGGAGCAACGCCGACCGCATAGACGGCCCCGTTCTCGACCTTGAGTGTGATCATCGGCAGGCCCTCGATCGCCGGCCCGGCGAGTGCGCGTCCCTGCCGCGCGGGATCGTAGGTGCTGTTGTGGCAAGGGCAGACGAGAAGCTTGCTGGCCTGATCCAGCACAACCGGGCAGCCCATGTGCTGGCAGAGCGTGCTGTAGGCGACGATGGAACGCCCAGGCCCCACGCCACCGGGTGCCGCCTTGCCGAGCTCGAGGAGCATCGCGGCCTGCGAGTCCGGGTAGAGGAAGGAAATGCCGGCCCACGGCTTGATCGCGGCGAGGCTCGCGACCTTTGTCGCTGGAGCAGCCGCGCTGGCAAACCGACTGTCGACCGCAGCCACGCCGAGGACCCCGGCCGTCGCGGTGGCTCCGGTCCGAATGAATCTGCGCCTTGTTGTCTTTCCATCCATGATAGTCCCTCCGTCCTTGACCCGGAGACCCCGCGAGCATCGCCGGTCGGGAGTGCCGAATCGCCTGCCTCGGCGACCACCGGAGCTCTTCCGAGCCGCGCTCGCGGCGCCTTTTTATTTTTCTACGAGCATCGCCCGGACATTTCCTTGATCCAGATCAAGGCGGAATTGCCATCTTGAACCGCATAAGGAAACTTTTTAATGAGGAATGGCGTGCCGGGAGCGGGGTGGCGACGGGCAGGATGCCGGCATGCGGGAAAAAGGGGAACATGAGCGCGCTTCGCCCCGTGCTCGGCAGTCAGGCCTTGGCGGGGATTGCGGCGCTCGATCTCGAAGCGGGCAACCCGGTGCCGATGGCGCAGATGATGGATGCGTGCACCCAAGTGCCGCACCACCTGCGGAAGTTCGCGCTCGTCCTCTCGGCAATGAGGTGCTTCTCGGCCCCACGTGCCATCGGGCGAGGGTTCAGTGCGGCGGCGGAGGCGGCGGCGCGTTCGGCACGTTGAAGGCAAGAAAGCGGAACACGCGCCAGCTTCCGTCCGGATCGTGGCGCATCACGAACATCGCCGGCTCCGTGATGACGGTCTTCGCGGCTTTGCCCTTGCCCGTGACGGTGAGAGTCCAGACGATGCGAACCACCGCGAGATCCCCCGAAATGAGAATCTCGCGGATGTTCGGGGAGTAGCTGTAGCGCACAGCGGAATCGGCGAGCGCGCTCCTGAGATGGCCGCAAAGCGCACTATAGGTGCCGGGTTCAGTGCCGAAATCGTAATGGAGGTCCTTGGCGAAGAGATTGCACACCGTTTCGGACTGCCGCGCGTTGAAGGCATCGGCCCAGCCCGCGATGGCATTGCGGATGGCGGTGTCGTCATTCTCGCGTGCCGCGGGCGCGGCGGGCGCGGAGCCGAGCGGGGGTGCCAGCGGCACCGGTTGGCCGGGCGCCGCATTGGCCGGCGGCTGATAAGGCGGCGGCGGTGCATAGGCAGGCGGCGCCGGCTGCCCCGCCGCAAGGCCGAACGGGGCGAGAGCGAGCACGGGCGCGAGTGCAAAGGCCCAGACGAGCCGGCGGGACATGCGGGGTCTCCGGAAGGTTTTCCCGCCTTCAGTGAAGCGCCGGGGCGCGGGCCAAGGGAAGAGTGGGCGGTGCGGTCACGGGGGCGGTGCATTTCGGGCAGGCCGCTTCGTGGCAGGCGCGACAGAAGGGCCGGCCGCAGGCGGCGCAAGGCGCGAGCCCCGCGGGGCAAAGGAGGTGCAGCGCCTCGTCGCACACGAGCCGCGGCGGCGCACGGGCGCGGCTCCATTCGCAAGGCGGGGGATCGAGGCGGCGGGTGAGCGGATTCCAGTCGAGCCGCAGCATGCGGTCGGCCTTGCGGCGGCGGAGCTGCACGGTGAGGCGGTGCACCGGGAGGACGACTTCCAGCGTCTGCGTCCAGGCGAGTGCCACGTTGAGCGCATATTGGCGCGCAAGGTCCTCGAGCCTCGCCTGGTATTCGCGGACGATCGCGGCGATGCGGGCTTCCTCCCGCCTGCGCGCGGGATCGGCTTCCGGGAGCGCGCCGAGGCGGCGTGCCGCCTCGCGATGGAGATCGTTGTGAAAGCCGTGCAGGCGATCCTGGTCGCGGCCGAGACGGCGGTTGAGGCCTTCGAGGAAGGGCGCGAGCGCCGCATCGAGCCGCGGCGGCAGGGCGCGAGAGAGAAGTGCCAGCAGGCGCGCGCGGTCTTCCACGGCGGGAAGATCGCGCGACGGGTCGAGCGGCGGCCCGGGCGGCGGATCGGGCGAGACGGGTTCGAGCGCGGGCGGATCATCGATCAGCGCGCCGGTGGCTGAATTGAGAGCGAGACGGAGCAGGCCCTCCCGCTTCTCGTCGGCGATCGCGGTGAAGCGGAACTCGAAGAAAAGAAGGTACGTCCAGGCCGAAGCGGCCTCGAGCAGGCGGTAGGTTGCGTTTTCGAGCGGGAGCGCGTGCGCGAGCGCGCGTTCGGGGTCGGCGGGCGGGCGGAAGGAGGGGGTGAGGACGCATCGGGCGGCGCGGCCACGCCCGCCGAGCAGCCGGGCGAACCGCTCGAGCCAGTCCGCCTCGAGCCCCACGCGGTGCGCCCCCGACGCCACGCGGACGCCGAACCCGAGGCGGGAGAGTTCGGGCACGCCGAGAGCCTCCTGCACCGGCGGCGGTGCCAGCACGTCGAGCGTTTCGGGTCCCGACGCTTCGACCAGCGCGCCGGCGGCACCGAGCAGGTCGGCCGCGAAGCGCTGCATGCGGCCGGCGGCGAGCGCCGCAGCCGCGGGCCCGTCCACCTCAGGCGGCATCGAGGTCTGTTCCGAAGAGAGTCTCGTCGAGTGCCTTGGCGTCTTCGTAATCGCGGCGCGCGGCAAGCAGATCCGACTCGATGCCGGCGAAGGCGGTGGCGCGGTCCGCTTCGGTCTCGGCAAGCCAGGCTTCGAGCACGAGGGTGGAGAATTCTCCCCGCTCCTCGAGCTCGCCCAGGATCGCGCCGACCTCGCCCACCACCAGCTCGAACATGTGGAGCTTCTCGTCGAGAATGCGCAGCACCTCGTCCTCGACGGTGCCGGCGGCAACGAGGTTGAAGACGAACACTTCGCGCACCTGGCCGATGCGGTCGATGCGGCCGATCCGCTGCTCGATCGCCATCGGGTTCCAGGGAATGTCGTAGTTGATGAGCGTGTTGCAGAATTGCAGGTTCCGCCCCTCCCCGCCCGATTCGGTTGTCAGCAGCACGGGTGCGGAGTCGCGGAAGAAAGTGATCGCCGTGTCCTTCTCGGGGCCGTTGAGGCTGCCGTGGAACTGCGCCGCCCCGATGCCGCTCTGCCCGAGCAGCGCGGCAAGATGGGCGAGGCTCTCGCGACGATGGACGAAGACGATCTTCTTCTCGCCGGGATTGCGGGCCAGGAGCGCCAGCAGGGCGGCATCCTTGGCGCCGGCCGGGATCGCGCGGTAGCGGGCGGCGAGTGCCGCGAAGAGCGGCTCTTCGGGGTGGCGCCCGGCAGCGCGCGCGAGTGCCGCGGCCGCGGCGGGGGGCGATGAGCCGGCGGCGGCGAGGAGGTGGGCAAGCGCCAGGCGATCGGATGCCGCGGCGGCGCGGGCACGCACAAGGCGCGTGAGCTCGGCATAGCAGGCGGCCTCGGCCGGACCGGGCTGGGCGCGCTCGGTCGCGGCGTGGCGGCGCGGCAGATGGACCGCGGCGAGGGCGCGGGTGTTGCGCACCATCACTCCGCGCATGAGGTCGCGCAGCCGGTCGCGGTTGACGGGCTCGCGCGGTTTGCCGGGCAGCATGTAGGCGGCGCGGAACTCCTTCACCGTCTTGAAGATGCCGGGCTTGAGCAAGGTGAGCAGGTTGTAGAGCTCGATCAGGTTGTTCTGCACCGGCGTCGCCGAGAGCAGCAGGAGGAAGCGCTTGCGGAGACTGTTGACGAGCCGCCAGGAGGCGCTCGCCTGATCGCGTAGGTGATGCGCCTCGTCGACGACGACGATGTCCCAGGACTGCGCCGCAAGCAGCTCGGCATGCTCGCTCCGCCGGGCCGTGGCGAGGGAGGCAATGATGCGGGGCCCGGCCCAGAATGACCCGGGGTCGGCGCGCAGCGCCGGGTCGTAGGTGGTGGCGCAGGAGATCACGAATTTCTCTGCAAGCTCCTCCCGCCATTGGCCGACCAACGAAGCCGGAGCGAGGATCAGCATCCGCTCGGCCATGCCGCGCAGGGCATATTCCTTGAGCACCATCCCGGCCTCGATCGTCTTGCCGAGGCCGACCTCGTCGGCCAGCAGGACGCGGCCGCGATACTGGCGCAGCACCTTGCGCACCGTTTCGATCTGGTACCAATGCAGGACGACGCCGCTCAGAGTGGGAAGGCAAAGCAGTTCGTCGAAACCTTCGACGAGGCCGAGCCGGGCCAGCTCGGCGCGGAGCGCAAACCACACCGGATCGCCGTCTGCGGCTTTGAACAAAATCTCGTCGGGATTGACGAACTCGCGGGTGATGGTGAGCGGCGCGGCAAGGCAGGGCAGATCGGGAAGTGCGGGTCGGGAGGGTGCCGGTGCGTTCGCCGCTGCCGGCTTGGCCCGCGGCGGCGTGGCGGAGCGCGGCTGCGGCAGCGTGGCAGGGCGCAGCTTGGGACGCGGCGGGGAGGCGAGACGGATGCGGCGATGGGCGATCTCGGTGAGCTGCCGGCGAAGCCAGGGCCACAGCGGCGGATCGCCGACGAACACGCGAGAGGCGGGGGCGAAGCCGGCGAGGCCCTCGCTCTGCAACATGGCGGCGGCGCGGGTGAATTGGCCGTGGCCAGCGGCGGCGAGAGCGGAGAGCAGGGCGTGGGGTTTCCCCGGCACGTAGCGCTTGGTGTAGTGCCGGAGCAGAACGAGCGCGCGCGGCGCATCGCGCGCGGAAAGCGCGGCGAGCGCGCCGAGCAGCAGAAGCTCGGGATCGGCCGGGCAGACCTGGAGCGCCGTCGCGGCCACGCGTGGCGCGCCGGCATCACCGAGGGCGAGCGCCTGACGCACTCGGGCAATCCAGAGCTCGGCCTCTTCCGGCGCGCCGCCGGGTGCATCGTCGTCCGCCGCACGATCAAAACCCGGCAACCGGGCCTGCCCCAGGGGCTGCCCAGCCAAGTCACGCCACCGTCGGTCGTGGTTCACTCCGATCCCCCGACTCTGCCCGATCGGGATTGGACCGCGATTCGCCCTGCCCCGACAATGGGCTTTCGCACTGCCCGCCGCCCCCGGGGGATGCGGCCCGGGGGATTGCGGGGTTGTGTCGATGATATGGACTATTATATGGTCCATTACCGTGGGGCGTGGGTTCTACGGGCTGGAGGGTTCGGATGAAGATTTCCGTGACCGAGGCCAAAGCTCAGCTGACCGAACTTGTCCGGCGGGCCGAAGCGGGAGAGGAGGTTTTGTTGACGCGGTTCGGACAGGGCGTCGTCCGCTTGGTTGCGGTTGCGGCGCGGCCCTCCGCGGCCGAGCGCCGCGCGCTGATGGAAGAGGTCCGCCGAGTGGGCCGTGCCAAGGCGAAGCCCGGGCCTCCTGCGGCACGCAGCCAGGATTTTCTTTACGACCGAGCGGGGCTGTCGAAATGATCGCACTCGACACGTCCGCGCTGATTGCGATCGTGCTCGACGAGCCGGAAGCGGAGCGCTGCGTGGCGGCGATCGAGCGGGACCGGCGGTTGGCGATCTCCGCGGGGACGGTTGCTGAGGCCTTGATCGTCGCGGCGCGGCGTGGTGTCGGCCAAGAGATGTCGCGGTTGATCGGAGGGATTCGCCCTGAGATTGTCGCGATCGAGGCAGCCGGGGCTCGCCGCATTGCCGGCGCGTACGAACGATGGGGACGGGGCTATCACAGGTCCGCACTCAATTTCGGCGACTGCTTCGCCTACGCACTGGCGGAGGAGCGCGCTTGTCCGCTGCTGTTCGTCGGCGACGATTTCTCCAAAACGGATGTTACGGGAGCGTAGGCGCCGCGCGAACCGGGCGCCAGGAGAAGGATCGAGCGCAGGGCGTGGTCAGCCGGCGACGCGGGTGGGGTGGGCGCGCGCGAAATAGCGCCCTGCCGCAGCGGTAATGCGGGCGGCGATCAGCGCGCGATACGCCGGCGTCGTCAGTATCCGCACGTCCTCGGCATTGCTGAGGCAGCCCATCTCGATCAGCGTCGAGGGCACGATCGGGTCTCGCAGCACGGCAAAATTCGCGCTGCGCTCGGGATCGGGAATGAGCGCCACATAGCCGCGGAAACTCGCCGTGATCTCCGCGGCAATCCGTTCCGAGGCAAGATCGGTCGCCTGCATCTCGAGCCCGCCGAGGATCACCGCGACATCGCGGCTGAGCCCCCGGAAGGCCGGATCGACGGGGCCGCGATCGAAACTGTTCTCGGTGCTCGCGATCTCCCCGGCAAGGCCGTCGGAGGCGGTGCGCGAGAGGGTGAAGATCATCGCTCCGCGCACGCCGGGGTTAGCGAAATGGTTGCAATGGAGCGAGATGAAAAGATCGGCATGCGCGTGCATGGCGAGCACAACCCGTTCCGAAAGCGTGACGAAAACGTCGGCCGTGCGCGTCATGCCGACGCGATAGCGGCCCGTGGCGAGGAGTTCCTGGTGCAAGGCAAAACCCGTCTCGAGCGTGATCGTTTTTTCCATCACCCCGCCCGGCCCGATCGTGCCCGGATCACTGCCGCCATGGCCGGGATCGATCATCACGTAAGGCAGGACGGGATCCGGCGGGCGTGGGCCGGCGGGTGGGGTCGGCGGCAGCGGATAGCCGAGGGTCGGCGGCGTGGGCGGGAGCGGCAGCGGCGGCGCGGCGCGCGCGAAACGGGTTCCGGGCGCGGCGAGGCCCGCGGAGAGTCCGAGGCGGATGATGTTGCGGCGCAACATGCTCATGCAACAATCTTAACATGTAGGATGCGAAATTGCATCTCCGGCGTTGATTCGGGTCGGAGCGTCCGCCGAAAGGCCAAGGACGGGCCGCGCGGCAGGCGCCCCGGCCAGGGCGGAGGATTGACGCGGCTGGCTCCCCGGCCTAGGGTCCGCGCAATTGTTTGCGCTAACAATGATCCGGCACGCCTACATTGGCGCGCCCGACCCGCCATCGAGGGGACGCCCTTGCCGAACGAAGCAGCGCAACCGGGTGTGCGCCAGCGAATCTGCCTCGAAGATCTCGAGGTGGGTACCGAGCTGCCTCGCCTCGTCAGGGGGCCGATGACCACGCTGCACATCATGCGCTGGTCGGCCGCGATGGAGAACTGGCACCGCATCCATTACGACCAGCGCTTCGCCCGCGAGGTGGATGGGCTGCCTGATGTGCTCGTCAACGGCTCTTGGAAGCAGCAGGTGCTCTGTCAGCTCGTGAAGGACTTCGCCGGCCGCGACGGCTGGCTCTGGCGCATTCGCTTCGAGTTCCGGGACATGGATCCGGCTGGCAACACCATCATCGCCGGCGGACGCGTGGAGGAGCTTGCCGAACACGCAGGCCTCGGCTACGCGCGGCTTTCGATCACTCTCAGCAACCAGCTCGGCCGCGTTACCACGCGCGGCGCCGCGATTGCCGTGCTGCCCACGCGCGGCGGGCCGGCGGTGCCCTATCCGTTCCGCCCGCCGCCGGCATGCCCGGTGACCTGGTAGCAGTGGGCCCACGGCCGGGCGCGCGAAGCACAATCCGCAAGGGAGAAACGCCATGTCTCCATCTCTGCCGCGATCCGTCCGCCTGCTGGAAGTAGGCCCGCGCGAGGGTTTCCAGTTCGAAGGGATCGGCAAGCCGGACAAGATCCGCCTCGAGGACAAGGCGAGGCTGATCGAGATGCTCTCGCGCGTCGGCCTCAAGGCGTTGCAGATCGTCTCGTTCGTCAATCCGCGCCAAGTGCCGCAGATGGCCGACGCCGAGGAGATTTGCCGCCGCCTCTCGCCCGTTCCCGGAGTTACGTATTCCGGAATCTATCTCAACGATACCGGACTCAGGCGCGCGCTTGCTGCGGGCAACCTCAAGATCACCGGCAAGGTGACCCTCACTGCCTCGGAAAGCTTCGCGCTCCGCAACCAGCGGCGGATGCTCGCCCAGGATTTCGAGATGCAGCGCAAAATGGCGGCGCTCTATCGTGAGCACGGTTACGCAGTGGAAACGGGGAGCGTGATGGCGGCCTTCGGCTGCAATTACGAGGGCAAGGTGCCGCTCGCGCGCCTGCTCGAGCTCGTGGCAAGGTTGCAGGAAGTCGCCGCCGAGGTCGACAGCACGCTCCGCACCGTCACGCTCGCCGACACGATGGGTTGGGCCAACCCCGAGCAGATCCGCCGCAGCGTGGTTGCGATTCGCGAGCGCTGGCCGGAGCTTGCCATCAATCTCCATCTGCACGATACGCGCGGGCTCGGCATCGCCAATGTATACGCGGCACTCATCGAGGGGGTAGATCGGTTCGACACCGCGGTGGCCGGCCTCGGCGGCTGCCCCTTCGCGGGGCATCGCGGCGCGGCGGGTAATGTCTGTACCGAGGAGGTCGTGTTCCTTTGCCGCGAGCTCGGCATCGCGACCGGCATCGATCTCGAGGCGCTGATCGAGTGTGCGCGTTTTGCCGAAACGATCGTGGGGCATCCGTTGCCGAGCAGCCTGCTGCATGCGCGCGTAACACCTGTCCCGGCGGAACCCGTCGCCGCGTGAGCGGTTCGGTCGTGGCACCCGCCGCCGAGAATCTGTTCGACGCGCTCGCTCTTGCGGCCGAGCGCTTCGGCGAGGCGGAGTTCCTCGTCGTCGGAAGACGAAAGGAAGTCCTTGGCTTCCGCGCGCTTGCCACCGCCGCCGATGCGTTCGGCCGCGCGCTCGCCGGCCTCGGCGTAGCGCCGGGGGAGCGCGTGGCGCTCTCGATGACGAACCAGGCGCGCTGGGCAGTGGCTGCCTTCGCCATCGCGCGCGCCGGCGGCGTGCTGGTGGGCGTCAACACACGGCTCACGCCGCGCGAGGTTGCGCACATGATCGTGCTGACGCGCCCGAAAATCTGGCTCCTGGAGGAGACGTTCCTCGGCAAGGCCGATGCGGCGGCAGCAATCCCGACCGTGCTTGGTGCGTGCGCTGAAAATGGCATCCCCCCGCCCCGCGTCGTACTGCGGCGGACGAGTGACGCGCGGCACGGCGGCCTGCTTGACTGGGACGAGATCGCGGCAAGCGGCGCAAGGCTACCCGCGCTGGCCCCTGCGGCAGACCTCGCCGCGCGCGCCGCCGAGAGCGGCTTCCCGGAGCTCGCCGGTGTCGCGGCGATTCTCTCGACCTCCGGCACTACCGCCGCACCGAAGGGCGTGATGCTGACGCACACGGGCCTGCTCCGACTTTCCCGCGCCTGCGCGGAACGCCAGGAGCTGAGGCCGGGAGAGCGGTTCTACAGTGTCGGGCCGTTCTTCCATTGCAGCGGGTACATGCACGGTCTGCTCGCCAATCTCCAGGCCGGCTCGACCTTTTTCACGACCCAGAAATTCGGGCCCGAAGAGGCCTGCGCGGTGATCGCCGGGGAGGGCATCACCTGCTATCACGGTTCGATCGTGCCGCTGCAGGAGATCGCGCGCCTTCCCGGCTTCGACCGCGCGCGCATCCCGCGCTTCGACCGCGCTTGGTACAGCGCGCCAGCCGTCGAGATGGCCCGCCTCGAAGCGCTGTTCGGCACGCGGATGTGCGAGGTGTACGGCCTCACCGAGACGGGCGGCAACATCGCGATCTGCCGCGCCTCGGATGCGGTCGCGATGCGCCATGATTCCGACGGCCGGCCGCACGCCGGCGTGGAGGTCCGGATCGTCGATCCGGCAACCGGCCGGCCGCTCACCGATGGTACGGCGGGAGAGATTTGCGCGCGCGGCTGGAACGTGATGCGCGGATATTTCCGCGACCCGGCGGGGACGGCACGCGCGATCGACGCAGAGGGATGGCTGCACACCGGCGACCAGGGCGTGCGGCTTGCCGACGGCTTCATCAAGTTCCTGAGCCGCCTCAAAGACGTGATCCGCGTGGGGGGCGAGAATCTCTCGCCGCTCGAGGTCGAGGAGGTGCTGATGGCGCATCCCGGCGTGCGTGAGGCAGCCGTGGTTGCCGAGCCGCACACGCGGCTTGGCGAAGTGCCGGTGGCGTTCGTGGTGCCGGCCGGCCCGGGGGCGGCGAGCGAGGCAGATCTCGCGGCGCATTGCCGGGGGCTGCTTGCCAATTTCAAGGTGCCGGCGCGCTTCATCCTGGTCGAGGACCTGCCGCGATCTTCCGCGGTCGCAGGCCGGGTTGCCAAGGTCCGACTGCGCGAGATGCTGGCGGCTGGCGCCGGCGAACGGGCGAGCGCGTGAGCACCACTGCCATGCGCCGGCCTGTGGAGGCGGGCACCGCCCCGGCGGTTCCGATCCTGGCGCTTCGCGATGTCAGCAAGACCTATCGCACCGTGCGCGGCGAAAACATCGTGGCGCTAAGCCAGACTTCGCTCGCCTTCGAGGCCGGCGAGTTCGTTGCCATCGTCGGCCCGAGCGGTTGCGGCAAGACGACGCTTCTCAACATCACGGCCGGGCTGCTCCGGCCCTCAGGCGGCACGATCCTCTTCCGCAACGCCGCGATCGACGGCCCGACGCCGGAGGTCGGCATGGTGTTCCAAGGGCCGGTGCTTCTGCCCTGGCGCAAGGTGATCGAGAACGTGCTGCTGCCGATTGAGGTGCTGGGCCTCAGGCCGGCATCGCGTTACCGCCAGAGGGCCGCCGACCTCATCGGCATGCTCGGACTTGCGGGTTTCGCTGAAAGGTACCCGCGCGAGCTTTCGGGCGGCATGCAGCAACGGGTCTCGATCGCCCGCGCGCTGATCTACGATTCGAGCGTGCTGCTGATGGACGAGCCGTTCGCCGCGCTGGATGCGATGACGCGCGAGGAGCTCAATCTCGAGCTGTTGCGGATCTGGAAGATGACCGGCCGCACAATCCTCTTCGTCACTCACAACATCCCGGAGGCCGTGCTGCTCAGCGACCGCGTGGTAGTGATGACGCCGCGCCCGGGCAAGGTGAGTGCCGTCGTCCCCGTCCCCTTGCCCCGCCCGCGCTCCCTCGCGCTCCTCGGGGATCCCGCGTTCGGCGCCATCGCCAGCCGCATCCGCGGCCTGCTCGGGCCGCGCTCCGGTCCGGCGGCCTAGAGGCGGCGATGTCCAACGGAACCGTAAGCACGCTCTACGCCGTGGCGACCTTCCTGGTCGTGCTCGCGGCCTGGCAGATCGCGGTCACCGCACTCCACGTCGCACCCTATTTCATCCCCTCCCCGCTCGCCATCCTGCACGCGCTCATCGCCGGACGCGCGCTCTATGCGGCGAACTTCCTCGTCACCCTCGAATCGACACTGATCGCCTTCGCGGTGGCGTTGGCCGCCGGCGTCCTGCTCGGCGCGATGGTGAGCGAAAGCCGCCTCCTGCGGCGCACGCTCTATCCGCTGCTGATCGCCTTCCAGTCGATGCCGCGCATCGCGCTCGCGCCTGTGATCATCGTCTGGTTCGGTTTCGGCATCTCCTCGAAGGTGGTGCTCGGCGCCTTCACCGCATTCTTCCCGATTTTCCTCAACACGGTGCACGGCATGGCGACGGCGGACCCGGATCAGCTCGCGCTGATGCGCATCCTGAAGGCAAACCGCATGCAGGTGTTCCTCAAGGTCAAACTCCCTGGGGCACTCCCGTTCCTGCTCGCCGGCGCCAACATCGGCATCATCTTTGCGATCCTGGCCGTGATCGTGGGCGAGTTTCTCGGCGCCAATCGCGGCATGGGCTTCCTGATCGTGAACCAGAGCAACCAGATGGACATGGCCGGAACGTTCGCGAGCGTGTTCCTGCTCTCGGCGACGGGGATTGGCTTTCATTACGGGCTCGGGGCTCTGCGCCGGCGGCTTCTGTTCTGGTCAGGCACCGGCGAGGCCGGTCGAGAGGCCGGCTGATGCGCCGGCGCAAGCGTGTTTCCGCGGCCCGCCCGGCGGGCGCGCGCGGCATCGAGGGAGGAGAAGAGAATGAACAGATCGACGATATCCGGCCAACCGGCGACAAGCGACCGCGGGGCGTTGTCCAGGCGGAGCCTCCTCAAGGCGGCGGCCGCCGCCGGCCCCGCCTTGTTCGGCGCGGGCAGCCTCGCGCGCCCGGCGACCGCGCGCAGCCTGAAGAAGGTGACGCTCGTTTACGGCGTGCAGACCATCAATTCCCCGGCCGCTGACTTCTTCGCCGCCATTCCTGTCGGGCTCGGGCTCTATGCCGAGGAAGGGCTGGACGTGCGCATCGAAACGGTGGCCGGGGCGGGCGCGGCCGTGAACCTTCTCGCCTCCGGTCAGGCCCAGTTCGCAACCCACGGCACGCCGGGCCTGTTCGACGCGGTGGACAAGGGCGCGCCGGTGCAGGGCTTCATCTGCGAGATCCCGGACTTCATCGAATCAATCGCGGTCGCGGCGGACGGGCCGATCAAGACGTTCGATGACCTCAAGGGCAAGACGATCGGCGTCAGCGCCAACGCCGGCGCGCCGGTCTTCGTGATCAAGGCGATCCTGCGCAAGAGGGGCTGGAATCCGGAGACAGACGTCCATCTGCTTGCGGTCGGTACCGGCCTGCCGGCGCTCGATGCTCTGCGGCGCAACCGCATCCAGGCGCTGGTGGAATGGGATACGCTGTTCGCCCTCTTCGAGTTCGAGGGTGCAAAATTCCGCTTCTTCCGCCCCGAACCCATTCCCCAACTCGGGTTTGCCCACACCACCAACACAACGCTTTCGCTGATCAAAAAAGATCCCGCGATGGTGGCGGGGCTCGGGAGGGCAATTGCGAAGGCCATGGTTTACATGGCCGCGGCCCCGGTCGAGGCGCTGCAGGCCCTGCATTACAAGCTCTATCCGGCCACCCGACCTTCCGGCCTGACCGACGCAGAGGTGCTGGAGCTGAACACGCTCCGGCTGAAGGCGCGGCTTTCCTTCATGGGCCTCAAGGCGCGGGTGTTCGAGCGGACGAAAAAGCTGGGCGACGTTTCGGATGCGAAGATCATCGCGACACGGAACCTTCTTCTGTCCGGAGGCGAAATTCATCACGCCTATCCGGCGAGCCGCTACTTCACGCGGCGATTCATCCCCGACTTCAACAATTTCAACATTCCGGCGCTGATCGCCAAGGCGAAGGCGCTCCATGTCTGAGCGGCCGCCCAACGAAGTGAACTACGTCACCCCCGAGGTGAAGGCGCTGATCGGAATCGAGGCCGAAATGGCCGCCTGGGACGCGGTGGAGCGCGGGACGATCCGCCGCTTTGTCCAGGCGGTGATGGACCCTGATCCGGTCTATTGGGACGATGGCGAGGCCGCGGGCACGCGCTTCGGCGGCGTCATCGCCCCGCCGCTTTTCCCTCTCTACAATTTCCGTTTTCCGCCGACCGCGCCGGACGCGCTCATGCCGGCATTGACCGATGCGCTCTACCACGGCGGCTCGTTCCTGCCTCGCTTCGGCCTGCCCGACGTGCCCGGGCCGGAACGACGTCTGAACGGTGGCAACGAGATCGAGTTTTTTGCTGCTGCCAAGCCCGGTGACCGCTTGCGCGCGAGGAGCCGGATCGAGGATATTTTCCAGAAGGCCGGACGGTCCGGGCCGATGGTGTTCGTCAGGATGATGATCGAGATCCGCAATCAGGAAGGCGAGATCCTGCTGATCAACCGCCAGACTTCAATCCGGCGCTGATCTGCCCCGCATGTCTTCGGCACGGAGTGCCCTGCGAAACAAGCCGGCGCGCGGCAGGACGGAAGCGGCGGAAAGGGCACAGGCGGTGGCGGCGCTGCCGGCCGCTGCCTCGCTGCTGCCTCAGACCTGGTACGTGCTCAACCGGGCGGCGCAGCGCGCGCGCGAACTGGTTGAGGAGGCCATCGCCCCGCTCGGCCTTCGCCGGCGGCATTACGCCGCGCTTGGGATCTTGGCGATGGAAGGGGCGTTGTCGCAGCAGGCGCTCAGCAGCCGCATTCCGATCGACCGGGCCACCGTGGTGCAGATCGTGGACGATCTGGAGCGGCTCGGTCTCGCGGAACGCCAGCCGGAGCCGGCGGATCGGCGGGCCTATCAGATCGCGCTCACGGCGGAGGGTCGCGCCGTGCTGGCGAAGGCGGACCGGCTGATCGCCGGCGCGGAGGCCGAGGCGTTCAAGCCATTGACCGCTGCCGAGAGAAAAGCAATCGATCGCCTCTGCCGGCGCCTGTGCGGGTGGGAGGCAAGGCGGGGTGGGAAATAGCCCACGATCGCCCGAGGTGGACCGCCGGAGGACGTGAACGCAGGCTCGGGCAAAGCAGGAGAGCCATGCCGGGCTGCGCGGCCAAGCCCGACGCGGGTGCAAAAAGGGCGGCGCGGGGCACACGCGCCGCCCTTGAGCCGGAAAGGGCGTACCCGTCAGCCGCGAGCCCGCCGGCGGGTCACCAAGCCCAGCAAGGCGACGCCGGTGCCGAGAAGGGCGAGGCTGGCCGGCTCCGGCACCGACGGCGGAGTGATCGGCCCCGCCTGCACGAGCGAGATATCCTCCCCTCCCGAGGTCCCGGTTAAGGTCTGAGAAACGAACGAGAGACTCGTCCCGTTGAACGTGTCCACGACCAGCGAATTGAAGTTGCAGTCGAACACCAGGTCGGTGCCGAGCGCCGTGCTGCTGTTATTGTCAACGCCCGTCGAGGAGCCGCACGCCGTGCCACCGGGTCCGATCGCCTGGATGGTGGTCCCGGCAATCTCCGCGCCGGTGATCGGGTTGTACTGATTGTAGGAATTGATCGCGTCACCGGTGTTGATGAGGAAATTGCCGTTCGGCAGGACCGTGAACCCGTCGCTGCTCGCGAGGTTGGAGCCGTTGGTGTTCGTCAGCGTGATCGGGCCGCCGATGTTGGTGCCGTTGCCGTCCGTCGCCTGGACCACCTCCGGCCCCAGGTTGTACCCCGTCATCGCGTAGAGCTCCCCGTTGGCGGCAGCCAGATCGACGATCCCGGTGCCGGGAACCGGGTTTGCGAAAGACTTGATGTCGGCGCCGCCCGCGCCGCCGTTGAACGGTGCAACGTAAATCCCGCTGCTCGGGCCGAACCCGTTGGTCAACTCCGTGTAATAGACGAAGTTGCCGAGCACCTCGACCCCACGCCCGTTATTCGTACCGATTCCCGCCTGTTGCGGGATGAAGCTGTTGATGATCGTCTGCGTCGTCAGATCGACCGTGACGATCGGGCCGTTGCCGAACGCGGCGTTGTTCTGAATTCCCAGCACGTCTGCGTAGGCGGGCGCGCCGGCCAACGCCACCATCGAGCCGGCGAGAACGAGTATGGAAGATCTCATGTCGATTCTCCTGCCCTGGCGCAGTTCCATGGTGCCCGGGTTCGTTCTACGCGAAGCAAAATTTGTGCCAATAAACCAATTAGCCTGATTTCAATACGATAGCGGGAGCTCAGGCAGCCGGGTCGCGGCGAACTGTAAAATTCTCTGACAATTTGCTGGCGTTCCATTCCAGCCTCACAACTCACGGTGCATGTACGGCTCAGGAAATTCATCTCCAGATTGCAAACCCCTCCGCTTGAAGCAACTGGAATCCCGGCTCCGGGTGCGGAAATGGGCGCTTTTCTCGTCTCGATTGGAAAGATCGCGCGCCGCGACCATGAAAGCGTGTATGTAAAGAATGTCGACATCTACGCGTCGCCGGGGGGCGGCGCGCGCTGCGACCCTCGGGGCATCGCACAGCCGGACGATCTGCTCGCCGGCCCCCACCGCGTCGCCGAGGCCGAGCAGGTCATGACCGAGCTTGCCAGGCACGGACACCGGCGCGGCGAGGACGGGCGGGAGCTTTACGTCATGTGCGAAGTTCCGAACAACGTCATCCTGGTCGATGAGTTCGCCAAGGTATTCGACGGATTCTCGGTCGGCTCCAACGATCTCACCCAGCTCACGCTCGGCGTTGACCGCGACTCCAATAGCACGGCCTTTGACTTCGATGAGCGCGACGCCGGAATGCTGGAGATGCTGCGGCTCGCCGGGGTTGGTGCGCACCGCAACCATCGCCACGTGGGCATCTGCGGCGAGGCGGCGGCGAATGATGCGGAAATCGCCGCTTTCCTGGCCGGGATCGGCATCGATTCGATCAGCGTCAACCCCTCAAGCCCGCCGCGCGCCATCGATGTCGTCCGGCAGGCGGAGCAGGAATCGGCTCCGCGCAAGGCCACGGCGCAGTAAGAAAGGCACACGATGAGGACCTGGGACGATGCCGCGGCGCGGCAGGCGCTGCGGAGCCTGTTCGACGCCGCAGTTGCCGCGGCCGATCCGCGCAAGGTGCTTGCCGCCCATCTGCCACCCAAGCCGCAAGGGCGGTGCATTGTTGTCGGGATGGGCAAGTCGGCCGCGGTGATGGCGGCGGCGCTCGAGGAGGCCTGGCCGGACGTTGATCTGTGCGGGAGCGTCGTCACCCGCTACGGCTACGCCGTTCCGACACGCGCCATCGAGGTGATCGAGGCCTCCCATCCGGTGCCCGACGCCAACAGCGAGCGCGGCGCGCGGCGACTTCTGGAGCGTGTGCGAGGGCTTGCGCGCGAAGATCTTGTAATCGCCCTCATCTCGGGCGGCGGCTCTGCGCTGGCCGCCGTGCCGGCGCCTGGGGTAACGCTTGCCGCCAAGCAAGCGATGAACCGGGCGCTTTTGGCTTGCGGAGCAACGATCGGGGAAATCAACACGGTCCGCAAGCACCTCTCCGCCATCAAGGGCGGGCGGCTGGCAGCGGCCGCGGCGCCGGCCCGGGTGGTGACGCTCGCGATCAGCGACGTGCCGGGCGACGATCCGGCGGTGATCGCGTCGGGCCCGACGGTGCCCGATCCGGGCACGTTTGCCGATGCCCGTGCCGTTGTCGCCCGCTACGGGCTGACGCCTCCTCCCGCCGTTACGAAGCGACTGGCGGAGGATGCCGACGAGACGCCCAAGCCGGGCAGCCTGCCGCGTGCCGAGTTCCGCCTGATCGCCGCGCCGATGATGACGATCGAGAAGGCCGCAGAGTTGGCGCGCGGGCTTGGCCTCGCCGCCCTTGTGCTCGGCGACGCGCTGGAAGGCGAGGCCCGCGAGATGGCGATCGTGATGGCTGGCATCGCGCTCAGCGTCCGCGCGCACGGCCAGCCGGTCGCGCCGCCCGCCGTGTTGCTCTCCGGTGGCGAGCCGACCGTGACCATCGGCAAGGGCGCCGCCGGGCACGGCGGGCGCAACACCGAGTTCGTGCTGGCACTGGCGCTCGCACTCGCAGGCGCGCCCGGCATCTGGGGAATTTCCGGCGATACCGACGGTCTCGATTTCATGGACGATATCGCCGGCGCTATTGCCACACCCGATACCCTCGCCCGCGCGTATGCCTTGGGGCTCGATCCTCGCGCCATGCTGGCGGCGCACGACGGCCACAGCTTCTTCGATGCCATCGGCGACAGCGTTCGCACGGGCCCGACGCTGACCAACGTCAACGATTTTCGTGCAATCCTGATCTCCTGATTCTTTATCCTTTGGCGCGCCGCGTCGAAGCGTTAGGAGAGCTCGACGAGGACGGCCGCGGCAGAGGGGAGCAGGATGGGGCTGCCCGGGGCCGGATGCTCAAGGCGCGGGCGCCAAGCGCCATCGTCCGAGACGGTGGCGCCGCCGAGGGTGACGGAGCTTGAGGAGGGCTGAGGCGCTGCAAGGCGAAGAAGCGAGACGGCCGCAACACCGGCGGGCAGGGTCCGGGCGGTCAGAACGGACGGGTCGAGGTTGAGGAGTGCCAAGCGGGTGCGGGCGTCGGTTCCCTCGATCCGGTAGGCGGCGAGAGGCCAGAGCGAGGGAAACAGGGCGACGCGGCGGGGTAACGCCGCCGCGAAAAAGAGCATGCCGTAATAGAGCGGCCGGGCGAGCGGGCTCGAGCGGCCGATCGGGGTGTACGGCCGGCCAGGGCCGTCATGGAAGTTGACGCCCGCCCAGCCGCGTGCAGCGAGCGAGAACATGAGGTTCGCGCCCCAAGTGGCGGCGGCGAGCGTGTCGCTGACGCCCGGACGACCATGGTCATAGACGGAGTTCGTTTCGCTCATGCGCAACGGCAGGCCGGTGGCGCGGGCGGCGGCCTCGGCCGGATCGAGCGTGCCGTTGAGCCCGGGATCGGTGTCGAGCAGGCGCGGGATAGTGACGGAGGGGCTTGAGGCCGGCCCCTCGGCGTAGAAATGGCGCGTGAGGAGGGCTGGACGCGGCCGGGCGCGCGTTGCGAAGGGCAGCATCCAGGAGCCGCGGACGGCGATGTCGGGACCGGCGAAACGGGCGGCAGGCACCTTGGCGCGGACTGCGGCGGCGAGCCGCTCCCAGGTGGCCAGGTACTGCCGGAAGCCCCAATGGGGCGGCCGGAGGCCGGAGCGCGCGAAGAGGTCGGGCTCGTTGCCGATCTGGAACGCTATGAGTGCCGGGCCGGCCGCCTCCGCGACCGTCGCGGCCTCCTCAGCCGCCTCGCTCGGCGTGCCATGGCCGAGATCGAGGCCGTAGATCAGGGACCAGCCGGTTGCGCGGAGGAAGCCCGCCAGCGCGGCGATGGCGGCGGCCGAGGGGTGCACGCGGTCGCGGTCGCGGTCGCTCGAGTTGCCACCCAGGCGGATGACGCCACGCCGGCCGAGGCGGCGCACAAGGGCGATGAGCGAGGTGTTGGCGGGCGTCAGCAGTGAGCCCGAGAGAAGTTCAGCGGTTTCGAAGCTGAGGCCGGTGAAATCCGGCGGGACTTCGGGCGAGGTGGGCACACGTGCTGCCGTCGCGGCGCGCGCAACGGCGGCAGCGGTGGCGGCAAACGATGCGGCGAGGAGCGTCCGGCGTGAAAACGTCATGCGGCGTTTTGCACGGCAAGAACGGTGAGCAAAAGGGAGCGGGCGCCGACCGTTGCTTCCACCGACTCGCCGGCGGCGGCGCCGATCAGGGCGGAGGCGATCGGCGCCCGCCAGCTCACGCGGCCCGTCGCCGGATCGCTTTCATCCTCGCCGACGATCTCGATCGTGACCGTTCCCCTGCCCGGCCAGGACAGCGTGATACTTGAGCCGAAGCCGACCTCGTCCGGATCGGCGGGCGGGGGCGTGATCTGCGCGATGGCACGGCGCGCGGTCCAGTAACGGAGCTTGCGGCGGAGCTCGGCCGCATCGGGCGCCGCCGGGTCGGCAAGGCGGGCCTCCAGATCCGAGATCGCAGCCTCGATGCGCGCGGCTCCGCGCGCGGTCACGGGATTGGGCGGCGGCGGAAGGGAGATGTCGGGCAGCGGCTCGGGCGGCGTCTCGGCATCAGGCTCGCGGACGAAGGCGCGGCTCATAACATCCTCCCGATGAATGTGGTTCCGGGGGATATGGGGAGCAGGGCGGCGTATTCCTCCCCTGCCCGCTTCGCCTCAGCCCGGGCCGAGCAGCGTGATCAAGGCGGCGATGAGCCTGGCAGGCGTCGGCGGGCAGCCGGAAACCACGAGGTCGACCGGGATGACCGAGGCAACAGAACCCATGCAGGCGGGGCTTGCCGCGAAGACGCCGCAGCCGGCGGCACAATCGCCGGCCGCGAGCACCCATTTCGGCGAGGGCGTGGCGGCGTACGTGCGCAGCAGTGCCTCGCGCATATTGCGCGTGACCGGGCCGGTGACGAGCAGCACGTCGGCGTGGCGCGGCGAGGCGACAAAGGAAAGCCCGAAGCGCTCGAGATCGTAACAGGGATTGCCGAGCGCAATGATCTCGAGCTCGCAGCCGTTGCACGATCCCGCATCCACCTCGCGGATCGCAAGGCTCCGCCCGAGACGACGGCGCGCCGCGCGCTCGAGCGTGAGGCCAAGCCGCGCCATCTCGGGATCCGCCGGCAGCATTTCTGTGAGCGGGCGGCGAAGGCCCTCAAGCAGCGTGCGTCGCATCAGAGATCGTGGCCCGCGTACGAGCAGTTGAAGGATTTATTGCAGAGCGGGAAGTCGGCCACGATGTTGCCCTCGATCGCGGCCTCGAGCAGCGGCCACTGGAACCAGGAAGGATCGCGCGCATGCGCCCGCACGATCAGGCCCTCCGTGATGCGGAGATGGAAGAAAACATCGCCGCGGAACGATTCGACGAGCGAGAAACCTTCGCCCGCGCCGGCAGGAACCCGGGCAAGAAGCGGGCCGACCGGAAGCCTATCCAGAATTTGCGTGATCAGGCCAAGAGATTCCGAGATTTCTGCGGCGCGGATGCGCAGGCGCGCATCGACATCGCCGGCCTCGAGCACGGGGACGGAGAAGGAAAGCGCCTCGTAGGGCGGGGTGAACCGGCGGGCGTCGAAGTCGCGGCCCGAGGCACGGCCGACGAACCCGCCGGCGGCCCAGAGCGCGGCGAGCTCGGGGCGGAGGATGCCGGTGCCGACGGTTCGATCCTGCAACGAGGCGGTGCGGTCATAGAGCGAAAGGAGCGGAGGAAAGGCCGCGCCGACGCGAGCCGCGAGCGCGCGGAGCCGGGCCTCGCCTTCGCGAGAGAGATCGACGGCCACACCGCCGGGAACGACGCACCCCATCATCAACCTGTGCCTGAAGGCGAAGGCGCAGGCACGCAGCACCTCTTCGCGCAGCACCGAGCAGTGCGCGAGCAGCAGGCCGAAGGCGGCGTCGTTGCAGATGGCGCCGACATCGCCGAGATGATTGGCCAGCCGCTCGAGCTCGGCCATCAGGGCACGGAGCCAGATCGCGCGCGGCGGAACGGCAACGCCGAGGACGGACTCGACGGCGCGGGCAAAGGCGAAGGCGTAAGCGACGGTGGCATCGCCCGAAATTCGGGCAGCGATGCGCGCCGCCTCGGCCGGCACCTTCCCCGCCATCAGCGCCTCGACGCCGCGATGCACGTAGCCGAGGCGCTCCTCGAGGCGAACGACGGTCTCGCCGTCGCAGGTGAAGCGGAAATGCCCCGGCTCGATGATGCCGGCGTGCACCGGCCCGACCGGGATCTGGTGCAGGTGCCGGCCCTTGACCGGAAGGAAGGGATAGACGGTCGGGTTCTCGCCATGATCGAGCCACCGCCGCGTGTCCGGCAGGCCGAGCGGAACCAGCGGGGAGGATTCGGCCAACGCACGTTCGAGCCGGATGGCCGGGGGATGGAGGCGGCCGATCGAGGGGAAGGTTCCGTCCGGAGCCGGATGATCGACGATCTGCACGGTGTCATCCAGGAGGAGGGCAAGGCGCGCGCGCGGACCGTCGGCCCAGAGCGAGACGAGGCCCGCACGGCCGGCGGCAAGAGCCTCGCCCGCTTCACGCCAGGCCATCATCCGAGCAGCGCCGCCGCGTGGCGGAACCAGGAGATCAGCGGCGGCGGCAACCAGAGGCCGGCCGCGAGCACGAGCAGGAGGTGGGCGAAGATCGGGAACGAAGAGGCGCGCACCGGGCCCACCTCGCCGCGCACGGGGCCGAAGGCGATGCCGCCGAGACGAACGAAGAGCGCGCCGAAGGCAACGAGTAGGGCGAGCACGACAGCGGCGGCAAGCAGAGGCACGCGCGCGAAGCTCGAGCTCACGACCAGAAATTCACTGGTGAAGATGCCGAACGGCGGCAGCCCCGCGATCGCGACGACGCCGGCGACCAGCGTCCAGCCGAGCAGGGGATGGGATTCCGTGAGTCCGCCCATCTCTTCCATGCGCTGGGTCCCCTTCGCCTGCGCGACGTGGCCGACGGAGAAGAAGATCGCGGACTTGGTGAGGCTGTGCATGGCCATCTGCAGAAGGCCGGCGAGATTGCCGAGCGGGCCGGCCATCCCGAAGGCGAAGACGATAATACCCATCTGTTCGATCGACGAATAGGCGAACAGGCGTTTGATATCGCGCCGGCGGTAGAGCATGAAGGCGGCGAGCAGGGCCGAAACCAGACCGAGCGCCACCATGAGCGGCCCTGGCGCGATCGCGCCGGGACAGGCGGCGAGCAGGATCTTGAAACGCAGGAGCGCGTAGAGCGCGACATTGAGAAGAAGCCCCGAGAGCACGGCGGAGATCGGGGTCGGGCCTTCAGCGTGCGCATCGGGCAGCCAGGCATGCATCGGCACGAGCCCGACCTTGGTGCCGTAGCCGAGCAGGAGAAAGACGAACGCGGTATCGAGCAGCGCGGGATCGAAACCGCGCGCGTGCGCCAGCAATACGGTCCAGATCATACCGGCGTTGCCCTCGCCAACCACGGGGCGGGCGGCGAGATAGACGAGGATGGTGCCGAAGAGGGCGAGCGCGATGCCGACGCTGCCGAGGATGAAATATTTCCACGCGGCCTCGATCGCCTCGTGGGTGCGGTAGATGCCGACCATCATCACGGTGGAGAGGGTGGCGAGTTCGACCGCGGCCCACATGACCCCGATGTTTGCCGCGACGAGGGCGAGATTCATGCCGAACAGCATGAGCTGGTACATCGCGTGATAGAAGCGGAGCGTGGCCGGTGTGAGGCGCCCGGTCTCGAGCTCGTGTCCGATATAGCCGGCGCTGAAGAGGCTCGTAGTGAAGCCGACGAAGGTGTTGAGGACGATGAAGACGACGTTGAGATCGTCGATCATGAAGAGCGGCCCGGGCGGCGGGCGGCGGAACAGGAAGGAAAGAGAAAAAAGAAAGGCAACAAGCGAGAAAAGAATATTAAGGCGCGCGGTCAGGCGGTAATCGGCCAGGAGCGCGAGCAAAGCGGCGCCGCCGAGCGGGACCGCGAGCACGGCGATCAAAGCGCCAAGCGCGATCATCGCCGCTCTCCCCGGAATTCCTCGAGCGCGGCGAGATCGACGGTATCGAACCGTTCACGGATACGGAACAGGAAGATGCCGATCACGATGAAGGCGATCAGCACCGAGACGGCGACGCTCAGCTCGACGACGAGCGGCATGCCGCGCGCACCGCCGGCGGCGAGATCGATGCCGTTGTCAAGCGAGAGGAAGCCCGCGACCTGGCCGACGGCGTTGCGCCGCGTGACCATGATGAGGAGGCCGATCAGCACCACGGAGAGCGCGAGCGCGATGTCCTGACGCGAGACTGCATCCGCGGCGGCGGTGATCGGCAGCATGACGCGGAGCGAAAGCGCGACGAGTGCGATTCCGCCGAGCATGGTGGGCCCGATGCCGCCCACCGTCTCGATGAGGCGATGAATGGCCAGCCGCTCGACCAGCCTCTCGAGCGCACCCGGAATCACGAGCGCCTTGACGACGAGCGCGATCGTCGCGGCGAGGAAGAGATCGCTTGCGGACTGGAGATGCGCCTGCCAGGCGAGCGCCAGGGCGAGGACCAGGCCGTGCAGGCGAAGCACGTTGAGGAGAGCGCCGATGCGGTCCTGGTAGAGCAGAAGCAGGCTCGTCAGCACCATCAGGCCGGCCAGCAGGTGCGCGATGTCGAACGAAAATCCCATGCTCAGAGTCCGCGCGAGACGTAGAGGAGGAGCGTGCCCAAGAGGCCGAGCATGAGCGCCCCGCCGATCAGCTCGGGCACGCGAAAGACGCGCATCTTGGCGATCGAGACCTCGAAAATGCCGAGCAGCACGCCGGCCGCGCCGAGCTTGGCAAGCCAGGCGGCAAGCCCGAGGAGAACTCCCGAACCGAGGCCGAAGGGGAAGAAAATGCAGGCGATGACGGAGATCATCAGCAGCAGCTGGAGTGCGGCGGCGAGCTCGATCATGGCGAGGTGGCGGGCGGAATATTCGAGCACCATCGCCTCGTGGACCATGGTGAGCTCGAGATGGGTGGCGGGATTGTCCACGGGGATCCGACCATTCTCGGCCAGCGCCACGATGACGAGGCTGACGAGGGCGAGCGCGGCGGAAACGCGGAGGCCCGCGGCCGGGGAGAGCATGAAGGCGGCGATCGAGGTAAGCTCGGTCGAGCCGGCGAGGATCGCCAGCGTGACCACGATCATCAGCATCGCGGGCTCGGCGAAGGAGGCGAAGAACACCTCGCGGCTTGCGCCGATGCCGCCGAAGCTCGTGCCTATATCGAGCCCGGCCAGCGCAAGCAGGAAGCGCGCGGCGCCGAGCAACGCCGTGATGACGATGAGATCGCCGAGGCGGGCAAAGGCGAGATCGGTCGAGAAGGTGGGCACGACCGAGGCGGCGGCCCAGGTGAGGGCGAGGATGAGATAGGGCGCTGTGCGGAAGAGCCATGAGGCGTTGTCGGCGATGACCGCCTCCTTGGCGAGCAGGCGGCGGAGCGCGCGGTAGGGCTGGATCACGGGCGGTCCGCGCCGCCGCATCAGGCGTGCCTTGACCGCGCGCACGAGCCCAACGAGCCCCGGTGCCAGAAGCAGGACAAGCGCCATTTGCAGCGCCTGGATGAGCGTGGCACGGATCATGGCGTGAGCGCGAGAACGAGCAGCAGGAGGACGAGAGCCGCGAAGACGAACGCGAGATAGCGGCGGATGGTGAGGAACTGGAGCGGATTGAGGGCATCCGCGAGGCGGCGAACGAGGGCGGCCGGCGGCGCATAGAAAATCTCCCAGAGCCGGTCGTGCAGCACGTGCTCGATGCGCGCCGGCGCCGTCGAGCCCGGCGGGGGCACGCGGATCGTACTCGCGACTCCGAAGACGAGCGGGCCGAAGGTGCGGCGGATCGGCTCGGCGAAGCTCTGGGCGGTGTACTGAGTGGCCGGGCTCTGGTCGGGAAAGCCGCAATCCCAGGCAGGTGCGCGGCGAAGCGCGTGCGAGGCAAGGCGGCGCGCGCCGAGCGCGGCCAGTGTCGTAACGGCGCCGATCAGCAGCAGGATTGCTAGCCCGTCATAGGAGCTGCGCGCGGCGGCAACCGGAACGATGGCGCCGAGCGGCACACCCGGAGGCGAATGCCAGGGCAGCAGCCCCTGCACCGGCATGGTGGCGCCCACGAGCGCGCGGGAAACCGGGGCGAGCGCGTCGATCACCGCGCCGGGGAAGACGCCGGCGAAGAGGCAAAGCCCGGAGAGGAGCAGCATGGGCGCGAGCGCCAGGCGGTCGGTCTCGGCGGCGACGGCGGCGGCGGCGGAACGCGGGCGGCCGAGGAAGGTGATGCCGAAGGCCTTGACGAAGCAGGCGGCGGCCAGCGCCGCGGCGAGTGCCAGCAATGCGCCGTCCGCGGGGATCAGGAGCTTCGGGCCCCAATCGGGCAGCGCTGGCCCGAGCAGGATCGCCTGGAAAGTCAGCCATTCGGAGACGAAACCGTTGAGCGGCGGCAGTGCGGAGATGGCGGCGCAACCGATCAGGAAGCAGAAGCTCGTGGTCCGCATGCGGTGAATGAGGCCGCCCTGGCACTCCATGTCGCGCTCGCCGGTCGCTGCCTCGACGGCGCCCGAGCCGAAGAAGAGCAGGCTCTTGAAGACCGCGTGATTGAACACATGGAAGAGTGCCGCGGTGAGCGCAAGCGCGGCCGCCGCGCCCTCCCCGCCGGCGCGGAACACCATCGCAAGCCCGATGCCGATGAAGATGATCCCGATGTTCTCGACCGTGTGGTAGGCGAGCAGGCGCTTCAGGTCGTGCTGCATCAGAGCATAAAGCACGCCGAGCACGGCGGTGAGGCCGCCCACGGCGAGCACGACAAGCCCGGACCAGGCGGAGGGGGGGCCGATGAGATCGAAGGCGATGCGCAGGAAGGCGTACACGGCGACCTTCGTCATCACCCCGCTCATCAGCGCCGAGACGTGGCTCGGCGCGGCAGGATGGGCAAGCGGCAGCCAGGCATGCAGCGGCACGAGCCCGGCCTTGGCACCGGTGCCGAGCAGCGCCAGCACGAGGGCGAGCGCGACCGTCGCTGCCGCCGGATGGGCGGCGCGCATGGCGGCGAAGCCGTAAGAGCCGGCGGGGCCAGCAAGCAGGCCGAAGCAAAGCAAGAGGAGGAAGCCGCTCAGCACCGCCATCAGCAAATAGACAGTGCCGGCGCGCACGCTTTCCGGATCGCGGTGACGGACAAGCACGAGCGCCCAGGAGGCGAGCGACATCAGCTCCCAGGCGAAGAGGAACGAGAAGGCATCATCGGCGAGGACAACGAGGCCGAGGCCGGCGAGGAACACCGGATAGAACGGCAGCACACGCCCCGGCTCGTCCGCGTGCCCGCCGTGGCGGGCGCGGCCGTAGCCGATCGCGAAGACGCTTGCCGAGGCCGCGCCGAGATCGACGACGAAGAGGAAGAAGGCGGAGAGCGCGTCGAGGCGGAAGTGCCAGCCGATCCAGGGCAGGCCGAGCGGCAGGACGAGGGTTTCGGGCGGCGCGGCGAGCGAGGCGAGCGAAAGGAGCGCCGAGACGCCGGTGATGGAAGCGGCGGCGGCGTAGAGCCAGGCCCCTTGCCCTGCCGCGCCCCGGGGTGCGCCTCCGGGCGCGCGCACGGCATCGATCGCCCCGGCAAGGCCGAGCACGACGAGGATCAGAATGCCGGCGAGGAGTGCGGAGAGGATCATGGAGCGCGATGGGCGAAGCGCACGCCGCGGCCACTGCCCTGGCTCGTCGCACCCTCTGCGATCAGCTCGATCCCGGCAACGTTCAAAGCCTCGATGAGCTTCATCAGAGAATCGACCTGGCCGCGGATGACGCCCTCGCTCGCCTCCATGCGCTGGATGGTCGGCAGCGAGAGGCCGGAGAGTTCGGCCAGGTGCCGCTGGTCGATGCCGAGCAGGGCCCGGGCGGCGCGCATCTGTCCGGCGGTGATCATGGCCCACCCTTTAAGAGTCGAGGAAAGAGTTGGCAATAGTATATCTCAAATATCAGAATTAAATGCTGGAACGCGTGGACGACGATGGGCGCGCGCTACAACGGCTCACCCGTGCCGGAGCCCTCGGCCGGCGTCGGCAGCCACCACTCCTCGCCGCGTGCGGCGCGGACATATTCCGGCCAGCGCAGATCGACCGGCGGGGCGAAGTCGTGCGGCAGGAGCGGTGCGCACCATTGCGTTCCGCCGACGCCGCCGCCCGTGCGCGCGAAGAATTCCGCCCGCGCGGCGGCAAGAACCTCGGGCCGCGTGGCGAGGTCGAGAAAGGTCACGGCAATCGTCCTGCCGGCAAGGAACATGCCGGGATCGATGGCAGCCGAAAATCCGCCGAGCGCATTCGCCGTCCAGGCAGGATAGGCGTAAGCAGGCTCCGGCGGGCGCAAGGTCGGCCGCATGGTGAAAATGCGGACCGTCGGCGCGTGCCACGTGTATTCCACGTAGTCGTCGGAGGTGAAGTTCTCCTGCCAGGGCGGCAACGCGCGGCGGAGCGAGGCCTCGTAATCAGACGGCTCGGTCAGCATCTCATTCTCCGGCGCGAACGGGCTTTCCATCTCGGCGAGCCCGAGATTGCGCTGGATCTGGCGGGCGAAGGCACGCGCCGCATCGGGGAAGCGCGGCGCGCCGATGAGCCGCATGTTGGCGAAGGCGAGTTCGCTCATTGCCTGGTTCGGGAGTCCGATCCGCGTCTTCGTCACCCAGCGGCGCGAGGCCCGGCAGCCGGTTGCCTCGGCGGCCGCGCGGGCGTTCCTCTCGAGGACATCGAAGACGCGTTGCAGGATCGAAAGCGCCGGTGCTCGCGCCGCATACTGGATCTGCGCGAAGCGCGGCGGCAAATTGTCCGAAGTGGCATCGCCGGCGGCGAGGATGAATTCGTTCAGCGTCCAGGTGCCGGTATGCGGGAACATTGCCTCCTTGGTGTATTTTGTTGTCGTGTACATGAGGCAGAGTGCGTCGATCGCGCCCGGGCAGCGCGCGTCGGCGTGCGGGAGGTTGATCGGCAGCAGGCTCTTGTCGATCCACCGCTCCGGCATGAGGCACTCGAAGGTGAACACGGCGCTCCAGTAGGCGCCGCACTGCGTGGCGCTGGCCACCGTGTTCGCGCGATGCGGATGATAGGCGACGAACGCATCGGTACCGTCGAGATAACCCTTGGCCGCGTGCACCGGCTTCGAACCGCACATCTTCTCCGCCGGTTCGCCCATGAAGCGGATGGTGCCGGGAATCCCGAAATGCGCGAGTGTCGCCTTGGCAGCGAGCGCACCGATCAGCGCCGCGGTGCCGAGCGAGGAATGCGGATCGGTGTGCCCCGCGGCCCAAGGGTGCAAGCCCGGGCGCGGCGCACGATAGGGCACCACGGCCTGCGAGTTGCCGGGCACCGCGTCGTACTCCGCGTAGGTGCCGAGCACGGGCCCTCCCCTGCCCCACTCGGCGGCAAACGCGGTCGGCATGCCGCCAGAGCCCACCTCGACCGCAAATCCTTCCTCGCGCAGCAGCGAGACATACGCGGCGGCCGAACGGTATTCGCGCCACGCCGGCTCGGCATAGTTCCAGATCTCGGCGTTGAAGACCGAGAATCGCTGCGCGTGGCGGGCGATCCAGTCGGCGGCGAAGGCCTTGCGTTCGTCCACGAGCGTGGCGGCGACATCGGGCATCGGCATGCTCCTTCCCGGGCGGGGCCCGCGGGCCCCGCCTCTGGCGCGAGCATAGCAGCCGATGCCATACTGGGCGCGAGGCCAGGGAGGCCTCGACAGGTCCGGACTGTCTGCGATATGTTCCAAGAAACATAGCGGCGGCGGCCGGATGATGATAAGGAGAGCGCGATGACGGTGGATGTTCGAACGGCACGGCACCCCTTCCTCGACGGCAAAGCGAAGCGGATGCTGATCGATGGAAAGTGGGTGGAAGCAGCATCGGGCAAGACGTTCGACACCATCAACCCGGCAACCGGCGAGGTTCTCGCCGCCGTCGCCGAGGGCGACGCCGAGGATATCGATCGCGCGGTGGCGGCGGCGCGGCGCGCGTTCGAGGGACCTTGGGCGAAGTTCAAGCCCTACGAGCGGCAGAACCTGTTGCTCAAGCTCGCGGCGCTGGTCGAAGCGCATTTCGATGAGTTGGCGGAACTCGACACGCTCGACATGGGCGCGCCGATCCGCCGCACCAAGGGCGGCCGGCAGCGCGCGCTCGGCATGCTCCGCTACTATGCGGGCCAGGCAACCGCGATCCACGGGGAGACGATCGAGAATTCGCTGCCCGGCGAGTATGTGAGCTTCACGCTCAAGGAGCCGGTCGGCGTCGTCGGCGCGATCATCCCCTGGAACGGCCCGCTCGGGGCCACGATCTGGAAGCTCGGCCCGGCGCTTGCCACCGGCTGCACGGTGGTGCTGAAGCCGGCCGAGGAAGCGCCGCTTACGCCGCTCCGGATGGGCGAGCTTTGCCTCCAGGCCGGCGTGCCGCCGGGTGTCGTCAACATCGTGCCGGGCTACGGCGAGACCGCAGGGGCAGCGCTGGCGCGCCACGCGGGCGTGGACAAGGTGGCGTTCACCGGCTCGCACCTTACCGGGCAGAAGGTCGTCGAGGCGTCGGCGGGCAACTTGAAGCGCCTCTCGCTCGAGCTCGGCGGCAAGTCGCCGGACGTCGTCTTCGCCGACGCCGATCTCGAAGCCGCCGCCCCCGGTGCGGGCATGGCCGTCTTCGCAAATTCGGGGCAGATCTGCAGTGCCGGCACACGGCTCTTCGTCGAGCGGCGCATCTACGACGAGTTCACCGAGCGCGTCGCCGCATATGGCCGCTCGCTGCGCGTCGGTGACGGCAGCGACCCGCAAACGGAGGTCGGACCTCTCGTCTCCGAGGCGCAGCTCGAACGCGTCACCGGCTATCTCGCAACCGGCCGGCAGGAGGGCGCGCGGCCGCTCTCGGGCGGCGAGCGGCTGACCGAGGGCGCCCTCGCGAGCGGCTATTTCGTTCCGCCGACGGTGTTCGCCGATGTGCGCGACACGATGCGGATCGCGCAGGAGGAGATTTTCGGGCCCGTGATCTCGGCAATTCCCTTCACCGATATCGAGGAGGTGATCCGCCGCGCGAACGCAACCACGTTCGGCCTCGGCAGCGGCGTCTGGACGCGCGATGTCGGCAAGGCGCATCGCCTCGCGCGTGCCATCCGCGCCGGCTCGGTCTGGATCAACTGCTACCAGGCGATGGACCCGGCGATGCCGTTCGGCGGCTACAAGATGAGCGGCTACGGGCGCGAGGGCGGCAAGCAGCATGTCGAAGAATATTTGAACGTGAAGGCAGTCTGGATCCGCACGGCCTGACGGGCGCCATGCGCCGCAAGCCCCGCGCAACCGGATCAGGAGCAAGGTGGTCGACGCGCAGAAGGGCCAGACCACCGGCCCCATGCGCATCGCCGTGCGCGTCGATATCGGCGGCGGCGTGGTGATCACCGCCGCGATCACCAACGAGGCGATTGACGAGCTTGCCATCCGCGCGGGCGACACGGCGATCGCGGTGATCAAGGCCTCCGACGTGAGGCTCGCCGAGGAGGAGTTCTGAGCGGCGGGGCGGGATGAGCGCGGAGGCTCTGCTTTTCTACAGCGCGGTCGATGACGCGTTGGCTTGGCAACGTGGACTCGATGCGTTGCTGCCAGGGATCGAGGTGCGGATTGCTCCGGAGATCGGCGATCCGGACGAGATCGGCTACGCGGTGGTGTGGAAGCCGCCAGTTGGCTTCTTCCGGCCACTGCGGCAGCTCAGGCTGGTGACGATCCTCGGCGCGGGCATCGATTCGATGCGTAACCGCACCGATCTGCCCGACGTTCCGGTCGCCCGGCTCTCCGATCCGGCGATGGCGCGCATGATGGCGGGCTACGTGTTGTTCGCCGTGCTGCGTTACGCGCGCGAAATTCCCGAGTTCGAACGCGCGCAGAAGAGGGAGATCTGGGACTACCACGACCCCCGCGATCCCGCCTCGGTCCGGGTCGGAGTGTTGGGCCTCGGAGAGCTTGGCGGGCTAGCGGCCACCGAACTCGCGCGCTTCGGCTTCTCGGTCGTCGGCTGGTCGCGTTCTCCCCGCTCGATCGAAGGCGTCGAATGCCTCGCCGGAACCGCCGCGTTGCCCGAGATCCTGGCCCGGAGCGAGATCCTGGTCGTGCTGCTGCCGCTGACAACAGAGACGACGGGTATTCTCGGAGCGCAGGAATTCGCGCTGCTGCCACGCGGGGCGAAGTTCATCAACGTCGCCCGCGGACCGGTGGTGGACGAGGCGGCGATGATCGCGGCGCTCCGAACGGGGCAGCTCGGCGCGGCGACGCTCGACGTGTTCGGGACCGAACCGCTGCCGCCGGGTCATCCGCTCTGGGCGATGGAAAACGTGCTGATCACGCCGCATCTCGCCGCGGTCGCCAATCCGCGTACCGCGGCTGCGGAAATCGCCGGGAATATCCGAAGGCTGCGCGCCGGCCTCCCGCCGCTCCACCGCGTCGATCTCGCCCGCGGCTACTGACACGCGCCACCTCACGACGACGGGAACCGACTCCCCGCCCTACTCCCTCTGTTCGCGCCCGTAGAGCAGAAGCAGGGCGAGGATGACGACGCCGTAGATGATGCTGCGGCCGTATTCCGGCATGTTCAGTGCGAGCAGGACGCTGACGAGCGCGGTGAGGCTGACGGCGCCGGCGGCGGCGCCGAGATAGTGCCCGCGACCGCCGAGAATGCTGACCCCGCCGATGACGACCGCCGCGATCGACTGGAAGAGATAGGGAGCGCCCATGCCGAGCGAGGCCTGGCCACCGAAGCCGACGAGCAGGATGCCGGCCAGCGCTGCGAACAGGCCGGACAGCGCATAGAGGGAGATTGTGGTGAGGCTGACATTGACGCCGGCGAGGAAGGCAGCGCGGGAGTTGTTGCCGATCGCGTACGTTGCGCGACCGAAGCGGGTGAAGCTGAGTACGAAAGAGACGAGCAGGATCACGGCAAGCCAGAGCCAGAGCGCCGCGGGCACGCCGAGGAAGACGCCGTGCACGGCCGCGCGCACCAGCGGGGGCGCATAGGAGGCGCAGGCCGCGCAGGTCATCCCGCCGGAGAGGCCGAGCGCCAAGCCTTCGACGATGCCGTTCATCGCGAGCGTCATCACGACCGCGGGCACCCCGAGCCAGACGATGGCCGCGCCGTTGGCGAGCCCGGCGAGGGCGCCCATGCCGAGCGTGAGAGCCAACGCATAGAGGGCGCGGGAATTCTCGCCGAGCGAGGATGTGGCGATCAGGATCGCCGCCGCGTTGAGCACCCAGGGCACGGAGAGATCGATGCCGCCGATCAGGATGACGAAGCACTGGCCGGCGGCGACCAGGCCGACGAAGGAGGCGATCAGCAGGATCGCACTGACGCTCGGAAAACTCGCGAAACCGGGATGGATGAGCGCACCGAGAACGAAGAGCAGCACCGCCGCGCCGTAGGCGGCGAGAATGCGAAGTGCTGCGGGGGAAAGGACCGCGTTCACCGGGCGCGCCGCGCGAGCCGCCCGACGGCCGCGCCGAGCACCACCGCGATAACCAGAAAGAGCCCTTCGTAGAACGACTGATAAAGCGGATCGATATGCGCGAAGAAAAGGATGTTGACGATCATCGTGGTGATGAAGGCTCCCCCGATCGCGCCGATCGCGCTGCCTCGGCCGCCGAACAGGCTGACCCCGCCCAGCACGACCGCAACGATCGAGGTCAGCGTATAGACATCGCCGGTTGTGGCATCGCCCGAGGTGGCGCTGGCGGCAAGGAAAAGCCCGCCCGCCGCATAGAGCACGCCCGAAAGCGTGTAGGCGATTATCTTGGTGCGCTGCGCACGGATGCCGAGCGTGATCGCCGCCTGCTCGTCGTTGCCGATCGCAAAGATCGCCACGCCAAGGCGCGAGCGGCGGAGCGCCATCCAGCCGAGCACGGCAAGGCCAACGAAAAGGAGGGCCGAGGGCGCGTTCGGGTTGACGAGAACGGCCGTGTAGCCGGTGGGCACGCTGCCGCCCGGCTGCGGCAGAACGCGGATGGCGAGGCCCTGGAAGATCGAGAGCGTGGCGAGCGTCACGACGATCGGCTGCAGGCGCCCGAGACCGACAAGAAGGCCGTTGAGGAGGCCCGCCGCGGCACCAACGAGCAGGATCAGTGCCGAGACGACGATCATGTGGAGCACGCTGCCGGCAAGGAAGATCGCGGCGAGCGCATTGGTGAGATCGATGACGCCACCGACCGAAAGATCGATCCCGCGCGTCAGCACGACCAGCGTCTGGCCCGAGGCGGCGAGCGCCAGCGGCATCGTGTTGTTGACGGACGACGTGATCTCGAAATTGCCGGGCAGCCGCCGCTGCTCGAAGGCGAAGAGGCCGGTGAACACGACAACCGAAACCAGCAGGATAGAGAGCGCGAGAATAAGCCCGATGTTCTGGCCGATAATATGCGCCGCGCGCGGGCGGCGCGTGCCCGCGGGCTCATCGTCCGGCGCCCCGGCCGGCGCAAGGTCGGGCGATTCACGCGGCATGGGCGGCCGGCGGCGGCGCTTCGCGCATGGCGGCGGCAACGATCGCCTCGGCATCGAGCGCGGGCGGCGCAAGCGAGGCGGCAATGCGGCCCTGCCGCAGTACCAGCACGCGGTGGCAGAGACGCGCAAGCTCCTCGGTGTCCGAGGAATAGAAAAGGATCGCCCTCCCCTCGCCGGCCAGCCGCGCCATCAGCTCGTAAAGTTCGTGTTTCGTTGCGATATCGACACCGCGCGTCACGTCGTAAAGCAGAAGAATGCGCGATTCGGCGAGCAGCCAGCGGCCGACCAGCACCTTCTGCTGATTGCCGCCCGAAAGCGCGCCGACCGGCTGCGCCGCACTCGGCGTGCGGATGCCGAGGCTCGTGATGATCTCCCGCGTCATCCGCCGCTCCGCTCCGCCGCGGATCACGCCGCCAATCGAAAGGCGGGAGAGGATCGGCAGCGTCAGGTTGTCGCGCACCGGCAGCGGCAAAAGGAGCCCCTCGCTCTTGCGGTCCTCCGGCACGAGCGCGATGCCGAGCCCGGCATGGATGGCATCGGCGGGCCGCGCGATGCGAACGGGGCGGCCATCGACACGGATCGCGCTGCGTCGGAAGGGCGGCGCGCCGAAGAGGCCGAGGAAAAGCTCGCGATGCCCCTGGCCGGCAAGGCCGCCGACGCCGAGAATTTCGCCCCACGCAAGCGAAAAGCCGAAGCCGGGCGCGCCGTCCTGCGTCGCGCCGAGTGTTGCACCGGCAAGCTCGAACGCCGGCCGTTCCGCCGCCGGCGCCGCCGGCAGCGCCGGATACCGCGCCTCGACGCGCCTGCCGGTCATCAGCGTGATCGCCTCGGCCTCGTCGATCCCGCTGAAAGTGCCCACCTCCGCACCGTTGCGGAAGATCGTGATGCGGTCCGCGATCGAGGTGATCTCGTTCCACCGGTGCGACGTGAACACGATGGCGGTTCCGGCGGCGCGGAGTTCGCGGATGCGTGCGAACAGCCAGGTAACTTCGCGCTCGACAAGCGAGGAGCTGGGCTCGTCGAGCAGCAGGATGCGCGGCACGCGGAGGATGACGCGTGCGATCTCGATGATCTGACGTTCGGCGAGCGAGATCTCGGCGGCGAGCGCGCGCGGGTCGATATGCGTGATGCCGAGCCCCGCGAGCACCGCCTCGGCCTCCGGCGCCAGCGCGGCGCGCCGGATCAGGCCGAGCGCCGCGCGCGGCTCGCGGCCGATCAGGAGATTTTCGGCGACACTCATCCAGGGCAGCAGCGTGAGTTCCTGAAATACGGTGCCGATGCCGCGCCGCGCCGCCTCGGCGGGCCCGGCGAAGCGGACGGAGCGGCCGTCGAGCAGGAGCGTGCCGGAATCCGGGGCGAGCCGGCCGCCCATGATCTTGATCAAGGTGGACTTCCCGGCGCCGTTCTCGCCGACCAGCGCGTGCACCTCGCCCGGCCGCGCAGCGAAGGAGGCGGCACGCAGCGCCTCCACGCCGCCGAAGGATTTGCCTACTCTCTGTGCGGCGATGGCGGCGGCCGGGCCGCTCGCGGCGGGGGGATTATCCCCCACCGCGGCAGAACCGGCGCTCACGCCGCCGGCAGGTGCACGGCGAGGCTGCCGGGGCAGGGCTTGCCGGTGAGCGCGGCATCAACGCAGATCTTCACCGTGGCATTCGGGCCACTGTCGGTGAAGTCGGCGAAGAAGCTGTCCGGCAGGTTCGGGAACACGGTTTCGCCCACCTTTACCGTTTCGCTTGTGACGAAGGGGAAGGGAATGGTGATGTTCTTGCGCGGATAGGTCTTGTTCAGGATGCGCCGGGCGAGCTCGAGGGAGACGAGCACGAGATAGGGCGGCTGGCCGATCGAGAGGCCGTCCACGTGCTGGCCCATATAGCCGGCCGGCATCATGAACTTGCGGAAGCCGTTCTCGGCCTCTCCGGCGGTCGGCGGCAGCGGCGTCCGCTTGGCGGCGATGAAGGCCTTGAGCACGCCGTCCGTTCCGCCCTGGCACCAGATGCCGTCGATCTTCGGCAAGCTGGGCAGGATGGCGGCGGTGTTGCGTTCGGCGGTTGCCGAATCCCACATGCCCGTATAGCGGTTGACGACCTTGATGCCGGAGTTCGCCTTCCAGATCGAATCGGCGCCGGCGTTGCGCTGCTGATCGACGAACGTGCCGGCCACACCGGTCACCATGATGACGTTGCCGTGGCCATTGAGCTTCTTGACCAGGAACTCGGCGAGCTGTTTGCCGAAAGCGAACTGGTCCGTGTTCACCTTGATGGCCGAAGGGGCGGTTACGACATTGTCGTAGGAGACGACGAGGATGCCGCGGGCGTTCGCTTGGCCGAGGATGCCGTTGAGGCCGGTAGGCGAGGCGGCATCGACCAGGATGGCGTCCACGCGCTCGCCGATGAGACCGGCGATCTGCTGGCTTTCCTCGCTCACGTTGTTGCCGGAGTTGAACCAGGTGCCATCCACCTGGCTTTTGTAGGGTTCCATCTCGAGCGCGGCCTTGTAGAGATTCTCCATCTCGATCCGCCACTTGTTGCCGATATACGAATTCGAGAGGGCAATCTTCACCTTGGCCGCCGCGCGGGCGCGAATGGGCCTGGCAGCGGCGATCAGTCCGGCGCCCGAGGCGGCGAGCAGGGTTCGGCGGGCAAGCTTGTTCTGCATGGATTTTCCTCCCGATGGCGGCAACGGGCGCACCTGCGCCCCTTTTTGCAGGCCGGAGAGAGATTAGCGCCGCCTGCGGGGGCGTCAAACGAGGCCACGCTTGCGGGCTCGGCGGCGGACGGCCAAGCCGCGCACAGAGCCCAAAGGCAAAGGCGCGGGTGGTCGATTTGCGGGCCGAGCATGCACAAGACGATCCACCGAATGATGTCGAATTGTAATCGTCCAACGAATTGACCGAGATCAGCGCTATCGCCATGGCGCGGCGGCGGTCGCGTCGGCGTCGGACCTGCCCGGAGTATGCCAAGCCGCTCGGAGAGCAACATCGGCTCGGGGCTCCCGCGGCGAGCGGAGCGTGCGAGCGCGGCCTCGCACGGGTGATCTATAGCTGCGGCACCTGGGCGAAGCGAAGGAGGGGCTATGGAGGAGCGGAGGCCAAAGGAACTCGGCGTTTCCTTCAGACTGCGGCGGCTGGCCGCAGGCGAAGTGCTGTTCCGGCAGGGCGACCCGGTGTTCGCCGTGTTCCAGGTTGCCTCCGGCCGGGTCCGGCTGGTCCGGCACCTGATCGAAAGCCGCCCTGTCGTTCTTCAGAACGCGGGGCCGGGCGAGCTTTTCGCAGAAGCTGCCTTGTTCGCCGACCGCTATCACTGTGAGGCCGTGGCGGCGGTCGCCTCGGAGGTGCGGGCGTTGCGGCGGCGCTCGCTCTTGGACGCCTTCCGTACCGACCCGGAAGCGGCGATACGCTTCATGGCGGAACTGGCGCGGCAGACGTGGGCACTGCGCGATCACGTGGCCCTGCTGAACATCCGGTCGGCCGAAGAGCGCGTCCTGCACTACCTTGCGCTCCACGCCGAACCGGACGGCCGGATTGTGCGTCTTCGCGGCACGCTGGTCGAGCTCGCGGCCGAGATCGGCCTGACGCATGAGACACTCTATCGGAGCGTGCGGAAACTCGAGCGCGCAGGGCGATTGGAGCGCGTGCACGGCGGCACTTTCCGCATTCTGGCAACGACATGATCCGGATCATATCCGGTCGGCCGAACGAAACCTATTTGTATCGACGAAAGGTATCTTCCGAGCTGTTGGAAGCATGTTTCCACCGCGCATTTGCCTGACTTTTGCCGCCGTGATCGTGCCTGACACGTGTCCGGCCCGAGCGGGCGCGCGAGGCAGGCGGCGGTGCGACGGGGTTGATGCTCGGATGTTGCAGTGGCGTACACCGCTCAGGCATCCGACGACGATCCCAAAAGCGTAGGGCGGAATTTTTGATCAAGATCAATGCAACCCCCTCCGGCAGCGAGAGAATGGTGCCAACAGAAACCTCTTAAGGAGTACGCAAACGTGAGAACCAATAAATTCATCCCGATCGGCGCCAGCCTGGCATTTCTCGTCGGGATGGCGCTCGTGCCGGTTGCGCACGCGGCCGGCCCGGTTGCTCCGTGCGGGAAGGTCGTCGCCCAGTCCGGCGGCGAGGGCGGCACGACGAACGGCCATCCTGCCTACGCCCAGTCCGGCGGCGAGGGTGGCACGACGAACGGCCATCCTGCCTACGCCCAGTCCGGCGGCGAGGGTGGCACGACGAACGGCCATCCTGCCTACGCCCAGTCCGGCGGCGAGGGTGGCACGACGAACGGCCATCCTGCCTACGCCCAGTCCGGCGGCGAGGGTGGCACGACGAACGGCCATCCTGCCTACGCCCAGTCCGGCGGCGAGGGTGGCCTGAACGCCCCGCAGAAGGTTGCCGGCGCCTGCCGCTGAATTTCGGTCCCGCGATGAGTCGGGCTGAGTGAAACGGACCGCCCGCGGAAACAGACCGCGGGCGGGTTTGTCCTGCCCGCCTTCACCGCAGGCGTCGTGGCCGGACACCGGACCAGGCGTCAAACGACGCCGGGCTCGCGAGCGTCAAGGCGGGCCGCCGAGCGGCGCACGAGCAGGAAGCCCACGAGCGCGACGTTCGCAAGATTGAAGAGCACGCCGTTGGCGAAGGCAGGCGTGTATGAGCCGAAGCGATCGAAGAGCACGCCCGCGAACCAGCTTCCGAATGCCATGCCGAGCATCGAGGTGAAGAGTACCAGAGGAATCCGCGTCGCCGCCTCGGCAAAAGGGAAAAGCTCCCGGACGACGAGCACATAGGAAGGAATGATGCCTGCGAAGCCGAGACCGTAGGCGGCGGCGAGCACGAAGAGAGCGGTCTCGTTGCGCGTGACCGCGAAGAGCGCCATCGCCGTGGCCTGGCAGATCTCGCTGCAAAGCAGGGTCGGCAGGCCGCCGATGCGCTCGGCAAGCAGGCCCCAGAGCTGGCGGCCTGCGAAGGCAGTCCCGAACATCAGCGAAAGCATCGCCGCCCCCTCTCCGGCCGGAATGCCGATGCTGCCCGCGAAGGCGACGAGATGCGCCGACGGGATCGCCATCGCCACGCAACAGAGAAACGAAGCAACGCAGAGGATCCCCTGCACGCGATGGCCGGAGAGGCCGGGCACGCCGACCCTCTCGCCCGCCGCCGCTCCTGCCTCCTGGCGCGTGCCGGTTCGCGCCGTTGCCTGCGACGCCGACGCGGGCTGAGGCGCCGGGCGCAGCAGGAAAAGCGCGAGCGGCAGTCCGACCGCAAGCAGAAACCCTGCGTAAGCGAGCATCGTTCCCTGCCAGCCGATCGCCGCACTCGCCCGCTCGAACGGGCCTGGCCAGAGCACGCCCGCCACATAGAGGCCCGAAGAGATGAGCGCGATCGCCGTGCCGCGCCTCCGATCGAACCAGCGGCTGACATAAACCACGAGCGGCGGATAGAGCGCGCCGTTGCCGAGAAGCCCCATCATCAGCCCGTGGCCGACGAGCAGGGCGGCGACGCTGCCGGTTGCGGAGAGCGCGAGGCCGCCCGCCATCATCATCACGCCGAACGCCGCGATCGTCCGCATGCCGATCCGATCGGCGAGCCGCCCCATGGCCACGCCGCCAAGACCGGTGCCGAGCCAGACGAGGGCGCTGGCGAGCGCGACCGTCGAGCGGTCCGTGTGGAGCGTCGCCTGGATTCGCGCGAGATCCACGACAACGATCAGGGGCGCGCCATAGGAAAGCGAGAGGATCGCAAGCGTCGCCGCCGCGGCAACCCACGACCTGCCGCTTTCCACACTCGCCGAAGCGGCAGGCAAAAACCCTCCGCCCCGATCGTCCGGCATCGGCTTCCTCCCGGAAAGGTGCGCCGCGTTCGGGCGTTCCGGCGGTCGGGTTAGCGCCGGGCGTTCGGTTTGCCCAGGGGCGGAACCGGCCGGAACGAGTTCGGCCGGCCCCGCAGGGGAGAGTCTGCGCTTCCCTTACTTGATCTCGATGCGACGCGGCCTGGCCGCAGCGGTCTTGGGCAGCGTGATCGTCAATACCCCATCGGCAAGCTCGGCGCTGATCACGCTCTGATCGAGGCCGCCCGAGAGCGAGAAGGAGCGCGTATAGTGGCCGACGTTGTACTCGGTGTAGACGGGCTCGAGTCCCTGGTACTTCGAGAAGTCGATCCTCCCCGCGACGCTGAGCACGTTGTTCTCGAGTGCCACGTCGATGTTCTTGCGCTCGACGCCCGGCATTTCCATGACCAGCGTCAGCGCCTCGTCCGCCTCGTAGATATCGGCGCAGGGAATATAGAACCGACCCGGAACGGTCTTCTCTTCCTTTCCGGTTAGCTCGCGCTTCTCACGGACAGCGAGTGCCTGCGGGTTTGCCATCGTGTCCTCCGTCTTCTTTTCCGCTGGTTCGCTCATGGTCAGTTCACCTTGATCGCCTTGGGCCGCTCGTGCGCCGCACGCGGCAGGAGCACCACGAGAATCCCCTCATGGGATTCAGCCTTCACGCCGTCGGCGTCAATGTCGAACGGGAGGGTGAGCGCGCGGTCGAAACGCCCGGCAAGCCGCTCCTGCCGGTGCAGGCTGGCTCGCTCGGGGTAGCGCATTGTCTTGCTGCCGGCGATGCGGATCGTCCTGCCCTTGACTTCGATCTCGAGGTCGGACTTCGCAATCCCGGGAACCTCGGCGACGAGCGCAAAATCATTGCCGTTGCGGAACACGTTGATCGGCGGGTAGGCGCCGGCGCCGCTCGGCCCAGCATCCAGCCAACCGCTGGCGCGAAATGAATCCAAAGCTTGCTGCAGGCCGAGCAGCGTATCGAGCGCACTTGGAAAGAGTGCCATGGACCAACCTCCTTCGTTGCATCGAGATCGGGGAGCACCAGGCGGGATCCCGTGTAGCCAGTGGCAGGTGAACCCGTTTAGCACTCCCCATCTTCGAGTGCTAAACGAGTTAGAAAGCGGCATGGCCAAGTCAAGATGGCGGATGTTGCGGGCGCCAAGCCGCCGTGCCGTGCCCCGACTTCTGCCCCGGACTTGCCTACCGCCAACTCCGGGACGGTAGCAATGCTCGTGGTGCAAGCCTCGCCATTTTCTATAACTAAAATCGCATACCCAGAATGCCGCAAAAGAAATTGCCGGTCCAGCGGATCGATCGATATGGGAGGAGCGACCATCCCGCTATGGGAAAAGTTCAGCCGAACAAGGCTTAACCGGAGTATACGACAATGAGTTTGACAAGATTGCTTCCGATCGGCGCCACCCTGGCGCTTCTTGCCGGCACGGCACTCGCGCCGAGCGTGCGGGCCGCGAGCCCCATGACCCCGCCAGCGGGACCGATGATTCAGTCTGGCAGCACGGGCGGCCACGGCAGCACGCCGCCCCTCTATGCGCGGACCGGCGGCGGTGAGGGCGGGGCTGCAGGCGCATGGGTGACTTTCGCGAGAAGCGCGGCTGGCGGGAACGGTGGCACTACTGGTCCTGCCCATCCGGCCTACGCCGACGCGAGCGGCGGTGAAGGCGGCGCTACCGGCCCTGCCCGGCCGGCCTTTGCGGATGCAAGCGGCGGTGAGGGCGGCTACACGGGTCATGCCCGGCCGGCCTTTGCCTGAACCCGACACGAGGATCGCTCCGGCCTGAAGCAGGGCCGGGCATAACAGGACCGCCCGCGGCAGCAAACCGCGGGCGGTTCCGTTTCCGGCGCCGATTGCGATGCCCCTGCCCTGCTCTCGGCGGGCGGCCCGTCCGAGTGCGCTGAACACTGTGCCCGGCCCGTTGCGGGTGTTGACCGCTCCGATTGATGCGCATCATGGACGTGTGATCGACCTTCGCCCCGTTGGCAGTCTCGGCTTGATCGATCTCTCATCGTGATTTCTTGGGGAGCCGGTTCGTGGAGCAGCCTTTCCGGAAAGACCTGAGCCATACCACCTGGGACAAGGTCTATGCGCGACAGTCGCTGAGGGCGGAGCTGGTGCCGGCGTGGATGGACGCACTCGATCTCAAAGCCGGCAACCGTGTTCTGGATGTCGGCTGCGGGCCCGGCTTTGTGAGCTTCCTTCTCGCCGACCGGGTGGGACCGGAGGGCATCGTCTATGCGATCGATCGCTCCGCCGACGCACTCGCCTACCTCGAGCGCCAGCAGGAAGAACGCGGCATCTCGCAGATCCGCCGGCTGGTCGCGGACGCCGCCGCGCTGGACGGCCGCGATCTTCACGCGGATTGCGCACTGATCTCGATGGTGCTGCATCACACGGACGATCCCGCTGCCATCCTGCGCAGCCTGCATCGGCTGCTGGCGCCGGGTGCGTTGATCGTCGTCGCCGAATTCGACCCGTCGGGCCCGTGCGAGCACGGCCCTCCGTGCGAGGTCCGCCTGGCGCCGGCACAGATTGAGGCATGGTGTAAAGAGGCCGGCTTCCACGTGCGGGAAACGCGCCACCAGAGCCCTGAGCACTACATGATCGTCGCCGAGCGCCCCGCTTGAAAGCGGAGCCTGCGCCTTGTCCTGCGCGGATAGAGACGATCCCGCTCAAGGCAGCCCGACCGACGAGCTGCCAGCAAGCCACGAAAGGCCGTCGATGCTCTCGCTCGTCGGCCGAACCCAAGGAGTGGCCAATGGCTGGCAGCCCCTCCATCCATCCCCGGCCCGCGAGATCATGCCGGCGCCACCGGCGCGGCAAGGAGGCAAGCAGAACGCTCCGGTTCGCCCGTTGGCTTGGTGGCGCGCAGCGCCGCGGGTCCTGGGGGGCCGTTACTTGCGGTGGGCGCGAGCACAGGCCAGGCGAAGCGGATCCTGTCCCTTTGGAGCGATGACGGCGCCTTCGCTTTCAGCGAATGCACCCGCAGCTTCGATGAGGGTCGCTCTGCGTCGGCCGTCCGCATCATCACTCGCTATGCGGCGCATCGCGAGGATGCCGAGCGCCACCGCGCGGGCGAGCATGTATGCGAGAATCTCCTACGATTGTGGAACCTGGGCCAAGCCGCGGCGCAAGCGAAGGACGCCCGTGCAAGGCGATCCTCGGGGCGGCAGCGGTGCTCGGCCGCGGTGCGATTGGCGACTGGCTAACGGCCTTGATCGCCGTACTGGGCTTGCTTGCCCTGGCCCGGTTCGGGATTGGCAATCCGCTGTTGGTGGGCATCGCCGCCTGCATCGAACCCGCCGCCTTTCCCTTGCGGCACCCCGCCTGGGTGCTGGCGAGGTAGCGGGCCGATGCGGAAACCGGCCGATCCCTCCGGACCGACCTCCGTGCCCGACCGGTTCACTGCCGCTATCGGCTCCGCCTGCGTGATCCGCCGGCTCGCCGCAGGAGCACGGTGTCCCTGCCGGCGAAGCTGATGGAACTCGCGGACGAGATCGGGCTGACGCACGAGAGGCTGCACCGGACCCTGGCCAGGCTCGTCCGAGAGGGGCGCGCCGAAAGGACCGGCGAACGGGCTTTACGGCTGATCCGCAAGGGCCGGACGGGGCGGGGCTGATTCCATCGTGTCCCTCTCTTTATGACTGCGGTCATACGGCGCCGCGCGACGACCCGCTATCTGTCGCCGCGGTTCACTTGGCAGAGGCTCGGCATGGTGCGTGGTGACATGTTTGCGGCGGCAGGGCTTGCGATGCTGCTGGCGCTCCCGGTGCCGGGCTTCTCCGCCGCCGTGTACCCTCCCGCGCCGGGCGCCGCCGCCCCGGCCATGACGATGCATGGGACGGAGATGAGCGGGGCGGCGATGCCTGTGGCGACGGCGCCAAGCCGCACGGCGGTGCCCACGGTGCCGACCGAGCCCGGCCAGGGTGCCTTCGGCGCTCTGCAGCAGATCGTCCGCATTCTGGAAGCCGACCCGCACACCGACTGGTCGAAGGTGAACCTCGATGCCCTGCGCGAGCACCTCATCGATAAGGACCGGGTGACGCCGGACGCCCATGCCGCGGTGCGCCGCATCCCCTGGCGGCATCCGCGCCAGCGTCACCGGCGCCGGCCGCACCCTGGTCGCGATCCGGCGCCTGCTGCGGGAGAAAGCGATGCATCTGAACGGGATGCGCGGCTGGCGGATTGCAGCGGCCCGCCAGCCGGACGGCGTGATTCTGACCGTGACGACCGGGGATCCGAGCCAGGTCGCAATGATCCGCGGTCTCGGCTTCGCCGGGATCCTCGCCAGCGGGGATTTCCACCCGATGCACCACCTGGACATCGCGCGGGGCGAGCCGATGGAGTGATTTGTCAGGCCGGGCCTTGATCCTGATCAAGGTGCCCGCTTCGGAGGGGCGGCAGAAGGGGCTGCGATGGACGGGGAAGATTTATTGGCCGGTTGCTTGCGCGGTCGCGGGGCGTCTCTGGCGGCAACACTGCTTGTTACGCTCTTCGGGAGCGCCGCCGGCGCGCTGGCGGCGCCGAGAAAGGTGACCGTGACTCCCCAGCCCATGGTGGCGACCCGGCCCGCGGCCGGGCACGAATTCGAGGGCTGGTTCGTCCTCGATAAACCGCCCGATCCGGCAGTGGCCGGTTACGCGGTACCGGCCGGCGCCGCGATCCGGATTATTTTCCCGGACACATTCACGCCGATCGCCGGAGCGCACCCGGAAGCGGTACTGCTTTACGGCTGGCTGCAGAAGGCGATCGGTGTCCCTCTGACGGTCATCCGTGATTCGGCCCGTCCGGGCTCGATCCGGCCAGATTGGGGCCAGGATATGCGAGGCTTGGCATTCTCCGCTTTGTTATGCAGGCCGGCGACGTGACGGGTACGGCGAACATCACCGCTCACCTTGCGGGCGGCCCAACCTGCCGCCTCCGCGTAATCGTCGAGTGAACGCCATGGCCACGATGCCTTTGCAGCCGCCTGCGCCGCTTCCTGAAAGCCTGCCCCGGCCGGGCGAGGTAACGAAGCGGCGGCGTCTGCCGCGCCGCCCACGCTCATGGCGGGGCGCTGCGCTGTCGGCCGCCGTCATCCTCGCCCTCGCTGCTGGGGCCGGATCGCTCTGGCGCAGCTACACGCGGCCGATCACGGTGCAGATTGCGCCCGTGCAGGCAAAGGTCGCGGAGCAGGTCTTCGGCCTCGGCACTATCGGCGCCGACGTGCAGTCCGCCCTCGGGTTCAAGGTCGCAGGCGTCATTTCCGAAATCGACGCGAACGAGGGCGACCACGTGAAAACAAGCCAGGTTCTGGCGCGGCTCGACGCCCGCGACATCGCCGCCGAAGTCGCCGTGGCGCGCGCCGGCGTGCTTGAGGCCCGGGCTGCCATCGACAAGGCCAAAGCCGATGTCGCCAACGCGGACGCAAGCGTTGCTAACGCCATGGCGATCGCGGCCCGCCGCCAGGCGCTCCTCGCGCAAGGCTACGCCTCGGCCGAAGAGACGCAGAATGACGTGACGGCAGAGCGCGTGGCGCAAGCCAACCTCAGAGTTGCCAAGGTAGAGGTGGAGACGGCACGCGCCGGCTTGGCGGGGGCGCTGGCACAGCAAAGTTTCCAGCAGGCGACGCTTGCGAACTACACGCTCCGTGCTCCGTACGACGGCTGGGTGCTCGCGCGTAATCTCAATCTCGGGGCCGCCGTGGTGGCGGGCCAGGCGGTGTTCACGCTGGCCGAGCCGCGAACGATCTGGGTGGTGGGGTACGTGGATGAGCGGCTGGCCGGACGCCTCAAGCCGGGACAGCCGGCGGAGATCACGCTGCGCTCGGAGCCCGGCAGGCGCTACGCCGGCCACGTCGCGCGGATCGAGATCGAGAGCGACCCGGTGAATGAGGAGCGACTGGTTGATGTCGCCTTCGACCGCCTGCCGCCCAACATCCACTTGGCCGAGCAGGCGGAAGTGACCATCACGACGGCCGTGCTGCCGCGCGCGGTGGTCGTTCCTGAGGCCGGCGTGCAGGATTTCGCCGGAGATCGCGCAACGGGCGGGCGCGGCACTGTCTGGACCTTGGAACACGGGCGGCTCGCGCAGCGTAACGTGACGTTCGGCCCCGAACTCCTCGACGGCCACCTCCCGATCCTCTCCGGCCTCCCCGACGGCGCCGGCGTGGTGTTGCCGCAAGCGGGCCTCAGCATCGGCCGCGCCGCGACTGTGGCCAAGGGAGCGGCGTCGTGAACCTCGCACTTCGCGACGTGCGGCGGAACAAGCTGCGTTTTGCGCTGACGGCGCTCGGAGTGGGCATGCTGCTCGGCGTGGTGATCGCGATGACGGGAATTTATGAAGGCGCGCTCGCCGACGCACTCGCCCTGCCTCGCGCGCTCCGGGCCGACCTCTGGGTGGTGCAGCAGCGCACCTTCGGCCCGTTCGCCGAACCCTCGCGCATTCCGCGCGACACACGCGAGCTGATCCGCCGCATGCCCGGTGTGGCGGCCGCCGGCGCCGTCACCTTCCAGACGGTGCAGACGCGCGTCGGCCCGAAGCCAGTGCGGCTCTTCCTTGAAGGCTACGAAGTCGGCCGGCTGGGCGGTCCGGCGAACATCATAGCCGGGCACGGGCTGACCGAAAGCCATTACCAGATCGTGGTCGATACCTCCTCGGGACTCCACCTCGGCGAGAACGTGCCGCTCGGCCCGTACCATGATCCCTACACCGTGGTGGGTCTCACGCGCGGGATGGTGAGTTCGGGCGGCGACCCGATGGCATGGGTCAATCTGCTCGATGCGCAGGCGTTGCAATTCGCGGTGCCGCCGGCGCTCGAGCGGCGGGAGCAAGCGTCGGGGCGCAGTCCGCCCACCACCACCGACATCAACGCCGTGCTGGTGCGCCTTTCGCCGGGTGCCTCCGTGAAGGCGGTTGCAGCCGACATTGCCCGCTGGAAGCACCTCTCCGCCGTCCCCGAGGCCGAGGAGGAGAGCTACCTCACGCTGTTCGTGATCCAGAAGATGCAACAGCAGCTTGGCATGTTCATGGGCGTCCTGGTCGCCGTTTCGGCGGTCATCATCACGCTCATCATCTATACGCTCACCATGGACAAGCTGCGCTCGATCGCCACGTTGAAATTTATCGGCGCACCGGATCGCGTGATCATCGCGATGATCGTGCAACAGGCCCTGGCGCTCGGGCTCAGCGGCTTCGGCGTCGGCCTGGTCTTGATCGAGCAGGTGAAGGGATATTTCCCGCGGCGGGTGCAGATAGAGACGCGGGATCTTCTGATCATCCTTGCCATCGTCACCGTGGTCTGCCTCGCCGGCTCGATGCTCGGCGTGCGCGCGGCGGTCAAGGTCAACGCGGCGGAGGCTCTGGCCAGTGGATGAATCTCTGCCATTCGATCGTCTGCCGCGCGTCGAGCTGCGTGCGATCAGCAAACATTTCGGTCGGGGAGAGGCGCGCGTCGATGCGTTGGTCGATATCAAGCTCACCGTGCGCGCGGGCGAAGTGGTCGGTCTGCGCGGACCCTCGGGCTGTGGCAAGAGCACGCTCCTCAACGTGATCGGCTGCGTGACCGAGCCCTCGAGCGGCTGGATGCAGCTCGACGGCGAGCCGGTCTATGATGGGCGTTTTCTGCGGAGCGACCTGCGCAGGCTCCGGCTGACGAAAATCGGCTTCATTTTTCAGACCCACAACCTGCTACCGTTCCTGACCGCGACCGAGAATATCGCCGAGGCGATGGAGCTTGCAGGCATCCGGCGGCACGAGGCACGCGAGCGTGCGGAGGCGCTGCTCGACTATTTCGACATGCGCCAGATGCGCGCCTATCCCTCGGAGCTTTCGGGCGGCATGGCGCAACGTGTCGCGATCGCGCGGGCGATCGCCAACAGCCCGCACATCATCCTGGCCGACGAGCCGACCGCCCCGCTCGACTCCGTCCGTGCGGGCGCCGTGATGGACCTCCTCACCCGCATCGCCGCAGACCAGCACGCGGCCGTGCTCGTGGTGACGCACGACGAATCGATCTTCCATCGCTTCGACCGGCTGATCGGCATGCGCGACGGCCGGATCGAAGGCGAGCAGGTGCCGGCGCACCCTGCCCTCGCCCCATAGGCCACGGCCGTGTCTGAGCCGGGAGCCGGGGCGCCGGCGCTGAGGCAGGCGGGGCTCCGCATCGCGATCTCGACCGCAACCGACGTGACCAAGGCGGCCTCGAGCATGGTGATGACGGGGCCTGGTCTGGTCGGCATCCTCGATACGATGCGCAAAGAGCGCATCGCCTTTCAGCGCCTGCTCAGCTTCAGACTCAACATACTGGTCAAGAAGATCGAGAGCGTCGCCTTCCTGGCGGTCGGGCTCGCCCTCTCGGGTCGCGCGGTGCTGACACCCGCCCTGGTCGCGCTGATGTTCATCACGAATGGCCTTCTGAGCATGGTGCTGACGACGGATCGTGCCAGCCCTGCCAAGGCGCCGAGCCGGTGGAACATGCAGAACGTCATCGGCGTGGCGATTGCGTTCGGCCTCTGCAAGCTGGCGTTCTCCTCGGCGGCTCTCGCGTTCGGCCGCTACCGCCTCGGACTCGGCCCCGGCGAGCTCAGGACCCTGGCTTTCGTTACGCTGGTCTTCGGCAATCAGACCGTTCTCTTCGTGCTGCGCGAGCGACGGCCGTTCTGGTTCTCGAGGCCAGGCGGATGGGTACTGGCGGCCGCGGCAGCGGGCGTCGCCTTCGCCACAACGCTTGCCGGTTCCGGTGCCCTGATGGCAGCACCGTCGTGGTCATTGCTGGCCGGGATCCTCGCGGCAGCGGGCGCGTTCGCTTTGGTTCCCGACCAGGTGAAGCACCCCGTGACGGCGGCGCTGGGGGTCGCATGAGCGGCGTATCGGGGAAGCCTCGCATCCCGATCGCGTGGTGGGCGATCGCCGCAGTTCTTCTCGTCGCGGGGGCAGCGTTCCTCATGCTCGTCGGAAGGTCCACGCAGCAGAAGACGCTTTCGTACAGCGCATTCCTCGATCAGGTCGATGCCGGCCATGTCGCGAGCGTCACCTTCACGGGAACCGACATCTCGGGACAATTGAAGCGCCCGCCTGGCATCAACGGAAACAACACCACCCCGTCAACGTTTCGGAGCAAGGTTCCGGATTTCGGCGATCCTGGGCTGATCCCTGAGCTCCGCAGCCACCACGTCGCGATCACGGTTGCCGTACCATCGTCGTGGGCCTGGCTGCTCTCGCGCCTTCCCCTGCCGATGTTGCTCTTCCTTGCTGTCATGATCATTGCCGCGTTTGTCAGGATTCTACGCGGCGGGGCCGCGGCACCGGCCTCTGGCCCAATGGCCTTTCCGGCCCACGGCATCATGGGGCTGGTGTCGCGTCTCTTCGCACCCCGGGAAGAGCCACCACGCACCGGAGACGGGGCGGAGAAACGGAAGCCTGACACTGAAGCTCCGTAGGCAGGTGGCGAGCTTGGCCGCGAGCGCCGGTCCACGCCGCCTGCGGCGACGCTCGCCGGGTTCCGGTCGCTGGTATAAGGGAAGCCGAAGGGCGCGTCCTCTGCTCCCTCTGGAGCAACGTCACCATGGCCGGACTTTCGAGCCGCGAAGCTTTCCGCACGCCGCGCGTCAGTACCATGCGCGCCGTCCCGGTGGCCGGCCAGGACTGCATGCTGCTGAACCTTGCCGGCGCGCATCAGCCCTTCTTCACGCGCACTGTCGTTCTCCTCGAAGACAGCGCCGGCAACACCGGCCTCGGCGAGATGCCGGGCGGGGAAAGCATCCGCCGCACGCTCGAGCGTTCGATACCGCTCGTCCTCGGCCGGCCGATCGGCGAATACCAGGCAATCCTGAACGCGATCCGCGCGAGCCTGCGCGGCGGGGCGGCCGAGCGGCGGAAGATCCAGCATCAGGTCGGCTCCGCGGCGGAAGCCGCGGTCCTCGCGCAGCCCCACGAAATCAATCTTCGTATCGATAACGTCATCACCGCGGTCGAGTCCGCACTCCTCGACCTGCTCGGCCAGCATCTCGGCGTGCCGCTCTGCGCATTGCTCGGCGGCGGCCAGCAGCGCGAGGCGGTGCGAATGCTCGCCTATCTCTTCTTCGTGGGAGATCGTACGCGGACGGATCTCCCTTACCCCGCGGGCGAGGGTGCGCCGGAAAGCTGGGCGCGCGTGCGCACCGAGCCCGCGCTCAGCCCCGAGGCGATCGTGCGCCAGGCCGAAGCGGCGACGGCGCGTTACGGCTTCGCCGACTATAAGCTCAAAGGCGGCGTGCTCGACGGCGCCGAAGAAATGCAGGCCGTCGAGGCGCTCAAGCGTCGCTTTCCCGAAAGCCGCGTGACGCTCGACCCGAACGGCGCATGGTCGCTTGCCGAGGCGATCGCGCTCGGCCGCGCGCACACGCATGTGCTCGCCTATGCCGAGGATCCGTGCGGGCCGGAAGACGGCTACTCGGGGCGCGAGGTGATGGCCGAGTTCCGCCGCGCCACAGCAATCCCCACCGCAACCAACATGGTGGTGACGGACTGGCGCCAGCTCGGTCACGCGCTGCATCTGAACGCGGTCGATATTCCGCTCGCGGATCCGCATTTCTGGACGCTGCAAGGGTCCGTGCGCGTCGCCGAGCTCTGCGATGCCTTCGGCCTCACCTGGGGCTCGCACTCCAACAATCACTTCGACATTTCGCTCGCCATGTTCACCCACGCCGCGGCCGCCGCGCCCGGGCGTATCACGGCCATCGACACGCACTGGATCTGGCAGGAAGGAACCGAACGCCTCACCAAGACCCCGCCCGAGATCACGGGCGGTGAAGTGATGGTGCCGGACCGGCCGGGCCTCGGCGTGGAAATCGACCCCAAGCGCCTCGAGTGGGCGCACGCGCTCTTCCGCAAAGTCGGCCTCGCCGCGCGCGACGACTCCACGCCGATGCAATATCTCGTGCCCGGCTGGAAATACGATCCGAAATGCCCGAGCCTTGTCAGGACTCGGCCCTGAGGCGAGGGCTTCGCAGCCGCGACGCTATCCGAAGTCGATCTTGAGCTTGGCGTTGGCAAGGCCGGGAACGGATATGCCTCCCTCGATCGACCAGCCCTTGGGAGTGATCATGGTCTGGATGACGCTCCAGATCCAGTTCGCGAGCCGGCCGAGAAGTCCGCTGAGGGCAGCCCACCAGCCCCCGGGCTGAGGAGCTGCAGCGGCCGCGTGCTGGACGTTGTTCAGCGCCTCGACGGCTTCGAGCTCCGCCGCCATGGCGAGCGTAAGCGCGTGGGCGGCGAAAAGGCCGTGCAGCGCCTTGGAAGCGCTCGCGCTCCAGCCCCCGTCCGGGGGCGCGAGGAGGCGGTCCATCGCGCTTCGGTATTGTTCGAGGTCGGCGTGCGCGGCGTGGGCCTCCTTCTTGGAGATCTCGCGGCCGGGGCGCGGCAGGTTTTGAGTGAAGTTGCGAATCCTCTCGATCGCGCCGGTAACGAATTCAGGATTTTCGCTGAGGAGAAGGGAATCGGGTTGCACAGTCCATTTCCTCCGGGTGCATGTCGTTGGCGGGCACGGCAGTAGAGGGCCAGGGCGCGCCGAGCGAGGAGTCCCGTTCGCGAGCGCGCACGTCAACATCCTCGCATGCGGCAGCAGTGGAAATCAGGCATGGTTTGCGGCAGGGAGCAGCGCGAGGGCGATTACGAACGCCGCGATGGGCGGCAGCGCCAAGCCAACGAATGCGAAGCGCCAGCCGATCCGCGCGATCAGCGTGCCGCCAAGCGAGGAGGAAAGCGACGCCCCGATCCCCTGTGCGGTCATCACCGCCCCGAGTGTCGTTTGCGTGCGGCCCGAGCCCCAGGAGAGATCCGCCACCAGCGGCGGGGTGATGACACCGAGGGTGCCCGCGCCGAGCGCATCGAGGATCTCGACAGGCACCAGCCAGAACGGCGCCTCGCCATAGGCTGCCATGATCCCGCGCACGACGAGGACGGCGCAGGCGAAGAGAAACAGCGGCACCTTGCCGTACCGCTCGGCGATTGCCCCGGCGACGAGCGCGACCCCGATCATTGCGAATTGTGCAACGACAACGCAGGCCGACATCCACTGCGTCGCGTTGCCGTGCCCGAGGTGAGCGAGCCTGAGCCCGAGCAAGGACAGCATCGCCGCATTGCCGAGATGGAAGAAGAGAAGCGTAAGCGCAAACAGCAGCACCGGCCTATGGCGGAAAGCCTTGAACGCCGGTTCAGGCTTGGCGGCGGCGGGAAGGCCGATGCGCCGGGTCTCTCCGCCCGGGCGCGCGAGGCACGGCAGCGCGGCGATGGTCGCCGCGGCCATGACGCCGAGCACGAGCACCGCCGCATCCGCGCCAAGCTTGGCTGCCCCGGCAAAAATCAACAGTGCGGCGGTGACGTTGCCCGCGTTGCTCCACGCTGCGTTGGTCCCCTGCTGCAGGGGGAAGTCGCGCTGTCCGACATAGGCGAGGCTCGCCGCGGCGATCGCCGGGCCAATCACCGATCCGCCGATCGAGGTCAGAAGAAGGCCGAACAGGACGAAGAGCGGTGAGCGGCCGCTGACGAGCACCACGGTGCCGAGCAGGATCAGCGCCGACCCGGCGCCGATCATCAGTCGCGGCCGGCCGAAACGATCGACCAGCGCCCCGCCCGGCGTGTTGCATACGAGGCCGGCAATGCCGCCCACCGTCAGCACGAAGCCGATGCGCTCCGGCTGCCAGTGCAGCGCCGAGGCGAGCCAGGCGGGCAGGAACGGCCCGAGCCCGCCCGCCACATCGGCGATGAAGAAGTTGACCGCATTGAACAGCGCGGGTGCGCGCCGCGGCGCGGCCGGCCATGCGCGAGCGCTCAGGACCCCATGGCCGGCGGCAGCGGCGCCCTCGCGAGACCATCGCACAAGCCGCGTGCTGCTCCGTAAATCCGCCACGCCCGCGGCTCCGGCGGCTCTTCGTTTACCATCGGCACTTCAAGAACGGTCAAATGTGCGAGCCCGAGCGCGGGCACGGTCCTGTCCACGGCGCGAGCCTCGCCGCGATAGCCATTGCCGGGCGGGCAGGAGGTCGGAAAGGGCTCATGTTCAGAGGTCCGCGCGGTCGATGCGAAACGCAAGGCTAACCCCGCTCGCCGGCCGGCACAACGGGATGACGGGAGGAACGCCATGTTCCTGCCGACACGCGGCCGCGTTCCGGTAGGGAGTTCGCGAGCGCGCAAGCACATGGGTACGGGCGAGCATCAGTGCCTTCGTGTGAGCCGGGCGCCCCTCATCATCGAAAATCTCCCCCACACCGGACCGCGCCCGAGCATTCCAAGTGCCGTGCCACCCTGGACATCGCTCGCGCACTGCCGTCTCATGACGCATGAGGCGGCTGCGCGATCGGAGGAGCCGGCATGAAGATCACCGAGGTTCGCACTCACGTTCTGGAGGCAACGCTTTCGCAGCCCTTCGCCTATTCGCGCGCCTGGTACGACCGGCGCACGGCAATGATCGTCGAGATCGAAACGGACGACGGGCTGACTGGCTGGGGCGAGAGCTACGGGCCGGCGCGGATCACGGCGGCGGCGGTCAAGGCCATGGCACCCTGGCTGATCGGGGAAGATCCGCTCTGCACCGAGCATCTTTGGCAGGAGCTCTATGCCAGTCTGCGCGATCACGGGCAGAAGGGCGTCATCGTGCAGGCGCTGAGCGGGATCGACATTGCGCTCTGGGACATCAAGGGCAAGCATTTCGGCGTTCCGGTCTCGCGGCTGATGGGCGGGCCGTTGCGGGAGGGGGTGCGCGCCTATGCGACGGGGCTCTATCGGCGGCGCTCGGGAGATCCGCTCCGGTATCTTGCGGAAGAGGCCGCCGGATACGCGGCCGAGGGGTTCGGCGCGGTGAAGCTCAAAGTGGGGTTCGGCGTGGAAGAGGATGCGCGGGCGACGGCGGCGGTGCGTGAGGCAATCGGGCCCGATGTGGGCCTGATGGTGGATGCGAACCACGCCTACGATCCGATCGAAGCCATCCGGCTCGGCCGGAAGATCGAGCGCTACGACATCGCGTGGTTCGAGGAGCCGGTGCCGCCAGAGGATCTCGCGGGCTACCGGGCGGTGAAAGCCGCCCTCCCCTTCCCCATCGCCGGCGGCGAATGCGAGTTCACGCGCTTCGGTTTTCGCGATCTCTTCGTTTCGCACGCGCTCGACATTGCCGAGCCCGACACCTGCGCGGCCGGCGGACTCTCGGAATGCAAGAAGATCGCCGACATGGCGGTTGCTTTCGGCATCCGTTACAACCCCCATGTCTGGGGCACCGGCATCGCGATCGCCGCCTCCCTCCAGTTGCTCGCTGTGCTGCCGCCGCACACGCCGCCCGCACTTTCCGCGCTCGAACCGATGCTCGAATTCGATCGCACCGAACACCCGATCCGCGCGGCGCTGCTCAGCGCCCCGATCGAACACGATCGCGGCGTCGTGCGCATTCCCGCCGCCCCGGGCCTCGGCATCTCGGTCGATCGTGAGGCGCTCGTGCGGTTTGGGGCGCGCGGGGCGTAAGAACTTCGGGAGATTGTCCCGGCGCGGAGCGCTGGGCGGCGGGCCTCCGCGCGAGCATGCTTTTGCTGCCGCCTCCGCCGCGCCCTGCGCACGGTCGGTACTCTGGTTTGGACTTTCCCGTGGAGGTGATGCAATCGATCTGCCAAGCACTCCGCGCAGAATTGGCGGTAAGCGGGTCGCGCGATCCAAACTATTTCTATTTCCGGGATGCTCGTCCGAGCGTGGCTGTCGAGGCACTAAACCCAACCCGCGAAGCGGCTCCGCATCAGTCCGATCCGACCGTACTCAACTTTCGTGCCGTGGTTCCCGCCGGCGGCGTCGGCGACGCACCTCGCCTCCGAGTGCGTGTGCAGGCGAGCAACCTCAGGCGACTCATCGAGAAATTCCCTCGCTTTTCGATCTGCTTCCAGCGCGGCAATTTTCTCGGGCAGGTAAAAGTGAGCGACGAACAGTCCGAAGGCAGCCGGTAAAGACTGTGGTTTGCGAACGTTACCTCTGAGCCAGCTAACGTCGGACACAAAAGCCACCTGCTGAGGGACTGGGATACTCGCGCAGAGGGGCCAGCATGCGCTAGAACGTCGCAGGTGCAGGCGCCCTCTCCGGCCCTGCTTGTCGCCAGCGCGCATCTGGCGTGCGCGTCCCCCGGTGAGGTCGAAACCGGTCGAGCTGGTGCCGGAAACCTTTGGAGGAAAAAATGTCCCTGACCGCCTGGATTGCCTTCACACTGGCCTACACGCTGATGGCGGCGGCGCCGGCGCCGGTCATTTTGCTGGTCGTTTCCTATGCGATTGCATATGGGCGGAGAACCGCAGCGTCCGTTGTGGCCGGCACGGTGCTCGGCGATGCAACGTGCCTCGCCGCCGCCGTGTTCGGCGCGGGCGCGCTCCTCGCGACCTCCGCGGTCGCATTCACCGCACTCAAGCTCGCCGGGGCTGCATATCTGGTTTTTCTCGGCCTCAAGTTGTGGAAGGCACCGCCTGTGCCGGCCGCGATCGACGCCGGCGCGCGGCCGCGCTCCCCCGGCAAGTCCTTCCTGCACGCTTGGCTCACCACCGTCTTCAATCCGAAATCGGTGCTCTTCTTCATGGTGTTCGCGCCGCAGTTCATGGGCCTGCACGCGCGTTTTCTGCCCGAACTCGCGGCGATGGAAGCGAGCGTGCTCGCCGCAGGCATCATGGTGGACGGTTCCTATTCGGCGTTTGCGGCGGGCCTCCGCCGCTTCATCCGCGCGCCCGGCGCGCAGCGAACGGTGAACCGGCTGACCGGAGGGACCTTGGTCGCGGAAGGCGTGCTGGCGGCGTTCTGGCGAAGCGTTGCCTTGTAGCGGTGTTCCTTGCGGTTGGCTCGTCGGATGTTTGAATTTGCCCGATGATCGAGACGATGCTGATGCGGCCCGAGCCCGTCCGTGATCTCGTGCGGCGGAGGCGCGACATTGATCCCAAATTCGATCGGACCTCCGCTCATCGCCCGTAACGATCCCTGCGCCATCCCGGTCGGCTGAACCGGCGTACCCCCGGGTGCTTGTTCGCTGGCGCCGCCTCGGGCGAGGGTCCCACGCATGATCACCATTGCCTGGCTGCTTGCCTTCGCCGGTGGAACGGCCGTCATCGTCTGGGGCGCGGAAGCCTTTGCCGAGCACCTCGGCGCCGCGTCGGTCAGGCTCGGGGTCAGCGCCTTTGCCCTCGCCCTCCTGCTCGCCGGTGCAGAACCGGAGGAACTCGCAACCGTGGTGGTCGCGGCGCTCCGCGGCTCGCCTGGGATCGCGCTCGGCGATGTGATCGGCGCCAACGTGACGATCTGCCTGGTGGCACTCGGCATCGGCGCCTGGATCACCGAGCTGCCGTTCCGCCGCGCCGTCATGCGCTACGCTCTCTTGGGCCTGCCGCTCGGAGCGATCGCGACCTGCATGGCCTGGAACGGGCGTGTCGGCCGGGGCGACGGCGTTGTTCTGGTGCTGCTCTATGCGGCCTACGTCGGCGCCATCTGGTTCGCGGAACGCCGCCCGCCAGCGCTCGGCGAAGTGGGCGAACTGGCGGAGGCGCGCGAGGCCGCGGCGAAGGGAAAGTCCGGCCGCGTCGGGCCGGACCTCGTGATGGTCCTCGCCGGGGTGCTCGCTATGGCGGGCGGGGCCAGCCTCCTTGTCTACGCCGTGCAGCAGATCAGCGGCGCGCAGGCGATGCAGACAAGGCTCGGCCTCACCATCGTCGGGTTCGCGACCGGGTTCGAACTGGTGGTGCTGGCTTGGTCGGCCGCGCGGCGCGGGATTTCCGAGGCGGCCGTCGCGGGCGTTGTCGGGTCGTTCGCCTACAACGTCACGATGACGCTCGGCGCCGGCGCCCTGGTGCGCCCGCTTGCGATCATCGATGCGGCCCTGCTCCGGCTGCCCTTGTTGATGATGCTCGCCGCGCTCGCCCTCGTCGTCCTGTTGTCCGCGCGACGCGGCACTCTTGGGCGCGCCGAAGCGCTCATCCTGTTGCTGGGCTACCCGGTTTTCGTCGTGGTGAGCCTCGTTGCGTGAAGGCCGCGGCCCGGGGCGCAGCGAGGGCCGGCCCGGGGGGGACGACCGCGTGGGCCGATCGGCCTATCATCCGCGGGAGACAAGACGGGGAGAAGAACGATGCCGGAGCAGATCCTCCACTTCATCAACGGACGGAAGGTTTCGGGCAAGAGCGGACGTTCGGGGCCTGTGTTCAACCCGGCGACGGGAAAGCAAAGCGGCGTCGTTCCGTTCGCCGGTGAGGCAGAGATGGATGAGGCGGTGAGCGCGGCCAGAGCCGCGTTTCCGGGCTGGGCCGGAACCCCGCCGCTCCGCCGCGCGCGCATCCTGAGCCGGTTCCTGAGGCTGCTCGAGGAAAACGCGGACGGGCTCGCGAAGATCATCAGCGCGGAGCACGGGAAGGTGCTGTCCGATGCGCGAGGGGAAGTGACGCGCGGGATCGAGGTCGTCGAATTCGCCACGGGAGCCCCGAGCCTCCTCAAAGGCGAGATCAGCGAAAACGTCGGCACGGGCGTGGATTGCCACGCCGTGCACCAGCCGCTCGGCGTGGTGGCCGGAATCACGCCGTTCAATTTCCCGGCGATGGTGCCGATGTGGATGTTCCCGGTCGCACTCGCCTGCGGAAACTGCTTCATCCTCAAGCCTTCCGAGCGGGATCCTTCGGCCGGCGTCAGGCTTGCCGAACTTGCCATGGAAGCCGGACTGCCGGCTGGCGTCTTGCAGGTCATGCACGGGGACAAGGCGGCGGTGGACGCGATCCTCCGCCATCCCGGGATCGCCGCGGTGAGCTTCGTCGGCTCGACCCCGATCGCGCGCTACATCTACGCAACCGCGGCGGCGAACGGAAAACGCTGTCAGGCGCTCGGCGGGGCCAAGAACCACATGGTGGTGTTGCCGGACGCGGATATGGACCAGGCAGTGGATGCGCTGATGGGCGCGGCCTACGGCTCGGCGGGCGAGCGCTGCATGGCGGTCTCGGTTGCGGTGCCGGTCGGGAAGAAGACCGCCGAGACGCTGGTGGAGCGGCTCGAGCCGCGCGTGCGCACGCTGAAAATCGGGCCGGGGACGGACCCCGAGGCAGAGATGGGTCCGCTCGTCACGCGCCAGCATCTCGAGCGCGTGCGCGACTATATCGAGGCAGGGGAGAAAGGAGGCGCGAAGCTCGTCGTGGATGGGCGCGGCTTCCGCATGCAGGGCTACGAGGAAGGCTTCTTCATCGGAGGAAGCCTCTTCGATCATGTGTTGCCTGAGATGAAGATCTGGAAGGAGGAGATTTTCGGCCCCGTGCTCTCGGTGGTGCGGGCGGAGAATTTCCAGGCGGCGACAAAGTTGATCAACAGCCACGAGTTTGCCAACGGCACCGCGATCTTCACGCGCGACGGCGATGCGGCGCGGGAGTTCGCCGCCGGGATCGAGGTCGGGATGGTCGGGGTCAACGTGCCGATTCCAGTTCCGATGGCGTTTCATTCCTTCGGCGGATGGAAATCCTCGCTGTTCGGCGATCATCCGACGCACGGGCCGGAGGGGGTGCGGTTTTACACGCGGCTCAAGACGATCACGTCGCGCTGGCCGGCGGGGATCCGGGCGGGCGCGGAGTACGTGATGCCGACGATGCGCTAAGCGCATGCCATGAGCGGCGGGGATGGCGGGCTCGCTCAGCCCGGCGCTCCATCAGCAGGAGGGCGAGGCGCAGGGGCTGATCTATCTCTATCGGAGGATCGACCTCGAGCGGCTTGGGCTCGAGGCGAAGGCGCTTGGCGAATTGCTGACGGCGGCCGAGCGGATGGGCTTTGACGGGCTCAACATCACCCATCCCTGCAAGCAGCGCGTGGTGCCGCTGCTCGATCAGCTTTCGGAGGAGGCGGATGCGCTCGGCGCCGTCAACACGGTGGTGCTGAGCGGGGGACGGCGGGTCGGCCACAACACCGACTGGTTCGGGTTTGCCGAGAATTTCCGGCGGTTCTTGCCGGGTGCGCCGCTCGGCCGTGTCGCGCTCCTCGGCGCGGGCGGCGCAGGCGCGGCGGCTGCCTATGCGCTGGCGAGGCTCGGCGCGCGCGAGATTGCCGTCGCGGATGTGGAACTGGCGCGCGCCGCGGCGCTCGCCGAAACGATCGCGGCGCGGTTCGGTGCCGGCCGCGCGAGGACGGCGGGACGCGTGGAGGAAGCCGTTGTGGGGGCGGACGGGGTGGTCAACGCGACGCCGGTCGGGATGACGGGGCATCCGGGGATATCGGTTTCGGCAGGGTTGCTCCGGCCCGCGATGTGGGTGGCGGATATCGTCTATTTCCCGCTCGAAACGGCGCTCCTGGCCGCCGCGCGACGGGCGGGCTGCCGAACGCTTTCGGGCGGCGGCATGGCCGTCTTTCAGGCGGCCGAGGGGTTCCAGCTCTTCAGCGGCGTCGCGCCGGACGCGGAGCGCATGCTCGCGCATTTCGCGGCGCTCAGCGGGTTCGATGCCGGAAGGGGATGAGACGGCGGCGGGCGCGTCGCCGCCCAACCGGAGGACGCTCGTGGCGCCTTGGTACGGCGCCTATCTCATCCTCGGCCTCATCAACTCGGGCCTGCTGCCGTTCCTGCTGCCGCTTGTGGTGGCGGGGCACGGCGGCGGCGTGGGCAATGTCGCCTATGTCGTCGGCGCCTATTACGCGGGGCTCCTGCCGGCGCCGCTCTTGGGCGTGCTGGTCGAGCGCCGGCGCCTCTTCCGGCTCGTCTTCTTCGGCGGCTTCGCGACGCTGGCGATCGGCCTCGCTGGACTGCCGGCGGCGCGCCCGGCGGATGCAAGTGCCGCGCTCGCTTCGCTGATGGGACTCGGCGCCGGCGCGGTGGCCACGGTTGCGCCGCTCTTCATCATCGATTTTGCTCCGAAGTCGGAGTGGGAGCCGCGCATCGGCTGGCTGCAGAGCTTCAACGGCGCCGGGCAGCTTGTCGGCCTCCTGCTCGGCGGCGTGATCGCGGAAGGTCCGCTCGCGCGCGGCTTCTGGCTGGCGGCAGCGTTTGCGCTGGCGGCGCTGGCGATCGGCCGCGTGGGCCTGCCGGTCAAGGGCGGGCGGCGCGCAGAGCGAAGCCGCCACGCGATTCGCCGGCCGCGGCTCGACTGGGCGGGGCTGATGCGCGCCTTCCAGCCGGGGCCAGGGGGCGGGCTCTTGCAGCATTCGCATCACCTGCAAAGGGCAGCACTCGCCTGGGTGCCTGACGTGCTCGGCGGGCGCTTCGGCCGCTTCCTGCTCGCCTGGTTCGCATGGAATTTCGGGGTGGCGCCGTTCTTCGCCTACTACCCGCTCCTGATGCAGGAGAGCTTCGGTGTGGCGCCGGCGACGACCGCGTTCCTCTATGCGCTCGGGGCAGCGATCTCCATCGGGCTCTTCGTGCTGGCGGGATGGGCGGCGCGACGCTACGGCGGGCCGCAGATCTTCCGCACCGGGCTCGCGGTGCGCACCGGCGGCTTCGTGCTGCTTCTCCTGCTCCAGACGGGCCTCATCATCATTCCCGGCGCCGCGGTGGTGGCGCCGGCGGGCTTCCTGCTGGTCGTGCTGGCTTGGCCGCTGCTCAGTGTTTCGGGCACCGGGCTGGCGGCGGGGCTCACTCCCATCGGCGAGGGCGCGGCGATGGGCCTTCTCTCGGCCAGCGGGGCGCTCGCGACCGTGCTCGGCACTTTCCTCGGCGGTCCGCTCGTGCAGGGGTTCGGCTTCGCGGCCGTGTTCCCGTTGGCACTCGCCGGGCTTGCCGGCGCGGCGGCGCTGATGGTCGGCGGCGCCGGGCCGGACACGGCCGCGGCGGGTGCGGGCGAAAAGGGTCCCGCTGACGCGGGGCCGGTCGAAGAGACAGGCCGAGGATTCGGTCAAACGACCGCGGCGATGATCCTGTCGGCCTCCGCCTCGCCGAAGACCTTGACCGTCGTCGTCCGCAAATTTCCCTTCGAAGCCAGAGACAGGACAAATCCGGCCATCGCTTCGTCGCTGGCTGCCTCCGCGTGGACGATGAGATCGTACGCTCCCAATGCCATATAGCCGGCCTTGAGCTCGACACCGAACTTCTTGCCGAGTTCCCTGGCGGCGGCGCGCCGGCTTGGCACGTCCTTGACGGACCGAATACCCTGATCGGTGTAGTTGCAGAGAAGGAAGTATGCTGGCATGACATTCCTCCTTTGATGATGGATTGCTGGGTCTCTCTAGGCCCACGCGGATAATGATACCATCGCAACATTCCGGATAGAATCGCATTCGACATGGGCGGCAGTGTTCCCCGGCACCTGGCGGAGCGGCCGCACAGGATTTGCCAGCGCGGGCGAGACCGCCGATGATGAGACGGGTTTCGTGGAGACACGTCGATGGATGCACCCGGGCCCATTCCCTACTCCGACGAGAAGCTCGCGCGGATCCTGGGCTCCGTGCGCACGATCGCGCTCGTCGGCGCCTCGCCCGATTGGAACCGGCCGAGCTACTTCGTCATGAAGTACCTTCAGGGCAAGGGATTCCGCGTGATCCCGGTGAACCCGGCGCTCGCCGGGACGATGCTCCTCGGCGAGCACGTGTACTCGCGGCTTTCCGAGATTCCCGAGCCCGTGGAGATGGTCGAGGTCTTTCGCGCGGCGCGGCATGTCGGACCGATCGTCGAGGAGGCGATCGGGATCGGCGCCAAGGTGGTCTGGATGCAGCTTGGCGTGCGCAACGAAGAGGCGGCGGCGAAGGCAGAGGCCGCCGGGCTCGAGGTGGTGATGGACCGCTGCCCGAAGATCGAATTCGGCCGGCTCGCCGGCGAGCTTTCCTGGAGCGGCGTGAATTCCGGCATCCTGCGCAACCGCCCGGCCGAAGCGCCGAAGGAAGCCCACCGCAAGCCCAGCCGGCACGGCGGGAGCAACGCCGGCGGGAATCAGGCCTTCGGGTTCGAGACGCGCGCGATCCATGCCGGCGCCGCGCCCGATCCCACCACCAAGGCACGCATCACGCCGATATACCAGACGACTTCCTACGTGTTCGACGATGTCGATCACGCGGCCTCACTCTTCAACTTGCACAATTTCGGCTATCTCTATTCGAGGCTGACCAATCCCACGGTCTCAGTGCTCGAGGAGCGGGTGGCGAGCCTCGAAGGCGGGCGCGCGGGGTTGGCGTGCGCCTCGGGGCATGCAGCGCAGTTCCTGATCTTCTTCACCCTGCTCGAACCGGAAGACGAGTTCCTCGCCTCACGAAACCTCTACGGCGGATCGCTCACCCAGTTCGGGCTTTCGTTCAAGAAGCTCGGCTGGAAATGCCATTTCATCGATCCGCGCGAGCCCGAGAATTTTGCCCGCGCGCTTACGCCGCGCTCAAAGGCGATCTTCGTCGAGAGCCTGGCCAATCCGGGCGGCATCGTCGTCGATCTCGCCGCGATCGCGGCGATCGCGCACGGGGCTGGCATTCCGCTGATCGTCGATAACACGCTCGCGAGCCCCTTTCTCTGCCGCCCGATCGAATGGGGTGCGGATCTCGTCTGCCATTCGGCAACGAAGTTCCTGTCCGGCCACGGCAATGCGTTGGGCGGCGTGATCGTGGAATCGGGAAAATTCGACTGGAGCGCGGGCGGGCGGTTTCCTTCCCTCACCGATCCCGAGCCGGCCTATCACGGCCTCCGCTTCTACGAGAATTTCGGGGACTTCGCTTTCACCACCAAGGCGCGCGCGGTGGCCTTGCGGGATTTCGGCCCAGCGCTTGCGCCGATGAACGCCTTCCTCACCATCATGGGGATCGAAACGCTGCCCGTCCGCATGGAACGCCACGTGGCGAACGCGTTGCGGGTCGCAGAATTCCTGGAGGGGCACAAGGCGGTGGCGTGGGTTTCCTATGCGGGGCTCGGAACGAGCCCGTATCGGCCGCTGGCGCGCAAATACCTGCCGCGCGGTGCCGGTGCCGTCCTCACCTTCGGCGTCAAGGGCGGCTTCGAGGCGGGCGTGCGCGCGGTCGAGAGCGTGCGGCTTTTTTCGCACCTCGCCAATATCGGGGACACGCGGAGCCTCATCCTGCATCCCGCCTCGACCACGCACCGGCAGTTGACGGACGAGCAGCGCCAAGCCGCCGGCGCCGGTCCGGACGTGATCCGCCTCTCGGTCGGGCTGGAAAGCGCCGAAGACCTTATCGCCGATCTCGACCAGGCGCTGGTAGAGGCCTAGACTGGCGCGTTGCGAAGACCACGATATCGGCCGCTAAGCGGCTGGAGGAGGAAACGATGGCAGTCGCATCGGTATCGAAAATAACTGCTTCGTCGGCCGAAAGCTTCGAGGCCGCGGTGCGGGAAGGGCTCGCGCGGGCGAGCAAGACGCTGCGCGGCATCACCGGCCTTCATGTGCTCGAGCAGAAGGCGGCCGTCTCGGGCGGCAGGATCAGCGAATACCGCGTGACGATGGAGGTCACGTTCATCCTCGAGGGATAGCGGGCGCGACGTTCGTCAGGATTACGAGATCAGGCGCCGCTTGGCCTCGTACTCCGCCTGGTCGATCTCGCCGCGCGCGAAGCGCTCGTTCAGGATGTCGAGTGCGCTGCGGCCGGGTGGGGCCGCGGGGGGGCAGTGGTGCGCCGGCCCCTGCCACGGGCCGCCGAGCCAGCGCACCAGCAGCACGATGACGGCGATGATGATGGCAAGCGGAACGATCATGAAAAGCGGTCCAAGAATCAGGCCGGACCAGCCCCAGCCCCACATCATTCCTGGCCCGTAAGGGTACGGACCGGGCACGTTCTGAGCCGCGGCTGCGGCAGGAAGAAGCGCGGGCATGGCGCCCACAACTGCACGGGAAAGGAAAAACCTCATTCTGGCCTCCTCTGTCCACGCCCTCAGCCGGAGAGCGGGCGGTAGAACTGGCACCAGCCGCGCGGGCTGATGCTTCCCTCTACGATCTGGCAGGTCCCTGCGGCCATCATCTCCGGCCCCATGGTCCCGCCCATCATGCCCGCCCCGGGGCTGCCGCCGGGCGGGATATAGAACTTGCACATTCCACACATCTGACCATCGTTGGGATAGTCTTGATAGTGTGCCGCCGCCTTGGTGACCTTGGGCGGAGCCGCCGCTGCCGCATAGCGAGGCGGCCCTGACAGTCCTGCTAGGGCCAAGGACCCGCCCAAGCCAAGCGCGTCGCGACCACATCGCCTGTCCCTCCGGCTTATCCGTCAGGCGCGGGGGCGCGCGAAGAGCGTCGCCTTGCCGCTCTCGGCAAGCCGGCCGAGCACGTAGCGCGCGCTCTTCTCGTCGATCCCGAGCGCCGAGGCGAGTCCGACCGCGTTCTGCTCACCCGCGGCAAGCGCGGTCTCGGCTTTGCTCTCGACCGTCTTGAGCCACTCGCCGAAGGCGTGCCGGAGCTCGGGCGTGGCGAAGGCGGCCATGGCGGCGGTCTCCCGGATTGCGTTCAGCATCTCCGAGCACATGCCCATGCACATCTGCATCATCTGCTGCATCTGCGGCGGCCCACTGCCCTGACCGCTCTGAGCCATCATTTTCTGCATCATTCCATGGGGTTGCCGCCCTGGCCCATCATCTTCTTGGCCATGGCCATCCCCATCGCCATCGGGCTGCCTTCGGGAGTGCCATGCTCCTCGGCACCCTCCGAGGCGGGCTTCTTCTGATCATTCTCTTTGCAACAAGGCATCGCCTTCTCCATCGGTTGGTGAAACGTTACACATCCGGCAACGCGAGAATGGCAACGTAGTGGTAGGGTGGCAGCTCGACCACCTTGAGCGCGCGGAAGCCGACCGGACCAACCGCCGCCGCGACCTCCTCCGGCGTCATGCGCATCTCCGTCTTCGGCCCGCGCGGCGAACCGAGCACGGTGGTTTCCTCGCGCGGGCGCCGATGCCAGTTGATGACGGCGAAGCGCCCGCCCGGCCGGAGCACGGAGGCAACGGCGCGCGCCAGCCGCGGCTTGTCCGGAACGCCGTGGAACGTGTTCGCGATCAGAACGAGATCCACGGACGCGGCAACGACGCGGGCAACATCGTAGGCGTCGGCGGCGATGAAGGCGCAGTTCTTCACCCCCGCCGCCGCGGTGCGCGCTTGCGCGCGCTCGAGCATTGCGGGATCGAGATCGATCGCGATCACCTGCCGTGCCATTGCCGCGAGCGGCACGGTGAAAAGCCCATCACCGCAGCAAAGATCGATCGCATCCGTTCCGGCAGCGACGCCAATCTCCTCAACCACCGCCTCGGGACGGGGCCACAGCGCCTCCCACCACTCGGCATCGGGCATCACGGTGGCCGGAAACGCTCCCGAGAACATCTCGCATCTCCTGCGGTTTCATCTATGCACACGTTCAGGGGTAACATCATTGACATGGATCAATGGGTGACTGTCGGAAGGGACCAGCATGACCGAGGCAGATCCCAACGGTTCGGTGGCGGCGGCCGAGGAAAGTATTTGTGCGTTGTACACGGAGCTTGCGCTTCATCCTGAGCGGGACTTCGGATGGGGCAAGGGAAAGGAGAACGCCAGGCTCCTCGGCTACGAGGCGCATTGGCTGGACCTCCTTCCGGAAGCTGTCTGGGAGTCGGCGGCCGCCGTCGGAAATCCATTCGGCCTGGGGCGGATCGAGCCGGGCATGACCGTGGTCGATTTCGGCTGCGGGGCCGGGGCCGACCTGTGCATCTCCGCCAGTCTGGTCGGCGAGTGCGGCTGGGCGGTCGGGATCGACCTCACACCGGCTATGACGGCGAAGGCAAGGGCCGCGGGACGGCTGATGGGCCTCTGCAACGTCGAGGTCCGCGGCGCTGATATGACCGCGGTGCCGTTGGCGGATGCGTGCGCCGACCTCGTGATATCGAACGGCGCCATCAACCTCTCGCCAGCGAAGCCCTGCGTCTTCAAGGAAATATTCCGCATTCTGAAGTCAGGTGGCCGGCTCTGGTTCGCCGACGTTGTCAGGGATGGCACCGAAGAGCCATCGAGCTCTGGGTCCTGGGCCGATTGCGTCGCCGGAGCGGTCGCGCCGGCGCGAATGATCGTCATGCTCGCCAGAGCAGGCTTTGCGGATGCCGAGATGGTCGCATTCACCGGCTACTGCACCGCGCCCACCACAATCGGTGCCACTTTCCGGGCGTTGAAGCCGTAGCTCGCTCGTGCGGTGTGCCGCCTTGCGCGTCGTGCACCGGCACGTCAGCCGGGACGAGGCGGCGCTTCCGGGCGCGGTGGGCAGAGGGCTTGTCGTTGATGCAGATCAAGAAAGCGGCGGCCGCAGCGGCACCACGGAGCCCATCGGCCGCGCCGGCCGCCCCGCGGGCGGCGCGATGTCGGTCTCATGGAACGCACAATCGAAACTGCGCGGCGGGGTTTCGGAAATCCGCGCCAGAAAATCCTGAAGCCGCGTGCAGCTCAATCGCTGCTGCCATGCCAGAAAGGACGCCCGATCCTCCCACGTGGTGAGCAGCCCGCACGTGCCGGCCTCCGCCAGCACGGCCACCGCCACCACACCCGGGCTCGCCCAGATCTCCATCGCCCGCGCCGTCAGCTCCTCACGCAGGCGCTGAACGTCGCTTGCGCGATGCGTTGCGCTGATCAGGCTGAGGTGGAATGCCATTCCGGCCTTACGCCGGCAGCGCCGCGACGGGCCGGCCCGCGGCCCACCACTCGGGATACCCATCGGCAAGGCGGCGCGCCTCATAGCCCCGGGCACGCAACGCCGCTACCGCCTCGAAGGCGAACACGCAATAAGGGCCGCGGCAATAGGCAACCACCGGGCGCGCCCGCGGAAGCGAGGCCATGCGCGCCGGAAGCTCGCCCAGCGGAACGTTGATCGCGCCCGGGATATGCCCGGCGGCGAACTCCTCGGCCGGCCGCACGTCGATCAGCGTGACAAGCCCCTCGCTCAGCCGGCGTGCCAGCTCCTCGCGCGTGACAGGCTCGAGCTTGTCCCGCGCGTCGAAATAGCTCTCCACGATGCGGTCGATCTCGGCGAGGCCGCGCTCGGCGCTTCGCCGCAACGCCATCAGGAGATCGACGACATCGGGAGCGCCAAGCCGGTAGAGCACCTGCCGGCCCGATCGGCGAGCAACTACCAGGCCGGCACGCCGCAAGAGCTGGAGATGCTGCGAAGCGTTGGTCAGACGGAGTCCGGTGAGGCCGGCCAGCGCCTCTACGCTCCGTTCGCCCTGCGCCAGAAGCTCGATCAGCTCCACCCGGTGGCTGTTGGCGAGCGCCTGGGCGAGGCGGGCGAACTGCTCGAACACCAGACGCTTGGGATGGCTGGTTGACGCCATCGCACCAACACTCCAATGATAACTGGACAATCGTCTGAACCACCAAGTCTGTCAAGCACGCCCGCGTCCGCCAATCGAGCTTTTTTGGAGGGAGCCCATGATTCTCCGCCAATTTTTGCACCGCGAGCCCGTCGCCATCTCGTACCTCTTCGGGTGCGGCGGCCGCGGCTTGGCGGCCGTGGTCGACCCGCTCGAACCCATTACCCCCTACCTCGAGGCCGCCGCCGCAGGCGGCATGGCCATTCGCTTCGTCATCGACACGCATATCCACGCCGACCACCTCTCGGCCGGGCGCGCACTCGCCGCCGCCACCGGCGCGGCCTACGTCCTCTGGCACGGCGCCGATGCCCTCTTCCCCTTCCGCGGCGTCGCCGACGGCGAGGTGCTGGATCTCGGCAACGTCACCGCCGAAGTCTGGCATCTGCCGGGCCACACGCCCGAGCATCTCGCCCTCCTCGTCACCGACCACACCCGCGCCGAGGAGCCCTGGGTCGTTCTGACCGGCCACACCCTCATGGCAGGGGATCTTGGCCGCACCGAACTCGCGACAAGCGCCGAAGCGGGCGCGTGCGCCCTCTTCGCAAGCATCGCGCGCCTCCAGACACTCCCCGATTTCCTCGAAGTGCTGCCCGGCGCCTACGCCGGTTCGGTCTGCGGTCGCAGCCTCTCGGGCAAACCCTGCACGACGATCGGCTTCGAGCGGCGCTACAACCGCGCCTTCGGCATCGCCGACGCAACCGAGTTCGTCCGCGTCATGCTGGCCGAGATCCCGCCTCCGCCCCCCGATGCCGCGCGTATCCGCGCCGCCAATGCCGGGCGCGTGCTGGCACCCGCCTGACGCCGATGGAGGCAACGCCCGCGCTGCTGAGCCGGGGAATCCGCGCGAATCTCGGCCAGTTCAGCCTGCAGGCCCTGCAGGTCTGTTTCGTCGGCCTGATCATCGGCATGGAGCGTGCCGTTCTGCCGGCCGTCGCGCGCGACTTCGGGGTGACACCCGGCGCCTTCCTCTTCCTGGCGAGCTTCGTTCTCTCCTTCGGCTTGGTGAAGGGCGCGCTCAACCTCGTGGCCGGCGGTTGCGCCGACCGCTTCGGCCGCAAGCCCGTCCTCATCACCGGCTGGTTCGCCGGCCTCCCGATTCCGTTCCTCATCTATTTCGCCCCGAACTGGTGGTGGATCGTCGCCGCGAACCTGTTTCTCGGCATCAACCAGGGCTGCACCTGGACGATGACGGTGACGAGCCAGATCGATCTCGCATCGAGCAGAGAGCGCGGCCTCGCCGTCGGCATCAACGAGGCCGTGGGTTATGTCGCGGTCGGGGCGGCCGGGCTTGGCGCCGCCCTGCTCGCCGAGCACATCGGCGCGCGGCCCGCCTTGCTCGCCTTCGGTCTGACAACGATCGCGCTGGCACTCCTCTCCCTCCTCCGTGTCCAGGACACGCTCTCCTGGGTGCGGGCGGAACACGCGGAAGCGGGCGCACCCCATGCCCTGCCCGAAGAAGCGAAGCTCGCCGCGATCTTCCTCCGCTTCTCCTTCCACGACCCGGCCGGCCGGGCCATCTGCCAGGGCGGCGTCATCAACAAGATCGCCGACACGCTGGTCTGGGTGATGTTCCCGCTCTTCTTCAAGGCGCACGGGGCCGGTCTCGCGGAAATCGGCTGGCTGACGGGCACCTACGCCATGGTCTGGGGCCTCTCCCAACTCTTCACCGGCCACGCCGCGGACCTGATCGGCCGCAAGAGCCCGATCGTCGCCGGCTTCTTCCTGCTCGCGGCCGGCATCGCCGCAACCGCACTCGGCCGCGCGCCTTCCGTCTGGCTGCCGGCGGCGGTGGTGATGGGAATCGGCATGGCGCTCCTCTATCCGAACCTGATCGCCGCGATGTCCGACCGTGTGGCGCCGCTCGTGCGCGGCAAGGCGCTCGGCACCTACCGCTATTGGCGCGATACCGGCTACGCGATCGGCGCGCTCCTCCTGGGCGGCATCGCGCAGTGGGCGCACGCGGCACTGCCGGCGATCTGGCTTACCGCAGCCCTCGTCGCGGGCTCGGGAGTGTGGATCGCGCTTGCGCTGGAGGAGAGCCGGCCGCGGACGCGGGCCGCATGAGCCGCGCTTGCCCCTCTCCGCTCATATCCCCCCGCCGCGCGTCCCGCCCGCGCCGCCCTTGGCCCGCTCCGCTGCCTCCGCCGCGTCCTTCGCCCCATACCGGGCCGGATCTGCAACGAACATTCGATGGCACTGCTCGGAGCAGAAATACCAGGTCCGCCCCGCCCGCACCTCGCGTGCCGCAGCCTTCTCCTGGTCAACCGTCATGCCGCAGACCGGATCGATCACTTTCGTCATCATGCACCTCCTGCCAGTCCGTCAGTGAAACACCATGCCCTCGATGTGGAATCCCGCATCGACGTAAAGGAGCTCCCCGGTGATCGCGCTCGCGTGATCGCTCGCAAGCATGAGCGCCGCGCGCCCGATCTCGCAGGATTCGACAAGCCGGCGCAGCGGCGCGTCCCGCATGCTCTCGTTGATGAGTTCGTCGAAATGCGCGATGCCCGAGGCGGCGCGCGTCTGCACCGCTCCGGCCGAGATCGCGTTCACCCGAATCCGCTTCTGCCCCAATTCGTGCGCAAGGTAGCGGACCGAGCATTCGAGCGCCGCCTTCACCGGCCCCATCACGTTGTAATGGTCCACGACCTTATCCGCGCCGTAATACGTGAGCGTCATCAGGCTGCCGCCCTTGTCCATCAGCGGCTCCGCGAGGTGCGCCATCCGGATGAAGGAATAGCAGGAGATCATCATCGATTCGCTGAAACCATCGGCCGAGCAGTCGGCAAGTCGGCCGTGCAGGTCTTCCTTGCGCGCCCAGGCAATGGAATGAAACAGGAAGTCGAGCCGCCCCCAGGTCGTCCGGATGGCGTCGAAAACGGCATCCAGTTCCCCCGGATTCGCGACATTGCAGGGAAGGAAGATCGGCGCCGCCACCTCGCGGGCGAGCGGCTCGACGTAGGGCTTCGCCTTGTCGTTGAGATACGTCACGGCAAGTTCCGCGCCTGCGTTGCGGAAATGCTGCGCGGCCGCCCAGGCGAGACTGTGTTCGTTCGCGATGCCGACGACCAGCCCCTTCCAGCCGGTCAGATCAATAACTTCCATGGCTTCTTCCCTCGCACTCTCACGCCTGCTCCGCCTGGCAGGCACACCAGACACACTGACAATCCCGATGATCGCAACTCGGATCCGCGAGCGGCCGCCGGTAGAACCGGCGCGCCATCGGAAAGAGAACCCGGCTCAGAATCGAAGGCCCATAAAATCGGCGCAGCACCAGCCCCGTATCTCCCGCCGCCAGACGATTGACCGCCGATTGCCACCCGCGCTCACCGAGCGCATTGAAGAGCATTCGATTGACCACCCCGGCTGAGAGACCGGGCCGCAGCGCCTGCCGCCAGAGGCGCTCGTAGCTCACCCCCTCGATCACGCTCCGGGCCGCGAGCGCACCGGAGCGCATGGCATAGCGTAGCCCGAAACCCGCAAGAGCATCCTGAAAACCTGCCTGCTCGCCGATCACCGGGTGGCCGCCCTGCACGGCGTGGCGCGGCACGCGCACATTGATGAAGCCGCCGAACGGCCGCGCAACGCGCATGGTCAGGCCGGCCTTCTCGACAAAAAACCTGGCCGTCCGCTTCAGATATTCGGCCTGATGCTTGAACTCCGTGAAGAGGCAGGTGGCGAGCGTGCCGCGCCCGCCATGCACGAGCAGATAGGCATAACCGAGCGGCGCAAGGTCATTGCCGAGCGCGAACCAATCGCCATCCGCCATGTCTGTCTCGAACACGTAGCCGACCGCGATCGCCCCGGCGATGCGCGGCCCGCCGGCGAGGATGCCTTTGCCCTCCAGGTGCTGGACCTTGTCGCCGAACCGGATTTCGGCCCCGGCGCGCCGCGCCTGGCTCAGCAGCCCCTCGTCGAGAGTTCCGGGGAGGCTACCACGGCGGACAGTGTAATAGAGAGGGCGGCTGCTTCGTACTTTGCGCGCCCGCCCTTTCGGATCGAAAACAGTTCCCTCCTTTACCGGATAGCTATCGAAATCGGCGGCGACACCGAAGCTCCACATCTCCTCGAGCACATCGCGCTCGTCGCTCCAGTTCTCGAGCCCCTGGAAATCATCATGGAAGCGGTGCCCGATACTCTCATGCCATTCCCGCACCACCACCGTCCGCCCCGCCCGGGCCAGCACGATGGCGGAGACGAGTCCCGCCGGCCCGGCGCCGGCGATCGTGATGGAATCGGACTCGCGCGCACTCATCGTTCGAGCACATAGGTTCCGGGCGCGTCACAAAGCGGTTTGTAGCCGCGCTCCGGCGCGCCCATCGACGGCGGAGCAACCGCCATCTCGCCGGAGTGGCGGGTGAGCCAGTCGCCCCAGCACGGCCACCACGACCCGTCCATCTTGGTCGCCCGTGCTTGCCATGCGTCGGGATCGACGTACGGCTCATTCTCGCGATGCGTCGCGATCTGGTGATGCCGGTGCGGATGGCCCGGCGGATTGACGATCCCCGCGTTGTGGCCGCCATTCGACAGAACGAAGGTCACGTCGGCGTCAGTCAGCATCTGGATCTTGTACACGGATCGCCAGGGCGCGACGTGGTCCGTGATCGTGCTGACGGCAAACACCGGCACCCGGATGTCACGCAGCGAAACCGGCCGCCCGCCGACCTCGAAACGGCCCTCGGCAAGATCGTTGTTGAGAAAGAGCCGCCGCAGATATTCGGAGTGCATGCGAGCCGGCATGCGCGTCGCATCGGCGTTCCACGCCATCAGGTCGATCATCGGCGTGCGCTCGCCCAAGAGATACCCCCGCACCATGGCCGACCAGCTCAGGTCGTTCGAGCGCAGAAGCTGGAATGTGCCGGCCATCTGCCTCGCATCGAGATAGCCACGCTCGGCCATTATCTGCTCGAGGAACCGGACCTGGTCCTCATCGATGAACAATGTGAGCTCGCCCGCTTCGGTGAAATCCGTCTGCGCGGCGAACAGGGTCACGCCGGAGAGTCGCTCCTCTCCATCGCGGCCCATCGCAGCCGCGGCGATCGCGAGTAACGTGCCGCCTAGGCAATAGCCGACCGCGTGTACCTTCGCCCCCGGCACGATCGCGTTCACGGCGGCGAGCACCGCCCGGAACCCGAGCTGGTGATAGTCCTCCATGCCGAGCGACCGGTCCTCACCGCCCGGATTCTTCCAGGAAACGACGAAAACCGTATGCCCCCGCCCGACCAGCCAGCGGACCAGCGAGTTCTCCGGCGAGAGATCGAGGATGTAGTATTTCATGATCCAGGCGGGGATGATCAGGATGGGCTCAGTACACACCCTCTCCGTCGCCGGCGCATACTGAATGAGCTCCATCAGCCGGTTGCGGAGCACCACCTTGCCGGGCGTGACCGCCAGGTTGCGGCCGACGGCAAAGTCCTCGGCGCCGGCGGGCGGGCGGCCTGCGATCTGCCGTTGCAGATCATCGAGCGCGTACATCGCGCCCCGCGCGAAATTGAGCCCGCCTTCACGCAAGCTCGCAGCGATCACCTCCGGATTGCTCCAGGGGAAGTTCGCCGGCGCCACCGTGTCGAGCACAGTTGGCGCACGGTGAAGCCGACAATGTCCGCGTGATGGCGGCTCACACCCGGCACATCGGTTGTCGCCGCCCGCCACCATCCTTCCCACGCAAGAAAGGCTCGTGCCATAACGTCGAACGGCCAGCTTCGCCAAGCCGCCGCCGCGAAACGCCGGTCCGGCAGAGCCGCTTCGGACGCGCCGAAAAAGCCGCGCGCCGACTCCCCCGCTCCGGCCGCTACATCTTGCACCGCCCGCGCCGCGGAAAGAGCAAGCGCGATCTGCTTGTCGGGCGAAACCGCCAGATGATCGAACCAGTCCGCGAAGGCAACCCTGAGCGCAAGCAGGGAAATCCCGCCCGTGAGCCGCGCCAGCGCCGCTTGGAACGGCTGATCGAAGCTTGAGGAAGGGGCCTGCTCGCGTGGCGCCGCTTCGGCCGTGTCCGTCATCGTTCGAACCTGACCGAGAAGTAGTTGAACAGCGGCACAAAGATCAGCGCCACGTACCAGCCATAGGCGAGGCTGTCGATCAGGCCGATCAGGGAACTTCCCCAGCTCAACCAGGTGAAGCCGGGCAACAGATGATCCCAGTACCGGTGCATCTCGTAGGCTGGAAAGACGAGGTCGTAGCCGACGCAAAGAACATAGGTGATAGCAAGGAAAAGGCTGAGCGCCGCCCCGAACGGCACGAGTGGCAGCCGCGGCGCACGCCGCAGGCGGGCAACAAACTCGGACGTGATCATCGCTCCCTGGATTCGATCAGCAGCCATGGTGTTGCGTCTCCTTCTCGCTCGTAGCGGCATTGGCCTGCTTCAGGTACGCCTCCGGGTTCGCCTCGAAGGCATCGCGATGCTGGGCGGAGCAGAAGTAGTAGATGGTTCCGCGATGCACGGAGGCCTTCGCATTCGCAACCGCAACCTGCATCCCGCAGACCGGATCGATCGCCGTTCCGTCCATCACCGCCGGCAGATTGCTCGAGGAGCGCGGCATGCTTCCCGTATCGGAATCGTGCTGGTGGCGGCCGTGGCCCATCACGTGCGCGCCGCACCCCCCGCGCATCATCATGAAGAAGAAGAGCGCAATCAGTCCGAACCAGAGAAGTGTCGTGATCATGCCGGAACTCCGTTTCCGCCCTGCCGGCGCACCGCGCCCCATTCCTCGCTGGCCACCGTGCAGGCACTATCGCCCTTGTCCGGAGTCGGCCCGCGATCCGCTGGTCTTGCCGTCTCGCCGTCCAAGGCCTTGCGCCTCTTCTATACTCTACTTAGGTATCGTATAGTCGCCATGACCGTCCGCCGCATTGATCTGGTTCAATCGCCAGAAGCGGGCCGGACCTATGCCGTTTCCAGATGCAGCCTCCTGAGGCGAAGCGCGTTCGTAACGACCGAGACCGAGCTCAGAGACATCGCCGCCGCAGCAATGACCGGGCTCAACAGAATGCCGAACCACGGATAGAGCACGCCCGCGGCCACCGGCACGCCCACCGCATTATAGACGAACGCAAAGAAAAGATTCTGGCGGATATTGCGCATCGTCGCGTGGCTGAGCCGGCGCGCGCGCGCAATCGCCGCGAGATCACCCTTCACCAGCGTCACACCGGCACTCTGCATCGCAACCTCGGTGCCCGTGCCCATGGCGATGCCGATATCCGCCTCCGCCAGCGCCGGCGCATCGTTCACGCCGTCGCCCGCCATCGCCACGATATGCCCCTCGGCGCGCAGCCGCCGCACCACTTGGTGCTTTTGATCGGGAAGAACATCGGCTTCGACATCGGAAATCCCAAGCTGCCCGGCCACCGCTTCCGCCGTCCGCCGATTGTCGCCGGTCAGCATCACGATGCGCACGCCTTCTGCGCGCAGCGCATCCAGCGCCGCCCGCGTGGTCGGCTTGATCGGGTCGGCGATGGCAACCACCCCCGCCGGCTTGCTGTCCACGGCAACGAAGAGCGCGGTGGCCCCGCTCGCACGCAATTGGTCGGCCGAAGCGCTGAGTTCCGTCAGCGCCACCTTCTCCGCTTCCATCAGCTTCGCATTGCCGAGCGCAACCCGACGCCCCTCGATCCGCCCGCGCACACCCTGCCCCGTGACGGACTCGAACTCCGTTGCCTCCGCGAGCCCTCTCTTGTCCCCGCTCGCGGCATGCACGATGGCCGCGGCCAACGGGTGCTCGCTCGATCGCTCGAGACCCCCCGCCAACCGCAGCACCTCCTCTTCCGCAAACCCTGGCGCCGGCACGATTTTCGTGACGCGCGGCTTGCCCTCCGTCAGCGTGCCGGTCTTGTCGGCGACCAGCAGATCTACCTTCTCCATCCGCTCCAGCGCCTCGGCCGACTTGATGAGCACGCCGACCGTCGCACCCTTGCCCACACCCACCTGGATCGACATCGGCGTCGCCAACCCGAGCGCGCAGGGGCACGCGATGATCTGCACCGAGATCGCGGCGAGCAGGCCGTAGGCAAGGGCCGGCGCCGGACCCCAGATCGCCCAAAGCACGAACGACAGCACCGCCACGGCGATCACGGCCGGAACGAACCAGCCGGCAACGATGTCGGCCAGGCGCTGGATCGGCGCGCGCGAGCGCTGCGCCTCGGCCACCATCGCGACGATGCGCGCCAGCACCGTCTCCGCCCCGACCTTCTCCGCGTGCATGACGAGCGCGCCCGTGCCGTTCACCGTCCCGCCGATCAGCCTCTCGCCGGGCTCCTTGGTAACCGGCATCGACTCGCCCGTCACCATCGATTCATCCACGTTGCTCCTCCCTTCGAGCACCACGCCATCCACTGGAACGGCATCGCCCGGGCGGATGCGCAACCGGTCGCCGACCTTGACGCGATCGAGCGCGATCACTTCATCGGAACCGTCGGCACGCACCCGCCGCGTCGTCTTGGGCGCGAGATTGAGCAAGGCCCGGATGGCCCCGCCGGTCTGCTCGCGCGCGCGGAGCTCGAGCAACTGCCCGAGGATCACGAGGACTGTGATCACTGCCGCGGCCTCGAAATACGCATCGACCGTGCCGTTGGCGGCGCGAAACCCCGCCGGGAAAATCCCCGGCGCCACCGTCGCGACAAGGCTGTAGAGATAGGCAGTGCCGACACCGAGGGCGATCAGCGAGAACATGTTCAGGCTTCGGCTCACCACCGAACGCCAGCCGCGCGTGAAGAAGAACGAACCCGCCCATAGCACGATCGGCGAACTCAGCACGAGCTGGATCCAGCCGGAAACCGCGCGGGGCACCAGCCGATCGATCGTCGGGGCCCAGGCCGGCACATAGACGCCCATGGCGAGCGCCACCACGGGCACGGCAAGTGCGAGCGCGATCCAGAAGCGCCGGCGCATGTCGGTGAGCTCGGCGCTCTCGCCCACTTCGGCGCTGGGCGCCAGCGGTTCGAGCGCCATGCCACAGATCGGGCAGGCACCCGGATGGTCCTGCCGGATCTCCGGATGCATCGGACAGGTGTAGATCGTCCCCGATACCGCCGGTTTCGCCGGCGTCTCGGCTTTCGGCGTAAAATACCGGCCGGGGTCTGCCGCGAACTTCTCCTGGCATCCCGCGCTGCAGAAATGATAGGTCTGACCGGCATGTTCGATCCGGTGCTTCGCGCTCGCCGGATCAACGCTCATCCCGCACACGGGATCGCGCACACTTTGGCCCGCCACAGCCGCATCGCCATGCGCCGTTCCGTGTCCGTCACGCTCGTCCATGCCAATCTCCGTCGTTCCCGGCCGCGCCGCCGCGGCCGCCCTTGCCCGCCGCTTCGCTCAGAACTATATACCCCACCGAGGTATCGTATCAAGAGGCGGGCATGCAGGCAGTCACGAGAAAGTTGGTAGCGGCGCGGCTGAAGCGCATCGAAGGCCAGGTCCGCGGCCTTCTGCGCATGGTGGAAGAAGACCGCTACTGCGTGGACACATTGACCCAGATCAATGCGGTTCGCGCCGCGCTCCACAAAGTCGAGGAAGTGATCCTGAAAGATCACGTCTCTCATTGCGTCGCCGGCGCCTTTGCCTCGGGCGACGTGGTCGATCAGCGCCACAAGGTGGAGGAGCTGGTCGAGGCCGTCGGCCGGATGACTCGGTAGAAGCGATGCACGCCTGGCTTTTTCCGCGCCGCAATCTCTGCCACGTGGCGGCCGCCACGATCACCGGAATGTCGTATGCCGGCTTCACCGCAGGATATTGACCCAGATCAATGCGCTCCCCGGACAGCCACGGAATATGTCGGCTGATACTCATCGGGTAAGCAGGATGTATCCGGCTTGCAAGGGAATGCTTCGCGGCGCGATGGCGCTGGCCTTCTTGGCCGGCCTGCTGTTCGCCACCCTGCCAGTTTTGGCAAAGGCCGATGCAGTGTCAGCGCCGACGCCCCCGGCCATGCATCAGATCGAAAACCCGGCCGCCTTCGCCTCAATGGTCCGCACCACCGGGCACTCGGCACCTTCCGTGCCATGCCCCGGAAATCATTGCAATTCCGGTACGCTCGGTTGCTGCGGCGCTCCCTGCACGGCCTCGGCCGTCGCCGCGGCGGTCCCCGCCGTCAGCCCATCCTCTCGCTTCCGCCCCGCGCACTTCCTCGTTTTCGGCGGCTCCATGCCAGCCGGCGCCCTCGGGCGGCCGGGTTTGCCGCCGCCCCGACGCATTTCCTGAAGTCTGCACGCGGGCCGCACCGCCGGCCCTGAAGCAGCAACCTCTCACGTTTTGGCATTCACCGGAGCGCACTGCGCCCGGAGACCATCCTTACCAACACCCGGCCGGAGCGTCGGGAACGGAGATGACAATGAAAAGGATCACGCGCCTGACCACGGCAACCGCGCTGGCACTTTCTCTCGGCAGCGGCCTCGCCATTGCTCAAGACACTGAGAGCCATCTTGCCCATCATGGCGCCACCGGCACGCCCGCCGGCCAGGCAGGCACCATGATGCCCGGAACGATGGCCCCCGGTGCCGCGCCGGCCACGCCGTTCGGCATGCCCGGAGGCATAGGCCCGGGCGGTGCCGCCGCCGTGCCCTCGATGATGCAGATGATGCAGATGATGCGCCTCATGGGCGGCATGATGACACGTGGCGCCGCAATGTCCGCGATGGGCATGACGCGCTTCGATCACATCGCCGGCCGTATCGCCTTCCTCAAGGCCGAGCTCGGCATCACGCCCGAACAGGAACCGAAATGGACCGCCTTCGCCGGCGCCCTTCAGGCCGCCGCAACCAAAATCGAGCCGATGCAGGCAAGGATGCTGGCCGCCGGTGTGAGTGGCATCACACCGCTGCCCGACCGGCTGCAGGCCGAGGCCACGTTGCTCGATGCGAGAGCCGCCGCGATGCATGAGATCGTCAGCACCGCGGATGCGCTCTACGCCGTTCTCACCCCCGCCCAGCGCGCCAAGGCGGATGCCGTGATGGCCGGGCCGCAAGGCATGATGTGAGCGAACGGCGCGCGGTGAAAAAATGAACTCCTACCGTGAAACCCGTGCCGCCTCAGGGCACGCGCACGCGCACGTGCACGCGCGCGTGCCCCGCTGGCGGAGCCCCAGTGCCCTCGTCATCTCCGGCTTCCCGCTGATCGCGGCCGCCCTGTTGCTCACCGGCCACAAGGCACACCTGCTCGGCGTCTTGCCGATCCTGCTCATCGCGGCCTGCCCGCTGATGCACTTCGTCATGCATCAGGGGCACGCCGGCCACGGCGGAGCGAACGCCAAAGGCAAGGAATCATGACCCAGGAGGGAGCCTACGGGCTCTGGCCGCTTGTTGTCATCGACTCGGCCATCTTCATTATCTTCATTATCTTCGCGTTCAGCTTCACGAAGCCTCGGACGAAGCGTGACTGGCGCTCGTTCGGCGCGTTCAGCGCCTTCGTCGTCGCGCTCTTCACCGAGATGTACGGCTTCCCGCTGACGATCTTCCTGCTCTCCGGCTGGCTGGAGAAGTTGCACCCCACGCCGATCTGATGTCGCACAACGCCGGGCATCTCTGGCCCACGATCTTCGGCTGGAAAGGCAATCCGCATTTCAGTATTCCGCATATCGCGAGCGACTTGCTGATCTTCGGCGGCTTCATCCTGCTCTCCTCCGCCTGGAGCGTCCTCTATCAGGCCCAGCGGAATGGCCGGTTGGCAACGACCGGCGTCTATGCCCGGCTGCGGCATCCCCAATATGCGGCATTCATCATCATCATGATCGCCTTCCTGTTGCAGTGGCCCACCATCCCGACGCTCGTGATGTTCCCGCTCTTGGTGTTCATGTACCTCCGGGTCGCGCACACCGAGGAGCAGGAGGCGCGCGCCGCTTCCGGCGCCGAGTGGGAGGCCTACGCCGCCGAAGTGCCGCGATGGATCCCCCGCATGGGTGCTGGCACGCATCGCAGCCGGCTTGCCCGATGAGCGCCGCTCCCACCCGGCCGTCCTGGCTCCTCGTCATCCGGCGGTACCTGCTCGCCGCCGGGCTCGGCAATCTCGCCTGGGAGTTCCTGCAGATGCCGCTTTACACGCTCTGGCAGACCGGCACGCGGCGCGAAATCATTTCCGCCGGCCTGCATTGCAGCGCCGGTGATCTCGGCATGGTCGCCGGCGCGTTGGCGCTGGCGCTTGGCCTCGTTGGCGCGCCCGCCTGGCCCGCGGCACGGCTCGCTCCGGTGTTGCTCATCACCACTGGGCTCGGCGCGGCGTATCTCGTCTACAGCGAGCATCTGAACGCCGTGGTTCGCCACGCCTGGGCCTGCACCCCCGCCATGCCGGTTCTGCCAGGGATCGGCGTCGGGCTCGCGCCGCTGGCGCAATGGCTCATCGTGCCGCCTCTCGTGCTGCTTTGGGCCGCGCGCCCGCGCGCGATCGGCAAGCATGTCATTGGAGCGCAGTGAAATGTTCGGCGGCGGCATGTTCCTCGGCATGGGCGTGCTGTGGCTGCTCATCCTGGTGTTGGTGGTGCTCGGCATCATCGCTCTTGCCAAATACATCTTCCGTGGCGACTGGTAGAGCCGATGTCTTTTCGGAACAGCACCATCCTCCGCTCGCCTGCGTGCCGTCCGGTGTGTGGGAAGGCGATCTCGCGCGCAGAAATCAACGAGTCTCCTGCCTGTAACACGGTTTTTTGATCTGTATCAATACCGGCTCCGGGGCCGCACATTTAATGTTGTCGGCAAGCAATGACGCAATGGCCGCGAAGCTCCGCGTTCGAAAAGGAGGCACGTATGAACAATGGCGCAGCGGCGCCGAACCCGCCCGGCATGGAAAACCCGAGCGTATGCTACCGCGCGCTTCGCGCGCTTGATCTCTGCGGCGAAGACCCGGCAATTGTTTCTCCGGTGACGGGAGATCCTCGACACCATCATCGCCCGCGGACGCGAGACGCTTGAGGGACTGCTGGGAAGCGCCGGCAACAGCCGCGGGCCTGCGCAGCTCGCCTACGAGGCGCCGGCGCTGCTCCGCCAATCACCGGACGCGCTCGGAACGGCATTGCAGCGGCTCCGATCTGGTGAAGCGCCGCTGCCGCCCACCGCTACGGCATGAGCGTTCGCAGAACTCGAAGCGCATATCGACCGGACGGGAAACCGGCTCTCGCTCGCCATGGTCGCGCTCGGCCTCTTCATCGCGGGCTCGCTCTTGATGCAGCACAGCCTTGGGCCGCGTATCTGGCGCGGCCTGCCGTTGCTGGCCGTGCTCGCCTATGCTCTGGCGCTTTGGTTCACTTGGCGCCTGGCACGCGGAATTTCACGATCGGGCCGACTTTGACAGCGGCAGCAACGAATCTTCGCATAACGCACCCGCCCACGGAGCGCTACCTCTGCCCGAACGTGTCTGCCGCGCACCAGCGAAGCCCGGTCCAATCGTTCAGCCATCCGCACAGAACGGCAGGGGCAGCGCCGCCGCCCCTGCCTTTCCGAAAGCCGCGCGGCCGTTCGGGCTTACATCATCCCGACCGACATCATCCCGTGCGGGAACGCCAGGCCCGGCAGGATGGTCCGCGCCCGCGCCGCTTGCGTTGCATCGAGGCTTCCGAGCAGGGTCGTCGCCGCCGCCCTGAGGCCGCTAAAGGACTGCGCCTGCCGGATGCAGAGCTGCTGTATCGTCCCAACGTCACGCCCCATCACGCCCACCATCGCGCCGTGCGTCGCCGCGAGCTTCGCCGCGGACTCCTTCACCGCCGCGGCATAGGTGTCCCAGGCGGCCTGTTGGTCCGGCTTGATCCCGATCTCGCTCTTCCAGGCGGACAACTGCGCGGCCGGGTCAGTGAAGCCGGTGCCCATCATTCCCCCACCCATCATGCCGCCGCCCATCGTGGCCGGCCCGATGGCGGAACCGCTGGGCGCCGCCGCCAACGCCTGCAATCCACCGATGCCCAAGGCCGCCAGCACGCCGCCGACTGCAATGGCTTTGCCGATCGTCTTCATCGCTCTCTCCTGTCTCTTCGGTCGGATATCGACCGCCACGGAGAGACATATGGACCGAGGCTGTGACAAGAGTTTTTCCGGCTCGGCGGAATTTGTGTCGGACGTTGCCGGAGCGGCGCATGGACAAATCTTGTCACATCTTTTCCTCCCCGGCGCCCGCGGTTCCGACTATCTCCTGAGCGATGGATACCGCCCCACACATCCTCGTCGTCGATGACCACCGGGAGATCCGCGACCTCGTCGGACGCGCGCTGACGCGTGAGGGGTTCCGTGTCACCGCGGTGGCCGATGGGCGGGCCATGCGCAAGGCACTCGCCGACAGCCGGATCGACCTCATCCTGCTCGACCTCATGCTGCCCGGCGAGGACGGGCTTTCGCTCTGCCGCGCGGTGCGGGCGGAAAGCGACCTGCCGATCATCATGCTGACCGCCAAGGGCGAAGAGGTGGATCGGGTCATCGGCCTCGAGCTCGGGGCCGATGACTATCTGCCCAAACCGTTCGGCAGCCGCGAGCTGATCGCTCGCATTCGCGCCGTCCTCCGCCGCAGCCGCTCGCATGCCGCCGAGGCGCGGGCAGCACCGAAACCGCAACGCTACCGCTTCGACCGCTGGGTGCTGAACACCGAGACACGCGAGCTCCTGCGCGACGACGACGTGACCGTTCCCCTCAGCACCGGCGAGTACGATCTCCTGCTGGCATTCGTGGAGCGGCCCCAGCGGGTCTTGAATCGGGAACAATTGCTCGATCTCGCTCGCGGCCGCGCGGCCGTCCCCTTCGATCGCAGCGTCGATACACAGGTGAGCCGCCTCCGACGCAAGCTCGAACGTGACCCTTCGGAGCCTGGGCTCATCAAGACGGTCTGGGGCGGCGGTTATCTGTTCGCCGCCAAGGTGGAACAGGCGTGATCCGGCTTCTGCCTCGGACTCTCTTCGCGCAGATGGTGGCGATCCTGCTCGCCGGCCTCGTCGTCTCGTATTTCGCCGGCACCTGGATCTTTGCCGCCAATCGCCAGGCGGCCGTGCGCGCGCTGGGAAGCCTGGCCGCAACCCAGCGCATCGCCAACCTCGCTCGCCTGATCGATGAAGCGCCGCCGATATGGCGCGCACGGATCGTTCGCGCCGCGTCCGACCCGACGTTGCGGGTGGCGTTGCGAAACGCGCCGCCGCCCGCCACTCCGAGTGACGCCGCGCGCCTCATTCGCGCCGCGCTCGCCGCTCAGTTGCCGGATGCGCTCGGTCGCACCCTTCGCGTCTCGGTACTGGGCGCGTCCACCTTCGCATCTCCGCCCCAAGACGTCATGATGCACGCGATGCCCATGGCCGCCTCGATGATGGGCAATTTCGTCCGCTGGCGGACGCTGCAAGCCGCCGTGCAGCTCAACGACGGGCAATGGCTGAACTTCACCGCGACATTGCCGGAGGCCGCGACGCCGGCCTCCTGGCAATTCCTGGCCGCGCTCGCGTTCATGGCCGCGATCGTGCTCTTAAGTTCGATCTGGGCCGTACGTCGGGTCACCGCGCCGCTCACCTTTCTCGCCGGTGCTGCGGAACGGCTGGGCCGCGACGTCAACGCTCCGCCCATCCGCGAGGTCGGCAGCGTCGAGATGCGCGAGGCCGCTCGTGCGTTCAACGGCATGCAGGCGCGGCTGCAACGCCTCATCGAATCGCGCACGCGCATGTTGGCCGCGATGTCGCACGACCTGCGCACGCCGCTCACGCTGCTCAGGCTTCGCACCGAGGCGCTCGCCGAAGGCGAGGAGCGCGAGCGCATGCTCTCGACGATCGGCGAGCTGGAAACCATGATCGCCGCGATGCTGCAGCTCGCTCGCAACGATGCCGCGAGCGAACCGCTCCGGCGGATCGATCTCGCGGCCATGATCGGCGCCATGGTCGATGACATGGCCGACGCAGGCAGACCGGTGCGGCTGATCGCAGCCGAACCGGTCGTACTCGCCTGTCGGCCAGTGGCGCTGCGCCGGGCGGTCGGCAATCTGATCGACAACGCGATCAAGTACGGCGGCGCGGCGGAGGTCACCGTGCAGGCCTCGCCGGCGGCGGTGCTGATCGTCGTCGAGGATCACGGATCGGGCATTCCGCCGGGAGACCGGCAGTCTGTCCTCGAGCCCTTCCACAGGCTCGATTCGTCGCGCAGCCGCGAGACCGGTGGGGTCGGTTTGGGCCTGGCGATCGCCCGAGCGGCTGCGCTCGCCCATGGCGGCGACATCACCTTGTCCAACCGGCCGGAAGGCGGCCTCAGGGCTGAGCTGCGCCTGCCGCGCGGCCAAACCGCGATCCGGCGCTGAGTGCCGTCGCAGCGCGCCGCGCCGGATCATCGCGATTGGCGAATGATAGAGGGACCTTCAGGAACGTGCAGGCGATAGCTGGCGTCATCGGAACCGTGCTACTGATTGTGGTCGGGGTTGACGCCCTCCGGACCGCCGTGGTCGCACGGCACGCACGAACGGTCCCGTTGCTCACACGCATGTTGTTGCGCGGAAGCTGGCGGACATTTGTCGCTACCGCGCGGGTTGTCTCTCCCGCTCGTAGGCTGGAGAGATGGCTCGGCATCTATGGCCGTTTGGCCCTGCTCATGTTGCTGGGCGCCTGGGCATCGGGCCTCATCCTGGGTTTCGCCATGCTGCAATGGAGCATCGCCCAAAACGACCAGGCAACGCCTCAGGGCTTTGCCGAAGCGATTTATCTCAGCGGAGCGAGCTTCTTCACCGTCAGCGCGGGCGCCGCATCCTGCTGCTCGACGCGCGCAGTGGCTCGCCGCCCTCTCCGGCCGGCTTCCTCGCTCTTGCCGCTGACGACCTCGCCCGGCTGGAGGCGCGTCTCGCAAGCTGGGAAGAATGGGCGCTCGACCTACTGCAAACCCACCTCTCCTATCCGATGCTCGCCTATTACCGGTCTCTCCATTCCAATCAATCCTGGCTTGCCGGCTTGGCCGCCATCGTGGACGCAAGCGCGCTTTTGATGCTCGGCGCCGAAGGCGCGCTGGCGCGCTAGGCTGCGTTCACCTTCTCCGCGGGGCGACACGCCTTGGCGCACACCGCTGCCGTTTTTCACCTGCTGCCCTCGCACGCCGCCGCGGATCGCCTCCCGAACGATGCGTACAACCGCCTCATCGCGGCGTTGGCCATGATCGAATTTCCCCCGGGAGGTAGATCGCATCACGCATCTCAAACTGAGCGAGTTGCGGGCGATGTATGAGCCCTCGGCGGAGGTCCTGGCGGGCTATTTCCTGTTCCCGCTGCCCCCCGGATTCCCGGCACCGAAGTCATGGCGAATTGGCAGCTCCGCTCCTGGGAGGTCTAGGGCGTGTCGTCAATTCAGCCGAATCGTAGCGGCGACGAGGTGGATGGCGGCGAGGAAGTTGCGGGCGGTCTTGTCGTAGCGGGTGGCGATCGCCAGGGACTGCTTGATTT
>JAKAWQ010000121.1 GCA_021816925.1 Pseudomonadota bacterium
CTGCGGCCGTCGGACATCACCGCGCGGCTCGGCGCGCCGTGGATTCCCGTCGCCGACATCGAGGCGTTCGCGGCCGAGGTGATGGGCACCGCGACGACGGTGCGGCACACCGTCGAGATCGCCTCCTGGTCCGTGGACGCCGCGCCGTTCGCCTGGACCGCCGCCGGCACCTCCGAATGGGGCACCGCGCGGCGCAACGCCGGCTGGCTGCTGCATGACGCGCTGAACAGCGCGACACCGCAGATCTTCGACACCGTGGTCGAGGACGGGGTGGAGAGGCGCGTCCTCAACAGCGAGGCGACCGAGGCCGCCAAGGAGAAGCTGGCCAGGATCACGGCCGCGTTCAGCGACTGGGTCTGGACCGATCCGGACCGCACCGACCGGTTGGCGCGGCTCTACAACGATCGCTTCAACAACCTGGTGCCGCGCCGCCTCGATGGGCGGCACCTGACCCTGCCCGGCGCCAGCGGCATCATCCGGCTCTATGAGCACCAGAAGCGGGTGATCTGGCGCATCGTCGCCGCCGGCTCGACCTACATCGCCCACTCGGTCGGCGCCGGCAAATCCTACGCCATCGCCGGCGCCATCATGGAACAGAAGCGGCTCGGCCTGATCGGCAAGGCCATTCTGGTCGTGCCCGGGCACTGCCTGGCGCAGGTGTCGCGCGAGTTCCTGCTTCTCTACCCGACCGCCCGCATCCTGGTCGCCGACGAGACCAACTTCGTGAAGGCGAAGCGGTCCCGCTTCCTGGCGCGCGCGGCGACGGCGAACTGGGACGCGGTGATCATCACCCACGCGGCGTTCCGCTTCATCCCGGTGCCCTCCGGCTTCGAGCGTGAGATGATCGCGGAGCAGATTTCCGCCTGTGAAGCCATTGCACTCGGCACCCATGGCGACGACCGCATCACCCGCAAGCGCCTCGAGGCGATGAAGGAGAAGCTGGCCGAGAAGTTGGCGGCACTCCAGGGCCGCCGCGACGACATGGTGACGCTGGAGGAGATCGGCATCGACCAGATCATCGTCGATGAGGCCCAGGAATTCCGGAAGCTCAGCTTCGCCACCAACCAAGTCAACCTGAAGGGCATCGATCCGGACGGCTCGCAGCGGGCCTGGGATCTGTTCGTCAAGGCACGCTACCTCGACCGCAAACGGCCCGGCCGCGCGCTGATCCAGGCCTCGGGGACGCCGATCACCAACACGCTGGGCGAGATGTACACCTTGCTGCGGTTCCAGGCGCCGGAGGCGCTGCGGGAGCGGGGCGTGCATGAGTTCGACGCCTGGGCGTCGGCCTTCGGCGACACCAGCACCGAACTGGAGTTGCAGCCGAGCGGCACTTACAAGCCGGTGACCCGCTTCGCTGCGTTCATCAACGTCGCCGACCTGATGATGATGTTCCGCGCCGTCGCGGACGTGGTGCAGAAGGCCGACCTGCGCGGCTACGTCGCCCTGCCCCGCATCCGCACCGGCCAGCGCCAGCTGGTCACGGCCGAGGCGAGCCCGGCCTTCAAGGACTATCAGCGGCACCTCGGCCGCCGGATTGCGGCGATCGAGGCCCGCACCGGCCGGGTGCAGAAGGGCGACGACATCCTGCTTTCCGTCATCACCGACGGGCGGCATGCCGCGATCGACATGCGGCTGGTCTGGCCGGCGAGCGGGGACGAACCGGCGAACAAGCTCAACAAGCTGATCGACACCGTGCATCGCATCTGGACCGAGACCGCGGCGGAGACCTATCTCCGGCCCGACGGCACGCCGTATCCGATCCCGGGCGCCGGGCAGCTGATCTTCTCCGATCTGGGCACGATCAGCGTCGAGGCCACGCGCGGCTTCTCGGCCTATCGCTGGATCAAACAGCAGCTGATCGCCCGCGGGGTTCCCGCCGGGCAGATCGCGTTCATGCAGGACTACAAGCGCTCGGCGGACAAGCAGCGGCTGTTCGCGGATTTCCGCGGCGGGCGGGTGCGGGTGCTGATCGATCGGTTCGTCGGACACGATGGGCACCGGGGTCAACGTGCAGCAGCGCCTGGCAGCGCTGCATCATCTCGACGTGCCGTGGCTGCCGAGCCAGATCGAGCAGCGTGAGGGCCGCATCGAGCGGCAGGGCAACCAGCACGGCGAGATCGACATCTACGCCTACGCCACGCTCGGCTCGATGGACGCGACGATGTGGCAGAACAACGAGCGCAAGGCGCGGTTCATCGAGGCGGCGCTGTCCGGCGATCGCACGATCCGTCGCATCGAGGATGCCGGCAGTCAGGCCAATCAGTTCGCGATGGCGAAAGCGATCGCGTCGGGCGACAGCCGGCTGATGCGCAAGGCGGGTCTGGAGAGCGAGATCGCGCGGCTGCAACGCCAGCGCGCGGCGCATGTGGACGACCAGCACGCTGTCCGGCGGCAGATCCGCGACGCACGGCTCGACCTGGCGAACGCCGAGGGCCGGATCAGTGCGATCACCGCCGACCTGGCCCGGCGGCAACCGACCCACGGCGACCAGTTCACCATCGACATCGAGGGCCGGACGATCACGCAGCGCAAGGCGGCAGGCGCCGCACTGCTGACGAAGATCCGCCTGGCGCTGCGGGAACGCACCGGGCGCTGCTGGACGGTCGGCTGCTTCGGCGGCTTCGACCTGACCTGCGCCCTCCGCGCCGGCCGACATGATTTGCGGCCGGAGCCGCTCCTTCTGGTGGAACGGACGGACTTCATGCAGCCGATCGGCATCGACGGCGAGACGACCGCAGTCGGGATCATCGCCCGGCTGGAGCACGCCCTCAACCGGATGAAGATCGAACTCGGGGAGCAGCGGCGCCGCGTCACCGATGCGAAGGCCCGGCTGGCCGGCTACGCGCCGCGCCTGGGCGAGACGTTCCCCTTGCAGGGTGAGCTGGACGCCAAGCTGGCCCTGCTTGCCGAGATCGAAGCGGACCTGGCCAGCACCGAAGGTGTGGTCAACGAGGGCCAGTCGGCGGCAACCTCGGTGTGATTGTCGCCTCCTGACCCGCGGCGGACGTTGGACGATGGCACCATGAAGGGCGCGCGTTGACCCGAAGCGGCCGATCGTCGGCGCAGTGCCAATCGGCAGGGATGAGGGGCAAACAGAAGTCCGTCCGAAGGTCATTCAATGGCAGCTTCGCGCCATCGCGGTCATCCAGCCGCCTTGGCCGGCACCTCAGCGGCGGCCATGCGTCCGCGTGCCGTTCCTGGTGGGGATGGGTGGATTGCGGGCATCGACTGATTCGAGGCCGTTGGCGTAGCTTGACCGAAATGCCGAGATCCGCCTGGTACACTTGCAGTGCTCACGGTCCCGGGCACCGATGCGTGCAGGTGTATTGTCATGGAGCAGAAGTCTGCCGCCCCTGGAGTGCGAACCAGCGCTCCATCAACTTGCCGCCGTCCGTCGAGAACCGGTCGTCCAATATGGCGGACGTCATGATTCGCTCAACCCGGAAATGACGAAAGCCGCTGCGCAGTTCGCACCACGCGCCGAGCAAAGTCACGTCGACATAATAGGCCATTGCAACGGGCCAAACGGTCCGATCGCTCCGCTGCCCATGGACGTCGCAATATGTGATCCGCACCTTGCGTGTCTCGCGGATGGCGCGCCGTAATTCCGATAGATCGACTCCCTTTGGGGTCTCGGCGTCCCCGTCCGACACAAAGAAGGGAGCTGCCATGAGCCCACCCCGCAGCGCTCCAGGAAGGGCCGTCGTCACCTTGTTCAACACGCTGTTCGCGGCTTTTTGCAAGCCGGGATCCCGCAGGCGGCGTACCAAGCGCGCGCCGACGGCGATTGCGTCGATTTCATCAGCCGTAAACATCAACGGCGGCAAATCAAACCCCCGACGCAGCAGGTAGCCGATCCCGGCGGCACCCTCAATGGGGATGCGCCTCGCCTGCAAAGTGGCGATGTCGCGGTAGACCGTGCAGACCGTGACTTCGAGCCGCTCGGCTATTGTCGCCGCCGTCATCGGCTTCACGGCGACGCGCAGGGTCTGGAGGATGTCAAACAACCGATCTGCGCGCCGCAAAGCAACCTCCTGATTTTCGTCGGCGATCTCGCGACTCCTGACATAACGCTGTCAGGAGCGGGATGATAGGATGGCGCCCACAAAGTTCGATTAAAGGGGCAAAATGACCGGTGATGTAGACGCCATAGGCCCGCTTCCTACCCTGGCCAAAGTTCAGCGGCGTGAGAAGACCCAAGCAGCGGGGTCCCTGCTTGTCGCGATAGCAGCTGTGGCATTCAGCACCGCCGGGCTATTCACCCGACTGATTTCTGTTGACGTCTGGACCATGCTGTTTTGGCGGGGCCTGTTTGGAGGCCTGCTGATCCTTGCCTACATCGCTTGGCGAGAGCGCGCGGGAACTGGGGCTGCGTTTACTGTCATTGGCCGGTCTGGACTGGCGATCACCAGTTGCTCAACGGTCGCAACCATATGCTTCATCACCGCCCTGCGCGAGACGACGGTGGCTGATGTGACCGTCGTCTATGCAACGGCGCCGTTTATCGCTGCTGGGATCGCTTGGGCATGGACCCGCGAGCGTCCCCGCCGCATGACGCTCGCGGCGAGCGCGCTTGCCCTGGTCGGTGTCGTGGTGATGTGCGGTGCAACCCGCTCCGCGGGACATGTGCTTGGTGATCTGCTCTCCTTGGGCATGACCGTGCTCATGGCGTTGATGATGGTCGTCATTCGCAAGAATCGGCATATCTCGATGCTTCCTGCCGCGTGCCTGTCCGCCTTTGCCTGTGCCATTGTAGTCTTGCCGCTATCCCATCCGGCCGAGGTAACAGCGGCGAATCTGACTCTACTCGGTCTGTTCGGGACAACGCAGTTTGGGCTTGGCTTGCTTCTCCTGACCGCTGGTAGCCGTCGTATCTCGGCAACCCGCGCGTCACTGCTCGCCAACCTGGAGCTTCCCTTTGCCCCCCTATGGGTTTGGTTGGCTTTCAGCGAGGTCCCAGACCAGTCCACATACATTGGTGGCGGAATTGTCTGTGCGGCCGTACTCCTGGATCTCGTGGTCGATCAGATGCGATCACACCAGTCGGCCGGCTCGCTGACGCACTAACTCCAGACGAGATTGACCACCTCAGCACGAGACGTCCGGCTGGACAGCCGAATATCTGATTTGGGTCGGTGGCCGCCGGAGTACCTGGCAGGCACAGCTTCAGCTTTCCCGTGCTTCCCAGCCGGAGGGCGCCATTCCGCTTCCGGCCAGGACCGATCCACCGGCTGCCCCGAGGCGGGCAACCGCCTGTGGCGCATTGGCGACCTTCAGATTCTATCTGCCTGAGCGTCCGACGCCCCCCCCTTTCCAAACATTCGAACCGAGGCGCGACCCAGGAAGGGCGTCTGCACGGGTCCGGCCTTTTCAGCAGCATCCCCTGCCCCCCTCGTCCGCCCACGCCGCCCTGGCCGCATCAGCCGGAAACCAGGAAGCGGGACTGGGATCAGCAAAGAGGGGATGGAAAGAGGACAGGAGCCAGGAAACGGCTGCCGCATCGCCGACCGCCGCCGCAAGGGACCGGCCTCCGGCCTCGCGCTGCGCGCGCCCTTGCCCCGTCGGTCCGGGATGCGCCGCGCGGGAGGGGTCTTCCCGAAGCACAGGGAGGATGAACCCCACCCAGAGGAGCCGATCATGGCCGAGCTACGCAGCGTCGATCCCCGTACCCTTCACGTCAGCCCGAACAATCCCCGCCGCACGCCAGTGCCGCCGGCGATGGACGAACAGCTTGTCGCCTCGATCAGGGCGGTCGGCATCATCCAGCCGCCGTGCGTCACCGCGAAGGACGGCGGGCTGGCGATCGCCGTCGGCAACCGCCGGGTGAAGGCCGCAATCACGGCCGGATTGGAGGCGATCGACGTGCTGGTATGCACTGCCGGCGAGGCCGCCGACGCGATGCGCGCGGTTGCCGAGAACCTGATCCGCGCCTCGATGTCGAGCGTCGATATCTGGCGCGCGATCGAGCGGCTCGAAGCCCAGGGCTGGAACGAGCAGGCCATCAGTGACGCACTCGCCTTGCCGGTGCGCACCGTCCGCCGTCTGAAGCTGCTGGCGCAGCTGCATCCGCCCATGCTCGACGTGATGGCGCTCGGCAGCATGCCGAACGAGGAGCAGCTGCGCACGATCGCCGCCGCGTCGCGTGAGGAACAGGCCTAGGTCTGGAAGAAGCACAAGCCGAAGAAGGGCCAAGCCGAGGTCGCCTGGTATGAGGTCGCCCGCGCGCTCGCCAAGCGCCGCATGCCCGCCTCGGCCGCCAAATTCGGCGACGATCTGGCTAAGGCCTACGGCATCGTATGGGAGGACGACCTGTTCGCTCCGCCGGGCGAGGACAGCCGCACCACCACCAACGTCGAAGGGTTCTTCGCCGCCCAGCAGGAGTGGCTGCAGAACAACCTGCCGGAGCGTGGCACGCTCCTGCCGGTGAACGATTACGGCCAAGGCCAACTGCCGAAGAAGGCCGAGCGCGTCTACAGCAAGCCCGGCAAGACCGATCTGGTCGGACACTACATCGACGTGCGTACGGGCGCGGTGGAAACCGTCGCCTATCGGCTGCCCGAGACGAAGAAGGCCGGCAAGCCCGCGGGCAGTGGCAAAGCCGCGACCGGCGCGGCGGGCGGCGGCGGCACGGATGACGATGCCATGCCGACGGCCGGCACCCGGCCAGAGGTGACGCAGAAGGGCGTCGCCATGATCGGCGACCTGCGCACCGATGCGCTGCACCAGGCGCTCGCCGACACGCCGATCGAGGACGAGACCCTGCTCGGCCTGCTGATCCTCGCCTTCGGCAGCGACAACGTCAGCGTCGACAGCGGCAGCGATCTGCGCGGCGATGACCGGCAGGCGATCTGCCGCACCATCACCGAAGGCGGCGTGCTGACGGCCGACCTCGACCTGCTGCGCCGGGCGGCGCGCCGGATGCTGATCGGCGTGCTGTCCTGTCGGGAGAACCGCTCGCAGAGCGGACCGTTCGCCCGCATCGCCGGCGAGGCGATCGGCGCCTCGCTGCGCCTGCCGAACATGGGGTTTTCGTCCCCGGCGTGCAGAAAGTGACGCTAAGGAAGTGCAGCCTTTTCAGAGGGTTATGCTGAGATGCAGTAATAGCGGCAAAACCCCGGGCAGGTGGTGGTATCAGGCGGGCTGGCCGCGGCAGTGGACGAGGTCCGGGAGGGGCGGAATGACGCGCGGGCCGGGGATCTGGAGGCGGCTGCCGAGATAGTCCCA
>JAKAWQ010000036.1 GCA_021816925.1 Pseudomonadota bacterium
GCTTCGGCCCAGCCGGTCACCCAACCAAACCGCTCGTCAGCTACCAGGTCCTACCGACAACTTCCTGGGTGGATCCTTCCTCCACTGGTGAACCGCGCCTTTGGGGCGCACTGAGAAATGCAGGCTAAGCTCCCCGAGTTCTTCATCCGCATGCTGACGCAGCCTGGCGATCTGGTGCACGACATCTTCGCAGGGTCGAACACAACGGGGCAGGTGGCGGAGGCTGAGGGGCGCCACTGGTTGGCGTTCGAACTGTCACGCGAGTACCTAGCGGCGTCTGCTTTTCGCTTACTGAGCAGCGCGAATACGTACGACGGCATGACCGATCTACACCGCCGTATCCTCGCTGGCGAAAGTATCGGTCTCAGCCGCAGCGTGACTTGCTCACCTTTAAGGCGACGGCCATGTGAAAATCCAGATTTTCCACGTGGAACACGGTGGCTGTGCTCTCGTGACGACCGATCCCGGCGCGCACATCCTGATCGACGCCGGACACAACGGTACTACAAACCGGCGGCCTTCGACCCACTTTCACAACGTCGGGGCGTTGCACCTCGAACAGCTCATCGTCACCAATTACGATAAGGACCACGTCAGCGACTTGCCGAATGTTTTGAACGTTGTCTCTGTCGGGATTCTTGCCGGTAGGGTCGGCCTCTGTTTTTCTGGGTTGGCGCCGCCGGGGATAGGGCGGCGGATGGCAGAGGAGCTCAGGCACGAGCGAGGCGCGGGCCGATCGAGATCGCCACCTCGTACCGGGGTCCCGCTGAGCGCGCAAGGCGCGCCCGATCTGGTCCCGTGGGCCGTTCGTAGAGCGGCGTGGCGTGGCGGCGTGATCACACGCCGAGATGGTTCTTCATGACCGCGGGCTCGGCGAGCAGCGCCTTTGTCGTCCCCTCGAACACCATGTGGCCGTTGTTCAGCACATAGACCCGCCGCGCGAGATCGAGGGCGGCGACGACGTTCTGCTCGACGATCACGATCGTGCGGCCTTGCGCGGCAAGCTCCCCGGCAACCGCCACGAGATCGCGCACGACGAGGGGCGCCAGTCCTTCGAACGGTTCATCGAGGAGGATGATCCGCGCATCGCGGATGAGGGCGCGCGCGATGGCTAGCATTTGCTGCTCACCACCGGAAAGGTTCCTCCCGCGCGAGCCGCGCCGTTCGCCGAGCCGGGGAAACGTTGCGTAAATTCTCTCAAAGGAGAGCGGCTTTTCCGCGGTGATGGCGGCGAGTTCGAGATTCTCGGCGACGGTCAAACTGCCGAAGATGCGCCTCTCTTCCGGAACGAGCTGAACGCCAAGCCGCGCGATCTCGAACGGCTTCAAGGCCTCGATCGGCCGGCCGGCCACGCGGATGCTGCCGCTTCCCGCGCGAAGCACGCCCATGATGGTCTTGAGGGTTGTCGTCTTGCCCGCACCATTGCGGCCGAGAAGCGCCACCACCTCGCCTTCGGCAACCGTGAGCGACACATCGAACAGGACGTGGGAGTCGCCGTAATAGCTGTTGATGCGGTCAACTTCCAACAGACTCATGCGCGTGCAACCCTCCAAGATAGGCTTCCTGCACTGCCGGGTCGCTCTGAACCTCCGCGGGCGTGCCATGGGCGAGGAGAATCCCGTTGGCAAGCACGCTGATGCGCTGGGCGAGCTCGAAGACCGCATCCATGTCATGCTCGACGATGAGAAGTGTGGCGCGCTCGCTGAGCCTCGCGATCAGCCGCTTGGTCGCGACGCGCTCTTCCGGGCTCATGCCGGCGAGCGGCTCGTCGAGCAGCAGCACGTGCGGGCCGGCAGCAAGCGCCAGTCCGATTTCCAGCCGCCGCTTCTCTCCATAGGCAAGCGTCCCCGGCAGAAGCTCGGCGCGCGCTTCGAGACCGATGGTGGCGAGCACCGCCTCGATCTGGCGCTCGACGGCGGGAATCGCGGTCGCGGCGGCAAGGAGGGCGGGGCGAAAAGCGCCGAGGCTGCGGGCAAGCGCGGCCACCCGCAGATTTTCGCGCACGGTGAGCCCGGCAAAGAGCTGGTTCACCTGGTAGCTCTTGCCGATGCCGGCCTGGCAGGCGCTGGTGACGCCAAGCCCCGTGATGCGCCGGCCGAAGAAGAAGACATCGCCGGAACTCGGCGGGACCTCGCCGTGCAGCATCTTGAAGAGCGTGGTCTTGCCCGCGCCATTCGGCCCGATCACCGCCTGTATCGTTCCTCGTTCCACCGTTAATGAAACATCCTGAACGGCCTTGATACCGCCGTAGCTCTTGCTGAGACCGCGCGCCTCGAGCGCCGGCGAGCGGGTGGCGTGCACCACTGGAGCGGTGAGGGGCAGAGTTGGCGGCGCGGCGAGCGGCGATCCCGTCTCCGCGCTGCGCGCCAAGGACGTGCGCTGGCGGTGCCGCCAGAATTCCCGGAGAGAACCCGCGATGCCGCGGCGGAAGAGCGTGATGAGCAGCACGAAGATGAGCCCGAGGAGGAATTTCCAGAGGCCGCCGACACCGGGAATGCGTTGCAGATTCTGCTGCAGATAAAGCCAGACGGCGCCGCCGAGGAGCGGCCCGATCAGCGTGCCGACGCCGCCGATAATCGTCTGCGCGACGAGCTGGCCGGAGGTATCGAGCGAAAAAGCCTCGGGCGGCATGTAGCTCTGGAACACGCCGAGAAGGCCGCCCGCGAGCCCGGCATAAAGCGCGGCGATCACGAAGACCGCGAGCTTGTAACGGCCGACCGCATGGCCGAGCGCGGCCGTGCGGTCCGCGTTGTCCTTGATCGCACGCAGCACCGCGCCGAACGGGGAGTGCACGATACGCCGCGCCAACGCGAAGCCGGCGAGGAAGAATGCGCCGACGAGGGCGTCCATGCGCCAGCCGCTGGTGAAGGCAAACGCGTGCGGCCCGAGACCGAGGTGCGGTACCGGCACGCCCGGCAGCCCGTTCTCTCCGCCGGTCCAGTGGGCGAGCGGCGAGTTCTCGAGGAAGAACGAGATCTCGCCGAAGGCAAGCGTAATCATCGCGAAATAGATGCCGACGCGGCGGAGCGCAAGCCAACCGATCAGAATGCCCCAAAGGCCGGCGGCGAGCGTACCGAACGCGAGCGCAAGCCAGACGTTGCCGATTGTGTGCGTGACGAGCAGCCAGGCCGCGACATACCCGCCGGTCCCGTAGAACGCCGCCTGGCCGAACGAGAGGAGCCCGGTGTAACCGAATAGGAGGTCGAGACCGAGCCCGAACAGGCCCCACATCAGGATGCGCCCGAACATGTCGGCGGAGCCGCCGATGAAAGGCAGAACGAAGAAGCCGCCGACAAGCGCCGCCGCAAGAGCAACTTCCGGCAAGACGGCCCGCGCGGCCACGCCGCTCCGCCCGGTCACACCCGCCCTTCGGAACCGAACAGGCCGCGCGGCTGGACCACCAGAAGAAGCGCCATCACCGCATACAGCATGACATAGGAGTATTCGGCATTGAACGCGCTGGTCAGGCTGATGATCTCGCCCGCAACGAGTCCGCCGACGACGGCGCCGGGAAACGACCCGAGCCCGCCGATCACCACCACGACGAACGATTCGGCGAGGAAGGCACCGCCCATGTCGGGATCGACCGCAACGAGCGGCGCATAGACCATGCCGGCGAACCCGGCCGCAAGCACGCCCACCGCGAACACAAGCATGAAGGTCCGGCGTACATTCACGCCGAGCATGTTCACCATCGTCGTGTCCTCGATCCCGGCCCGCACGATCAGGCCGATGCGCGTGCGGTAAAGCACGAGATAGAGAGCGAAGAGCGCGACGGCGACGATGCCGATCACTTCAAGGCGGTATTTCGGATAGAGCATGAAACCGAGCGCAACGATGCCCTGGCCCCATGCGGGCAGAGGGACGCGCTGGCTCAGACCTCCGAAGATGAAACGAACGCCCTCGACGATTAGGATGCCGATGCCGAACGTGACGAGGATCTGATCCTCGTGTGGCCGGTCGTAATAGAGGCGGATGACGACCCGCTCGATGAGAAAGCCCATCAGAAGCATAAATCCGCCGCCCGCCAGCACCATCAGGACGAAGGAATGGGTGTGGCCGAGCACGACAAAGGCGGCGTAGGCGCCCAGCATGAAGAGGGCGCCATGCGCGAAGTTGAGCACGCCGAGCGTGCCGAGCGTGATCGTGAGCCCGCTCGCCGAAAGGGCGAGAAGAGAACCGAGCGCCAGCCCGTTGAAGGCCTGCGCAAGAAGAAGGGGCAGGCCAGGCATGGCCCCCGACGCATTCGCGCTCGGTCAGATCAGGTATAGGTGCCGAGCTTGCAGCCCATCAGGTCGGTCACCGGATTGATGACCTGCTCGCCCGGCACCAGCTCCACGATCTTGAAGAAATCGTCCGGGCCTTTCATCTCCGCCGGCGTCTTGCCCTGAACCACCGGAACGGGGCGGATCATCTGATGGTCCTCGGCTCTGTACCACACCTTGCCGAGAGTGGAATCGAAAGGATCCGCCTTCGATTCTTCGAGCGTCTTGATCACCTTGACCGGATAGAAGGTGCCCGCGCGTTCGACCGCGAGCGCCCAGATATAGGTTTGCATATAGGCAATGTGCGCGCCCCAGTTCGGGTAGTACTTGTTCTTGGCGTAGAACGCCTCGACGAAGCGCTTGGCCAGCGGGAAGCGGTCCTGGAGCGTCCACCAGAAATCGAGCGTGCCGAACACGCCGCCCATGATCTTCGCACCCGTCTCCTGCGCCTGGAACGAAGAGATGTTGGGCACGACCATCTTCATCTTCTTCAGCACGCCGAACTGGTCCGCCTGCTTGCCCGAGGCAACCGCGTCATTGCCGAACGCGACATTGACGAACACGTCCGCGCCGCTGTTCGCGATGTTGATCAACGCCGAGCTGTAATCGGCGGCACCGACCGGAACGATCTGTTTGCTGACAACCGTCCAGCCGTATTTCTTCGTGGCGGCGGAGAAACTGTCGAACACCGAAAACCCGTAAGTATAGTCGGGCACGAGATAGGCGGCCTTGCGGTTCGACCCCAGCGCCTTCGCAACCACCGGGCCGAGCGCGTGTGCCGCCATGTAGGCCGTGGGCTGCGAGCGGAAGCCGTAGCGCTGGCAATCCTTGCCGGTGGTGTCGTTCGAGCCGCTGCAGCCGACCATGTTGAGCACCTTCATCCGCTGGGCGAGCTCTTCCACCGCGATCGCGGTGGCGCTGTCCACGCAGCCGGTGATCATGATCGCCTTGTCCTGCTCGATGTACTGCGTCTCCTCCTGCACGCCGACATTGGCCTTGAGCTCGTCATCCGCGATCTTGTAGCGGATGGTCTTGCCGAGCACGCCCTTGCCCTTGAGGCCCCAGGCCGCGGGATTTGCGCCACCTGCGTTGATCTCGGCGATCGCAAGTTCATAGCCGAGCGCATGGTCTTTGCCGTCTGCCGAATAGGCGCCGGTGAGCGGGGACGTAATGCCGACAAACACGGAATCCCCGCTCACCCCGGCGGGAAACGTGCCGAGAGGCGGGAAACCCGCTGCCTCTGCGGGCTGCGGGACGGCGAGGGGCAGGCTGAGCGCGCCGCCTGCCGCAAGACCTGCCGCCAGCACCGATCGCCGCCCGAGCGCCGGGTGTTGCCGATTTTTCATGTTCGCAGCCTCCCTTTGAGTTAATCCCTCGACAATTTAATATCCTCTCGCCCGTTCGGGCGCCAGAGGGAAAGCTCACTCGGCCCAGCGTGCGGGATCCGTGCCCGGCGGCACCGCCGGCCGGTCGTGGCAAAGCGGACTTGCCGGCATCCGCGCCGCCGGGCGAACCACAGAGAGGCGGCCGAAGCCCGACTCTACCTCGTCCAGCCGATCCGCCACGTCCTCGATGCCGGGATCGGCGCAGGCGAAGCCGTCGGCGACGCGGCCGAGAGAACGCAGCCAGAGACCCGTGCGCGCAAGCGAGACGCGAACACGCCAGCTTCCGCCCTCGGCGGCCCGCCGCAGCAGCGCGGCCATGATGCCGAACGCAAGCAATTGACCGGAGGCGTGATCGAGCGCCTGCGCGGGCAGCGGCTTCGGCGTCTCTTCGCCGGCGGCAGCGGCCTCGGCATCGTTGAACCCGCTCGCCGTCTGCACCAGGCTGTCAAAGCCACGCCGGTTTGCCCACGGCCCACGGAATCCGTAAGCCGACAGTGTGGCGCAGATAATTCCGGGATGGAGCTGCATAATCTCCTCCGTCCCGAAGCCGAGCCGATCGAGCGCGCCGGGACGGTAGGATTGCACGAACACGTCGGCCCCGCCTACGAGCTTCGCGAGCGTTGCACGCCCCTCGGCATCGCGAAGATCAAGAGAGGCGGAGCGCTTGCCGCGGCTCGTGTCGATCAGGAGCGGGACCATTTGCGGCAAATAGGGTGCGGTGATTGCCAGCACCTCGGCGCCGTGCGCCGCCAGCGTCCGGCCGGCTACGGGGCCCGCGATCACGCGCGTCAGGTCGAGCACAGAGAGTCCCGCAAGCGGTCGGGAAGCCGCCGCCGGCACCACCGGCGGCCCATCTCCCAACCGCTCGATCGCAACCACAGGCTGTTCGCCGAGAGCCCTTCCCTCGGGGCTGCCGTCCCATTCGGCAAAGGAGCGGAGCCACGCGACCGCGAGCCCCGCATCGGTTGCCACGCGGTCGAATTCCGTGGCGCTCCATTGCGCAAGCGCCCGCGCCACTGCCGCCCGTTCGTGCACGCTGCCGAGCAGCTTCAGAACGCCGTCGCGATGGTGCGGGAAGTTGGTGTGCAGGCGCACCCAGCCATCGGCCGTGCGGTAGAGGCCCGCGATCGCATCCCAAAGATCGGGCGGCGGAGCACCGTTCACTCGAAGATAGCGTTCGGAACGGAATTCGATCGCGGCGTCGCGAAGCGCGATCTCGACCGCCCCGGCAGGACCGCCGCGGCGCAGCAGAAGCGTGGCCGCAGCCAGAGCAGCCGCGGCGATGCTCACCGCCGCCGCCGTTCCGACCGCAAAGGAAGAAGGCAGCACAGGGTCCGCGCCGTGGAACGCAATCCCGGCCAGTGCCTCCTCGGGAAGCCCGGCTTCGCGCCAGAGTCCCGCCAGCGCCGCCTCGGGTGTCACACCCTCAATTCCACGACGACCGGAACGTGGTCGGAGGCGAGTTTCCAATCGCGCGCATCCTTGAGCACGGACTGCCGGATGAGGGCGCCTGCAAGATCGTTGGAAACCCAAACGTGATCGAGCCGGCGGCCACGATCGGAGGCGCGCCAGTCGCGGTTCCGGTACGACCACCAGGTAAAGAGTTTTTGCGGCTCGGGGACGAAATGGCGCACAGCGTCCGTGAACCCGGTGGCCTGCCAGGCCGCAAGCGCTTCCGTCTCGACAGGCGTGTGGCTCACCACGTCGAGAAGCTGGCGATGGCTCCAGACATCGTTTTCGAGCGGCGCGACATTGAGATCTCCCGCCAGCACGGTCCGTGTAAATTTGCCGCGTGCAACGAAATATTTCCGCGCCTCGGCAAGGAATGCCAGCTTGTGGGCAAATTTCTCGTTCTTGCTGGGGTCGGGCACGTCCCCGCCTGCGGGGACGTAGAAATTGTGCAATTCGAGCGGGCCACCCGGGAGATCGAGCACAACCGCAAGGTGCCGGCAGTCGCGCTTGCCGCACCAGTCGGGCGACTCCTGCATCGTTTCGATCGGAATGCGCGAGAAAATTGCAACGCCGTTGTAGCTCTTCATCCCGCGCCGGTAAAAATGCGGAAATCCGAGTGCCGGAGGCAGAAGTTCGGGAAAGAGTTCGTCCGGAACCTTGGTCTCCTGCAGGCAGAGAATGTCGGACTCGACTGCTTCGACAACCGCCGCAAGCTCCCGCTGCCGCAGGCGCAGCGAATTGATGTTCCAGGTGGCAACGCGGAGCCTGCGCCGGCGCGGTGCCATCAGACGATCTTCGTTCGCACGCCGCCCACCCCCTCCACCTCTCCTTCGAGTCCGTCGCCTCGCCCGACGGCGGCCACGCCGGCCGGCGTTCCTGTGAAGATGAGATCGCCCGGCGCAAGCTGCACCAGGCGCGAGAGGTGGGCGGGGATCCGAACCGCGAGGCGCGCTTCTTCTTCATAAAGCCGGCCGACGCGCTGGTGCCCGGTGTAGTTTCGCCCGACGCAAAAGACGCGGCGCACGGAAAACCGGCCATTTCCAATGACGGGCACGGCGATCACCGGAGGTGGAGCGATGACATATCCATCCTTGAATTCCGGCATGCTGGGACTCCTGTGCAAGTCGCCGCAAGTGACGTGGGCTGTCTTCGCCCGTCAAGGGGTAAGCGTCGGGGAATGCTCGCGCGGGGTCGTCCGAGCGGCGCGGCCGCGCGTCCCCGCCCCGCGGCTGGAGCGGTGCAGTGCAAAATCCTTGATCTCACATCCCCGCGGCATTTCGCCGCGGTTTTCACCAACGTGGTTCCGGGGCCGGCTTCGGCTCGGGCGGAAAGCGACGGAGGAGGAAGATCATCACGCCCATCGCCGGGAAGGCGGCAAAGGTGGTGAGGGAATAGAAGAGCTTCCATCCCGCGGCAGCGGCAAGGAAACCGGAGAGGCCACCGACCGTGCGCAGCGCAAGGGCAGCGACAGATGAAAGGAGCGCGTACTGGGTGGCCGTGTGGGCACGCGAGCAGAGGCCGGAGAGGTAAGTGATGAATGCCGCATCCGCGAGACCTTCCGTGAACGATTCGACGGCCGAAGTGGCGAGCAGAACGCCGTGGCTTCCTGCAGAGTAGGCAAGGAGCACGTACATGGCGAGGCAGAGTGTCTGCACCCAGCCCGTGAAAAGGAGAGCGCGGCCGACACCGAGGCGTGCGACGAGCCACCCCCCGAGTGCCGCGCCGACAAGGACAGCAGCAAGCGAAACAGGCCCCGACGCGAGAGCGACGGCGGCCCGATTGAAGCCGAGCGCTCGATAGAAGGGCGGCAGCATCACGCCGGCCATGGCCTCTCCCAGTCGGAACAGTACGACGAAGGCGAGGATGGGAACCGCACCCGGCCGGGCGAGGAATTCCTGCAAGGGAGCAACGAGCGATTCGGCGAGGCGCTGGCGGAGACTGTGAGGGGAGAACGATCCCGACGCGGGCGGCGGCGGTTCACGCGCGGCCAGGGTGACGGGAATTCCGAACGCCGCGAGGCCGGCCATCAGGAACAGCGAAAGGTGCCATCCGAGCGGGGTTGCCAGAGCGATGGCGCCGGCGCCCGAGATCAAGAGGGCCGCACGATATCCCCAGACATAGGCTGCCATGGCGGCGCCCTGCAGGCGGGCGGGGAAGGTTTCGATGCGCCAGGCATCGATGACGATGTCCTGGCTGGCGGAGAGGAAGGCGACCAGCGCGGCGGCGCCGGCGGCGAGAGCAGGGGCGACGGCAGGACGGGAGAGGGCGAGAAGCGCCACCGACAGTACGAGGGCAGGCTGGACGGTCAGCAACCAGCCGCGCCGGCGGCCGAAACGGGCCAAGACGCCCGGCGGAGCCGCGTGATCCATGAGCGGTGCCCACAGAAACTTCAGCGAGTAGGAGAGACCGATTTCCGCGGTGAGGCCGATCGCCCCGAGCGAGACATGGCCTTCGGCAAACCACTGCCGAAGCGTAAACCCGGACAGTGGAAGCGGCAAGCCGGAGGCAAAGCCGAACCCTCCCATGAGCCAGAGCATAGGGTTCGCGAATGCGCGGCCGAGGATCGAGGTTTCCGAGACCGTCTCGACCGACGCCATCTATCCGCTCACGAATTGCGCCCGCCCGGCCGCACCTTGGCGGACAACCGCCTCTTCGGCACGCAGGCAGGCGGCAACGTGGCCGGGCGAAAGCTCCCGCAACGGAGGGATGGTCTCGGCGCAGGCAGGTTCCGCATGCCGGCAGCGGGTACGAAAGACGCAACCGGAGGGCGGCGCGAGCGGGCTCGGCAGGTCCCCGTCAAGGAGAATACGGCTGGCGGCGAGCCCCGTGTCCGGTTCCGGGACCGCGGCCATCAGCGCCTGCGTATAGGGATGCCGCGGTGCGGAAAAGATCTCCTTGGCCGACGCGATCTCCATGATCCGGCCAAGATAGAGCACCATCACGCGGTCAGCCGCGTAGCAGACGGTTGCAAGGTCGTGAGCGATCAGGATCATCGCAAGATGGCGGCGCCGTTGCAGCGCAATAAGGAGGTTCGTGACCTGAGCAGCAATCGAGACGTCGAGTGCGGAAACCGGTTCGTCGGCGATCAGGAGCACAGGGTCGCAGGCCAGCGCACGCGCGATGCCGACGCGCTGGCGCTGCCCGCCCGAAAGCTGGTGCGGCAGGCGAGAGGCAAGTGCGGACACGAGCCCCACCTCATCCATCAGCGTCGCGACGCGCGCGCGCGCCGCCGCCCGGGTCCGTGCCAGGCGATGGATTGCAAGCGGTTCGGCGAGGATCTCCTCAACCCGCATGCGCGGATCAAGCGAGCCGAAGGGATCCTGGAAGACCGGCTGCGCCGCGCGCCGGAATTGCTGAAGCGTGGTTCCGGAGAGCCTGGAAATATCCTGCGAGCGAAACTGGATGCGCCCGGCGCTCGGCTCCGTAAGACCGAGCACGCAATGGCCGATGGTGGTCTTTCCGGATCCCGATTCGCCGACGAGCCCCAGAATCTCTCCCGGGTCGAGTTGAAAGGAAACGTTGGTCACGGCTTGCAGGAGGGCCGGACGGCGGAACAAGCCGCGGCGAGCCGGGAAACGCACCGAGAGATCTTCGACCGTAAGGAGCGGCATGTTCACGCAGCCAGCTCCGCGGCGCGAAAGCATCGCACGCTCCGGTTTTCGCCGAAGGTGGTGACCGGCGGTGGCGCCGCGTCGCAAAGGCCGGAGCGGAAGGACGGACAGCGGGGAGCAAAGGCACAGCCGTGCGGAACCTGTGCGGGATCCGGCACCGCGCCGCCGATCGCCGGCAGTGTCATCTCGTCCTTGTTCATGCCAAGGCGGGGCACCGATTGCAGGAGCGCCCTCGTGTAGGGATGCAGCGGATGGGCGATCACCGCGGCCGCCGGACCCTCCTCTACGGCTCGACCGGCATAAAGGACGAGGATCCGATCGGCGATTTCGCGCGCCACGCCGAGGTGGTGCGTAACGAACAGGAGTGCCATGCCGCGCTCGCCACGCAACCGTTTGAGAAGATCGAGGATCTGCGCCTGGACGGTAACGTCGAGGGCGGTGGTCGGCTCGTCGGCGATCAGGAGCGAGGGGTTGCAGACCAGCGCGATCGCGATCACCACCCGCTGACGGAGCCCACCCGAAAGCTCGTGCGGGAAGGCCGCCATTCGCCGCTCCGGCTCGGCGATGCCGAGATGCGCGAGCAGTGCGACGGCGCGGTCCCGCGCAGCAGTTCGCGGTAACGCCTCGTGAAAACGGATCGCCTCGGTGATCTGGTCTCCGATACGATAGACCGGGTTGAGGCTGGTCATCGGCTCCTGAAAGATCATGCCGATTTCCTTGCCGCGCAGGCGCTGCAGAATGGTGGCGTCGGTCGTCGTGAGCTCGTGCGACGTCCCATCGCTGGCCAGGAAGCGGATCGTGCCCGTTGTCATCCGCGCGGTGCGCGGCAGGAGCCGCATCACGGCAAGCCCGAGCGAAGACTTACCCGAGCCGGATTCGCCGACGATGACGAGGCTTTCACCCCGAGCGATTCGGATCGAGACCTGATGAAGTGCCGGGACTGCACCATAGGAGAGCGAGAAGTCCTCTACCGAGAGAAGAGAACGGTTCATCGGGCGCGCGGATCGAATTCGCGCCGCAGCGCATCACCGAGCAGGTTGAAGCCGAGCACGACGAGGAAGATCGCGAGCCCCGGAAAAGTCGCGATCCACCACGCGGTGAGAAAGTAGTTCTGCCCGTCGGCCAGAAGCGCCCCCCAGTCGGGCGACGGCGGCTGGGCGCCGAGACCGAGGAAGGAGAGGCCAGCCGTTTCGACGACGACCGCACCCGCCTGCAGCGTCGCCATGATGATCACCGGGGAGAGGCTGTTCGGCGCCACGTGGCGCAACATGATGCGCCGGCTCGACGCTCCGAGCGCACGCGCGGCGCGGACAAAATCTGTGTGGCGAACACCGAGGACCTGGCCACGGACCAGCCGGGCGTATTGCGGCGTATAGACAATGCCGATCGCGATCATCGAGTGCAGCAGGCTCGGGCCAAGCGCAGCAACGATGATAAGTGCGAGCAAAAGATAAGGAAAGGCGAGAAGGACATCGACAATACGCATGATCACGGCATCGGCAACGCCGCCGAGATACCCCGCCACCAGCCCCATGGCGGTGCCCGACGCAAGGGCAAGGCCATCGCCGACGATGATGGCAAGGAGTGCGTAGCGCGCACCGTAGAGCACCCGGCTTGCGACATCCCGGCCGTACTGATCGGTGCCGAGCAGGTGGACCGCTGAGGGAGAGGCGAGCGCACCCATCAGGTTCTGGTCGAAGGGGTTGTAAGGAGCGATCACCGGGGCGAAGGCGCAAAGAAACAGGAACAGAGTGACAATCCCGAGCCCGATCCGGGCTGCCGGCCTGGCAATGGCGGCACGCAACGCCGCCGGCTCGCCGATGGCAGTACTTGCGCTCATTGGCGACGAATGCGCGGATCAAGCACGGCATAGCAAAGGTCGACACCGAGGTTGACCAGCACGAAGACCGTGGCAACGAACACCGCGCCCGCCTGTACCACCGGGTAATCACGAGCAAGAATGGCATCCACCATGAGCCGGCCAAGTCCGGGCAGCGAAAAGATCGTCTCGGTGAGCACCGCGCCGGACAGCAATAGTCCGAGCTGCAGGCCGATCACTGTGACGATCGGGATGAGTGCATTTCGCAGGATGTGTGCCCGGATCACACGGCTTTCGGGTAGCCCCTTGGCGCGGGCGGTGCGAACATGATCGAGATTCATGCTGGAGAGCATCTCACCGCGCGTGATGCGGGTGATCAGGGCAAGCGGAATCGTGGCGAGTGTTGCCGCCGGAAGGAGGAGGTGGCGCAGCGCCTGCCAGACGAGGCCGGATCGGCCGGAGAGGACGGCATCGAGGATGCTGAGGCCCGTCGGGCGCGCCATGTGCACACCGATCGGCATCAACCCGCCGACGGGCAGCCAGCCGAGCTTCTCCGAGAACACGAGCAGCACCATCAACCCGAGCCAGAAGACCGGCATCGAGACACCGAAGAGCGTAGGTGTCGTAATTGCCGTGTCGATCCAGGTGCCTTCGTTGAGCGCGGCGGCAACGCCGAGCGGCACGCCGATCGCAACCGCCAGCAGGAGCGCCGAAAGCGTGAGCTCGAGCGTCACGGGGAAGGCCTGAAGAACCTCGCCAAAGGCGGGGCGGTTGTCGCGCAGAGAAGTGCCGAAGTCTCCCGAGAGAGCACCGGAGAGGAACCGCCAGTACTGCACGATCACCGGCTGGTCGAGGCCGAGCTGGTGGCGGAGTCGGGCAAGTGAAGCGGCGGTCGCCCGGTCGCCGAGGAGGAGCGTCGCCACATCGCCGGGCAGGAGATGCATGGCGATGAAGACGACGACGCTTACTCCGAACAGAACGATGAGAAGTTGCGCAAAGCGTCCGGCCAGATAGTCGAGCACGAAGCGGGCGCCTCGAGGAGACCCGCGTGGCCGATCAGGTGAGCGAAACCTTCTCCATGTCGAAGAACATTTGCGTCGGATTCAGCTGATATCCCTTGACCCGATTGCTGACGGCGCGCACCTGCAGAACCGAGTTGATGAAGATCCAGGGCGCCGCATCAAGAATGATACGCTGGGCCCGTTGATAGATCTTCACACGCTCCGCATGGCTGTTGCTTTTCAGACCCTTGACGAAGAGAGCATCGAGCACAGGATTGCGATAGCGAACGGTGTCGGTGACGGGAATGTTGCTGCCGCCGAAGAGTGCATTGAGGAAATTGTCAGGATCGCCGTTGTCGCCGGTCCAGCCGACGAGGAACATTCCCTTGTACTTGCTCGAGCGAATGGTGGTGAGGTAGGCGCCGAACTCGATCTTGCGCACGGTCACCTTGACGCCGACCTTTTCGAGATAGCCCTGCACCGCGACCGCGAGGTCGGGCCCGACCGGGTTGTAGCCGCGGCCCGAATTGTAAGCCAGCAGCTCGACCGCAAACCCGGGCGCAACGCCGGCGGCGGCGAGCAGGGACTTCGCCTTGGCCGGATCGTATGGATAACCCTTGAGGGAGGGATCGAAGCTCCACTCCGAAGCGGGCAAGGGAGACGTCATCGGTGCGGCAAGGCCCTGGTAAAGGGCCTTGTCCATGGCGTTCTTGTCCACCGCGTAGTTGAAGGCCTGGCGTACGCGGACATCGGTGAAGGGCGGTGTGTCGCAGGGCATGCCCACGCCGCTCACCGCGAGCCCGGGCTGTGTCAGGATCGTGAGATCGCGATCCGCGCGGATGGCCGGCAGAAGTTCGGTGTTGGTGTCGGCCCAGATGTGCATGTCGCCGTTCTTGAGCGCAAGCAGCCCGGCAGACGGATCCGGATATTCCTTGAAGACGAGCTTACCGACTTTTGGCCTGCCGTTCCAATACCCGGGATTGGCGTCCAGCAGGATAGCATCGCGGGGCCGCCATTCGCGGAAGATGAAGGGCCCGGTGCCAACCGGATGCTGGCGAAAGCTTTTGCCGTACTTGGCTGCGGCGGTCGGGCTTGCGACACCGTTCCAGACCATTGCGAGGCTGGTCAGGAAGGGAGCACTCGGCGCTTTCAGAACAAAGACAACGGTCATGTCGTCCTTGGCCGTGTACGAGGCGAGCGAGCCATAGGTGAAGTCGATGTACCCTTCCACCGGGCCGGTGTTGTAGATGTAATTCGGGTTGGCCTTGTTCAGCAGCCGGTCGATGCCGGCAAGGTACGTCTTGGCATTGAGCGGCGTGCCGTCGTGGAAGCTGACATTCGGCCGGAGACGAAAGGTGTACGTCAGGCCGTCCGGAGAAACCTCGTAGGATTGCGCGAGCCCGGGTTCTGGATCCGTGGTGCCGGGCTTGTATTTCATCAGGCCGTCAAACACCGTTGCCATGACGAAGCCGGAAGTGTTGTTCAGCACCGCCTCCGGATCGAAGCCGGTCGGATCGGCGGCGATGCCGACGACGAGCGTGTCAGGGGGCGCGGCCGCCTCACCGCGCGAGGCAAGCCCGAGGCCGCTCAGCACCATGCCCGAGCCGAGGATGAAAGAACGCCGCGCGAATACCGGATTCATGCCTGCCCCCCGTGTTCTGGCGGCCTAAGAGGCCGCGCCGGGGATTATAGGCGTGCGCAATCGCAAGGAAAGGGCAGCGTCGGGCCTCCGTGTCAGCGTTTCAGGCGAGGCTTGGCGCCGACCCGATCGCGCTTAGCGAAGACTGCACTCGGCGGCTCTGCCAGAGAGCCACGAAGTCGACGGGTGCCAGCATGACCGGCGGGAAACCGCCATCACGCGTGAGATCCGCAACGATATTGCGCGCAAACGGGAACAGAAGGCGCGGACACTCCACCAGAAGTACCGGCTCGACGGCATTCTCCGGCAAGGTCCCGAGCGTGAAGATGCCGGCGTAGGTGAGCTCGGCCAGAAAGACCGGCTGCTTGCCCTGCGCGGATTCCTGCCCGTTGCCGGCAGCGGGGAGGCTGGCCTCGGCACGCACCACGAGCGCGACCTCGAACACCGGCTGCGCCTCCTGCAACCGCCGCGCCTGCACATCCATCGTGATCGCAACCTGAGGAGGGCTGCGCAACTGCGTGAAGATCTGCGGCCCGCCCGGTACCTCGAAGGATAGGTCCTTGATGTATTGGAGGTTGATAGTCAGCGGCAGCGTGGTCACCGGGGCGCCGGCGGTCGTGCTCTCCGACATGTTCCTTTTTCCCTCTCCCGCTTGACGTCAGGGCTTCCAGACGAGTTCGGCCGGCGGCGGCGCGGCAGGGTCACAATGCAGCCACGCCCCGTTCGGCACGCTCTGGCCGGTCAACGCCAGTATGAACCCCCAGTGACTGACCACGAGGCAGTGCTCGGCTTCCGTGTTCGCGGCCATCTCGGCGCGAAATCGCGCCGCTCGGCCAATCACGTCGTCGTGCGGCTCGGCTGCGTCCGGCCACCAGACCTCGGAAAGCTCGGAGAAGTCATGCTCCGGCCATCGTCGCTCGAGCTCGGAACGGCGGGAGCCGATATCGCAGATGAAGGCAAAACGCTCGCGAACCAGAGGATGCACCGCCACGGGCACGCCGAACTGGCCGGCCAGGGTCGCGGCGGTCTCAAGCGCTCGCGTGTAAGGCGAGACGAGGATACGCCTGATCGGCGCTCCGGCAAGCGCGGACACCGCTGCCTCCACCTGCATACGGCCGCGCTCGGTAAGAGCGGGGTCGCGAATGCCGGGATCACGCTTGGTGGCCGAAAAGTGCCGGTTGAACTCGCTCTCACCGTGCCGGAGCAGGATCACGGACCTTCTCCCGACGACAGCGCGCGTGCGCGGAACCAAGGTGCGATTGCGGCACCTTGACAGGGGTTCCGGTGGAGGATCGGAGGCGCGGTCATTCTCTCCGGTCACGCTCTAGCCGGCCCGGTCGGCGGCGGCAACCGCGGCTTCGCCGTCCCGATTTAGTTGTCTCAGGGCCCGCCGCCGCCTATGTGGTAACGGGCAAGGAGAAGCGTGATGGGCCAGGGTGGGTTCCCGATCGACCTCGTTCTGTTCGGCCTGATCGCCGCGTTCCTGGTGCTTCGGCTGCGCAGCGTGCTCGGCCGGCGCACCGGTTTCGAGCGACCTCCCCTTGATCCCCAGGCGGCGAGTATGGGGCCGCGGCCTCCGCCCGTGATCGAGGGCCGCGCGGAAGCCCCACCGCCTGCGTCTCGCCGCCCGCTGCCGGATCCGGCAAGCCCGATTGGCCAGGCCCTTGCGCGCATGCAGGACGTAGACCGGACGTTCGATCCGCAGCACTTCCTCTCCGGCGCGGAGACGGCTTTCCGATTTATCGTCAACGGCTTTGCTTCGGGCGACCGCGCCGCGTTGCGCCCGCTCCTCTCCGAGGAAACTTACCGCACCTTCGATACCGCGATCGCCGAACGGGAAAGCCGCGGCGAGACGCAGAAAACCGAGATTCGCGGCATCACGGCCACGACGATCGAAGGTGCGGAACTTGCCGCCACGACAGCCCGGATAACGGTCCGCTTCGTATCCGATCAGGTGAACGTGACGCTTGGAGCAAATGGGCAGCCGGTTGCGGGAACCGACGCAGTGACCGAAATCAACGATCTTTGGACGTTCGAGCGCGACCTTTCCGCCCGCGATCCCACTTGGCGGCTGGTCAGCGCGCGCAGCGCGTGACACGCCGCCTCGCGCGGGCGGCGCTGCTCGCACTCGGCCTTAGCCTCGCCGGATGTGCCCTGCAGCCTTCGCCAGGCCAGCCGCCGACGATGGGGTTGCAGCCGGTATCCATGGAGCAGCTTCCCGGCTGGCAGAGCGATCGGGTGGCTGCCGGGTTTGCCGCGTTCCAGGAGAGTTGTGCGCGGCTGCTGACGCTGCCGGCCGATCAGAAGCTCGGCGGGAGCGGCTTGGCCGGCACGCTTGGCGGCACCGCCGGACTATGGACCAAAACATGCGCCGCCGCGCGCAGTGTGCCTCCTGCGCAGGAGGCGGCGGTGCGCACGTTCCTCTTGCACTACCTGGAGGCGTACCGGGTCAGCGCAAACGGCGATGCCACGGTGCGGTACTCGGGCTATTTCGAGCCGGAGGTCACGGGATCACTGCGGGAAACGGCACACTATGACACCCCCCTCTACCGCAGGCCTCCCGACCTCGTGCAGGCCGATCTCGGCAATTTCCGGCCCGACCTTGCCGGCCGGCTGATCGCCGGGAGGGTAAGGAACGGCCGCCTCGTGCCCTACTTCACGCGTGCCGAAATCGTCGCCGGCGCGTTGCAAGGTCAGCATCTCGAAATCGCGTGGCTCGCCAACCCGCTGAATGTGTTCGTGCTGCAGATCGAGGGAGCCGGACGAATCCGGCTGCCGGACGGACAACTGCTGAGAGTTGGCTATGACGGGGAGAATGGCCAGCCTTATGTGCCGATCGGACGCATCCTCGCCGGCCGCGGCGCGATCTCCAGGAACGCAATCACTCTTGGGGCGATCGTTGCCTGGCTCAAGGCTCACCCCGGCCATGCCCAGGCAATGATGGATGAGAATCCATCCTACGTTTTCTTTCGTATCCTCAACGGTGTTCCACCCGACATGGGCCCCCCTGGCGCCCTCGGCGTTCCGCTGGCGCCGCAGCGCGCACTCGCCGTTGACAGGCGCTTCATTCCGCTCGGCGCGCCGGTGTGGGTGGCAACCACGAACCCCGAGACGGGCAGGCCGCTTCAGCATCTCATGGTCGCCGAGGACATCGGCGGTGCGATCGCCACTCCGCTTCGGGCCGACATATTTTTCGGCTGGGGCACTCGTGCCGAGGCGTTGGCAGGGCGGATGAACGAGCGCGGCCAAGCCTATGTGCTGCTGCCCAGGGCCGCTGCCAAGCCATGAGGCTGGCGCACGCCCCCAGCTCAACCTAGGATCGTCGGATGCCCGAAGCCGGCCCGCGCGTTGCGTTGTTCGTTACCTGCCTCGTGGACTTCCATCGTCCGACGGTCGGCTTCGCCGCATTACGCCTGCTCAAGCAGGCCGGCTGCCGCGTCGAGGTGCCGCGCGCGCAGACCTGCTGCGGCCAGCCCGCCTACAACAACGGCGACCGGACGACCGCGCGCGAGATCGCGCGCCGTATTCTCGACGGCTTCAGCGGGTACGATTATGTTGTCGTGCCATCCGGTTCATGCGGCGGAATGTTGAAGCGCCATCTGCCGCACCTCTTCGATGACGATCCGAACCTGCGCCCCCGCGCCGCTTCGCTTGCCGATCGTACCTACGAGCTCGTGAGCTTTCTCACCGACGTGCTGGCAATTGAACGCGTGCCAGCGCGGTACCAGGGAACGGTCACCTATCACGACAGTTGCTCCGGCTTGCGGGAGCTCGGAATCAAGGAGCAACCGCGTCGGCTCCTCGCGACGGTCGACGGGCTGACGCTCAAGGAAATGGCCGAACCTGAGCTATGTTGCGGCTTCGGCGGCACGTTCTGCGTGAAATATCCCGAAATTTCGGTGCGCATGGTTACCGACAAGACCAAGGACGTTACGGCGACAGGCGCCGACACTATGCTTGCCGGGGATCTTGGCTGTCTTCTCAACATGGCCGGAAGGCTGTCACGTGAGGGAAGCAGCGTGAAGGTGCGCCATGTTGCCGAGGTGCTTGCCGGCATGACGGAGGAAGTGCCGCCGATCGGCATGCCGCGCGCGGCCGCAACCGCCAAACCTACGGGTTGAGCCCGCGGTTGCCTTTCCGCAGCTTGCCTCCGGCCCGGCGCATCCTCTGAGGTTCCCGGTTTGCGTTGTGGAGGCGGCAAAGAGCGAGCGCCTCTCGTCGCGGCAGGTAAGACCGTATATCCGTCCCCAGGCGGGGTGGCTCGCCCAGGAACATTGCTCCTACACCACTCGGTGGGACACGATCATGGCTTGACGAGCTGAGGCGGGATCAGATTCTCCGAATGCCCGAACGATTGCAGGAGCCGTGCCCAATGATGGCTCGCACCGCAAGCTTCGATCGCAATCACCCTCCGTGCGGGCTTCTCGAAGAACGTCACCATCTCTTTGCGCCGGAACTTCTTGCGCAGAACCGGCACCTCGGCGGCATCCACCCCGTGGAGCTGGAAAATGTGCTTCGACGTATCCATCCCATTTCGGCTAACCTCGTCCACGGACGGCCTCTTCTCTCTGAGATCAGTAACGACCTCATTCTGGCACATCGATGCCGTCGGGGGCCGTCCACACCAACAGTAGGCGGCGGTGTGCGGACGGAGCCGCATCCGATTGGCGCTGGCGCGCGAGCAGGACGTGCGATCGGCGGCGAGACCCTGGTCGATGTCGCCCTGTTCGGCGCGAATAAACGGGAACTGCTGCGCCGCTTCCGACCGTTGGCGAACACCACCCCGGCACACGACCATCTCAGCGACATCCTGGCCGTGCTGGACGCCGAGCAATTCCATCGCCGCTTCCTGGCCTGGGTAGCGGCACTGACCGGCACGCCGGAGGGGGTGATCGCCATCGACGGCGAGACCTCGCGGCGGCCGCGCCAGAAGGGCACCGGCAAGGCGCTGCGGCGACGACTGCCGGGTCCGAACCGACCATGCCCCGGCCGATTTCACCACGGTCAAGCACATCGCCCACAGTTTGATCCGCAAGACACTGGAGAAGATCTCGCTGCGCCTCAAGCGCAAAGCCGCCACCTGGAACGACGGCTTCCTCGCCAGCATGATCGCGAGGTAAGACCTTCACCCGGTTGCCCTGGAGCGATTGTTCATCGATCTCGACGTGAATTCCTGCCACAACCTGCCGCTCGCGTGGCGTGGCCTGGCGCCGACCCTTGAAGGTTCCCGCCTCGCCGGGGATCCCAATCTCGCGGCGCTCCCTCGTTAGGCAGCCGGCAAACCGGCCCCTTTTCGTATCCGAATCTATGCCGCGCTGCGGGCACGTCGGTGCCGCGGCGGCAGACTCACTGCCGTGGGCTCGACGGGTGGAGTGATTGCGGCCAGCAGGGATTCGCGCAGTTGCACCAGCTTTTGCTCATTGGTGACTTTCAGGCCGAACATGTCCTTCACATAGAATACATCGACAGCGCGAACGCCGTACGTGCTGATGTGGGCTGAGGCAATCGTCAGTCCCTGCCCGCTTATCGCCGCGGTTACGTCGTGCAGGAAGCCGGGTCGGTCTCGTCCATTCACCTCGATCACGGTGTGGGTGTTAGAGGCGCGGTTGTCGACCACCACGCGAGCCGGGACATGGATCGCCCGCATACGGCGGCCGAGCAATGCGTTTGTCACTTTGCGGATCTCAGCCACGAATTTCAGGCGTCCCGAAAGTGCCTGCTCGACGAGTACGGACAGTCGGGCAAGACGATGCGGTGCATCGAATGCACCGCCGGCCGCATCCTGGATCCAGAACGTATCGAGTGCCATGCCGTTGGTCATCGTGTGGATTCGGGCATCGACGATCGACGCACCGGCTACCGCGAGCGCGCCGGCAATGCGGCTAAAAAGTCCTGAGTGATCGGCGGTGTATATCGTGACCTCTGTTACCGCACGGGCGGGCAGCACGGCCGTCTCCACGGTGAGTGGCGCGTTGCGGCCTTCCGCCTCGCAAATCATGCGCGCATGTCTGGCATGCGTTGCCGGATCGAAAGCAAGCCAGTAGCCGGGATAGCCGAGTGCGAGGAATCTCTGAATCTCGGTTTCCGGCCAGTCCGTGAGCAGCGCAGCCGTGGCGGCGCGGGCCCGGGCGACCCGAGTGTCCCGCTCGGTTGTCGCCAGCCCGCCGGCGAGCACCTCGGCCACGCGTACATATAGCTCGCGCAGCAACGTTGCCTTCCACGCGTTCCAGACCTTCGTCGACACCGCGTGCATGTCCGCAACCGTTAGGATCAGGAGCAGGCGCAGCCGCTCCGGAGACTGGACCGTATCGGCGAGATCAAGGATCGTCTTCGAGTCGTCGATGTCGCGCTTGAAGGCGGTCTGGCTGAGCAGCAGATGGTGCAGCACCAGCCAGGAGACCATCTCCGTCTCTTCGGCAGAAAGGCCAAGCGCCGGAGCCACCGTAAGCGCAATCCGGGCGCCGATCTCGGAATGATCACCGCCGCGGCCCTTGGCGATGTCATGCAGCAGCATAGCCACGTAGAGCGCGCGTCGGGATTGAAGCTGATCCATCAACCCCGACGCGATCGGCGCGATCTCGGACAGATCACCCCGCTCGAGCGTGTTGAGAACGCGTATTGCCTCGATGGTGTGCTCGTCCACTGTGAAGACATGGTAGGTGTCGAACTGCATTTGCCCGACGATATGCGCCCAGTCGGGGAGAAGCCTGCCGAGGATGCCGACCTCGTTCAGAATGGTGAGCCAGCGCGCTCCATCGGCACGATTATGCTTCGCATCGCGTCCACAGAGGAGGTCGAGCAAAATAGCCGCCGCGCGCGGGTCCCCGCGCAAGTCGATGGCGCGCCGCTCGTTGCGAATCAAAGCACGAAGCGCCAGCGGGTGAAGCTCAAGCGTACGATCGCGCGCGACCTCCAGGAGACGGAGCATGGAGAGCGGCGCGCGGGCGAAGTCGGCCTTCGCATGCAGGGCGAGCTTCCCTTCTTCGAGCACGAAGCCATCGGCCGCGAGGGCCGGATCGGAGGATCCGCCGACCACTGCGGGCGGGCCGAGCGCGGCACGAAGGATGGCCGGCTCGAGCACGCGGGTGAGCCGTGTGACTTGGCGCGCGGTCAGGAAATAGTGGCGCATGAAGCGCTCAACCCCGTCCTGCCGGCCGTGTCGTGTGTAGCCCATGCGCGCACCGATCACGGGTTGTAGATCGAAAGTGAGCCGTTCCTCGGCGCGCCCCGTAACGTAATGGAGGTGGAGGCGCACGGCCCAAAGAAAGTCGAGTGACCGCAGGAAGCGGCGCTCCTCGAAGCTGGAGAGGAGTCCGCCCTCCACAGGTACCGCGCCAAGCGCCGCAATGCTTGGCACATTGAAGGCGGCTTTCGCCATCCAATAGAGGGTCTGCAGGTCGCGCAAGCCGCCGCGTCCTTCCTTCACGTTCGGCTCGACGAGGAAGGGGCTTTCACCGAAGCGCTGGTGACGCGCCGCGCGTTCGGCTGCCTTCCCGGAAAGAAAGTTGCTGAGCGCACCCTCGATGCACTCGGTGCGAAAGCGCGCGGCGAACGTTGCGAAAAGCTCAGTGTCCCCGTCGAGCAGGCGCGCGTCCAGAAGGGCGGTGCGAACGGAAAGATCGGCGGCCGCAACCCCGAGGCAGTCAGAGATCGAACGCGTGGCATGGCCCACCCTGAGACCGAGATCCCAGAGCAGGTAGAGCAGAAACTCAACCACGTGGCGGGTCGGCCCGGTGGGTTCCTCAGCGCTCAGAAAGAGCAGATCGATATCGCTGGAAGGAGCGAGCACCCCGCGCCCGAAGCCGCCCGTTGCCACGAGCGCGAGCGGCTGGTCGAGCTCGGCGCCCGAGCGCGCGAGCGCAAAAGCGAAGATCGTGCGGATCAACCCGTCGGTAAGCATGGCGAGTCGCCTTGCGGCCGCGAGCCCCGAGAACTCACCACGCTCGAACCGCTCCCCAACGGCGGTCTGGATGCGCGCAAAATGGCGACGAAAGACAGCGAGCGCTTGGTCGCGCTTGATTGCGTCCAGCCGCTCGCCGAGGTCACCCATGGCTTCGGCGAGGGCGGCCGCCGCTGCCTCCGGTTCGGCAGGAAAGGTGGGAGCGATCAGCATTGCCCTGATGCTAGCCGCCCGTTGTCGGCGGGAACAGGAAGGAGCGCCTTTAGGCGGTAAAGAATCTCGAGGGCCGCTCGCGGCGTCAGTGCGTCCGGGTCGATTTCGGCAACCGCCGCGTGCAGCGGATCCGGCGTCGAGGCGGCCATCGGTTGTGACGCCGCAAACAGCGGCAATTCAGCGGGCGCGGTGAGCGCCGCACCGCGCTCCTCGAGCTTGGCCAGCAGCGAGGTGGCCCGGGCGACCACCGGATGTGGCACACCGGCAAGCTTTGCCACGGCAACCCCGAAGCTGCGGCCGGCAGCGCCTTCCGCCACTTCGTGCAGGAACACGACATTCCCGTGCCACTCTTTGACACGCATGCTGTGCGGTCGAAGCCGCGGCAGATCGGTGGAAAGCCGAGCGAGTTCATGGAAGTGCGTGGCGAAAATGGTCCGGCAACGCAGCCCCGAATGAAGTGCTTCGAGCACCGCCCAGGCGATCGCGAGGCCGTCCAGAGTGGCAGTGCCGCGGCCGATTTCGTCAACCACCACGAGACTCTGCGGGCCGGCCTGACGGAGAATGGCGGCGGTCTCGGTCATTTCCACCATGAACGTGCTGCGACCGCGTGCGAGGTCATCGGCCGCGCCCACCCGTGAGAAGAGCCGGTCGATTACCCCGATTTCGGCTGACTCGGCCGGCACGGGCAGACCCGCCTGGGCCAGGATCGCGACCAGTGCGTTCTGCCGCAGAAAGGTCGACTTGCCGGCCATGTTGGGGCCTGTGAGCAGGAGAACGCGCCGCTCGGGTGCGAGATCGCAATCATTCGGCACGAACGTGGCGCCGCCGCCCAGTGCGGCCTCGACGACTGGGTGGCGCCCGGCCCGGATGCGAAATTCGGATCCGGGCGAAACCTGCGGGCGGCACCATCGCCCGCCCTCCGCGAGCAGGGTTGCGGACTGCGCAATGTCGAGCTCGGCCAGCGCGGCGGCGGCGGCGGTAATCGCCTCGGCATCAGCCAGCGCCATCTCCGTGAGGTCGCGGATCAACGCTTGCTCACGCGCCAATGCCCGCTCGGCGGCGGCGCTGATCCGGCGGTCAAGCTCCGTGAGTTCCGCCGTGGAGAAGCGGGCACCGCTCGCGAGGCCTTGGCGAAGGACCAGCCCCGGCTCAACAGTGAGCCGCTCAACCGCAGCCGCCGGCACCTCGATCACATAGCCGAGCTGGGCATGGTACCTGATCTTCAGGCCGGCGACACCGAACCGGCCGGCAAGGTCCCGCTCGAGCCGGGCGACGATGCGGCGGCTCTCGTCGCGAAGCTCCCGCTCGGCATCAAGCTCCGAATCAAAACCTGCGACAATCGCGCCGCCATCCTCGATGCGCGCCGGCGGCCGATCCACGAGCGCGGCCACGAGCCGCGCCACCAGCGCAGTGCCTCCCCCGAGCGCTCCGCGTGCCACCGCCAAACTCGGTGGCAGCGGCTCAGCCAGGAGCGCTTTGACTTGATGCGAAACCCGTAACCCGTCGCACAAGGATGCGAGATCGCGGGGCCCGCCCCGACCGACCGATAGCCGCGCGAGGGCGCGGCTCATGTCAGGGCAGCCGCGGAGCACCGCGCGTAATTCGACCACTACGGAGGGAGCAGTGAGCAGCCAAGCCCACGCATCCTGCCAAGCGGTAATCCTGACCGGGTCGATCAGCGGTGCTGAGAGCCGCAACGCCAGGGCACGCGCGCCCGACGACGTGAGCGTACGATCGACGGCCCATGCGAGCGTGTGCTCCGTACGTCCGTCGCGCGTGCGCAGGATGTCGAGGCTGCCACGGGTGGCAGCGTCCATCGCCATGAGCGCGGTCCCACCCTGGGGAGAGGGAGGGGAAAGCTTCGGCAGCACGCCACCCTGGGTTGCCCTGACATAGATCAGAGCCGCCGCCGCCGCCGCCGCCTCGGCATTGGAAAAGCTTCCAAACGCATCGAGGCTGGCAACTCCGAACGCCTCGGCGAGTTGCCGCTTGGCGACCTCCGGCGGAGGTACCGCGTAGGTCGTGGTCCGACGGGGCTCGAACTCGGCCAAAGGCACCGTGGCCGGGGCAAGGATTTCCGCCGGATCCAACCGGCCGAGCAGGGCGCTGAGGAGGGGCGGAGCGAGTGCCTCGGTCTCGAAGAGACCGGTAGAGATTTCGAGCCAGGCCGCGCCTAGTCCCTCCTGGAGGGATGCCAAGGCAAGCAGGAGGTTAGGCCGGGTGGCCTCCAGCAGGGCCTCCTCCGTCAGGGTCCCCGGCGTCACCAGGCGGACCCGTTCGCGCCGGAGGGGTCCACCGGCTCGGCGGTCCGCCGCCCGTTCGAGTTGTTCAGCCACCGCGACCCGGAAACCCCGCCGGATCAGCCGGGCGAGATAGAGTTCGGCGGCGGCGGCCGGCACTCCGCACATCGGTACCGGCTGACCCTGGTGTTCCCCGCGGCTGGTGAGCGCGATGTCGAGCGCGGTCGCGGCCGCCTCGGCGTCGGCGAAAAAAAGCTCATAGAAATCCCCCATTCGGAAGAAGAGGAGTGCATCAGGGTTTTGGGCCTTGATGGCAAACCACTGGGCGAGCGCTGGTGTTGTGCTCTTCCGCATCTCCATGGGCTCCGTTTAGCCGCCTTTGCCGCGAGTGCGAAGGCTAGGCTTTGCGTTGCCCCGCCGGATCGTCATGATGGGGGGACCAAGGAGGAACGTTGATGGCCGATGGCACCATTGACCAGCGTACGGCACATGTCTCGGCCGAGGAAGCCCTGGCGCTGCACGCGATGGGCCGCCCCGGGAAGCTCGAGACACGCATCAGCAAGCCGCTCACCACCGCACGTGATCTCTCGCTCGCCTATTCTCCCGGCGTCGCCGAACCCTGCCTGCATATTGCCCGGGATCCGACGCTCGCCTACGACTACACCACCCGCGGCAACATGGTCGCGGTGATCTCCAACGGCACCGCGGTGCTCGGCCTCGGCAACCTCGGCGCGCTCGCCTCGAAGCCGGTGATGGAGGGCAAGGTTGCGCTGTTCAAACGCTTCGCCGACATTGATGGGATCGATCTCGAAGTCTCAACCGAGGACGTCGAGGAGTTCGTCGGCGCCGTTCGTTATATCGGCGCAAGCTTCGGCGGCATTAATCTCGAGGATATCAAGGCTCCCGAATGTTTCGTGATCGAGAGCCGCCTCAGGGAGCTGATGGACATCCCTGTCTTCCATGATGACCAGCACGGCACCGCGATTGTCGCCACCGCCGGCCTGATCAACGCTTGCCACCTCACAGGGCGCGCGTTTCGGGAGATAAACGTCGTCATCAACGGCGCAGGCGCTGCCGGCATCGCCTGCGCGGAGCTTCTCAAGGCGATGGGCGTGCGGCCCGACCATGTCGTGCTCTGTGACACGGCGGGCGTGATCTACCAGGGCCGCGAGAAGGGCATGAATCAGTGGAAGTCGGCCCACGCCGCGCCGACCAGGGCGCTCACCCTTGCCGAAGCCCTGGAAGGTGCCGACGTTTTCTTCGGGCTTTCCGCGAAGGGGGCGCTGACGAAGGACATGATGCGCCGCATGGCGTCCCGGCCCATCATCTTCGCTATGGCCAACCCGGACCCTGAGATCGCGCCCGATGAGGCGCGCGCCGCACGCCCCGACGCGATCATTGCGACCGGACGGTCGGACTATCCGAACCAGGTCAATAACGTCCTCGGGTTCCCCTACATTTTCCGCGGCGCGCTTGATGTGCGCGCACACACCATCAACGACGCGATGAAGATCGCCGCCGCCGAGGCGCTGGCGATGTTGGCGCGCGAGGATGTGCCGGACGAGGTGAACACGGCCGCCGCCGGGAGCCGCCTCAAGTTCGGGCCGGAATACATCATTCCGAATGCCTTCGATCCGCGGCTGATTTCCCATATCGCTCCGGCGGTCGCCAAAGCGGCCATGGATAGCGGGGTTGCGGCGCGCCCGAGCACTGATCTGAGGCGCTACGGCCGCGAACTCTCCGGTCGCCTCAATCGTACGGCCAACGCTCTGGATACCATTATGGAACGGGTACGGGGCGAGCCCAAGCGCGTCGTCTTCGCGGAGGGCGAGGAAGAGAAGGTGGTCCGCGCGGCCGCCGCGTTTCGTAATGCCGGCTACGGTATGCCCGTCCTGATCGGTCGGGAAGAGCGCGTTAAGGCGACGATGGCGAGTCTCGGGCTGGCCCAGGTGGACGGGATCGAGGTTCATAACGCGCGTCTCTCTAAAGAGAACCGCAAATACGCCGAATTTCTCTATTCGCGCCTGCAACGGCAAGGCTTTCTGGCACGCGACTGCCAGCGCGTGGTGAATCAGGACCGCAATATATTCGCCGCCTGCATGGTCGCAACCGGGGATGCGGACGCGATGGTGACCGGCGTCACGCGCTCGGCGGCAGTCTGCCTCGAAGATATCGGCCATGCCATCGATCCGGCGGCCGGCCTCATTCCCTTCGGCCTGACCGTGATGCTGGGAGAGCGCGGCGGCACGCTGTTTGTAGCGGATACGCTGATCCACGAGCGGCCGACGCCCGTTGAGCTTGTCGGCATCGCCAAGGGGGCGGCGGCGGCGGCGCGCCATCTGGGCGTGGAACCACGCGTCGCACTCCTCTCCCACTCGACCTTCGGCAACCCGCGGCGTCCGACGGTGGAGAGCCTGCGCGAGGTGGCGGCCATCCTGCAGCGCCATAAGGTGGATTTCGAATTCGACGGTGAAATGAGTCCGGATGTTGCGCTCGATCCTGCCTATCGCGCGCTCTATCCGTTCTGCCGTCTTTCCGGGACCGCGAACGTTCTCGTGATGCCAGGGCTGCATGCGGCGCACATCGCGACGAGGCTCGCGCCGCGGCTCGGCGGCGGATCGGTGATCGGCCCTCTGCTCCTCGGCCTTGCCCATCCGGCGCAGATTGTGCCGCTCGACGCCTCGGTCAGCCAGATCGTCGACATCGCCTGCCTTGCGGCCTATCAGGCTCTCAGGCGCGACGTCCGGCCCGGCCGCGCACGCACCGCCGGCGCTGACTAGGCTACAACGCATGGAAGGCAAAGGGCACTGCATGGCACGGTTGGCGTTGGTCACCGGCGGCACTCGAGGGATCGGCGCGGAGGTCAGCAAGGCGCTCAAAGCGGCGGGGCGTACGGTGGTGGCAAGCTACACGGCAAACGACAAGGCGGCGGAGGCCTTCGCCGCCGAAACGGGTATCGCCGTCGAGCGGTTCGATGTCGCCGATTTTCATGCTTGCGAGGCCGCGCTGCGGCGGATCGTGCAAGGGCATGGTGGTATCGAGATTCTCGTCAACAATGCCGGCATCACCCGCGACGCAACGCTTGCGCGTATGACTCGCGAGATGTGGGACTCCGTGATCGATACAAATCTCGGTTCCTGCTTCAATCTCTGCAAGCTCACGTTCGAGGGGATGCGAGAGCGGAAATTCGGCCGTATTGTCAATATCGGGAGCATCAACGGCCAGGCGGGGCAGTATGGTCAGGTCAATTACGCGGCGGCCAAGTCCGGTATACACGGCTTTACGAAGGCGCTGGCGCAGGAAGGTGCACGCTACGGCATCACCGTGAATGCCATTGCCCCCGGCTATGTCGATACCGAGATGGTTCGTGCGGTGCCGGCGGATGTGCTTCAGAAGATTATCGCGCGCATTCCCATGGGCAGGCTGGGACACGCCGCCGATATCGCACGCGGTGTGGTGTTCCTGACTGCCGACGACGCAGACTTTATCACCGGCTCGACTATCTCAATCAACGGCGGCCAGCACATGTACTGAGCAAGCCGCGGGTCCTCACGCAAAGCGCGCCAGAGCCGCCGCGGTTCGGCTGAACACGCTCGCCAAGGCTGCGAGTTGTGCCGCAACGTCCGCTGCGGCGTCCGCCTTGGCGGGGAGAACGGTTGTTGCCGCCTCGGTCGCTTGCAGCAGCACCCGTGGGCTTGCGGAACCCGTCGCAAGCAGTACGATCGCGAGGGAAGCTACCGCCCGCCCGGCCTCCGGCTCTGCCCAGAGCTGCATCAGTTCGGCCTCCAGCGTGAGGTCGGCCCTGGCGAGGCTGCCCGGGCCGAGCACCGCGGCAAAAAGCCCGCTCGTGGCGAGATACTGGCGGAGCGATGCTCCGACCCCCTCCGCCGGCGTTACTGCCCAACGATTGTAAAAGTCGGTACGCATCAGACCGTCCGGGCCGAACGTTTTCAGTCCACGATCCCCGAGCCCAGGCGCTGCCTCCACGCTGCGCACCAGCAGCACCTTGCCGTTGGCGCGCGGCGGCCGAGGCGGAGGGAGGGGAACCGCGAGTGCCCAATCCCGCCGCCGCACGTACGGTCGAGTGAGAACGCCGCCGCAACTGGAAAGCGCGACCGGCAGTCCGAGCAGGCATGCCCTCCGCTTCATCGGCCCCCTCCGGTAGTGCCAGCGCCGGAGTGGGGCGGCGGGCTACCGAACAGCACGCCGGCGGGGTAGGCGCGGAGCGCGTCAGTCGTATCGCGCAGGTTGGCTGCGGTCGCCTCTAGGTCGCGCAGGATCGGGATCATTCGCCGCTGGAAGTCCGCAGTGGTGACATCCGTGCGGTGGGCCGTGCGCGAGAGGGCGGTGATCAGCGGCGGCAGCGTGTGGGTCACCGCTGCGAGGTCGGCCGCAGCGCGGTCGGCGTTCGCTCCGATCTGCTCGATTCTCTTGCTCCGGAGGAGCGTGCGCAGGGTCTGGCTGTCGTTCCGCAGCCCGGCAGCGAGGCTAGGCAGGTCGGCCTTGTCGATCGCTTGTCGTAGAGTCGTGACAAGCACCGTCACAGCGGCCAAGGTCTGATGCGTCTGTCCGCTCCTGATCTCCTGCCGCAGCTCTTCCAGCAGATTGAGCAGCGCCGCCGCGATGTCCTTGAAGTTGATTTGCCTGAGCTCCTGAGCGAGCTGCTCGGCCGCACTTTGCACCTGCGAGATCGTGCTCGGCACGGATGGGACATAAGGATAACGGGGCGCCCAGGGCACTGCGAGCGGGGGGTATTGCACGGGGTTGACGAAATCGAGTCCGAGGTAGCTGATGCCGGTGATCCCCTGCGAGACGATGCGGGCGCGAAAGCCGGCCTTTACGGCGTCCTCAATTCGGGCGGGGGTGAGCGTGCGGCCGATCCGCTTTGGATCGACGACAAAGCGGACGAATACCATACGGTAGGTGGCACGCCTCAGGTTCGGCGGCGCGCCACGAAAATATTCGGCCGAGACAAGGCCGATATCCGTGACCCGCCCGATGGTGACGCCGAGATAATTCACCGGCGCGCCGACATTGAGACCCTGGACCGATTCGTTGAAATATGTCTCCATCTCCACCGCATTCTGAAAATTCTCGCCGCTGAGGAACAGTACGAGGCCCACAACGGCGCCGATCCCGATCACGATCAGAAGGCCAACGCGCAGGAACATCGCCCGTGATCCCATCACAGCACCTCGCGGTGGAAGAATGCGTGTACGATCGGATTCGCGCTCTCCGCTTTCAACCGGTCCGGTCTGCCCTCGGCTATCAATCCCTGGGCGTCGCGATCGAGCATGATGCAGCGATCAGCGATCGTCATGATCGAGGAGAGTTCATGCGTGACGACAACAAAGGTGACACCGAGCGCCTCGCGTAGCTCGAGGATCAGCTTGTCGAGCCCGGCCGAGGTGATTGGGTCGAGCCCTGCCCCCGGTTCGTCGAGGAAGAGCAGCGGTGGATCGAGCGCGAGCGCCCGCGCGATGCCCGCGCGCTTGGCCATGCCTCCGGAAATCTCCGCTGGCAGTAGATCCGCGGACTCACCCAACCCGACCAGGCCAAGCTTCGTCCGCGCAACGCTGGCGCGTGCGGGTGGCGCAAGACGGGTGTAGATTTCGAGCGGTAGCATAACGTTCTCGAGCAATGTCATGGAGCCGAAGAGCGCACCCGACTGGAACATCACTCCAATGCTGGGCAATACGCTCGCCCGTTCCCGCACGATGTCGTGGCCAAGGACCTCGATGGTCCCGCTATTCGGTGGCAGAAGGCCGATCAGCTGCTTCATCAGCGTTGATTTGCCGCAACCGGAGCCGCCGAGGATCACGAACACCTCCTTCTCCTCGACCGTGAACGAGACATCACGGAAGATCGTCCGAGTCCCGAAACGCTATGTCACGCCGTCTGCGCGAACCATCGGGACGCTCCGTGTCCCGTTCATAGGCCCAGGCGATAGAAGATCAGGGCGAACGCCCCGTCGAGGAGGATGGTGGCAACGATGCCGCCGACGACCGCGGCGGTGGTCGAGATTCCCACCGCCCGCGGGCCGCGGCCGGTCGACAGTCCCCGGCTGCAGCCGATGGCAGCCACCACGGCGGCGAAGCAGAGCGCCTTGACGAGGCCGCCCACGAAGTCGCCGACCGTTGCGGCCTGCTGCACCTGACGTATCACCACGCCCAGTGGGTACCCGAACAGGTGCAAGACCACCGCCATGCCGACCAGCCCCGCCAACTCGAGGCCGATCGTCAGCATCGGCATTACGAGCACGGCTGCAAAAAGACGCGGCAGCACCAGCATCGTCATCGGGTCGAGGCCCATCGTGGAAAGGGCATCGACCTCCTCGTTGACCTTCATGGTGCCGATCTCGGCGGCGAACGCCGAGGCGGTGCGCCCGGAGAGAATCACGGCCGCGAGCAGCGGCCCGAGTTCGCGGAAGAGGCCGATTGCGACGAGGTTTGCCACAAAGATCACGGCGCCGAACGTCTGCAGGGGTATCGCTGATTGGAAGGCCAGGATAAGGCCGATGAGGAAGCCAAGGATGACAATCAGCGGCATCGCCCGCACGCCGGCTTGGTCGGCCACGACAAGAATGTCGTCGGCCCGCAGCATGCGAAGCCGACGCGGGGCAAGTATGATTGCCACCACTGTCTCGCCAAGGAAAGCAATGCCGTTGGCCGCGGCAGCAAACCCGGCCAGCAGCAGACGGAACGGACTCCCCAGCCCTGCCGCACGCTGAGGTTTGGTTGGATGCGGCAGTGCTTGGCGCACGCGAGCGAGCAGCGACGCAAGCGTCTCGGCTGCACCCACGAGCGTGGCCGGCGCTCCATGGGCATCTTCGGCGGCGACCAGAAGTGTCGCGCCGGCCGTGTCGCAGACCGACACCGCAGAGAGGTCGAACAACAGGGGCCGGCCCTTCGCTCCGCTCGCCGCCTTGACCGCAGGCGACCAGAGTCGCGCAATGCCGGCGGCGTCCAGCCGACCGGCGAACACCAGCGCGACCGCGCCGGCACGATCAGCGCACGCGAGTGTCGCCCGGTCGTTGGGCTGCTCACGTGAGGGCAGAGCCCTCACGGCCAGCCGCTCGTGAATGTTTGCAGGCGTGGCAAATATCTCGCGAAAGGTCGTGGGGCGGCAAGGAAAGGGCGATGGGCGTGTGCCATGCTCGATTTGCAAAGCGGTCCGGGGAATCCGGGCAGTGGTGACCGGGGCATTGCTTTATACCAATCCTCCGCAAGCGTCACGTTGCAGGCCGTGCGGCGCGTGGAACGCGGAATAGGAACGGAGAAGAGAATGGACGATAGCGTCACTACCTGCCACGATAGGCGCGTCGGGCGGATTCGGCTCAACCGGGCGGTCGCGCTCAACGCGCTCGACCTCGGCATGGTCCGGACTATCAGGGCGGCGCTGGCCAACTGGCGGGACGAGGCGGCGGTGCATGCCGTCGTGATTGACTCGGCCGATCCCCGTGCCTTCTGTGCAGGCGGCGATGTGCGCGCCATGCGCCGCGCGGCCATGGCCGCCGACGATTCCGCGATCCTTTCCTTTTTTGCCGAGGAATACGCGCTCAACTGCGCAATCGCCGAATATCCGAAACCCTACATCGCGCTCGTTGATGGCATCTGCATGGGTGGCGGGATCGGGATTTCGGTGCACGGCGTCGCACGTGTGGCAAGCGAGTATGCCGTCTTCGCGATGCCGGAGACCGCGATCGCCCTTTTCCCGGATGTCGGCGCAAGCTACCTCCTGCCCCGCCTTCCAGGTGCGCTCGGGGTGTGGCTTGCGCTTACCGGCACGCGTCTTGAGGGAACCGATGCCGTCCACGCGGGGCTCGCCACGCATTTCGTGCCGCGCGCCGGGCATTCTGCCCTGTCGGCTGCGCTCGCGGCGGACGGACCTGGCGTGCTTGCCGCCTTCGCCGTGCCCCTTCCCGCCTTCTCCTTTGCCGACGAACGGCCGGCCATCGATCGGTGTTTCACCGCCCCCTCCGTCCCAGCCATTTTCGAGCGGCTGGCAACCGAGCCTGGCCCGTTCGGTCGCGACACGCTCGCGGCGCTTCGCCGCTTTTCCCCCTCCTCGGTCCTCTGGAGTTTCGAGATTCTGCGCCGCGGCGCGGGTTCCACGCTTGCGGAAGCACTGGCCACCGAACTCCGCCTCGTCCGGCGCGTCGTCCGTCACCCCGATTTCGCGGAGGGCGTGCGGGCGATGGTGGTCGATAAGGATCGCTCTCCCCGCTGGATGCCGCCCAGCGTCGAACAAGTGGACTTGGCAGCCATTGCGGCAATGTTCGAGGAGTAGCACCGATGGTGTGCTATATCTGCATCACCTGCGGAACCCAGTACCCGCCGGCGGAACGTCCACCGGTCGTGTGCCCAATCTGCGGGGATCCGCGGCAATATGTGAATCCCGCGGGCCAGAGCTGGATCGCGCCAACTGCACTGGCTCGCACCCACGCCAATGCGGTCCGCCTGCTCGAGCCCGATCTCTTCTCCATCACCACCACCCCGGGCTTTGCGATCGGCCAGCGTGCGATCCTGGTCCGCAGCACAAAGGGCAACGTGCTCTGGGACTGTCTTTCGCTGCTTGATCCCGCCACCGAGGAACTGGTCCGGGCAATTGGCGGCCTTGCGGCAATCGCGATTTCGCATCCGCATTACTATGGGGCGATGGTGGATTGGGCCGCCGCCTTCGGCTGCCCGATCCACTTGCATGCTGCCGATCGGCAGTGGGTGATGCGCTCCTCTCCGGCCGTCCGGTTCTGGGAGGAAACGGCCTTGCCCCTTGCCAGCAGCCTCACCCTGATCCACTGCGGCGGGCATTTCGCGGGGGGAACCGTATTGCATTGGGCGGAGGGCGCGGGCGGGGAAGGCGCCCTCCTGTCCGGAGATATCCTCCAGGTCCTGCCCGACCGACGGCACGTCTCCTTCATGCGGAGTTATCCCAATTTATGGCCGGTTTCCGCGCCGGCTGTGCGCCGCATTGCGGTCGCGCTCGAAGGCTTTCCCTTCGCCACGATCTATGGCGCCTTCGACGGTCGTGAGATCGAGACCGGCGGAAAGGCGGCGCTCGCCGCCTCGGTCGAGCGCTATCTTGCGGCAATCATGGGCGACGGAAGTGCGGAGTGCGCCTGACAAAGTGCGTTGTCTTCGGTACAATGGCATCGGGATCGCCGAGCGCGGCGACCAGCTAAGGAGGAGCATCTCGTGGCCGGCGGCATGCCGTTCGCATCAGCGGAATCCAAGGACCTTCGACCGATGTACTCCTTTCTCGGTCGCGTGCACTCGACCCTGCGCCCGATCGGTTATCCTGTGATGCGCATTGCGGTCGGCCTCACCGTCGTTCCACACGGCTGGCAGAAACTCTCCCTTCTTCTGGCCGGCCACGCCGCCGGCATGGCAAGGTTCTTCGCGGCGCATGGTTACGTGCCAGGAATGTTTTGGCTCACCGTGGTCGCCCTCATCGAGTTCTTCGGGGGCTTGATGATCGCCGCCGGGTTTCTCACCCGCCTCGCGGCTCTCGCCGTCGGGATCGATCTCCTTCTTGCCCTCCTCACGGTTCTGCTGCCGCAGGGTGGCTTCGGCCTGCCCAACCAGCTCATCCTGATGTGGGGATTCATGGTCTTTGGCATCGGCTGCCTCGGGAGCGGGCGGTTCTCGGTGGATGCACTGATCGGTAAGGAGCTTTAATGATTGCGTTCAGCTCATGGCCACGACGAGCATGGCGCCGGCCATTACCAGGAGCAGGCCGGTAATCTCGACGCGACGCACCCGTTCGTGCAACAGGAAATGGCTGAACACGAGGAGGAGCGGGATCTCCACTTGGCCCAGCGTCCGGACGAGAGCCACCGGTGCCAGGGTGAAACCGGTGAACCAGCATGCCGAACCCGCCGCCGACAAGAGCCCGACCCAACCGGCCCGCTGCCAGGCGCGTATGGCTGCAAGAAGTTGAGCGCGCTCACGAACGGCCATCCAGCCACCCTGCATCACCGTCTGCATGGCGTTCATCACCAGGAGCGTTGCAAGCGCACGGAGCACGGGTTCCCCCGTTCCCAGCGAGTCGCTCGCCGACTTGATGAAGATCGCGGTCCAGGCAAAGCAGAACCCGGCACCAAGACCGGAGAGTGCGGCGGGGTGCCGGCTCGCGCGCAGCATGGCGGCAAGGCTTGCGCCCTGCCCGGCAAGCGAGAGCGCTATCACGCCGCTTGCGGCCAATCCGATGCCCAGCCATTCGACGGGCTTCAGCGCTTCGCCGAGCACGATCCACGCAAAGAGAGCCATCTGAATGGTCTCGGTCTTCGCATACGCGGTGCCAACGGTGAAGTTGCGATATCCGAACGACAAGATCAGGAGGACGGTGGCAACGATCTGCAAGAGCCCGCCACCCGCGGCGGCAAGGACGAAGTGCAGGCCCGGTACTGGCAAGCCTTGCCGGGTCACCAGGAGATAGCCGCCGAGGAGCAGAAGGTCGGCCGGCAAGGCGAACACGTACCGAACGAAACTTGCGCCGCTGACGGCGAGCTCCGCGCGCAGTCTTTGCTGGAGCGCGGTACGCCACACCTGGAACAGCGCCGCCGCCATGGTCACGGGAACCCACAGCGGCATCAGACCGTCCCACCCACCGTAACCATTGACATCAATTTCGCCGACGCTCTTGTGCTCGAGATGGAGCGTACGCAGACATCGTGGTCGGTCAAGCCAACTTGCCGTACTTCGGCACTGGAGGCACTCTTTGAATGCATGCGATGGAGGAAGAGCAGCAGGTCAGGCGGGAGGAGATGGGCGGGTCTGTCTGGAGATTCTTGCAAGCCATCCCGAGGTCGCGAGCCCGATCCTTTCCGCCTTGCCCGGCGCTACTTGTGTGGCATGCCCTGGACGCGGGCATCAGGCAATAAGCGTTGCCGGGGAATCCGGCACCATCTTCGGGCGCTTGGGGAGAAAGGCAATGGTGACGTCAGAAACCTCGCCCGAAACGGCAAGATTGTCCGGCGGGGGCCGGAAATCTGCTGGAGGGCTCCGCCGTATCCCGGCCCGCGTTCGGGGCATCGGAACAGTATCGCTTGCGCTCGGCCTGCTCGTTGCGTGGACGCCTGCGCGCGGGGCGACGATTCTGCATCTTTCGGCAAGTGCGACTGTAGAGGTCATGCCCGACGAGTTGGATGCGACGCTCTCTGCTGAAGCGGCAGCGCATACTCCCGTCGAGGCCCAGGGCAAGGTCAATCGTATGGTCAGCCAGGCGCTGGCGGCAGCACGGGCGGTGGCCGCTGTCGGCGTCTCCACCGGCAGTTATTCCGTATGGCGCGTAACGGAGCCGAACCCGCAATGGCGGGCAAACCAGGCGCTCGTTCTCAAGGCGACTAATGGTGCCGCGCTGCTCGGTCTTGTGGGCACGCTGCAGGCCGAGGGCCTTGCCGTTTCGTCGCTGGCCTGGAGTCTTGCCTCCAAGACGGCTGCAACAGCGCACGACAAGGCAGAGGCCCTCGCGCTTGCAGCTCTGAAGGCAAAGGCCGAACGGACGGCGAGCCTGCTAGGCCTGCATTTCACGGGCTTCCTGCAGGTTTGGCTCGGCCCCCGGGGACAGCCTCCCCCACGACCGACGGCGTTCCTTGCAGCGCGCGCAATACCGGGACCGAGCGCCGTGCCGGGAGAGTCCTCCGTCGTGGCCACTGTTTCGGGTGAGGCCAAGCTTGAGCAGTAAAGACGATCCCGGTCAAACGAGCCAAACGGCCAGGATTCCCGAACAAACTGACAAGCGCGCGATGCGGCTGGTGGATATTCGGGTCGGAGCGGGTTGCGCGGTCAGTTCTGCGGCGGGATTGCCGCTCTTGCAGGTGCGCTTGCACGCTGGGCGAGTCCGGGTTTGAGGCTGCGCAACCAGCCGCCGGAGCAACGCCGAGTGCCACGGAGCTGGCGGACCATGCGGCCCGAGAGCTCGCACCGTACAAGCGGCCGACCGGGATTGTGATCGTTCCGTCGTTGCCGGCTGGGTCCGGCGGAAAGATCCGCAAGTCCGAGCTGGCGGAACACGCGAGGGAACTCCTCCGACGGAGCGCCCGAGCGAGCCCGAAGTGCGTGGCGGCCTTATGCGCAGGATGGGATGGTCGTAACGCAATCCGGTCGAGACCCGGATGTCCCGGATGAACGACGACTCATGGGACACCCGGCGGGTGAATCGGATGATGGCTCTCTGCGGGTCGACTTCGACCGCCGCCTGAGGCTGGAATTCCATGGCAGCCGCACCACCTCCGATGCTGGCATCCTGGTCCACCGAGAACTGGATGGCGTGCTCGGCCTTACTGACCTCGCAGGTGCGCTGCTCCGAGTGCCGCCGTGGCAAGAACACCCGTCACCTGCTGGCCGGGTTGTTTCGGCAGTCCGTGTTTGGCCGCCTCGCCGGCTA
>JAKAWQ010000037.1 GCA_021816925.1 Pseudomonadota bacterium
CCCGGCCCGCGCGTCATTCCGCCCCTCCCGGACCTCGTCCGCTGCCGCGGCCAGCCCGCCTGATACCACCACCTGCCCGGGGTTTTGCCGCTATTACTGAGCACCTGGCAAGGCTGAAGAAGTTGTTCGTCGACCAGGCGACGCCCTGGTGGAAGCACGTCACCGGCCTCGACGAGCCCGCGGCGCGCCAGTTGGCCCTGGCCTACATCAGCCAGGTGCTGGCCGCGGCCCAATCGACGCCGGCTTAAGCCAACGGAGGTGCCACGCCGATATATTCGCGATAGTGCCCGACCACCATTGCGTACCAGGATCGGAGCAGGTCGCGACCGATGTGGTGGCTGGCGCTGGCGCGCGAGTTACTACGGGCCCGCCAATATCGGCTTACTTGCGCTTCCCGTCCTAAACCGGACAGTCGCTTAACGGCCAGGATCGGCCGCGCTCCAGCAGGGCGGCTGAAGTCCGCTATGGGTCGACTCCGGCCGCACACTGCCGGCACCAAGCGTCAGAGTTTTATCACTAGGTTGTGCGGGCTCGATGCCTGGACTAGAGTAACTGGACTAAGTCCGTCCGAGGCAACCCATGGCCACCGTCAACATCCACGACGCCAAGACCCATCTGTCCCGCCTGATCGAGCAGGCGGCGCAGGGGGAGCAGGTGATCATCGCCAAGGCTGGCAAGCCCCTGGTGAAGCTCACTGCGCTTGAAGCCCCGGCGCACCCGCGCCGCCTCGGCTTCCTCAAGGGCCAGATCGCCGTCCCAGAGGATTTCGATACCATGGGTGCCGAGGAAATCGCGCGCCTGTTCGGTGCCGAGGCCGGCTGAGCGCGCCGGCATGAAACTGCTGCTCGATACCCATGTGCTGCTCTGGGCAGCGGGCACCCCGCGGCGGCTGCCGCGCGCCGCGCGGGCGTTGCTTGAGGATGAAGCGAACGAATTGATGTTCAGCGCCGCCAGTCTCTGGAAGGTGGCGATCAAGCAGCAACTGGGACGGGAAGATTTCCGTGCGGACGCGCGGCTGCTGCGGCGCGGCCTGCTCGATAACGGCTATACCGAGCTCCCCGTCACCAGTGCGCATGCCGTCGCGCTCGACCTCCTGCCGCCGCTGCACAAGGACCCGTTCGACCGCATGCTGATCGCGCAGGCGTTAGTGGAAGGAATCATGCTGGTCACCGCGGACGCCAACCTCGCGCGATATCCAGGACCGATCCAGGCGATCTGAGCCCGAGGCCTGGAACGAAGGGCGCAGCCCGCCGTCCGTTTCTATTTCTTCGATCCTCTACGATTGCCGTTCTTTGCTGTTGCGAGGCGGAGTTTCCGTCTTTCTATCTGTGCCCCGTTCGCATTCATGAGCGGGGTCGATGACCGGGACGAAGATTCTCTGGGGCCAGATGCTGGGCGCACTCGCCATGGTGCTGCTCGGCTGCTGGGCCGCCACGGAATGGACGGCCTGGCGGCTGGGTTTCCAACCCGCGCTCGGTTTGCCCTGGGTCCGAATTGGCGCGGCGCCGGTCTATCAGCCGCAGCTCTTCTTCGCGTGGTGGTACCATTTCGACGCCTATGCCCCCGGCGTCTTCGCCAAAGGTGCCGCGATCGCCTCGGCTGGGGGGCTCGGCGCGGCGCTGCTTGCCATCGGGGCCTCGGTCCTTCGCGCACGCCAGGCGCGGCACGTCACCACTTACGGCTCAGCGCATTGGGCGACGCGCCACGACGTCGAGGCGGCAGGCCTCTTCGGTGACGCCGGGGTGCAGCTTGGCCGGCTCGGCGCGCGGACCCTCCGCCATGACGGCCCGGAGCACGTGCTCTGCTTCGCCCCCACGCGCTCGGGCAAGGGCGTCGGCCTGGTCGTACCCACCCTGCTGTCTTGGACCGGCAGCGTCATCGTCCATGACATCAAGGGCGAGAATTGGATCCTGACCGCCGGGTGGCGCGCGCAGTTCAGCCATTGCCTGCTGTTCGACCCGACCAACCCGCGCTCCGCCGCCTACAACCCGCTGCTGGAAGTCCGCCGCGGCGAATGGGAAGTGCGCGATGTCCAGAACATCGCCGATGTGCTGGTCGATCCCGAAGGTGCCCTGGAGCGACGCAACCACTGGGAGAAGACCAGCCACTCGCTACTGGTCGGCGCCATCCTGCACGTGCTCTACGCCGAGCCGAACAAGACGCTGGCCGGCGTCGTCGCGTTCCTCTCCGACCCCGCGCGGCCCATCGAGCGGACCTTGCGGGCGATGATGACCACACCGCATCTCGGCGCGCGCGGTGCCCATCCGGTCGTCGCGCAGTCGGCCCGTGAGCTGCTGAACAAGTCGGAGAATGAGCGTTCCGGCGTGCTCAGCACGGCGATGTCGTTCCTCAGCCTCTACCGCGATCCGGTGGTGGCCAAGGTGACGTCACACTCCGACTGGCGGATCGCCGATCTGGTCGGTGCCGAGCGGCCGGTGTCGCTCTACCTCGTCGTGCCGCCGTCGGACATCTCGCGCACGAAGCCGCTGATCCGCCTGGTGCTCAACCAGATCGGCCGCCGGCTCACCGAGACACTCGACGTTGCCGCGCGCCGCGCGGTGGGCCAGACGCCCTCGCGTCTGCTGATGATGCTCGACGAGTTTCCTGCCCTTGGCCGGCTGGACTTCTTCGAATCGGCGCTCGCCTTCATGGCCGGCTACGGCATTCGCGCCTTCCTGATCGCGCAGTCGCTCAACCAGATCCAGAAGGCCTACGGCGAGCACGACGCGATCCTGGACAACTGCCACGTCCGGGTCTGCTTCGCCACCAACGACGAGCGCACGGCCAAACGCATCTCCGACGCGCTGGGCACCGCGACCGAACTCCGGGCGATGAAGAACTACGCCGGGCACCGGCTGGCGCCGTGGTTGTCGCATCTGATGGTCAGCCGCCAGGAGACCGCCCGCCCGCTATTGACCCCCGGCGAGGTCATGCAGCTGCCGCCGACCGACGAGATCGTCATGGTCGCCGGCCTGCCGCCGATCCGTGCGAAGAAGCTGCGGTACTATGAAGAGCCGGCATTCCGGGACCGGATGTTGCCGGCGCCGACGCTGTCGGAGTGCGGCTACCCGGACACCCCACCGGCCCGACACGACGACTGGACCGGCGCGGGGCCGATCGGTGCCCAGGCTGCGGATGCCGCCGAGGCGGTGCTCCCGGACCCCGCCAATGGTGGCATCCGCCAGGAGCCGGAACTGCCCGAGCACGAAGCCATCGTGCCGGCGCGCGATCCGGCCAGCGAGTTCGCGATCCTGGAGGACGAACCCGACGACGAGCCGCAACGCCAGCGCGCCATGGCGGCGCTGCAACGGCAAGCCGTGCGCAACGCGGCGATCGACCGTGACGATGGCATGGCGATGGGGATGTAGCCCATGAAAAGCCGTTTGAACTGCTACTTCGATCCGAAGCTCGCCGACCAGCTCACCGCTTTCGCGCTGCGCCAGGGCGTGCACCGCTCGCAGCTGGTCGAGGCGGCCGTCGCCTCCTTCCTCTCGCCCGACGCGCTGGATCGCCGCGAGGCCGCCTTCGTCCGCCGCCTCGACCGGCTGTCGCGGCAGATGGAACGGATTGAGCGCGACCTGACCATCGCCACCGAGGTGCAGGCCCTGTTCGTGCGCTTCTGGCTGTCGGCGTCGCCGCCGATCCCGGCCGCCCAGCAAGACGCGGCAAGGGCGCAAGGCGCCAGCCGCTACCAGGGCTTCATCGAGACCCTCGGCCGGCGACTTCAGCGCGGCGACTTCCTGGTCCGCGAGATCAGCCGGGAGATCACCCCCGAACACTACGGCCGGGACGCCCCCTCCACACGGGCCGAAGAAGACGCCGACCAAGAGCTCGGGCCCGCCGAGGCGGAGGCGGCCGGGAGGGAGGGGGATCATGCCGGTCTCTGACAGCAGCAGCGTGATGCTGGCCCGCTCGGTGCGCATGCTGCGCACCGCGCTGGGCCCGGCGCTCGCGGCCCTGCTGGGGCAGTCGGGCATCGTCGAAGTGATGCTCAACCCGGACGGCCGGCTCTGGGTGGACCGTCTCGGCGCCGGCCTTGCCGATACCGGCTTGCGCATGCTGCCCGCGGACGGCGAGCGCATCATCCGCCTGGTCGCCCATCATGTCGGCGTCGAGGCGCACGCCCATAATCCCCGCATCTCGGCGGAACTGCCGGAAACTGGCGAGCGCTTCGAAGGCCTGTTGCCGCCGGTGGTGACCGGCCCCACCTTCGCCATCCGCAAGCCCGCCATCGCGGTGTTCTCGCTCGACGACTACGTCGCGGCCGGGATCATGCGCGCCGACCAGGCCGGGCTGCTGCGCGCCGCGATCGCCGAACGCTGGAACGTCCTAATTGCCGGTGGCACCTCGACCGGCAAGACGACGCTCGCCAACGCACTGCTCAAGGAGGTCGCCGCCACCGGCGACCGGGTCGTTGTCATCGAGGATACGCGCGAGCTCCAGGTGGAGGCGCCGAACCTGGTGTCGCTGCGCACCAAGGATGGCGTCTGCTCGCTCGCGGATCTGGTCCGCTCCAGCCTGCGCCTCCGCCCCGATCGCATCCCGATCGGCGAGGTGCGCGGCGCCGAGGCGCTCGATCTGCTGAAGGCCTGGGGCACCGGCCATCCCGGCGGGATCGGCACCATCCATGCCGGCTCGGCCCTCGGCGCGCTGCGCCGGCTCGAACAGCTGATCCAGGAGGCGGTGGTCAACGTGCCGCGCCCGCTGATCGCCGAGACCATCGACTTGATCGCTGTGCTGCAGGGCCGCGGCCGGCAACGGCGTCTCGCCGGGCTCTGGCAGGTCGGCAAGGTCCTGGTCGCTGGCGACTACGTGCTGACCGAGATCGGCGCCGAGCGCCCCTCCAACATCGTCCCTCTCCAGCCCGGGAGCCATCCGTGAACCCGAAGACGATCATCCACCCCCGGCGTCCGCGCACGGCCGCGCTCATCACGCTGGCGCTGCTTTGGCCGGCGTCCGCCTTCGCGGCGGGATCAAACATGCCATGGGAGCAACCGCTGCAGCAGATCCTCGATTCCGTGCAGGGGCCGGTCGCCAAGATCATCGCCGTTCTGATCATCATCATCGGCACTGGCCTCGGCCTGGCCTTCGGCGAGACCTCCGGCGGCATGCGCCGGCTGATCCAGATCGTCTTTGGTCTGTCGATCGCCTTCGCCGCCGCGAGCTTCTTCCTGACCTTCTTCAACTTCTCCGGTGGGGCGCTGGTCGGATGAACGGGGCCGCGGACATTGCCGGCTGGTCGGTACCGCTGCATCGCAGCCTGACCGAGCCGATCCTGCTCGGCGGCGTGCCGCGCGGCATGGCGATCGCTCTCGGCACGCTCGCCGCCGCGATCGGGCTTGGCCTCCAGCTCTGGATCGCCGGGGTCGCGATCTACCTGATCGGCCACGCCGCGACGCTGTTCCTGACCCGCCAGGACCCGCAATTCGGGCCGGCGTTCGCGCGGCACCTGCGTGCCGCTCGCCGGCACCTGGACGTTTGAAGGAGGCGGCGCCGGCCATGCTCGACCTCCGGGAATATCGCACCAGGCGCCGGGAACTCGCCGACTTCCTCCCCTGGGCCGGCCTGGTTGGTCCGGGGATCGTGCTCAACAAGGACGGTGCACTCCAGCGCACCGCAAGGTTGCGCGGGCCGGATCTCGATGCCAGCACGCCGGCCGAGCTGATCGCAGTCGCCGCACGGGTCAACAACGCGCTCAAGCGCCTCGGCGAGGGCTGGGCGATCTTCGTCGAAGCCGCACGGAGCGCCGCGCCGGGTTATCCGGAGAGCCGCTTCCCCGATCCGGTGTCCTGGCTGGTCGACGAGGAGCGGCGGCATGCCTTCCAGGACGAGGGCGCGCATTTCGAGAGCGCGTATTTCCTGACTTTCGGTTTCCTCGCACCGCCCGAGCGCGCCGAACGGGCGAGCCGGCTGCTCTACGACCGGGGCGAGGGGCAGGATCGGCGTGCCCATGGCGTGGGCAAGCACGGCGGCATCGACTGGCGCGGCATCCTGGACGCCTTCGCAGCCGAGACCGACCGCGTGCTCGACCTGCTGGGCACGCTGATGCCCGACTGCGCCTGGCTCGATGACGCCGGCACCCTGGCCTATCTGCATGGCACCATCTCGACCAACGGACGTCAACCGGTCGGCGTGCCCGAAGTGCATTTCTATCTCGACGGGCTGCTGCCGGATTGCGATCTCACGCCAGGCGTCGCGCCGATGCTCGGGCGCTGCCACCTCCGCACGCTCACCCTGCGCGGCCTGCCGGACCGCACCTGGCCCGGGCTGCTCGACGAACTCAATCGGCTCCCGATCGAATACCGCTGGGTCGCGCGCTGGCTGCCGCTCGAGAAGGCCGAGGCGCAGAAGGAACTTGGCAAGAAGCGCCGCCACTGGTGGGCCAAGCGCAAGGGCATCGCCGCGCTGCTGCGGGAGGTGATCTGGCAGCAGGAGACTCGGCTGGTTGATTCCGACGCCGAGAACCAGTCGGTGGACGCCGATACGGCCTTGCAGGAACTCGGCTCGGATGCCGTCAGCTTCGGGTATTTCACCGCGACGGTGACGGTCTGGGACCCCGACGAAAGGGCGGCGGCCGAGAAGGTCCGGCTGGTCGGCCGCGCGGTGCGCGCGCAGGGCTTCATCGCGGTCGAGAAGACGCTCAACGCGGTCGAGGCATGGCTCTCCAGCCTGCCGGGCCAGTGCTACGCCAATATCCGCCAGCCACTGGTCTCGTCGCTGAACCTGGTTCACATGCTACCGCTCTCTGCGGTCTGGGCCGGGCCAGAGCGCAATGCACATCTCGACGCTCCGCCGCTGCTGGTGGCGCACACCGCGGGCTCGACGCCGTTCCGCCTCGTGCTGCACCAAGGGGATGTCGGCCACACGCTGATCGTCGGGCCCACCGGTGCGGGCAAGAGCGTGCTGCTGGCGCTGATCGCGCTGCAGTTCCGCCGTTACCCCGGCGCGCGAGTGGTGATTTTCGACAAGGGGCGCTCTTCCAAGGCGGCCATGCTCGGCATGGGCGGCGCGTTTCACGATCTCGCCCTCGGCGGCGACGCATCGCACGACCAAGATCACGCGGTTGCCTTCCAGCCGCTGGCCCGCATCGACGAGGCGGCCGAGCGTGCCTGGGCGGCGGACTGGATCGCGACGCTCCTGGTCCAGGAAAACATCGAGCTGACGCCGGAAGTCCGCGGCGCCGTCTGGTCGGCGCTCGGCTCGCTCGCCACCGCGCCGATGCCCGAGCGCACGCTGTCGGGTTTCGCCGCACTGCTGCAAGCCAACAGGCTGAAGTCGGCGCTGGAACCCTACACCATCGCCGGCCCGTTCGGCCGGCTGCTGGATGCCGAGCAGGAGAGCGTCGCCGACGCCGACGTGCTGGCCTTCGAGACCGAGGACCTGCTCGGCTCCAAACAGGCCGCCCGCGCCGTGCTGACCTATTTGTTCCACCGCATCGAGGCGGGGTTGGACGGGCGGCCGACCTTGATCGCCGTGGATGAGGCGTGGTTCGCCCTCGACGACCCGGTCTTCGCGCCGAAGCTACGCGAGTGGCTGAAGACCTTGAGGCGAAAGAATGCCTCCGTCCTGTTCTCGACCCAGAGCCTGGCCGACATCACCCGCTCGCCGGTGGCGCCGGCTGTCATCGAGAGCTGCCTCTCGCGCATCTTCCTGCCGAACGCCCGGGCGATCGAGCCGGAGAGCCGGGATGCCTACGCCCGCCTCGGCCTGAATGACCGGCAGATCGAGACGATCGCGCACGCGGTGCCAAAGCGGGACTACTGGTTCCAGTCCGCCGCCGGCTGCCGGCTGTTCGAACTGGGCCTTGGTGATATTGCGCTCGCCTTCTGTGGCGCGAGCCGCGCAGAGGACCTGGCCGCAATTGATCGCGTGCTGGGAAGGCATGGGCTCGCGGCGTTCCCGGCAGCGTGGCTGCGCGAGCGCGGGCTCGATTGGGCAGCGGCGCTGACGGCGCCTGGAATAGCAACCGCGACGAGTATCCCGGACGATCCTGCCGTCATCGGCGAAGCTGCGTCCGTCGCCGATATCGGCCCCGATCCCGCGCAGCCGATGCTGCCATTCGGAGACGGTGCCGCGTGGTCCACGACGCCGATGCGTCCTGTGACGGAGACGATCAGATGATCCCAGCCTGGTTCAAGCGCATTGGCACACGAGGGGTCGGCTCCGCGCTGATCACGTCGCTGCTGGCGATCGCCCCCGTGCTACCCGCCGGTGCAACCGTGCCGGTGATCGACATCGCAAACCTGTCGCAGAATGTGCTGACGGCGGCACGCACGTTGGAGGAGGTGAACAACCAGATCACCCAGATCCAGCAGGGCATCGCCATGCTGGAGAACCAGGCACGGAACCTGACGACGCTGCCGTTCTCGGTGCTGGCCGAGCTGCAATCCTCCATGGGGCAGATCGACCAGCTCATGGGGCAGGCGCAAAGCCTCGCCTACAACGTGCAGCAGGTCCAGGCTCAGTTCCAGCAGCTCTATCCGAACTACCAGTCCGCAAACTTTCAAGGAAATGTCACACAGGCCGGCCTTCTGGCGGATGCCAACGCGCGCTGGCAGGCATCGGTCGACACGTTTCAGCACACGATGGAGGTGCAGAGCCAGATCGTCGCTTCGATACCCGCCGATCAGGAAGATTTGTCTGCGCTTGTCGGCCAAAGCCAGGCCTCGGTCGGCGCGTTGCAGGCGATCCAGGCGAGCAATCAGCTTCTGGCGCTGCAAGCGCGGCAACTGTCCGCGACTCAGGATCTGATCGCCGCCAATGCCCGTGCCCAGGCCGCCAATGCGATGCAGAACGCGGAGGTGCGCTCGGCCGCGGAGGCGGACTGGAAGCGCTTCTACGGCAATGGCGTGAGCTATACTCCGACCCCGGTCAACGTGTTCGGAGGACCCGCACCATGAATGCCAAAACTCTGGTCATCATCGGCATCTTCAGCATCGCCACACCAGCTTGGGCCGCAGCACCGACGATCGACCAACTCGTCGCCAACCCGACGCTGCTCAACGCCGAGATCGACCGCTGCAAGCATCTCGGGATGGCCGCGAACGATGATGCGCGATGCCAAACGGCGTGGCGGGCCGAGAACAAGCGGTTCTTCGGGGATGGGGTCACGTACACCCCGGAACCGGTGAACATATTCCGAAACACTCCGAACAAACTGGTCCCCGCGGAGAAGCAGCGGCCGATTCCGCCTGCGCCGGCTGGAGCGCCGCATGGGTAGCAACACGTCCGTCATCGACCACTTCCTCAACGTCTTCAGCAACTACATCAATTCAGGGTTCGGCCTGATCTCCCCTGACGTCGGGTTTCTCGTCGCCGTGCTGATTGGGATCGACGCGACGTTGGCCGGTCTCGCCTGGGCGCTCGGCGAGGACGACGCCATCCAGACGCTCGCAAAGAAGGTCCTGTACGTCGGCTTTTTCGCCTTCATCCTGAATAATTGGCCTTTCCTCACGCAACTCGTCTTCAACAGTTTTGCCGCACTTGGCCTAAAGGCGACCGGCTCTTCGCTTTCCTACGCGAACTTCCTCCAGCCCGGCCGCCTCGCCCAGGCCGGCGTGCAGGGTGCGGACGTCCTCCTCTCCCAGATCCAGCGCCTCGCAGGGTTCCCCGACGTCTTCTGGAACCTCGGCCAGATCCTGGTCATGGGGCTGTCCTGGATCGTCACCCTGCTCGGGTTCTTCGTGCTCGCGATCCTGCTGTTCCTGGCGATCATCGAATTCAAGCTGACCACGCTGAAGGGCTTCATCCTCGTTCCTTTCGCGCTCTGGCGTGGCACCGCCTTCATCGCCGAGCCAGTGCTCGGCCAGATCGTCACCTCCGGCGTGCGCATCCTCGTCTTCGCCGTGATCACCGGCGTCGGCACCCAGCTCTTCGGCCAGATCCTGCCGAGCAACCCGGCCACCGAACTCTCGCTCCAGGACGCGCTCACGATCCTGCTCGCCTCGATGACCATCGCCGGGCTGGCCTTCTCGGCGAACCGGCTTGCCGCCGGCATCACCTCTGGCGCACCGCAACTGGGCCTTGGCAGCGCCGCCGCGGCGGGCGGCGCTGTCGCCGGCGCCGCGGCCCTGGCCGGGATGGGGGAGGGGTGGCAGCCGCCCGCGCCGCGGCGGGCGGGGTCGGTGCGGCGGCCTCACTCGCCGGCGGTGCGAGCGGTGCCTACACGCTCGGCAGCACCACCGGCGGCGGGTCGGTTTCGGCAGGCTTGGCCGGTGTCGCCCGTGGGACGGCCGGTGCGGCCACCAGCGGTTTGCGAGGTGCGGCTCAAAGTGCCTCGACCGCGCTGCACGACCGCTTCGCCGTCGGCCAACGCACCGCTTGGTCGGCGACCGGCGGATCAGGCGGAGATGCTGCCGGCGCATCCCAGTCTGCCGCGGCGCCGAACGGCGCGCCGGCCTGGGCCGAGCGCCTGCGGCGGCAAGCCGTCTCCCGGGCGGCGCAGAACATCCTCCACGAAGGCGAAGGCCGCGGCGGCGGCATGCGGCCCAATCTGCGAGGTGACGGGGCATGAGGTGGCGCCGTTTCTCCTCCCGTCTCGGCGACACCGAGACGCCGGCCACGCCCTATCAGCGGGCGGGGCAACTCTGGGACCAGCGCATCGGCTCCGCTCGTGTCCAGGCCGCGAACTGGCGCCTGATGGCGTTCGGCTGCCTGGCGCTCGCCGCGGTGGTCACCGCCGATGACATCCGCACCCATTCCCGCGCCATGGTCACGCCGTTCGTCGTCGAGGTCGATCATCTCGGAGCGGTGCAGGCGGTTGCGCCGGCGCGCATGGAGCTACAGCCGAGCGACACCGAGATCGCCTATTTCCTGGCGCAGTTCATCGAGCGTGTGCGCGGCCTCTCGGTCGATCCGGTCGTCGTCCGCCAAGCGTGGCTCGACGCCTATGCGCAGATCACCAGCCACGCCAAGCCGATGCTCGATGCCTACGCCCGTCAGGCCGATCCGTTCGGACAAATCGGCAAGCGCGCCGTCACCGTCGATGTCACCAGCGTCGTGCGCGCTAGCCCGAATTCCTTCCGTGTCGCCTGGGTCGAGCATCCGTTCCAGGACGGCACCGCTCTGCCGCCCGAGCACTGGACCGCGATCCTGACCGTCGTGATCCAGACCCCGCACACCGAGGCGGCGCTTCGACAGAACCCGCTCGGCATCTACATCGATGCGATTAGCTGGGCGCGCGAGGTGAACACCGTCCAGACCGAAGGATCGACCCCATGAGAGTCATGCTCCTCCTCGCGTGCGGCGGTGCGTTGGCACTTTCGGCCTGCGCTCAGCCGGTGCCGAAGATCGCCTACGACGACCCCCAGCCCGCGCACTTGCTGCCGTCGCCGCCAGCGCCGGTCCAGGTCGTGACGTTGCCCGAACCGCTGCCGCTACCGGGGCAACTCAAGAAGCTGCCGCCGGCCACGGCGGGCCGACCATCACCGCAGCCCGCCAACCCCATCGCGCGCGTGGCCCTGGCCAACGCTGCGGCGCGCATCAACCCCTCGCGCGATGGGTACATCAACGCCATGCAGGTGTTCCCCTGGTCGGACGGCGCGCTCTATGAAATCTATGCCTCGCCGCTGCATGTAACGGATATCGCGTTGCAACTTGGCGAGCATCTGATCTCGATCGCGGCCGGCGATACCGTGCAGTGGAAGATCGGCAACACCACCAGCGGCGCGGGGGCTGATCAGCAGGTGCACGTGCTGATCAAGCCGATTTCGGCCGATCTGCCGATGAACAACATCGTCATCATGACCGACCGGCGTGCCTATCACCTCGAGGTGCATCCGACCAACGACACCTACATGGCCGCGGTGTCCCGGGACTACCCGCAGGACGATCTGCTGGCATTACGGACGCAGAACGCCACGGCGACGGATTACGCGAACACTGTGGCGGCGAACGATGTGAACATCGCGGCGCTCCACTTCCGGTATCGGATCAGCGGCGATGATCCGCCCTGGCGGCCGGTGCAGGTCTTCGATGACGGCTCCAAGGTCTATGTCCAATTCCCGCCGGGGATCGCCCAGGGCGACATGCCGCCGCTGTTCATCCTCGGCGCGCCGGGCGGCAAGGCGGAGATCGTCAATTACCGCGTGCGCGGCAACACCATGATCGTCGATCGGCTGTTCGCCGCCGCCGAACTCCGCCTCGGCGCCGGGCCGCAGCAGGTCGTGCGGATCACGCGGACCGATGGGCACGGCTGATGGCGGGTCCTGATGATGCGGAGCCCGGGCAGCGACCGGCACCCAAGGCTGATCCAGCCGACTTCGCACTGCGGGCTCAGCCGCGTGCGGTGACTCGCCTCTCGCGTCGGGCCCTGGTCGTGGCAGCCGGCGGCATCGCGGTCTGCGTGGTGGGAGCGGTGTGGTGGGCGTTTGCACTGCACAGCTTCCGGATCACCACTGGCAAGGAGATCTACAACACCGATGTCCGGCCCTCGGCGGATGCAATCGGTGGACTCCCGAACGGTTATGCCAGCCTGACCAAGCCGAAGCCGCTGCCGACCCCACCGCGAGTGGCGCCCCGGCTCGGTCCGCCGCTGCCGGGTGACCTCGGCCGGCCGATGTTGGGGCAACGGGCGCCCACCACCTTCGCGCCACCAGCCAACGGCGCGGACCAGGCCGCCGCGCGGCTGCGGGTGCAGGCAGCCGATGCGGGGGTGTTCTTCACCGTGGCGGCAAACACTGGTGGCACCAAGGGTGCAGCCGGCCCCGCGTCAGGTGCCCCGCCGGCCGGCCAGCCGGCTCCCGGACCTGCGGGCGGTAACGGCCTACTCGCCGGGCCGCATGGCGACCAGAACCAGCAGGACGCCAAACAGGCGTTCCTGAACAGCCCGGTCGATCGCGCGATCTATTCGCCCGTCCGACTGCAAACGCCGCTCAGCCCCTACGAGCTGATGGCCGGCACCGTGATCCCGGCGGCGCTGATCACCGGGCTGAACTCCGACCTGCCCGGGCAGGTGATCGCCCAGGTGACGCAGGGCGTCTATGACAGCGTCTCCGGCCGCACCCTGCTGGTCCCCCAGGGAGCGAAGCTGATCGGCAAATATGACAGCGTCGTCGCCTACGGCCAGTCACGGGTGCTGCTGATCTGGACGCGGCTGATCATGCCGGACGGCAGTTCTGTGGTGCTCGACAACCTGCCGGGCGCCGATACCCAGGGGTATGCCGGGCTCGAGGACGGCGTCGATTACCATTTCTGGCGGCTGCTGCGCGGCGTCGCGCTGTCCTCGCTGCTCGGCGTGTCCAGCGCGCTCGCAACCAACAACGTGCTCGGCGGCACCGGGACGGGCAACGTCATCATTGCCCTTGGCCAGAGCGCCGACCAGGCCGCCAACCAGGCCGGGCAGTCGATCGTCTCGCGGGACCTCGGCGTCCAGCCGACCCTGACCGTGCGCCCTGGCTTCCCGCTCGACGTGATGGTCAACCGCGACATCGTGCTGCGCCCCTATGGGGGCGGGTGAGGAGAGCGAGGATGGCGAAACTCCGCATCGGCCCGCTGCCGGACGACCGGCCGGTCAAGCGCACCATCACCTTCACTGCGGCGCTGGACGCGCTGATCCGCGACTACGCCGCCGCCATCGCGGCACAGGACGGCCAGTCCGAGGCGCCACCCGTCGAGGAGCTGGTGCCGATCATCGTCGAGCGGTTCATCACCCCGGACCGGGCGTTTCGGGCTCCTATGCACCGGGCGCCATCGGCCGTGCCGCGGAAGCCGCCGCCACATTCAGAACAGTCGCCGTCCAGCCACGAACGCCACGAAGATCAGCCAACCATCGCCGGGTCGGAGTGACCGCGGCTAGGAAGGAGAGCAGCAGCGCGTTTCGTATTGCAAAACGCGCTACGGTCTCCTACGTTCGCGTCATGGCGAAGAGGACCACCATGACCGGCGCGACCAAACGCAAAGACCACCCGCTCTCGATGCGGCTCCCGGAAGGCGACATCGCCATCATCGACCGTGCCGCCGACCTGCGCGGCCGGTCGCGGACCGACTTCGTGCGGGAGGCGGCGGTACGGGCCGCCGAGGAGGTCCTCATGGAAAGCACGCTGCTCCGCATGACCCCGGAGGGGTTTGAGGCGTTCGTCCAAGCCGTCTCCGCCCCCGCCGCCCCGGTACCCGAGATGGTGGCATCCCTCCGTCGCAAGGCGCCGTGGGAGAAGGGCGCGGCGAAGCGCTGATGGCGGAGCCGCCGCTCTCCGCCCCCGAGCTGCTGAATGCCGGCCACGACGTATCCCGGTTCTCCTGCGGCAAGCCCTCGCTCGATCATTGGCTGAAGACCCGGGCGCTGGCCAATCAGCAGAAGGGGTTCACGGTGGTCATGGTCGTCCACGTGGCGGGCCGTGTCGTCGGCTATTACGGCCTGGCGCCGACTGCCATTATTCCCGCCGCCCTGCCGCGCTCGATCCGCACCGGTCAGCCGCCGAATCCGGTGCCGTGCATTCTGCTCGGCCAACTCGCGACCGATCGGGCCTGGAGCGGACGGGGCATCGGCACCGGGCTGTTCAACCACGCGCTCGCCCGCAGCGTCAGTGGCGCCTCGCTGATCGGCGGGCGCGCCTTGGTCGTGAATGCCGTCGATGACGAGGCGGCCGTGTTCTGGCGCCGCCGCGGGTTCCTGCCGTCAAGGGACGACGCACTGGTGCTGTTCCGGTCCATCGCCGACATCGCAGCCTCGCTGAAGGCCGCGCATCCCAGTTCGAGATGATCCGGCGAACCGCCGGTCTCCGCTGCCCACTTTGGCACGCCGACGGCATGGTTGTAACGTCCATGTGACAGGGCAACCAACCATGGCAGGGAGGCAGAATCATGACTAAGCCATTCTTCGAACAGCCGATTCTGAACTCCCCCTACGCCGTCCCGACTCGCCATCATGCGCTGGACGCGGACGGCCAGCCCCTGGACCTGCCCCCGATCGAGGGGCGCCGCGGCCCGCGTTATGTGGCCCCCGTGCCACCGCCCAGGAAGCAGAAGGGCAAAGGCAAGCAAGCAAGCCTGGCGCTCGGCGATCCCTCCAACCTGTCCACCGACGCGCAGGCCTACAACCCATCGCCGATCATCAACGAGATCCGGAACCACGTCGCCTCCTGGCGGGACCTGCGCAACCCGGCCGACTGGGGTGTCACGCCCGCCACCCAGCGGCTCCTCCAGCACTGGCGTCGCCAGGACGGGTGGCTGGGGCCACGCCCCTTCTTCTGCCAAGTGGAGGCGGCCGAGACCGCCATCTGGCTGACCGAGGTCGCCGGCCGCCGGCCGCAGCACGCCCATCTCTGGCGCCACCTTCGGGCGGCGAACGAGCAGGCCAATCCGGAACTGCTGCGCATCGCCCTCAAGATGGCGACCGGGGCCGGCAAGACCACGGTAATGGCGATGCTGATCGCCTGGCAGACCGTCAACGCCGTTCGCAGCCCGAACAGCGCGCTGTTCAGCCGCGGGTTCCTGATCATCACCCCCGGCATCACCATCCGTGACCGGCTGCGAGTGCTGCTGCCCGAGGATCCCGATGCCTACTACGCGAAGCGCGAACTGGTGCCGACCGACATGCTGCCCGAGCTCGGCAAGGCCAAGATCGTGCTGACCAACTACCACGCCTTCAAGCGGCGCGAGACCATGGAGGTCTCCAAGGTCGGCCGCTCCCTGCTGCAAGGGCGCGGCGATCCCGTGAAGACCACGGAGACCGAAGGGGCGATGCTCAGCCGCGCCTGCGGCGACCTGCTTAACCTGAAGAACGTGGTCGTCATCAACGACGAGGCGCACCATTGCTACCGGGAGAAGCCCGGGGACGAGGAGGAGCCAGTCGGGGCGGAAGAGCGGGAGGAAGCGAAACGCAACGCTGAAGCCGCGCGCCTCTGGATCTCCGGCATCGAGGCGCTCAAACGCAAGGTTGGCGTGCGGACCGTATACGACCTGTCAGCCACCCCATTCTTCCTGCGCGGCTCCGGCTATGTCGAAGGCACGCTGTTCCCCTGGACCGTCAGCGACTTCTCCCTGATCGACGCCATCGAATGCGGCATCGTCAAGCTGCCTCGCGTTCCCGTCGCGGACAACCTGCCGAGCGGCGACGCACCGCTCTACCGCGACCTGTGGAAGCACATCGGCAAGCGGATGCCGAAGAAGGGCGCGGGCAAGTCCGGGGCGCTCGACCCGCTCTCGATCCCGGCGGAATTGCAGACCGCGCTCTACGCCCTCTACAGCCACTACGACAAAACCTCGGAGGCCTGGGAGCGCGCCGGGATCGACGTGCCGCCGGTGTTCATCGTGATCTGCAACAACACCGCCACCTCGCGGCTGGTGTATGAATGGATCGCCGGCTTCGAACGTCCGGGCGAGGACGACGAGCCGGAGGTCAAGCATCGCGGGCACCTGGCTCTGTTCCAGAACTATGACCAGCACCACCAGCGCCTCCCCCGCCCCAATACGTTGCTGATCGACAGCGAGCAGCTCGAATCCGGCGAAGCGCTCGACCCCGCCTTCCGCGACATGGCCGACCCGGAGATCGCGCAATTCAAGCGCGACCTGGTGGAGCGCACCGGCGACGCCAAGGTCGCCGAACAGATCACCGACGAGCAATTGCTGCGCGAGGTGATGAACACGGTCGGGCGCCGAGGCGCGCTCGGCGAGCGCATCCGCTGCGTCGTCTCGGTGTCCATGCTGACCGAGGGGTGGGACGCCAACACCGTCACCCACATTCTCGGCGTTCGCGCCTTCGGCACGCAGCTGCTCTGCGAGCAGGTGGTCGGCCGCGGACTGCGACGGCAATCCTACGAGCTGAACGGGGAAGATCTGTTCAACGTGGAATATGCCGACATCCTGGGCATCCCATTCGACTTCGCGGCCGATCCGGTCGTGGCCCCCGTCACCCCGCCCAAGCGCAGCGTGCGGGTGCAGGCGATGCGTGACCGCGCGGCGTTGGAGATCGTGTTTCCGCGCGTGGGCGGCTACCGGGTCGATCTGCCGGAGGAGCGCCTGACCGCTCAGTTTACGGAGGACAGCCGACTCACACTGACGCCTGAGCTCGTTGGCCCCTGCACGGTGTTGATGGAGGGGATCGTTGGCGAAAGCGTGGAGCTGAATGTCGAGGACATGTTCCGCACGATGCGTCCCAGCACCATCTCCTACCACCTTGCCAAGCGGCTGCTGGAAACCCGTTTGCGCGACCCCGGCGGGGACTGGCCCACGCATCTCTTCGGGCACGCACAGCGCGTCGTGCGCGAATGGCTGGATGGCGGCTACCTCGTCGCCCATGGCGTGCCGCGAGCGGCGGTGGCCGTGTATGTGGAACTGGCCGAGAAGGCGGTGGAACGCATCTACCTCGCCTGCCAGCGCAGCGCGCCGGGCGAGCAGCGCATCAAGGCGATCCTGGACCCCTACAACCCCCGCGGCTCAACCCGCTTCGTCAACTTCACCACGACGAAGACGGTCTATGAAACCGATCGGACTAGGTGCCACGTGAACTACGCCGTTTGCGACAGCGACTGGGAAGCGGAACTGGCGCGGGTGCTGGAACGCCATCCGCGCGTGCTGGCCTACGCGAAGAACCAGGGCATGCAGTTCGAGGTGCCGTATCGGGACGGTGCCATTCCCCGCCGCTACGTGCCCGACTTCCTCGTGCGGCTGGACGACGGCCAGGATGAACCGCTGACCCTGATCCTGGAGACCAAGGGATATCGCGGCGGAGACGCCCAGTTGAAGGCGGAGACCATGCGTACCCTGTGGGTTCCGGGCGTGAACAATATCGGCGGCTTCGGCCGCTGGACGTTCGAGGAGTTCCGCGATGTCTTTGCCATCGAGGAGAGTTTCGCCAAACTGGTAGATGACCTGTTCCCTTCTCCCTCCCCCTTGTGGGGAGGGACAGGCGGCGAAGCCGCCAGGGTGGGGGTATGACGCCGCACACCATCACCGCCCGCGCCCGCGCCATGCGCAGCGCGCTCACCCCGCCGGAGGCCAGCCTGTGGGTCGCCCTTCGTCGCCTGCGCGGCGAAGGATTTCACTTCCGCCGCCAAGCCCCGTTTCGCGGCTACTTCCTGGACTTCGCCTGCTACGCCCATCGCCTCGTCGTCGAGGTCGATGGCGCCCAGCATGAGGAGCCGGAACAGGCTCGCCACGATACGATCCGGGATGCGGTGCTGGCGCGCCAAGGGTTCCGCACGCTGCGCTTTGCCGCGTTGGATGTGCTGGGCAACCTTGATGGCGTCGTCACGGCGATTCGGCTGGCATTGGGCGAGACCATGCCTGGCCCCTCGGACCACCCGGTCCACGTGGCACCACCCCCACCCGGCGCTTCGCGCCACCCTCCCCACAAGGGGGAGGGAGAAGGAAGACGCTGATGGCGAAAGAACCGAAAAACCGGCGCGTCGAGACGCTGGTTCACGACAAGGCGCGGCGGAAGAACATCCCGACCGCCGAGTTGCAGACCTTCCTGGATGCGGAGGCCGACGCGAAGCAGTTCGGCCCCGTTTCCTACGCGCGGGCACGGCCTCTGGCGGAGGGGGAGACGCGGGCGCGGGACGAAGACCGGGACCCGCAGCTGATCTGGAACGGGGTGCGCATCCGGCTGACGCAGGAGCGGGTGCGGCAGTTGGCCGACACCGGGGAGGTCGCGATCGGCGATGCCCAGCTGGTCTGGCGCGGGAAGGACACGCAGGACTGGTCCGATCTGATCGTCCAGGCGCCGCCGCTCTATATCCAGGAGAAGATCCACCCGAAGGCGATCATCGACGACCTGCAGCGCGCGACGGCGCGGCGGGCGGAGCCGGAGCCGATGGCCGACCTGTTCGCCGATTTCAACGGCGTGGCGCCGGATGCGCGCACCGAGTTCTACCAGCACGACGCGCACTGGTCGAACCGGATGATCCTGGGCGATTCCTTGCAGGTGATGGCGAGCCTCGCCGAGCGCGAGGGCCTGCGCGGCAAGGTGCAGTGCATCTATTTCGACCCGCCCTACGGCATCAAGTTCAACAGCAACTGGCAGGTCAGCACGCAGACCCGCGACGTGAAGGACGGCAAGCGGGAGGATATCTCGCGCGAGCCGGAGCAAGTGAAGGCGTTCCGCGATACGTGGAAGGACGGCATCCACTCATATCTGACCTATCTGCGCGATCGGCTGACTCTGGCGAGGGAGCTGCTGACCGAAAGCGGTTCGATCTTCGTGCAGATTGGGGATGAGAATGTCCATCGCGTACGTGCAGTGATGGATGAGGTGTTCGGAGAGGACAACTTCTGCAGTCTGATTGGTTACAAGAAGACGACCGGAGCCGGAAGTCCTGCAATTGGTACGGATGTGCTCGCGTCGGTTAAGGACTATGTAATTTGGTTTGCCAGGGCCAAAGATCGCGTCAAGTACCGGCAGTTCTATTTCGACAAGAGCGCAGGAGCCATGGGTGCAGCATCGTACAACCGCATCCAAAGTCCGGATGGTGTTACAGTTCGCCCGCTCTTAGGAGAAGAAGACTTCGAACGGGACTATGAGCCAAGTGGCTGGCATCTCGTCGCCTCAGACAACCTTACGTCGCAGACGGGCGTAGCAAGCACCCAAGTGCCTGTGCTTTTTGAAGGGAAAGAATATCGACCCGCCAAGGGAGGCTGGAAGACGAATGCCGCCGGCCTCTCCAGGCTCGGCAAATCGGCTCGTCTCGCCATAGGTGGGACGGCGCTCCGATATGTGAGGAGATTGAAGGACTTCCCAGTGGCTCCCATCAACAACGACTGGAACGACACGAGCACTGGCAGCTTTACCGAAGAGAAAATATACGTCGTCCAGAGTGGGAATAAAGCGGTTGCGCGCTGCATCCTCATGGCAACCGACCCCGGCGACCTCGTGCTCGATCCGACCTGCGGCTCCGGCACGACTGCCTATGTCGCCGAACAATGGGGCCGCCGCTGGATCACCATCGACACCAGCCGCGTCGCCCTCGCGTTGGCTCGCACCCGGCTGATGAGCGCGCGCTACCTCTACTATCTGCTCGCCGACAGCCGCGAGGGCCGCGCCAAGGAGCAGGAAATCACCGGCAAGCCCGCGCACGAAGGCCCGGCACATGGCGACATCCGCCAGGGCTTCGTCTATGAGCGCGTGCCGCATGTCACGCTGAAATCCATCGCCAACAATGCCGAGATCGACGTGATCTGGGAGCGCTGGCAGCAAACCCTCGAACCTTTGCGCGCCGCGCTCAACGCCGCGCTGAAGAAATCCTGGGAGGAGTGGGAAATCCCGCGCGAGGCGGAGAAGGCTTGGCCGGACGCCGCCCGCGCCGCGCATGCCGCCTGGTGGGAAGCCCGCATCGCCCGCCAGCGCGAGACCGACGCCTCCATCGCCCGCGCCGCCGATGTCGAACTGCTCTACGACCGGCCCTACGAGGACAAATCCCGCGTCCGCGTCGCCGGGCCGTTCACGGTGGAAAGCCTCTCGCCGCACCGGGTGATTCCGGCCGACCAGCAGGACAACGCCGAGGAACTCGCCCCCACCGCCGCCAAGCGCCGCCGCGCGCTGGAAGCCGCCCCGCCCACCGACTTCGCCGCCATGGTGCTGGAGAACCTCCGCACCGCCGGCGTGCAGGGCCGTGACAAGGCGGACCGCGTGCGCTTCACCGCCCTGCAGCCCTGGCCGGGTAAATGGATCGGCGGCGAGGGCACCTATCTGAAAGGGCCGGAGGGCAAGCAGGTGGAACGCCGCGCCGCCATCTTCATCGGCCCGGAATTCGGCACCCTCTCGCGCCCCGACCTCGTCGCCGCCGCGCGCGAGGCCGCCGATGCGCGCTTCGATCTCCTGGTCGCCTGCGCCTTCGCCTACGACGCCCATGCCAGCGATCTGACGCGCCTCGGCCCGCTCAACATCCTGCAGGCCAAGATGAACCCCGACCTGCACATGGCCGACGACCTCAAGAACACCGGCAAGGGCAACCTGTTCGTGGTGTTCGGTGAGCCGGACATCGACATCGAGCGGCTGGACGGAGACCTTCTCCAGGTGCGCGTGAAGGGCATCGACGTGTTCGACCCCAACACCGGCGAAATCCGCGCCGACGACGTGAAGGGCATCGCGGCGTGGTTCATCGACACAGACTACGACGAGGAAAGCTTCTTCGTCCGCCACGCCTACTTCCTCGGCGCGAACGATCCCTACAAGGCGCTGAAGACATCACTCAAGGCGGAGATCGACGAGGCCGCCTGGGCCAGCCTGTATCGCGAAGTCAGCCGCCCATTCCCGCGCCCGGCTTCGGGGCGGATCGCGGTGAAGGTGATCAATCACTTCGGGGATGAGGTGATGAAGGTGTACGGAGTGTAGGAAGGAGGCTAAGTAATGGCGCTGTCGTCGACGAAAAAGCCGCCAACGAAAAAAGCATCGACAAAAAACTCATCTACCAAGCAGGCGAATAGCAAAGTCTGCGAGAACGACCACTGGACTATCGTTATGGGGGAATTGAAGCGTTCACGTGGTCGACCAAACAACACACAGCCTATATTTAAGATGATAGGAGAAAAAATTCCATTCGTCTTCTTGAATCAAGTGGAAAACAAAAGGAGCGAAGCAAAACGCTCGACGAACGGCATCTATATCGCACACGATTCGATGGGTTATCCTCGCTACATCGGCCGAGGAAAAATTTTTGCACGCTGGAGGCGCGACGGAAGGCGCAGATTTTGGAGCTTGCATATTTTTCATTCTTCGTCGTGGAAGCCAAAATTCATGAGCGCGAAGTGGAGACGACTATGATCCGGGCTGCAGGGCGATTGCTGGATTTCAATACGAGGAAAATACGGAACGATATTCAGCCCGGAGATGTTCGTGATTTTGAGCCAGGAACAACATACTTCGAGCGCCAATATAAGAGAGGGAAGAAGAGGGGCGCCAACGCCGCCAAAACCTCGGGCGCGATGTAAAGGGCGCCACTGTGGAATTTCGTATCGCCGACAGCTTCACCGACGCGCTGGCTCGCCTGCCGGCGCAGGACCAGAAAGCGGTGAAGACGTCGGCATTCGATCTGCAACTTGATCCGTCCCCGCCCGGCTTGCAGTTCCACCGCATCGAAAAATCCAAAGACCCGCACTTCTGGTCCATCCGAGTCAACCGCGACCTGCGCATCATCGTCCACAAGACGGCCGACAGCCTGCTGCTCGCCTATGTGGATCACCACGACAAGGCCTATGCCTGGGCCGAGCGGCGACGGATCGAGGCGCATCCCCGTACCGGCGCCGTGCAGATCGTGGAAGTGCGCGAGCGGGTCGAGCAAGCAGCGCCCGACCTGTTCATCCCCGCCCTTGTTCCAGAACCGGCACCGTCCGCGCCGCCCGAACCGCCCTTGTTCGCCCGGATCACCGCCGACGACCTGCTTGCGGTCGGCGTGCCCGAGGACTGGCTGGCGGCGGTGCAGACCGCGACCGAGAGCCGCTTCTTCGACCTCGCGCCGCACCTGCCGGCCGAGGCGGCGGAAGCGCTGCTGGAATACGCCGCCACCGGCCGCCTGCCGAAACCGGAGCCGGTGGCAGCGACGATCGACCCGTTCTCCCATCCGGACGCGCAGCGCCGCTTCCGCACCGTCGAAAGCCAAGCCGAGCTGCAAGCCGCGTTGGACGCACCCTGGGAGAAATGGGCGGTCTTCCTCCACCCTTCCCAGCGCGGCGTGGTGGAGCGTGCCTTCACCGGCCCGGCGCGCGTGGCCGGATCCGCGGGCACCGGCAAGACCGTGGTCGCCCTGCACCGCGCCGCCCGTCTCGCCCGCGCGGATTCCGGCGCCAAGGTGTTGCTGACCACCTTCTCCCAACCGCTGGCCGACGCGCTGTCGCGCAAGCTCGCGGTGCTGACGGCGGGGGAAGCCGAGGTGCGGGCGCGGATCACGGTCGCGTCCTGGGAACGGCTGGCCGATGAGCTCTACCAGCTTGCCTTCGGCTGCCGGCCCCGCGTGGCGCCGAGCGACCCGGTGCGCGCGGCGCTGGTCGCCGCCGCTCAGGCCCAGGGGGTCAGCACGTTTTCGGACCGGTTCCTGCTCGGCGAGTTCACCCAGGTCGTCGATGCCTGGCAGGTGGAGAGCCTCGAGGCCTATACCGGCACGCCGCGGAGTGGCCGCAAGAGCCGGCTCGGCGCCCGCCAGCGGGAACGGCTGTGGCCGGTCTTCGCCGCCGCGCGGGCGGTGCTGCACGAGCAAGGGCTGGTGACCTGGCCGAAGGTGTTCGGTGCCGTGACGGCGGCCTACAGCGAGCGCGCCAGCAAGCCTTTCACGCATATCGTTGTCGATGAGGCGCAGGACCTCGGCGTGCCGGAACTGCGCATGCTTTGCGCACTGGCGCCGGACGGGGCCGACGCGCTGTTCTTCGCCGGCGATCTTGGCCAACGCATCTTCCAGCCGCCGTTCTCCTGGAAGGCGCTCGGGGTCGATGTGCGCGGACGATCGACAACGCTGAAGGTGAACTACCGGACCTCCCACCAGATCCGGGAGGCGGCGGACCGTCTGCTGCCCGGCGTGATCCGCGACATGGACGGGCGCGAGGAGGCGCGGCGCGGAACCATCTCCGTCTTCGACGGCCCGGCGCCGGAGATCGTGCGGGCCGCTGACCAGCGTGCGGAGACGGCGGCGGCCGTCGCGTTCATCGCCGCGGCGCGCGCCGACGGGATCGGTGCCGAGGAGATCGGCGCCTTCGTTCGCTCGCGCCCCCAGCTCGACCGGGCGCGGCGGGCGGTGGAAGGGGCCGGGCTGGTTCCAGTCGAGGGCACCGACCCCGGGGCCGGCAAGGAAGGCCGTGTTCTGATCGGCACGTTGCATCTGGCGAAGGGGCTGGAATTCAAGGCGGTCCTGGTTCTCGCCTGCGACGATCAGGTGCTGCCGCTGCAGCAGAGGATCGATGACGCAACGGACGAAGCCGATCTCGACGAGATCTACGAGACCGAACGCCAGCTGTTCTACGTCGCCTGCACACGCGCGCGGGACCGGTTGCTTGTAACCGGAGTGCAGCCGGTTTCGGAGTTTCTGGACGACTTGGAGAGAGACTGAGGCGCTGCAGCAGCGGAACCATATCGGAGGACGGGCCAATGAGCCGAAACCTGCGGGCAGATTCGCAACGATCCAAGGGGATCGCGCCGAGATTCGGGTGTCTTCCGACGCCAGGCGTGCCGGTCACCCAGAGATGAACGCGCCTTCGGTTCCACAGCATAGCCCATTCCAGACTGCGAGCCTCGCGGCGCAAGGATGGATCGCAAAACACCTGCCGGCGGCACACCGGCCGAAACAGCCTCGGGCAACAGGGCGCTGGGGCGTTTCCGTTTGAACTCCGAGCGTCGGGGCGAACTCGCGACGCTACTCGCGACCCACTTGGCGCATCTGCCGGATCCTCCGGGGAGCCTTGCCGGGCTGTTCTGCCTTTTGGCGGTGCAGGCCCTGCGGGTACGCGCCGCCGGCCAAGCCTGGTCATGGGACACCGTCGAGCAGGCACTGCCTGCCCGCCTTCGCCCGATGGATCAGGCGACAATGCGAGCGCTGACCGAGAAAGGCCTTCGTTTCTGGTCTCGTCCGCTACGGACCGGGACTGACGGGGATCGACGGTTTCTACATTCCCTGGTACTCGAAGCGGGCATCCCCGATGCGCTGCTAACCCGGACGGAGTTTCAGGATTTTCTGCGCCGGCTGCTGCGCGATGCCGATCGATACGGTGCGACGACCGCCGAGGCCATTGCGGCGCTGGCCGAGGCCCATCGGCACCGACTTCCCGCACCTTGGCGCCAGCCGGAGACGATCGCGCTCGCAGCCGAGTTGCTGCATGCGCTGGAGCCTTTCCGTATCGCGATGCGCGAGGGACCGGCGGCTCTGGATGCTAGATATCCGGAGTGGCGCGCGGCACTCCCGCTCGACATGTCGGACGATGCCGCAGGCCGCTTGGTCACGGCGCTGCTTACGCAAGCGCGGGCGACGGCGGCGCCGCTGCGGGAACTGCCGGCGCTTTGCCACCGGGTACTGCGTCGCAATCGGGACGGTGTGTGGACACAGCGGCTTGCTCCACCCGATCGAGGATTATTGCCTCGCCTCATGGCAATGAGGCCGCCGTTCTCGTGGTCCGGCGACCGTCAGCCGGTGCGCGTACGCATGGCGGTAGAAGGAACCGAAATTGCGGTTGCCGACTCCGACGGGGCTGGCTGGGCCGTCCGTGGGCTGCCCGTGCCCGCATTGGCGTGGCCGTTTGAGCGGGAGGTTGTCGCCGGATTTCTCGTGGAAGGAAACGAGGTCGAACGCTGTCTTCTTCCAGGGGGTGACGCTCTCGATGACGTGCCATGGGTCTTCCAGGCCGATGAGGAGACCTCCGGGCAGCTGCGCTTCGTGGGAAGCGGCAGTCGCGCTACCAGCGACGTCCCACTGTTCATAGCGGTCAAGTCCGAGCAAGGTCAGTTCGATATTCGCAGCGGCAGCGTAGAGCCACGCGGCGAGATTGTCGGCACGGAACGGCACCTCTACGAAGTAACCGGGGACGTGCGCTGGCGGATGGACGGCGAGGCGGCGGCGTTGCGGCTGCGGACCGACGGGACCCGGACCCCACCGCAGTCCATCCATGTCGAGCTACATCGCCCCGGCTGGGAGGTCGTGGCTCCGCTCGTTTCCGTCGGCCCCCCTGAGGTCCCGGCGCTGCGCGGAGGCGGGCGCCTGCTCTGGCGGCGGCGTGGCGAGGCGTGGAGCGAGCTCAAGTCGACTCTTCCTACCGGGGTCTGTGATCTTGCCCTGGTCAAGGACGGCGAGATCGTGGACCAGCGCCGGATCATCGTCTTGCCTGATGGCGCCGCACTCCAATGCCGTCGGGTCGCCGCACCGAACCGGTATGCGGTGGAGCTAAATGGTCTTGGACCGATTGCAGCCGCCATCCCCGGCGTAACCCCGGAAACATCCCCAGCGGGATTTTTGTTCCATCTCTCCTTCGATGGCCCCCCACCCGCCGTGGTCGAAGTGACGACCCGCCATCCGGACGGCCTGGAACTACGCCATCGTGTTCGCGTACCGATGCCGGATGGCGGCTTCATCGATCCAGCGGGAAAATCGTTTGGCGCGCACGCGACTGTCACGTTTGCTGATCTTGACCAGGTCGTCGCCCGTGGAGGAGCGGACGACGACGCGCCCAAGCTACAAGTGCGCCTGACCGCCCCACGCACCAGCGCGCTTGCCGGGGTCGTGCTGGGTCGGGTGGTAGGCTTTGTCGAAGACCTTCCGCTGAGACGACTCCGCCCCGACCTGCGCCGCATGCACGCAACGGCTGACGCGCGCGATGGGGAGATCGCCCTTTGCGTCCTCCGCTCGGGCTTGCCCGGGCCGACCATCAAGCTGGCGGCTTTCGACTGCGATCTCGCTCTCGCTGACGGGCCGCCCGCCGTCTCGCTCCGAGATCGAGCCGGGAGAACGGTCATGCCGCAGCCGGGCGCCGCCTTGGCAGCCCGCAGGCTCGCGCAGCCCGAAGACCCGCCGAGACAGCTGGCGCGATACGACGAGAGCCGCTGGCTGTTACCCGGCAATGAGTGGCCGGGTCCGTGGTTGATGATCGGCGCGGATGCACTATCCGGCCGCGTCCGGCCGCGCGTCTGGTCTGGAAGCGCGAGGAGCGCTGGCAGCAATGTCCTGGCGTGCGCAGCTATGATACCCGAGCAGCACGAGCGGGACGCCGCATTCCACGACGCGCTCGTTGCGCTCGCCGCGGCCCCCTATGCAGACGAGGCGGCCCCTCTCTGGGATTTCCTGGATGCGACACTTGATGCGGCGACCGATGTGTCCGTGGCGTGCTTCGACGGCCTGTCCCGCGCGAGTGAGGTCCCCGAGCTGCTCGTTCACTGGCTCTTGCGTGCTGATGAGCGGCGCCTGACCCATCTTGCGGCGCTTGAAGACGAGCTCCCGTTCACTTGGGTACTGGTGCCGCTGACCGCATGGCGTGAGGCGGCCCAATCCGCCAAGACCTACTATGAGCGGCTCGGCTTAAACCCGGGTCCAATCCTGGCTGACCAACTGGATCGCATCCATGCGCTCTGCCCTCCCGCCCTGGGAGGGGACTGGGCTGCACGCGAAGTGCTTGGCCTTCCCCAGCGCGCGAACATGCCGGCTGACAGGAACCAGGCCCGTGCAATGGCACCTGCACTCGTGAAGCTGGCCGGCCCCGCCCCCGACGAGCAGACCTGGGCGGACGAGGTGCTGCGGACCAGAGACTGGAACAACCTTCCCTCGCTGATCCGAGACGGTGCGCCTCACATTGCTGCACACTGCGCGGTCGACAATCAGATACTATCATCCCGTCTGACCGCAGCCGTGCGCTTCTGCCGGCACGAAAGTCCGGACGAATTCGACAGCCGTTACCTGATGGCGACCTTCGCGCACATGGCGCATGGCATGGGGGAAGCAGTGCGATGACATCCCAGGCCATCTCGCGTCTGAAGGTCGATGATATCACTCAAGCGATCGCGTTGCGTTCCGCAGAGGCAGCCCTTGGCCGCTTGCGGCTCAGCAATGCTCCCTTGCGCGAGCACCTGCGGACGGTTTTGACTCGTCCGCCCGGCACAAGCGGCTCATTGATCGCGTCGCCTGTCCTGGAGGGTGCCTTCGGTTATGCCACCGCGCCCCAGACGCTGGACGATCTGCGGGCTGAGGGTCTGTTGCATCCCGCCAGCGTCGCGGCGCTCGGCGAGACCACCCCCCTCAACGCAGCCGAACGCGAGGGACGGAATACGCTCCCATCCACAACTCACCCCTACGAGCATCAGCTCGCGGCATGGCGCGCGCTTGCGCATCAACCTCCCCGCTGCATTGTCGTCTCTTCGGGGACCGGTTCCGGCAAGACCGAGGCCTTCCTGGTGCCGATCCTGGATGCACTCGCCCGTCAAACCGAGCAGGGGGACAGCTTCGGTGTTCAGGCGCTCCTCCTCTATCCTCTCAACGCCCTGATCGCCAGTCAGCGAGACCGTCTTGCAGACTGGACCGCTCCATTCGAAGGCCGCGTGCGCTTCTGTCTCTATAATGGCGAGACGCCGGAGCAGCTGCCCGCCGACAAGCGCCGTGCGCGCCCTTACGAAGCGGTGGACCGCGAGCAGTTGCGGAGCGTTCCGCCCCAGATTCTCGTGACTAATGCGACGATGCTTGAATACATGCTGTTGCGTGACAGGGATGCGCCAATTCTGGCGGCGTCACGCGGCAAGCTCCGCTGGATCGTACTCGACGAGGCTCATACCTATCTTGGGTCGCAGGCGGCCGAAATGACGCTGCTCCTGCGTCGCGCACTTCTCGCATTCGGGGTGCAGCCGAGTGAGGTCAGCTTCATTGCCACATCCGCCACTCTCGGTGGCGGGAACGGTGACGTGGATGTGGAGCGGAGGCTGCGCCGCTTTCTCGCTGCCGTCGCGGGCGTTGCAGACGATCGGGTGGACGTGATCTTCGGTCGACAGTGCGTGCCACACGTTGACACGACGAGTTCGGATATCGCTGCTGAGCCACACGCGCTAGCGATCCGGGCACGCCTCGCTGAGGGCGCCGCCACGCTTGACGAATTGGTCCACAGCTTCCCTAACGCTGATGTGGCCGACATCCTGCGGCGAGGCTTCGAAGCTTCAGGGCCGGAAAGGACCCCCTTCCTCCCGTTGCGGTTGCATCTCTTCCATCGGGCGCAGGCGGGCGTATTCGCATGCCTAGATCCCAGCTGCCGTGGACGGCTAGGCACGCCGCTTGATCGCCCCGAATGGCCATTCGGTGCCGTCTACGAACGAGATACGACACGCTGTGCCACGTGCGGGGGCCGCACCCTCGAAGTGCTGGTCTGCGACGAGTGCGGCCATGCGGTGCTCGACGCGGCGCTGGACGCCTCCCATAGCCGCCTCGACCGGTGGCGCGAGGCAACCGAGATCGACGAATTCGCTGTCGATCAGGACCCCACCGATGACATCGACGAGGATGAGGATGAGGATTACCCGACCGCAGCGATACCACCAAACCGAGTGGTACTTTTCCGGGAGGGGCAAGGGGGAGGCCTGCGCACTGTCATTGACGCCCAGAGCGGCGAGCTGCGCGACCGGATCGCGCCGGGATTAGTACCTCTGTGGCGGGCTGACGCATCGGTCTGTCCACACTGCGGCGCCGGGCAGTCCGGACGTCGCCCGTTCCGCTCGCTGCGACTTGGGGGACCCTTCTTCCTGGGCGTGGCGGGCAACGTCTTGCTCGATGCCATGCCACCGCGCCTCGGGGGGCCGCGCCTGCCGAACAGCGGCCGCCAGCTTATCACATTCACGGACAACCGACAGGGCACGGCGCGATTTGCCGCTACATGGCAGCAGGAGCGGGAGCGCAGTTTCGCGCGTGCGCGCATCTGGCACCGCCTGCACCAGCGCGACCCAGGTAAGGACGAGGTGGGCGATGCGGAAATCGCCGCTCTCGAGGCGCTACCGAACCCACCTCCGGTGCTGCGCGACCGGCTGGAGAGACTTTACGCCCAAAGGGCGGAGCGTGAGAGCGGCGGCGCTGTCTCATGGAGCGATATGCGAGACCACTTGGCGGCGCTGAATAGCGCCGAACCTGAGCTACTCAGCCTGTGGCGGGACCGCGATGCTGCCCTCACCCAACCCGAGCAGATCGCCCGTCAGCAGTTGCTGACTGAATTTTTGCGTCGCCCGCGCCGGGCCAACAGTCTGGAGACCATGGGGTTGGCAGCGCTGTGCTTCCCCGCGCTGCAACGGCAGGGCGAAGCGCAGGTGCCGCCGCTGTTCCGGGCCCGCGGTGCCTCGTTAGCGGATTGGCGCGATTTTCTTCACGTCGTTGCCACGTATTTCGTTCGGGCGAATTCCGCGGTCCACCTGACCGAGACAGAAGCGCGATGGCTCGGTGAGAGCGTCCGGCTGCTGCGCTTCATCCCCTCGTCCGTGCAAAGGGACCTGCAGCGGCGTGAACGCCGCTGGCCGCTCTTAGGGCCGCTGTCAGGCCGGGCGGTGCGCCCCGTGCTGCTGTTGCGCGATGTGTTCCAGCTCAACCTGGACGACCGGATCGTCCGCGATGAGGTCAACGAAGTTCTCGACGCCACCTGGTCTGCACTCGCCGCGGTTTCCATCCAGGGTCTGCCGGATAACGCTCTATTGCTCGATCTTACCAAGGCAGAGATCGTGGCCGTATCGCGCGCTTGGTTGTGCCCGGTTACTGGACGAGTGATGGATCGAACCTTTCGCGGTACGACCGCCTATGTCACGCAATCGCCGCAACACCTCGCCGATCTTGCATGCGCGCAGCTGGTCATGCCACGCCTGCCGTTTCCGTGGCTGCGCACCCCCACCGGCGCCAATGCCTCCCGCGAGATGCAGGAGTGGCTTTCCTCCGATCCGGATGTGCGCGTCCTGCGCGCCCGAGGGCTGTGGACCGATATCGCGGATCGGCTGGCTTTGCTGGCTCCGTTCGCAAGGATCGTCGAACATTCAGCCCAGCAACCGTCGTATCGTTTGCGCGAGTATGAAGACCGTTTCAAGCGCGGCGAGATAAACGTTCTGAATTGCTCGACGACGATGGAAATGGGTGTCGATATCGGCGGCATCGTCGGTGTGGCCATGGCGAATGTGCCGCCATCGCCCGCCAACTATCGCCAGAGGGTCGGGCGCGCCGGCCGCCGCGGTGAGCCGTTGGCGGTGGCATTCACCTATTGCGGCGATACCCCGCTCGGCTGGCACAGCTTCGACCGGCCTGGCGAGCCTCTGCGGCAGAGCATCGCACCGCCACGTGTCGCGCTGGATAGTCGCGTGCTGGCCCAGCGCCACGCCAACGCGCTGCTGCTGGCGGCTTTCTTCCGACGCAGCGGCGCGCAGCCGCTCAACTTCACGGCCGGGGCGTTCTTCAACCATACCGCGAGCGAGGGTGCGGCGCCGTGGGAGAGGTTCGTCGCCTGGTTGCGCAGTGACGTTCCGGAGAGCCCGGGATTGGATCGCGAGCTGCGCACCCTGCTCGCCGGCACCGGTCTTGCGGACGCCGCTGATGTTGCGGAGAGCACGGCCGGGACGCTGGTGACAATCGCCGACCGATGGCTGATCGAGCGCCGCCAACTTGCGGCCGATCTCGATGCGCTGCAAAAGGCGGCCAGGACTGCGGTCCAGCTCCGGTGCGATCGGATGGATGGCGAGTTCCTGCTCGGCGAACTCGTTCGCCAGGCCTTTCTGCCCGGGCATGGTTTTCCGACAGACGTCGCTGCATTTGTCATTCCACCGCGGCCGAGGGGCGGCGCATCGCAGCGGTCACGGGAGGACAATGGCGCTCGGTGGCGTGGCAACCCAACGCGGCGGCTCGACATAGCGCTCGCCGAGTATGCCCCCGGCGCTGACGTGGTGCTCGACGGCGTGGTCTACCGTTCGGGCGGCGTGACGTTGAACTGGAAGCGCCCGGCATCGGCTGATGCAGTGGGTGAGATCCAGGCATTGCGCTGTTTCTGGCGGTGCCGCAGTTGCGATGCGGCCGGCGACGATGTGCGACGGCCGGACGCATGCCCAGCGTGCGGCAAGGATGACCTCGATCGGGTTCACGCCCTGCGACCGGCAGGCTTCGCCGCCGACCCGGAAGTGCCGGCGACGAACGCCGTCGAATTCGTCGAGCGGCTGCCGCAGCCCCAACCGCTGGTGTCCGCACGTGGCGCAGCGTGGGTTTCCCTTCCTAATCCGGCGCTCGGGCGGTTCCGAAGTGCGTCGGACGGATTGGTGATGTCGGTCAGTCGAGGCGTCGGAAAACATGGCTATGCCGTCTGCCTCGCTTGCGGGCGGTCGGCGGCAGAAAGCAGCGCCGATGGCGGGCCGCTGCCTGCCGCTCTTTCGAACCATCGTTCTCTGCGCCGGAGCGGGCTCCGCTGCGAAGGTGCTCGGCAGCCGTTCGCGATCCAGAGGCACCTGGCCTTCGGACAGTCGCGGCGGACGGAGGTGTACGAGCTGCAACTCGCCGGGCTCGGCGAGCAGGAAGCCACGACCCTGGCGGTGGCCCTCCGCGAAGCGTTATGCGGCGAGCTCGGTATCGAACGGGCGGAGGTGGCATGGGCAATCGCACCCGCGCCGGGAGAAGCGCCCGGCTCGGTATCGTTGTTTCTGTTCGACACCGCGGCCGGCGGCGCCGGATATGCTGGTTCGGCTTCAACGGACCTTCCCGGCTTGCTGGCAAAGGCCCGTGCCGTGCTCGACTGCAGCAATCCCGGATGCGAGCGGGCGTGCCCTTCGTGCCTCATCCTGCGCGATACGGTGAATGTCTCGGAGTATCTTGATCGCCGCACCGCCGCTGCCTTGCTGGACGACTTGATCGACAGCCTCTGGCTTCCGGAAGAGTGCCACGCATTTCCGGAAGGCGTCACCCAGTACATGGCGGCAACGCCGCTACCGCAGGAGTTGCTCCGCGAGACCGCAACCCGCAGGCAGGTCTGCCTAAGCCTGCTCTTGCACGGCGATCCTTCACATTGGGACTTCGACGCATGGTGGGGTAGCCAAGTGGCGGAGCGTCTCGTGCGCTCCGGCGTCCAGGTTCGATTGCTTGCCGATCCCGCCGCACTTCAGCATGCATCCTGGGAAGTGCTGCTGGCCTTGCGGGCTCTTTGTGACCGTGCCGGGCGAGGAATCTCCGTTCACGAATGGGGAGCGCCACCGTCCCCATCAGGGCTCCTTGCGGTGATCGAAAGTTCCACGGGACCCGTCCGGGCGTGGGCGACGGCCGCCGGTCACGCGGGCAACGCCGCGTTCGCCACGGTGGCGCCAGAGGCGGTCGTCTGTGGCACCCTGATGGCACCTCCTGAGGTGGGCGCAATGTTCGATCCTGGTCGTAGGATCGGACACACTATGCCGAACGCGTGGTCCGTTGCGATCGGCGAGGATCTCAATGGCAGTGTGACGGGGTTTGGCGAGCGGTTCTGGCAATTCCTTGTGCGACACCAAGGGATTGCAGCAGCTCTGCACAAAGCGCTGCCGGCGCAGAGAATCGAGTATGACGACCGATACCTTGTAAGCCCAGTCGGCGTTCGGCTGCTGCAGGCGGTGGTTGGCGCGCTGCAGAAGCGGATGACGCTTCCCCAGGGTTTCATCCTGCCGGTATCCGTCAACACAATGGCCGTTCCGTCAGAAGCCCACCTCCGCAGCCCCACCGGCCTGCGCGACAATTGGCCAGACAGCGCGACACGAAATACCGTGATATGTGGCCTCCTGCGGGAACACAGCGTTCTGTCGGAGGTGGTCGTGTTGCCCCGGTCTGATCTGCCCCACGCCCGTACCTTGAGAATCATTGGACAGCGGCACAGTCTTCTGGTCACTCTCGACCAGGGCTTTGGCTTTTGGCAGCCGTCGCGGCGTGTCGCCTTCGACTTCGGGGATCCAGCAGAACGACAAGTGGACAAATTGGCTCGCATGGCGTTCGAAGTTCGCAACACGCCGGGACACGCAACGGTCTGTTTCGTTCGATCTGTGGAAACGGGGCAGGAATGAATACAGCTTCCTCTCCCATCAGAGAGAAAGCGCACCGTTCGTTCTTAGGGCTGACGAGTCTGACTACGAAGACGGATGTGCGCCGGCGAGCAGGAGTGATATCTTGTAGGAGACCTTTTCGGCGGCCACTTTGAGTGCCTCGTCAATATGCACATAGCGTTGCGTGACGCCACGTGCCGCGTGGCCAAGCAGGGCAGCGATCGTCAGTTCCGAGAAGCCGAGATCGCCGGCTACGCTGGCGAATGTGTGGCGCAGCGTGTGCGGAGTCACGTCCGCCAGTCGCGCGGCACCACACACCCGTTCGAGCACCCGCACGACGCCGATGAAATGCCCGTTTCCCCAGTCTGCCGGGAATACATATGGCGAGCCGTCAGTGACCGGCTGCGCGAGAATGAGATCGATGGCGGCTTGACCTACGACGCGCATCTGCGGGCCGGTCTTGGTTTCTGGAAGCCGAATGGCCCGCTGTTCCGCATCCACCCAGGCGCGCTGGAGGGCAAGGCACTCCATGCGCCGGAATCCCGTGAGCAGCAGGAGCCGAATCGCGGCAAGGCCCGTTGGGTGCTCACCCTCGGCGGCGAGGGTACGCATGGCTGTACCCAGACGCGCGATCTCGGCCGTGCTCAAGCGTCGCTCTCGCGGCGTGCTGGCCAGCTTGCGCACGCCCCGTGCCGGGTTGCTCTCGATTTTCCCCCAACGCACGGCGTGCTCAAAGATCGAGTGCAAAGACGAGACCGTGCGGGCCGCGACTCCCTCGCCACCGATCGGCGTGCCGCCCCGTGGTCCCGCTCGGCCTTTCGCCGTCTTGCCGGCGGCAATGTCGGCCTGCATCGCCTCGATATCGCCAAGCTTCAGGCTAGAAACCCGCCGGTCACCCAAAAGTGGCCGGATATGCGTTTCGATGCGACTCTTGTCCATCGTCAGGGTGGACGCCTTTATCGGCCGCCGGCGCCGGCCAAGAATGCGCCCTGCGTTGGCTTCCAGGAGATACCAGTCGCAGATCTCGCCGACCGTCGTGGTGCTGCCGTCAGGTTCGGCGGGCACCGCGGGGTCGATCCCTTTGGAAACCGCAATCAGCTTTTCCCGCGCGATGACCCGCGCCTGCTCGACGGTCATCAGCCCGAAGTGCCCGATGACCGTGCGCCGGTGCCGTCCCTCCGGAGTTCGGTACTGGACGATGAAACTCTTGCGGCCTCCCGGACTGGCTCGGACGCCGAAGCCCTTGAGCTCTCCGTCCCACAGGAACCGTTCCGAACCTTCGATCCCAACCCTCGAAGGTTTTAATGCATCCACCGCTCGCTTCGTCAGCTTTTCCATGACGGACCAATCGGTTACCGGAATTCTGCTTCCAAGGATGGCATTCTAGCGGCTCCGGACCCAATTTGGAAGCAGTTGGAAGCAAGTCGGGGCGTATAGGAGGGTGTAATCGGCGGCGTGCTCAGCACTCGGAATCACTATAAATCAGCACTCTAGCGTGCTCTATCGCAGGCCCGGCTACCGTGTCGAAAGCGTCCCGACGACCTTGCCAAGGTTGGGGTCGAGGGTTCGAATCCCTTCGCCCGCTCCAAATTTCCTCAGGGAAATGAGAGTGATAAAGACGGCCCTTTGGGGCCGTTTTTGCTTACCTGGGCCAGGGCTGGCTGCTGGGTAAGCAATAGGTAAGCTCGCGGAGGCCGATTTCCGGCGGCCGATTCCATTGTTGACGCCTGATCTGGCGTTGCCAGTGCACGGGCGCCAACGGCGAACTCGGCCAACGGATCGCGCTTACCTCAAGGGCTGTCAGCGGGCGGGTAAGCAACTTAGGTAAGCGCCAGCGGAGAATCGTATCGTGTGCATTGATCTCCCACATGCCCGCCCTCTCCCCTGATCGGTCGGCCGTGGCGAAGCAGACCCGACGCGATCTCGCGTATGGCGGCACGGTGCCGGTCCAATGGCCAGAACATATCGAGCCCAACCACATCCTCCCCCGTGTCGTGCTCCCAACCGCCCGCGCCTTCAGGTGACGCGCCATGCGGCAGCCTTGAATTAGCGCGATTCGCTATTAAGATATATGGCGATAGGCTTTAATAGCGGCGAGGCTAATTAAAGGATCGCGCGTGACGGACGGTGAGAATCAACGGCTCGGCGCCTATGTTGAAACGAGCGCGGGAGGCGAGCGCGTGCGCGCCTATGTGCCTGCCCCGCTGCCACCGAAGCCGCCGCTTGAACTGGGGCGGTTCATGCACGTCTACGAACGCGCCATCGCCGCGGTCGGGCGCCTCGATGGCGTGACGACGATCCTGCCCTCGACGCCTTTGTTCCTCTACATGTACGTCCGCAAGGAAGCCCTCCTGTCCTCGCAGATCGAGGGCACGCAATCCTCGCTGTCCGACCTGCTGCTGTTCGAAAATCACGAGGCGCCGGCCGTCGAACTCGACGACGTGACCGAGGTTTCGAACTACGTCGCGGCGATCGAGCATGGTGTCTCCCGGATGCGGGGCGGATTTCCCTTGTCGCTCCGGTTGATCCGCGAAATGCACGCCATCCTGCTCAAGTCTGGGCGTGGCGCCGCGAAGCAACCGGGCGAGTTCCGCCGCTCGCAGAACTGGATCGGCGGAACCCGGCCCGGCAACGCCTTGTTCGTGCCGCCGCCGCCGAACCGGCTGGACGAATGCTTCGATGCGCTCGAGCGCTTCCTGCATAGCGAAGATGCCGCGCTTCCTCCGCTCATCCGGGCGGGCCTGGCCCACGTCCAGTTTGAGACGATCCATCCCTTCCTCGACGGCAACGGGCGCCTGGGCCGGCTGCTCATCACGCTGATCCTATGTGAGGCGGGGGTGTTACGCGAACCGATCCTCTATCTCAGCCTGTTCCTGAAATCCCGGCGCGACGACTATTACCGGCTCCTGCAGGAGGTCCGGCAGGCTGGGACGTGGGAGACCTGGATGGAGTTCTTCCTGACCGGCGTCGCGGAGACCGCCGAACAGGCAGCCGCGACGGCGCGCGATCTGATCGCCATGTTCGACGCTCATCGACAGAAGATCGCCCGCCTCGGCCGAGCGGCCCCGACGGCGCTCCGAGTCCACGAGCTGATGCAAGCCAGTCCGATCGTCACCATCCAGACGGTCTCCGAAAAGCTCGCCGTTTCCTTCCCGACCGCCAGCACGGCGCTGGAAAATCTCGCCAAGATTGGTGTCGTGCGCGAGACCACGGGACGGCAACGCGGCCGGATTTACGCCTATTCGGACTATCTGGCCTTGCTCGATCGCGGCACCGATCCGCTGCCGGCCTGACAAGTCGGGGGGATCGAACCAGGTGCTTCGTGTACCGTCACGATGGAGGTGGCCAGGGAGGGGAAGGCAAAGTTTGTGAGAGGCGGCCCCTATGCGGGCCGATGAAGTGAGTAGCGTGGACGTAGAGCCTCGCGATTTGCGTTTGGCGGTCGTAACGTCACAGCACCGCAGCCTGAGACAGGCGGCGGAAGCTCTGAACATACGCCAATCGACCTTGAGCCGCCGGCTGCATGAGATCGAGCGCCAGCTTGGCGTGGTGTTGTTCGAAAGGACGAATGGCGGCACCCACCTCACCATGGTGGGGCTGGAGTTCATCGCGAGCGCCAAGCGGATACTCGATGACGTGGACACGGAACTCCGGCGGATCAAGAGCAGGAGCCGCGGCGAACTTGGCTTGTTGACGATCGGCGTTCATGCCTCCCCTTCGGCGGGGAACATGCACGCGACGCTGGTTGAATACCATCGGCGCTTTCCGGATGTGGATGTACGCACGGTCGATGGTAGCCATGATCGGCTGCTTTGCGCCCCCGCGGGCAACGCAGTCGATGTCGCGATCATGACGGGCCATGCGACGGCATGGGACGGCCGGATGCTTCCGCTTTGGAGCGAACGGGTGATCGCGGCTTTCCCCGAGCATCATCCGCGTGGCCAAAATTCGAGGATTCGTTGGGCGGATCTTGCAAACGAAAAGTTCCTCGTCCCGCAACAAGGCCCTGGACCGGAGTTGGAGGGGCTGCTCGCGGCGAAGCTTCGTCATGCCGTCGGCTCTCAGCACGTCATCCATCAGGACTCGTCACTGGACAGACTGCTGAGCCTCGTCAGTGCGAACTATGGCGCGCTCTTGATGTTCGAGGGCGCGACGGGCGTGCGCCACGAAGGCGTGGTCTATAGTCTCTTATGACCCCACTGTTGCCACTTTCTGCGTTAAATCCCATCAAATCATAGCCGGGATGATGACCGCCTTGGTGAGCCGTCCGGCCGCCGCGACAGCGGCGCGCCCGGGCTTTGTCAGATA
>JAKAWQ010000122.1 GCA_021816925.1 Pseudomonadota bacterium
CAATACCATCGTCACCGCGATCACGCCGGACTATCCGCTGACCGTCCTCACCAGAGCGACGCCGATCCAGCGCAAGGCGTGCCACCTGTCGGAGCTGGCAGCGTAGCCAGTAAACACTGCCTCGTATTTCTCTTCACCGTTATTTCTCAGCCACTTACAGCTTTGGCGAAAAGGAAGTTGGGCTAGAACCGGGCTCGCCTCCGGCCGAGCCGGTGGGAGGGGATGCAGGAGCCGGGCTGGCCGTGCCGGTGGCTGGGATGCAGGCCGTGGGGGTGGTGGGCGGGCTGCCGCCGGAGGGGTGGAATCGGCTTGGGACAAAGATTCTTCCGAAACTGCGGATGGGCTCCGAGTTGAAGATCGGGCTCGATATCTCGGTTTCAGTTGCGGGGGATGCCGCGGCGGGGCTTGCTGCCGAACTCAGGCAGATATTGCAGGAGCTTGGGCTGGGGCAGACGGTGCGGGTGGATTGACGGGGCGCGATGGGGTAGGGGGAGCGGCGGGAGGGCCCGCAGCCTCACCCAGCGTCGTTGCGCTCGCTTGCCTCACCCTCACCCGGCGCCCGGACCCGGGCGCCGCCCTCTCCCGCGGTGCGGGCGAGGGCAAGGCGGCGAGGGCGGGGCGCGGATCAGACATGGCCGAGCGGGCCCTGCATGTGCTGGTCGGAAACGTTGAGTTTCACCTCGATGTATTCGACGAGCTTCGCGGTCGGGTAGCTGATGATGAAGTAGATGATGGCGACCATCGTGAAGATCTCGAAATACTTGAAGGTGGCGGAAGCGAGCAGCTCGCCGCGGAACATCAGATCGCGCATCGCGATGATCGAGACCAGCGCCGAGTCCTTGAAGATGGAGACGAAAAAGTTTCCGATCGCCGGCAGCACGATGCGGATCGCTTGCGGCAGGATGATGCGACGCATGAGGAGCCGGCGCGACATGCCGAGCGAGCGCGCCGCCTGCCACTGGCCGTGCGGGATGGCCTGGATGCCGGAGCGGAACACCTCGGCCATGTAGGCGCTGTAGTTGATCGTGAGGCCGAGCACGCCCGAGGGGAAGGGGGCGATCACGAGGCCTGTATAGGGCAGCACGTAATAAATGAAGAAGAGCTGCAGCAGGAGCGGCGTGCCACGGATGAACTGCACGTAGGCGGCGGCGATGATGCGGACCGGCCAGAATCTGATGATCCGCGCGATGCCGAAGGCGAGCCCGACGATGAGTGCGAGCACGTAGGAAACGATCGAGACGGTGATGGTGATCCGTGCCCCCGCGAGCAGCGTCGGGAGGAAGGAGATCATCTCGTGCAGCGAAAAGCTCACGGGTCGGGCTCGTGCGTGCAAAGGGAACCGGCCGCGGCCTTGCCCCGGCGTGGGGCGAGGCCGGAACGGCCGGCGTGATCGGTTTCAGTTGTTGTAGCCGGAGAGACCCCACTTCGTGAGGATCTTTGCTACATCTCCGGAGTCTTCCATCCACTCGATGGCTGCCGAGAAGCCGGTGCGCAACTGCACGTCCCCCTGGCGGAACGCGTAGCGGCTGTAGCCGGCGGGGTTCTTGAGCTGATGCGGCTGATAGCCCGAGGCGAGCGCGATCTTCCAGGTCGGGTGCTCTTTGATGGTGGCGGCGACGATCGGCTCGTCGTGCAGCGCGGCGTCGAGCCGACCGTTCTGGATGTCCTGCGCCATCGAGACCCAGTCCTTGTATGCCTTGTAGATCACGCCCGGGGTCTCTTGTATCCACTCGGCGTAGTTGGTGCCGAGGAGTGCGCCGCAGGTCTTGCCTTTGAGCTCGGCGAGCGAGTGGACGTGCAGGGGATTGCCTTTCCGCACGACCAGCCACTCCGAATAGTAGTAGGTCGGGAAGCTGAAATCGACGACCTTGGCGCGCGGCTTGGTGTAGTGGATCGAATCGCCGACGATATCAAAGCGGCCGTCGAGGAGGCCGGGGATCATGCCGTCGAACGAGACGGTCCGGATCGTGAGCTTGGGGATCTTCAGCATTTTGATCGCGAACAGGATGATGTCGGCGTCGATGCCGGTGAAGGCGTGGGTCTTCGGGTCGAGGAAGGAGTACGGCCAGTCGTTCGAGGTTGTGAGGATGAGTTCCCCTTTCTTCTGAACGCGGACGAGCGAATCGTCGCAATTGAACCTGGGGAGCGTGAAGTCCTTGAAGGAGGTGTCGATCGCGGGCTGCGTGGCCGCAGCTGCGGGGTGTGCGCGGATGCCGGCGGCGAGCGCGACCGCGCCGGCCGCGCCTGCGGTTTTGAGGAGGCCGCGGCGGCCTGCACCGGCGGCGTTGCGGAACGTTCCGTTAGTGTTCTGATCTTGCATGGCTGGTCTCCCTTGTCCGTTCGGTAGCCGGTGCTACCCGTTTGCCTGCAGGCGCCCGCTGCGATCGAGGACGTTCTGCAGGAACTGCCGTGTGCGCGGGTTGGCGGGGGCGGAGAAGATCGCCCCCGGCGGGCCCTCCTCGACGATTATGCCGTCGGCCATGAAGACGACGCGGTCGGCGACGTCGCGGGCAAAATCCATCTCGTGGGTCACCACGAGCATCGTCATGCCTTCGGCGGCGAGCTGGCGCATCACGCGGAGCACCTCGCCCACGAGCTCGGGATCGAGCGCGCTCGTGGCCTCGTCGAACAACATCAGCTTCGGGTTCATGGCGAGCGCGCGGGCGATGGCCACGCGCTGCTGCTGGCCGCCGCTCAACTGGTGCGGATAGGCGTTCTCCTTTTCACGCAACCCGACCTTGGCCAGCAGATCCCGGCCACGGGCCAGTGCGGCGTCCGGGCGTTCGCGGAGCACGTGGATCGGCGCCTCGACGATGTTGCCGAGCGCGGTGAGGTGCGGGAAAAGATTGAACGACTGGAAGACCATGCCGATCCTGGCGCGCACTTCCTCGATGCGCCGATCGGGGTCGGTGACCATGCGGCCGGCGAGGGGATAGCGATAGACGGGCCGGCCCTCGAAGGAGATGGTGCCGGAATCGACGGAATCGAGATGGTTCACGCAGCGGAGGAGCGTCGATTTGCCGGCGCCGGAAGGGCCGATGATGCAGACCACCTCGCCCTTGTCGATGGCGAGGGTGACTTGGCGCAGCACGGCGAGATGGCCGTAGGACTTGCTGATCCCGTGGAGCGCCAGGATCGTCGTGTCCGAACCGGGAGCGGCGTCCGGCATGGCGGGCTAGTGCCGGGCTTGCGGGAGGGTTGGCTCGCCGATCCTTGTTCCGGCGCGCGATTCACGCGGCGAAGAGATGTCGGTCCCGGAGTGCCTTTGCTCTGTGATCGGGCTCGCGGAGACGGCGAGGTGCTGTTCGGCGGCGGCGAGGCTTTCGTCGAAGAGATCGAGCATCTCGTCCACCTCGTCTGCCGTGACGGTGAGCGGCGGGGCGAAGGCGGCGAAATCGGCGCCGCAGCGGAGCAGGAGCCCGCGCCTGGCGGCCTCCTGCTCGAGGAGCTTGCCCGGGCGGAGCGGGGCGGGGAAGCGGGCGCCGGTGTGCCGGTCACGCACGAACTCGACGCCTTGCAGAAGTCCGGCGCCGCGCACGTCGCCGATGATTGCGGAGCGCGCGGCAGCCGCTTCGAGGCGGGCGTGCAGCCGCTCTCCTTGCCGGCGTGCGTTGGCGAGGAGGTTGCGCTCGAGAATCTCGGTGATGACGGCGACGCCCGCCGCGCAAGCGACCGGATTGCCGGCGAAGGTGTGGCCGTGATGGAACTGAACGTTCGCCTCTTCCTCGCCGTAGAACGCCTCGGCGATGCGGTCACGGATCAGGATCGCGGCGAGCGGCGCGTAGCCGCCGCTCATTCCCTTGCCGCAGCAGGTGATGTCCGGGGCGGAGCCGAAGTGCTCGGAGCCGAACATGGTTCCGAGGCGGCCGAAGCCGGTGATGATCTCGTCGTAGATGAGGACAACGTTGTGGCGCGTGCAGATCTCGCGCACCCGCTTGAGATAATCGGGCGGGGGGACGAGGAAACCGGCGGCGGAGATCGAGACGGGCTCGACGATGACGGCGGCGATGGTTTCCGGATCTTCGGCTTCGATCGTGCGCTCGATCAGTGAGGTGCAGGTGCGGCCGCAGCCCGGGTAGGCCTGATCGAACGGGCAGCGGTAGCAGTAGGGCGGGTGGACGTGCAGGAAGCCGGTGCAAAGGGGCTCGAAAGGCGATTTGCGGTCGCGACCGCCGCCGGCCGAAAGCGCGCCCATGGTGCCGCCGTGATAGGCGCCATAGCGGCCGATGATTTTGTATTTGCGCGGGTGCCCGGTCTGCTGGTGGTATTGCCGGGCGAGCTTCATCGCCGCCTCGGTTGCCTCGGAGCCGCCGCTCAGGAACTTGAGTGCAGTGACGCCGGGCGGGGCGATTTTGAGCAGGAGTTCGGCAAGTTCGAGCGCCGCCGGAGTGGTTGCGTGCAGGGGCGGCGCGAAGGCAAGGCGCTGCAACTGGCCGGTGATGGCGGCGATGGCGCGCGGATTGCCGTGGCCGATGCTGGTGACGAAGACGCCTGAGAGGCCGTCGAGCCAGGTCTTTCCCGAGGTATCGGTGAGGCGGATCCCGGCACCCTTCGCGACTATGAACGGATGCTTCGCGAATTCCTGCATCTGCATGAAGTCGAGGAAGAGCGAGGGGATGATGTTGTGGGATCGCACTCGGCTCACCTCCGTCAGCGGGTCGTCGGGCATTGCCATCGGGATCAGAGCGGCCCAAGCGCGGCCGCGTAGCGGCGGGCGGAGTAGAGCCCGAAGGGGGTGGCCGGAGAAGCCGGAAGCCGCTGGTGGATTTCGCCGAGGCCGAGGCGGCAGCGAAGCACCTCCTTGCCGTAAACGATGAAAGTGTCCATGGATTCCATCAGGAATACAAGGAGAGGCAGGATTGCGGCGTAGCGTTGCGCGGCACGGTCAGCGTCGCCGCCCGGGGCCGAGAGATCGTCGAAGATCGAGCGCAGCACATCGAAACACTCGGCGCCGGGAATGATGCCGACGGCGCCCGCGCGCAGCGCGTCGATCATGTCGATCCCGCCCCGGCCGTTGAAGATATCGACGCTGCCTTCGAGGATCGCGTTGAGGCGATCGATCGCGAGACCGCTCGCCTCGACTTTGGCGATCACGACGTTCGGATGGGCACGGACGAGCGCGATGAGCCCTTCGCTCGAGAGGCCGATCCCAAGATACTCGGGCGCGTTCTGGATGCCGACCGGGAGCGGGCAGACGTCTGCGACCGCGCCGAAGAAGCGGACCAGCTCGGCCTCGGGCAGGCCGCGCACGGGTGGCGGCTGGAGGATGACCCAGTGCGCGCCGGCGGTCGCGGCGGCGCGTGCGAAGGCGGTCGCTGCGGCGACATTCGGTTCGGAGATGGTGACGGCCAGGGGCACGGAGCCGCCGGCCGCTTCGGCGACCCGCTCCATGAGTTCGTGGCGTTCGGCCAGGGTGAGCTTGTTGGTTTCGCTTGCCAACCCGAGCACGCCGATGCCGTGCACCTTGTGGCGCAACATCGCCTTGACCTGAAGCCGCGTCGCGTCTGCGCTGAGGCGGCCGGCGGAATCGAAGATCGCATAGACCATCGGATAGATACCGGCGAAACCGGATTTCGAGACCATCGCAGCATCCGAGGTGGCGCGAGGTGAGCCGCGTGCTTTAACGTCAAAGCTATGGGGCGGGCGATCCCGGTGTCAATGGGCAAAGGATCCGGGTAGTGGGTCAGTTTGACCCCTTCACCTGATTATTTTCCCGTTGTTCCAGCACGGCTACCATATCGGCCAGTTCCCAAAGCTTCGCCGTCACGCCAGCCGCCATCGCGGGAGTGATCCGAAGCGTCTGGTGGATGCGGACGAAGTTATAGTGCATGGTGTGGATCGCGACGGAATGCGCGTGGTTCTCAACCTTCTTTGAGAACGCATTCGTCAGCCGCGTGAACCGGCGCGCGCCCATACGCAGAGTGAGGTTGGCGCGCTCGGCATAGCTGGTGCTGACATGCACAGGATCGGGGTGGCCTTCCACACGACGCTGAACCGCGCCGACGCACTCGCCAGGGCTGTAGCGGCCGGCGCCGGGCGCGTCGCCGTAAATCTTGATGAGCATGGCGTAGTCGATATCGGCGCCGAAGGACTGCTCCACCGCCTCAAGGTAGGGTTTGTGGCCGTCGCTGGTAAGCTGCACCCGGTTCGCGAGCCGCAGCGCCAGATCGCCGATGAAGTGCTGAGCCGCCTCAGCATCCCGGTTCCCGACGTAGAAGGATGCGATCAGCTTCGTGTCGGCGTCGATCGCCAGCCACGTCCAGCAGTCACCGGCACCATCCGGCGCGGCCTTGGCCGTCTTCACGTTCTTGGCCTTGGCATAGACGAACGCCCAAATCTCATCGACCTGAATGCGCTTGCAGGTCAGACCGCGCAAGGTGCGGTCCTGGTAGTCTGAGAATGCCTCGCCCGCGTCCTCCAGCAGCTTCACCACGGTATTCTTGCTGGCCCCGGTCGCCCGGCCGATGGCCCGGATCGACATGCCTTCAACCATGAGGCCGAGGATTTGAGCGCGCTTGTCGCGTGGGAGCTTGTTCATGCCGATCTTGTAGATTGATTGACATGATCGGTCAAGACAAAAGGTCATTTTTGTTAAGGCGCAAGATTCCTCACGACAGGGTGAATTTGTGGCGATAACGTATTTTGCTATTGCCCTTTAAGCGGACTTGATATATATGTCAATCGCATCCTTGATAAGCGCCTTACAGCAGGCCGGGGAGTTGACCGCATATCTTCCGCCCGGAACCAGACACATGCCTCGGCGTCGGCTCTTCCTGAATGGGAACGCCATGGCGGAACTGAACAACCCAAATTCAGCCATAAACCTTCTTGCCGGACGCGGCCAGATAATGGGTGCGTTTACGAGATGGACGCTAGGGGAATGGGTATATGGTGATAGAGCAAGAAGTTTTCTGCGAAGGCTGTGCCCTCCACCTCCTGAGATTTGGGAGATGAGGATTACAGAACCGGTCGTGCAGGTGAGGGTATTCGGCCGGTTTGCCGAACCCGATACCCTCATCCTAACCAGGTTACACACGCGCCGCCTTCTGGGTGACAAGGGGTCAGAGGTGGCCGGGGAAATTCGGACAGATCGATAGGTGGAAAATCTGCCTGAGAGCGGCGAAAATGCCGCGTAACAGGAGATACCATGACGAGACGAGCACGCCGGACCCAT
>JAKAWQ010000038.1 GCA_021816925.1 Pseudomonadota bacterium
GGCGGCAACCCTCACCAAGCTCGTCCGGGCCTTGGCGGACTACGCGAGGCAGTCACCCGAGGCAGAAGCCGCGGCGTTCGATCATGCCAACGTTCAGGCGGCCCCGGGTTCTGCTTTGCCAACCGCCTCGTCGGCTGGCTGAAATATCAGTGCCGAAGCCCGATACCCATTCCATTCCTGTTTCGTAATGCTGCCAGAGTGTAAGCTCTCCCGGATATCACTATACCCCGTCAGGGGCGGAGCCCCCGCCTTCATGCGCCGGGCGGGAGATGGTTGCGGTTGCAGAAACGGCTGCAGAAACCCTGGCGGGGACGAGGGAGCGACGGCATACTCGGCGCGGCAGCCTGCGAGGGAACGATGGCGCTTCGGCTGATCGGCGATGTGATCCGAGGGCAGGTCCCGTTGACCTGTGGGCCGGAGACGAGCGTGCGCGAGGCGGCGCGGCTGATGGCGGAACGAAAGGTGGGCGCAATTCTGGTGGTGATCGACGGCAAGCTTGCCGGCATCTTCACCGAGCGGGACGCGCTGGTGCGCGTGCTTGCGGCGGGTCGGGACCCGGGCGCCACGCGGTTGGATCAGGTGATGACGAGCATCCTCAGCACGATCTCCCCGGATCGGACGGTGCTGCATGCCCTGCACGAGATGCACGAAAATGGCTTTCGCCACGTTCCGGTGTTGGAGAACGGGGCAGCGGTGGGAATGGTTTCGATTCGCGATGCGCTCGGCGACGAACTGGTTGCCTTCGAGCATGACCTCCAGGTAAGGCAGGCGATCTCGGAAATACGGTAGCGGCGCCCGCGTTCAGGCGCGGCCGCCGAGCGAGGCCTTGCTGAGCGGCAGCGCGCGGATGCGCCTTCCCGTCGCGGCAAAGATCGCGTTGCAGAGCGCGGGTGCGGCGGGAGGCACGGCGGGCTCGCCGATACCGCCCCACTTGCTCCCGCCCGAAAGCGCAAGGTGCGTTTCGATGCGTGGGCAATCGGCCATGCGAAGCATCGGGTAGGTATCGAAATTGCCCTGCGCGACGCGGCCTTTCTCGATGGTGATCTCGCCATAGAGCGCGGCCGTGAGGCCGTAAACGACGGCGCTTTCCATCTGTGTTGCCAGGATGTGCGGATTGACGGTGTGGCCGCAATCGACGGCAACAATAACGCGCTCGACGCGGATGGTGCCGGCAGGGCTCACCGCAACCTCGGCGATCTCGCCCACGATCGTGTCGTGCGATTCCGAGAGCGCGAGCCCACGGCCACGGCCGGGTGGGAGAGGCTTGCCCCAATCGCCGGCCCTGGCGAGGACATCGAGGAGGTGAAGGTAATCGGGGCGGTGGGCGAGAAGGCGGCGGCGGAAGGCGAGCGCATCGGCGGCGGCGGCATGCGCCATCTCGTCGATAAAGCTTTCGACCGCGAAAGCGTTCTGTGAATAGCCGACGGAGCGCCAGAACATCACGGGTGCGGGAGTCTGCTGGAGCGCGCAGCCGACGCGAAGGTGGGGAACGGCGTAGGCGGTATCGGTGAGGCCCTCGACGGCCTGCTGTTCATAGCCCGCGGTGGGGTGATAGCCGAACAGCGAGGCGTCGATCGAATCGACGGCCGCCAGCATTTCCCAGGCAAGGGGAAGTCCGGAGTGGTCGAGGCCCGCGTGCATGCGGATGGCGGCCTGCGGACGGAAGCGGTCGGCACGGATGTCGTTCTCGCGGGTCCAGACCAGCTTGACCGGTGCGCCCACGGCCTTGCTCGCGGCGATCGCCTGGGGCAGCTCGTCGTTGGTGCCGCGGCGGCCGAAGCCGCCGCCGAGATACGCGTTGTGGATGTGGATTTTGGCGGGCGGCAGGCCGCTCGCGCGCGCCGCCCAAAGGAGCGCGAGATCGGGGTTCTGGGTGCCGATCCAGACATCCGCGCGATCGGCCTGCACGTGGGCGGTGCAGTTGAGCGGCTCCATAGGTGCGTGGGCGAGGTACGGCACCTCGTAGAGCGCTTCGAGTTTCGCGGGCGCGGAGGCGATCGCCGAGGCGGGATCCCCGCGCGAAAGCGCGGTTGCGGTATGGCCGTCGAGGGCGGCGCGATAGCGCGCGCGGAGTGCAGCTGTGTTGAAGCCTGCCGCACCTTCGCTCCAGGTAACCGGAAGCACCACGGCCGCTTCCTTGGCGCGCCAGAAGCTGTCGGCAATGACGGCTAGTCCGCCCGGGACAGGCACCACGGCCTTGATGCCGCGGCGGGAAAGAATGGCGGCGGCATCGAAATGAAGCGCCCGCGCACCGAGAACGGGCGGCAGGGCGAGTGCGGCGTAGAGCATGCCCGGGAGCCGCGCGTCGATCCCGAAGCGAGCCGCACCGGTGACCTTCACGGGCGCATCGAGGCGCGGCAGCGGCTTGCCGATCAGCGTATATTCTGCGGGCGTTTTGATGCGTGGCTCGCGCGGAAGAGTGATCGCGGCCGCACTGGCAGCAAGCGGGCCGAAACGGATGCTGCGCCCGGTCGGAGGATGGAAAACGGCCCCATTCTCGACCTTGAGCGTCGAGGCAGGCACGCCCCAGATTTCGGCGGCCGCGGCGACGAGGCGCGCACGGGCGGAGGCGCCGACGCGCTGGAGCGCAAAGTGGAGCGTGCGAACGGATGTGCTGCCGCCGGTGCCCATGCGCCCATAGACGTCACGCTCGCGGCGATTGCGGTTGGCGGAAGCGTATTCGGCGCGCACGGCCGACCAGGCGCAGCCGAGCTCCTCGGCAACGATCATCGGCAGGGCTGTGAAGATCCCCTGCCCCATCTCCGATTTCGAAACACGGATGAGCACCGAATCGTCGGCGTCGATGACGAGCCAGGCGCCAAGCTCGACACCGGGAGCGGGTTCCGACCAAGGCGAGGGGGAAGCCCGACGGAGCGTGCGGGCGGCGCGAGCACGGCGCCCGAAGCCGACGGCGAGCCCGCCCGAGGCGGTCAGCGCGACGGCGAGGAAACGGCGGCGGGGCAGTGCGATCGTGGTCATGGGGCGATATCCTCAGCCGCGCGCCAGCGCAGCGGCGCGTTGGATCGCAGCGCGGATGCGCGGATAGGTGCCGCAACGGCAGATGTTGCCCATCGCGGCGTCGATCTGCTGATCGGATGGGTCCGGCGCCCAGTTGAGAAGTGAGACGGCGGCCAATATCTGGCCCGACTGGCAATAGCCGCATTGCGGCACGTCATGCTCGATCCATGCACGCTGCACCGGATGAGAGCCAGGTTCGCCCCCTGGGGGCGCGAGACCCTCGATGGTGGTGATGGGGGAATTGCCGACGTCGGCGAGCGAAATGAGGCAGGAGCGCAGCGCCGCGCCGTTCATCAGCACCATGCAGGCGCCGCACTGGCCGATGCCGCATCCGAACTTCGTCCCCGTGAGGCCAAGCTCGTCGCGCAGCGCCCAGAGCAGCGGCATCTCCGGCTCGAGATCGAGGCTATGCGTCTGGCCGTTGACCGTGAGGGTTATCATTGCTTCCTCCAAACGGCCAGCCTGGCGGCGCGCCAAGCCGGGCCGGGTGGGATGATAAGTCCAGCGTGGCCGCGTGTGTGTTGCCGATTGTATCGGCAGGATTGTTGCGAGGGCCGAGTGCGGAGGCACCACGCCCAGAAGCCGGCGGCCTTCCTCCTACATCCGGGTTTCGTCTTCACGCTTGAGGTCATCGGCGATGGCGCGCACACCTTCGGGGCGAAGAACGCGGATATGCATCCTTCGGCTTTCGAGAATCCCTTGCTGCTCCCAGGCGCTCAGGATCCGGCTCACCGTATGCAAGGTCGTGCCGGTAAGTTCCGCGATATCCTGCCGCGAAATCGGAAAGTCGATCTCGGTGCGCGCGCCAATCTCCGTCCGCGCCCCGGCCAAGTGGAGAATCGCGCGCGCAACACGCCGCTCCACTCTCTCGGTCGCAAGCTCCCGGTAGCGGTCCTGCATCTCCTGCACCCGGTGGCCGACGATGGCGAGGGCGTTGACCACCATCGGTGGATACGTCTCGGCCAGAAGGCGGGTCGCCTCCCGACTCCACCACGCGGCACGGGACTTCAGGACGGCAAGTGCAGTGGCCGGGTAAGGTCCGCCCGAGAACAGCGGCACGGCGCCGAAGATCTGACCCGGCGCGATGTAGCGGAGCGTGACCTGGTGCCCTTCGGGCGTGACCTGGGCGATGCGGACACGGCCTTCGATGAGGAGGTAGAATGCGCGCGCGGAATCGCCCTGGCCGAAGAACGCGGCGCCGGCAGCACGTGAGACGATGTGTGCGGCCTCGGCAACCCTGCGGAGATCCCGGCCTTCGAGCCGCGCGAACAGTCTGGACCCGGCCAGCAGGCCCTCGTCGATCGGGCGCGCCATCTCGGGAAAGGCTTCCCTCTTTGTTCCGAAGCAAAGACACAAGGCGCCGGATCTCGGCAGCATGCGCCACAACGCAGATCCGGAGTCTGCCCTATGGCGTATATCGTGACCGAGAACTGCATCCGCTGCAAGTTCATGGATTGTGTTGAAGTGTGCCCTGTGGACTGCTTCTATGCCGGCGAGAACATGCTGGTGATCCATCCCGACGAATGCATCGATTGCGGTGTGTGCGAGCCGGAGTGTCCAGCGCAGGCGATCGTGCCGGACAGCGATCCCGCAGCGCCGGCCTGGGCGGAGGCCAATCGCCGTTATGCGTCGCTCTGGCCAAACCTCACGCGCAAGGGCACCCCGCCGCCGGGCGCCGAGGAATGGAACGGCAAGCCCGGCAAGGCCGCACTTCTGTCCTCGCTCCCGCATGCGGCCGATAAGGAAACGGCAGGAGGTTGAGTGCCGGAGCCAACGGTTCCCGCTCGCAACGCCGCGCAACGGCAGAGGCACACCGCATGCGGTACGTCAGGGACTTGTGGAGGCAGGCAATGACGGAAGCCCCTTGTCATCCACCCGGTGCGAAGCAGATCGAGGCGGCATTCACGCTCTTTCTTCGCCTGCGCGCGGAAATGCCCGATGCGCCGCCTCTCTCCTTGGCGTTGCAGGCCGTTGATACCATCTTCTGCACGCGCCTCGCTCTCTCCTCGGAAAGTGTGGCGTGCCGGCTTGCACCTTCGAGGGAGGCGGAACTGGCGGCCGAACTTTTGCGCCGAGCTGGCTTGGCCCCCGAGGAGCCCGGATCGGAAGAGCCGCCGGATCGAGTGGAGAGGACGTCGGAACAGTCCTTCCCGGCGATTGACCCTCCGGGTTGGATCTGGGGCGGGGCGGAGCCCGCCGGCGGGGATCGCCGCTGATCGCGGCAATGATGGCAGGAGAAAAGAGATGACGGATGCAGTCTATCCTCCGGCAACGCGCCAGTTGGCGGAGCGGCGGCGGAAACTCGCGCCGGCGCAACAGGCAGCCTTCGAGGCATTCAGTAAAGCCGCCTTTGCAGAGGGCGCGCTCTCGGCAAAGTTCAAGCAGATCATCGCCGTGGCGGTCGCACACGTGACGCAGTGCCCGTACTGCATCAAGGGCCATACGGAGGCAGCGACCCGCGCCGGCGCGACGGGAGAGGAGCTGATGGAAGCGATCTGGGTCGCCGCCGAGATGCGAGCCGGCGGTGCCTACGCGCATACGGCGGTGTCGCTCACGGCGCTGGAGGCGATCGAGGAACGCCAGGCGGAGAAAAAACGGCAGCCGGCGTAAGCGGCTTGTAGAGCGGAATTGCGGCGCCTCGAGGCCGTTCAACGCGCGGCGGCGCGCCGCCGCGCGCCGGGTGAGACGCGAGGAGGGAGCATGAGAACCCACGAGTACGGCGAGGCGGTCACCCAGGAGGCGCTGGACGCGGCGACGCGGAAGACGCTCGCCCTCTTGCCTCCGGCGGACAACGAGGCGCTCTACGAGCGTGCCGAACAGGCGGTTGCCGAATTCTTTTGTCCGTGCGTGACCGCTGCCGAGGATGCCGCCGGGGGAAAGCCTTCGACCATCCGTGCGGCATTGGTTTCCGAGGTTATCCGGCGGGTTCGCTTGGCTCTTCCGGATCGGGCCGAACCGACGCACGGCCGGTGGCCGTAAAGGACAGGGGCTTGCCGAGGGTACTGAGCCAACGGGAGCATCCTGGAAAGGTGGTGGCATGGCCACGTTCCGATTGCCGGCTAATTCGAGGATTGGCAAAGGGAGGACCTGGCCAACGCCTGAGAGGGCGTCGCGCACCAGGCGCTTGCGCATCTACCGCTGGAATCCCGATGACGGGGAGAGACCAAGGCTCGATACCTTCAGCGTGGACCTCGACCGTTGCGGGCCGACGGTCCTGGACGCGTTGATCTGGATCAAGAACGAAATCGATTCGACGCTCACCTTTCGCCGCTCCTGCCGCGAGGGCGTCTGTGGCTCCTGCGGCATGAACATCGACGGCGCGAACCATCTTGCCTGCACGACCTTCATCGAGAGCATTCCAGGCGATGTGCGGATCTACCCGCTGAACGCGATGCACGTCATCAAGGATCTCGTCGTGGATCAGACGGCAGTCTTCGCGCAGTACCGACTGATCAAGCCTTGGTTGCAGGCGGAGACCCCGCCTCCGCCCGATCGGGAACGGCTTCAGAGCCAGGCCGAGCGGGCAAGGATCGACGGCTACTGGGAGTGTATCCTCTGTTTCTGCTGCACAGGGGCCTGCCCGAGCTGGTGGTGGAACGGCGAGCGATACCTGGGTCCGGCGGTTCTTCTCAATGCGTATCGCTGGATCGCCGAAAGTCGTGACGAGGCAACCGAAGAGCGGCTGGATGCCTTGCATGATCCGTTCCGGCTCTACCGGTGCCACACGATCATGAATTGCACGGAAACCTGCCCCAAGGGCCTCAATCCCGGAAAGGCCATCGCTCTCATCAAGAAGGCCATCGCCGAGCGCGAGCGTTTTTGATTCCGCAACCGTTGTTTGATCCGGCGCAAAGATCGCCGGACCGGACGGCAGCAACCTGATCCCGCGCGAGATCGGGCGCCGTGCGCAGCGCCAGGAAAAGGTGTTCCGGCTTGTTCATGCGAGCCACTCAGATGGCAGCTCCGGCGGCAGCGGTGCTCCTGGCCTCCCGGCGGCGGGCGGATCCGCGGGTCGGGCGCCGGGGGGCGACATTGCGATCGAGCAGTCCGACGCGGCGGACAGGTACCGCCTCCCGCATGCTCGCCAGAGCCGCCTCCGCGATCGAGAGAGCGGACGCGTGAACACCACGGCCGACCGGCTCTCGCGGTGGACACCGTCCATCTTCGCGTGCGCCCTCGTCAATCTCGCGCTCGGGCTTCTGCTCGCGATCTCCGGCCTTGCCTGGCCCGAGACACCGGCTGGGGCGCCCGCGACGCTCGCGATGGTTCATCTCCTGACGATCGGCTGGCTCATGCTCCTGATGCTCGGGGCATTGTTCCAGTTCGTGCCGGTGATCACCGGCCGCAAACTCCCTAGCCAGTGGTTTGCGCTGGCAACGCTGGTTGGCGTGGAACTCGGTCTTGCGTCGATGGTCTGCGGCTTCCTGGCGCTCGGCGGGAACGCATTGGCGGCGGTTCTGCTGCCGATCGGGGGCAGCGTAGTGGTGATCGCGGTGCTGACGGGCGGTGCCGCCCTTCTGGTGCCGCTGATGAGGAAGCGCCCTCGTCCGCTGAGTGCCTGGTTCATCCTCGCCGGGCTCGCGTTCCTCCTGCTGACGGTTCTGTTGGGGCTGACGTTCGCCTTCGCGCTGACGGTTCCTTCGGCCGGTCCTCTGCTTGCGCTGCTGCTCGCCTCGGGTGTGGCTTATCATGTGCTGGCCGGGCTCGGCGGCTGGTTCACGCTCACCGCTATCGGTGTCTCCTACGAACTGCTGCCGATGTTCATGCTGGCTCCGCACGAACGGGGGCGGCTCGGAAAGGCGGTGCTGTGGCTTGGAGCAGGCGGTTTCGCCGCGGCGCTCGCCGCAGGCCTTGCCGGCGCCCTCTGGCCGCTCCGTTGGATCGGAGTTCCGGAGCAGGCGGGCCGGCTGGCAATCGTTCTCGCGCTCGCGCTCTACCTCGTCGATGTCGCGCGGATCTACCACGATCGACGGCGAAGACAGATCGAACTGCACAATCGCGCGGCGGTCGGCGCTTTCATCAGCCTCGGCTTCACAGTGCTGCTTGCCGCGTGGGCGGCCGCTGCGGGCCGGCTGGCCGCCTTTGCACCCGTCCTCGTGCTTCTGTTCCTGCTCGGCTGGCTGAGCGGGCTCGGGCTGACCCAGCTCTACAAAATCGTCGCGTTCCTCTCCTGGCTGCAACGCTTCGGCAATCGGCTCGGCCGCGCGCCGGTGCCGCGCGTGCAGGACCTCGTGAACGAGCAGAGGGCGGCGGGTCTGTTCGCGCTCTACTTCACCGCGCTTGGCGCCGCGGCGGTTGCCGTCGCGTTCGGCCAGCCCGTCGCCACACGCGCGGCGCTCGCCGTTTCCCTGCTCGCGGTCCTGCTGCTGGCCCGCGAATATGCTCGGGCCTGGCGCGGCTACTACGCGGTCGATCGGAGCAGCGGCCCATCCTCCGGAACGACAACTCTTTCCCGCATCAAAGGGGTCCATCCATGACTACGACCGCTCCCTTTACCCTCGACGTGCGCCCGTTGCTGCAGAGCGGAGGCGAGCCGTTGCCGCGCATCCTGAAGGCAGTCTCCGAACTCGAGCCCGGTCAGGCGCTCAGGCTTCTCGCCACCTTCGAGCCGATCCCGCTCTACGCCGTGCTTGGTCGCAAGGGCTTCGCCCACGCGGCGATCCACCATGGCAAGGACGACTGGGAGGTTTTGTTCACCCCGGATCCGCAGGCTGCCGCTGAGCCCCGCAAGCAACGGCCGGCGCCCGCAAGCCATTCGGGGAGCGGTGCGGGCTGGCCCGAACCAACGTGGACGCTCGACAACCGCGGCCTCGAACCGCCCGAACCGATGGTGCGCATCCTTTCCGCTCTGGAGGATCTGGCCCCGGGCGAGGTGCTTGAAGCGTGGAACGATCGCGAGCCCTTGCTGCTCTATCCGGAGCTGGAAGCCCGAGGAGCGGCAATCGAAGTAGAACCCGGGAATTCTGGCGTGCACCTCCTGATCCGGCGCGGAGGCTGACCGGTGCCCGAGGCCACGCCCATGGTCACCATCGAGGACGTGCGTGGCGCTCTGCACGACGTGATCGACCCGGAGCTCGGGTTCAACATCGTCGATCTCGGGCTCCTGTACGACATCGGCATCGAGGGCGGGTTGATCGACCTGACGATGACGATGACCACGCCCGGTTGCCCGGCGCAGGACTACATCGTCGGTGGTGTCGAGCGCCGCCTGGCCGAGCTGCCCGGCGTGAGCGGCGTATTCGTGAACGTGGTGTGGAGTCCTCCGTGGTCGCCGCGGCGGATGTCGCGGGCGGCAAAGGCGCACTTCCGGATCCGCGAGGACGGCGAATGACCTCGCCTACCCCGGCTGAGGAGGATTTCGCCGGGCTCAACCAGCTTCTGGTCGAGGCGTTGCTCGCACTCGCCGGCGCCGGGGCCGGCGAGCAGGCTTGTCGGCTGGCCGCGCGTTGCTGGTCGCTCTTGCGTCATCGCCATGCGCGCGAGGCGGAGCGACTGACGGCGGTACTCCACGCCCTGACCCGGAGCGGGAATCCAACCCAGGAACAAGGAGATGCGGTTATGGGTGATATCGCTGTCCTCGACGTGCGCGCGTTGGTCCCCGCGCAACGGCACCGGCAGATCTTTGCGACCTACGAGGCACTTTCTCCGGGCGGCAAGTTCGTGCTTGTCAACGATCACGACCCGAAGCCGCTCTACTATCAGTTCGAGGCCGAACATCACGGGGGGTTCTCCTGGCGCTATCTCGAGGAAGGGCCGGCGGTCTGGCGGGTGGAGATCGGCCGTACCGAGGCGAGGATCTAACGTGGCGCGGAGAGGCGATGGCATGTCCCGGGGCGTGGCTGCGGCAAAGCCTCGACGATTCGCGGCACCCATTCGTCAAGCAACGCGGGTAGCTCGCGCAAGGACAGATCCGGCGCGGCGCGGAACTGACGTTCCGCTCCGAAAGGTCCGGTGGCACAGGCGGGGAGAAATACGGCAGCCATGACTTGACCGGGCTGCCGGTAGCCGCACGGCGGCCGGGGCTCGTGCCGAGGGCGGCGAGCGCGCTCAGGCAGGAACGCGGTGCGGAAAAAAATTCGGTAAAATAATGCCGCCGCTCGGGAACCGCCTTGATCCAGATCAATGGGGGCATCGAACGCCGGCCATAATTTGGTGGCGGGCAATCCGGTGGAGGAGGCGGAAGGGCCATGGAGTATCTCAATCGCCGACGACTGGAAGAAATCACCGCGCGGTCGTTCCAGCAGCAGCAACCCTACCCGTGGATGAGCATCCCGGATTCGTTGACGCCGGACGGGTTCCGGGCCCTGCACGATACCCTCCCCGATGTCTCCGGCTTCCGGCGCATGGTCGGGGTGAAACGCGGCCACGGGCAGAAGAGCCACGATCGCTATATCCTGCACTATCATCCTTCTCTCGATCTTGCGCCGCCCTGGCGGGAGTTCCTGTCCGAGCTCAAGGGGGAGTTCTACCTCAACTTCCTGGAGCGGCTGCTCGGGCGCGAGGAGCGTGCCGATATCATTCCGACGTTCGAATGGTACTACGCCTGGCAAGGCTGCTCCGTCTCGCCGCACTGTGATGCCAAGCGCAAGATTGCAACGCAGATCTTCTACTTCAATACGGAAGCGGAGTGGCCTTCGGCCTGGGGCGGCCGGATCCTGATCCTCGATGACGAGAAGCGGCTCGACGCCCATTCCGCCCCTGACTTCGATAAACTGCGCGTTGCCGCAGCGCTCGAAGCACACGGCAACAACAGTCTGCTGTTTCAGCGGACCGACCATTCCTGGCACGGCGTCCGGCCGCTCGAATGTCCGCAAGAGGCGATGCGAAAGCTCTTTATCGTGACGGCCAACGCGCCTACCTTCCAGGTGTGGTGGCGGCGCGTGCGCGGGAAGGATCCGGACGGCTACCGCCTCCGGGCCTGACGGCCGGCCGTAGCGGCGGCGCTGGCGTGGTCTGCCCCCGGCTCGTGTGCGGCGACGAAGTATGCCGGCCAAAGAGCCGGGGAATCTCCGGAACGTTGGGGGAGGGGGGTCGATGAGCGGAACGGCAGCGCCCTGGCCGCGGAAGACGCGGGAGCTGCACAACCATCATATGGATTCGACGGTCTGGAACGACTTCTCCTTCCGCGAAGACGACATCGTCATCGCGACCTACGGCAAGGCCGGGACGACATGGGTGCAGCAGATCGTGGGCCAGCTCATCTTCGATGGGCAAGAGGGCGTGCCCGTTTCCGTGCTCTCGCCCTGGCTCGATCTCCGCGTGCCGCAGAAGGAGGTGAAACTCGCGGCGCTGGAGCAGCAAACCAACCGGCGCTTCATCAAGACGCATCTGCCCGTGGACGCCCTCCTTTATTCTCCGCGCGCGAAATATCTCTATGTCGGTCGCGACGGGCGCGATGTGGTCTGGAGCCTCTACAATCATCACCTGCGGGCCAACGAGCGTTGGTACCAGGCGCTGAACGAGACGCCGGGGCTGGTGGGCCCGCCCATCGCGCCGCCGCCGGACTCGATCCGCCAATACTTCCTGGAATGGCTGGCGGGTGACGGATACCCGTTCTGGTCGTTCCGGGAGAACATCCGCTCCTGGTGGGAAATCCGGGCGCTGCCGAATCTCCTGCTGGTGCACTACGAGGATCTGAAGCGGGACCTCGCGGGCGAAATGCGGCGGATCGCGGCCTTCCTCGAGTTCACACCCGCGGCCGAGCGTTGGCCGGCAATCATCGCGCATTGCACGTTCGACTATATGAAGGCAAACGCGGCGGAAGCAGCACCGCTCGGCGGCGCGTTCTGGGAAGGTGGGGCAGAGACCTTCATCCACAAGGGCGTGAACGGACGCTGGCGCGAGACGCTGACGGGCGCGGACCGCCGCGCTTACGAAACGATGGTGGAGGAAACGATCGGGACCGAGGGCGCGCGCTGGCTGGCGCGCGGGCGGCACGCGGCGATGCCTGCCGATACTCCGGAGTGACGACCCGGCGAGACAATGGTGCGGCACGCGATGGTAGCGCTGGGGCTTCTATGGTTGGATCGAACCCGGTGCTTGGATCGGGAGACGATCCCAAAAGCACGTCGGAACCGCTGAACGTCCCGCGGGAAAGCATAGCGGGAGCGTCTTCAGACAGCTTGATCTCCGCCGCTTGCGCTGGACGCCGGAGAGAAGGCGTTCGCCCGGGGCAAGAGCGTCCCCCGCGCTTCTCACTCCCCCAACCGCCGGGCTCGCGCCCAGCAATGCAGCGTCGATCTCATGCAACTCGATGTCACGCGTTTCCGAGCCCATTAGCTCGCCCGATCATCAGAACGCCGGCAAGGACAAGAAGCACCACGGGCGTGTACGCGTACTGCATGAATGTCCGTAGCATCAGCAGGTAGGCATCGGCGAATGCCGGAATCACCATCGCTAAGCTGCAATCGTTCCCGTAGCCGGATGCGTGCACGTGCGTTGGGAAGCGCTCGCAGATATAGGTCGTGACGATCCGCCAGCGCGAGGTCGCCAGCAGATAGCAGGGGCAGGCAATGAAAGTCGTCGTGAGCAGGCCGCCGCCGGAAAGGGCGTGCGTAACCGCCGCCGCATAGAGACCGGAGCCGGCGATCAGAACAGCGATGCCACTGAGCACGATCGCGAGTCCCCAAGGCCGGCAAATCGATGCCAAGACAGCCGCTCCTCAATCAGTCCACTCGCTCATCGGACTCGTTCAGCTCGTCGCACCAAACACCATCCTGATGAGCTGCGAGAGCGACCTCGCCTGCATTTTCTCCATGATGTGGGCGCGATGGTGTTCGGCGGTGCGCGTGCTGATCATCAGGATGCCGGCGATTACCTTGGTGGGTTGTCCCTTGACCAGCAGATCGAGAATCTCCCTCTCGCGCGCCGTCAGGGTGGCAAGGCGCTGTTTTATCCCCGCAACGGCCTGTCTTTCCTGATAGGAGGCGGCCGCGCGCTGCGATGCTTCGCGCACGGATTCAAGAAGCTGCCCGGGGTCGAAGGGCTTCTCTACGAAATCGGCGACCCCCTGCTTCAGCGCGGCGACTGCCATCGGAATGTCCCCGTGCCCGGTGATCATCACCACCACCGGAGCAGCATCAACTTCCACCAGATGCCGGTGCAGGGCGATGCCGCCCATGCCTGGAAGGCGCACGTCGGTGACAAGGCAATAGGGGCGATCGTGCCGGAGATCGGCCAGGAATTCCTCCGCGGTTGCGTAAGAGCGCACCTCGAAGCCCGCGCCATGAAACAGGAGGGCGAGGGCGTCGCGCATCGCCGGATCATCCTCAACGACGCAGACGAGAGAAGAGTCAAAGAACATCTTGGCCGCGGCGAGGCAATCGGAAAACGAAGCGCGCGCCTCCTTTCCTCCCCGGATCGTACCAAAGGCGGCCGCCGTTGCCTTCCACCAGCTCGCGGCTAAGCCAGAGCCCAAGCCCCATGCCATTCGCCTTGCTGGTCTCGAAGGGCTCGAAGAGGGATGCTGCGGCTTCGGGGGGGATTCCGGGCCCTTGATCCTCGACGGCGACCTCTACCTCCTCACCACGGCTGGCGAGCATGATGCGAACGGTCGCCTTGCCGGTGGGCAGTGCGGCACCAGCTTCGATGGCGTTGCGAACGAGGTTCACAAGCACCTGCTCGATCTGGATGCGATCGGCGGTCACCGAGGGAACGGGCGGCGCAGCGACACGCAGGCGAACCCCGGCGCGCCTTGCATCATCGCCGAGGGCCTCGGCGATCTCGCGGGCCAGCGCGCCAAGATTCACGGCGGTAACGGATTTTTTTCCGCGCGCCGTGAATTCCCGCATCCGCTCGATAATCAGCCCCGCCCGCTGCACCTCCGCCTCCGCCTTGGCCATCGATTCCACCACCAGATCCCGGTCGGCAGAGCCGGACTGCAGGAGCCGGCGGGACGCATGGGTATAGGTTGCGATGGTTGCGAGCGGTTGACTGATCTGATGCACGACCGCAAGCCCGAGGGCTCCGGCGGTGGTGATTCGCCCCATACGCGCAAGCTCTGCCTGCTGTCGGCGCAAGGCGGTTTCGGCGCGATGACGCTCGGTGACTGCGCTGCCGATGATCAGTCCGGTAAAAGCGATGGTAAGCAGAAAAATCTGAAATGCGAGGACATCCTAGCGCCCGCTGCCGAATCGCGCAACAGTGGCGACCAACGCGACCTGCGCCAGCAGAACCGCGATCGCGGCCCAGGCCAGCCCCTGGCGCGCCGCGATCCAGACCACGGGAAGGAACATAAGGTAGAAGAAGTGCGGCTCCGAATAGGCTTCCATGGTTCCGATCACGACCAGAGAGACGGCGAGCCCCGATGAGAAGAGGGCTATGTCCCTGAGACCCGTGGAGGGTGCGATTTTGTTCCAGCGGAGGCGCGCTGCAGGAATGCCCATGATGGCCGGGACGAGGCCGAGAACAGCCGCAAGATCGCCGAGCGAGACTTGACGAACCGCGACCAGGACTCCGGCCGGCGGAAGCGCACCCGTCACTATCGGGGCAGCCGCGGCGAGGCCGGCAAGCGCGAGCGCAACCAGGATCGAGATGGCGAGAAACCGCGCGATATCCGCGAGGTTCCCGAACGCGTCGTCGTCAGGGAGATTGGGCCTTAGCAATGCGGCGAAGACGGTGAGGGCCGCTGCGGCAAGCGCATTGGCCAACAGCGGTTCTGCAATGCCGGCAGGAGCGCCACCCACTGCCCAGTCGGACAGAAGGCCGACCACGAACGGTACCGGCGCGCACCGAAGACCTTGAGCGAGCAGCAGTACCAGGCCGAAAGCCGGGAGCGGGTTCCAGAGGGCTAGGCCCGGCCCGGGCAGCGCGTGAGAGACCCGGAGCCAGTCGAAGGCGAGATAGACGGCGGCATAGAGGACGACGGCTGTCGTTTTTATCACGAATTCATCGCGGGCGCCCGGCGAGCCACGCAACCGCCAGAGGTCGGGGGCCGTCATGCCGGGGAGCGGCCCGGCGAGAGGTGCAAACGCGTGCCGCTCTCCTCTTCGCGGTTGAAATCTATCTTGGGCATAACCTGTTCCAGAGCCTCGGGACCACGTCAACGCTTCCAGGGCCGATGGACGGCACAGCATGGCGGCTGCATCGAGCGGATCGGGCGGGCCCTGGAAACGGGGTTCCTGCGTGCGTTTACGCAGGAGCCCTCTCTTCGCCGGCCGCGGCGGGTCGCGCGGAGCGCTCATTGGGTCCGTGTCGGAGCGCGCGAGGTAGCCAGGGCGGCCACATTGGCGCTGGTGCGTCCGAAAGGTTGGAACGAACCGCCATTTCGTCGACAACGAAGCGAGCCAGCGCCGAGAGCACGGTCGCGGTCGTGAACAGGCCCCGCTTGTCGGCGAACAGCGGGCCGCTGTCGATGGCCTCCCAGGGCGACGCCGTTTCGGGATTGGCGAGGCGCAGCCGCCCCGATGGTTCCCAGAGGCCCGAGCGGTCCTGAGACATGACGAGGGCGTCTGCGAGATCCTCGCCGCGGATATCCAATCTGAGGCAAGACCGTAACAGGAGCGCGCGCTCGAAGGGTCCCGACGGGACGAACCTCGCCAGCGCGGATCTGAGGGCCGATGAAGGCGGTTCCGTAAGGTCGCATTCCAGCAGCATCGCCGTCGTGTAAACCGGCGAGGCCCACCAAAAAGCCGGCGGGAGATGGCTTGGACGGCAGGCGAGGCGAGGCGGATCAATCCGCAATCCGAGTGCACGAGCGGCGACGGCGGTGACATCGGGCGCGGCATGCGACCAGCCGCGGTGGGGGGCCGTCGCCGCGGGATAGGTGGCAAAGCTGCGTGGGCCGCGCCGGCAGCAGAGCAGAAATTCCCTCGCTTGGTCCGGAACCTCGCGGCCCCAGGCCTGCAAGGCGATCATCGCCCAGGCGGTGGAATCGGCATCGTCGGGAACGGCGCCGTTATAGGCCCAGCCTCCTCGAGGCGTCCGCGCGGCAAGCAGCCATTCAAGCGCATCGTCCAGCTCGCGAGCATAAGAGGCGATCAGCGCCACCGGGATGTCCGCCAGCATCGCGAGTGTATAAGCACTGACCCAGGAATCGGAGGCGCCGACCGGAAGTGCGAAATCCAACCAATGATCCCCCTCCCGCGCCTCGATAAGCGCGTGAAGCCCTCGGCGGACGGCGCGCACGACAGCCGCGAGTCCGGAAGTCCGGACGCTAGCCGCAGGAACATCGGCTGGCGTCAGAGGTGGTTCGATGTAAACGTTGAGATGCCGTCCGCCGTCCGGCTCGGAGCCAAGTCCGACAAAGCGGATGACGGAGGCGGCCTGCGTCGAAAGAGGCCAGGCTCCGATCGAACGACAGGCCTCGGTGAGTTGATCCGCCGCTTCGTTGGACGATGCGAGGAGGGTACGCGCGTGTTCCGCCACCGCCGCGTCGGCGATGTTCCATTTCGTGATGGCCAGATCGGTCTTCAGCGAAAGGCTCTCGTCAGCGTGCACTTCAAGGCTGATGACGAAGGCGGAGGCCGGATAGCGGTTGCCGAACGCGTTACCGGCGGGACCAAAGAGATCGAGAAACCGACGGACCGATTCGGCCTCACGGCCAAGGCCGGCCGCGTTGTACCCAGCGGGCGAGCCAACCCAGGGTTGTCGGCAAGGAACGAAAATAAATTTTCACGCGGCCCGTGGAGCCGTCCGGCTCGATGTCGAGGGCCAGCCCGGCAGGCCAGCTATCCTGCGAGCAATGTTCTGAGAGCGTACAGAGTCGCGCGAGCGCGGCCGGGCGGGCCAGCTCCTTCAGGATCCAGCCCGCCCTGAGCCAGCGGTCGCGGCAGTTTCCCCAGTTGAGATTGAAGTACGGCTTGATCCGGAGGGCATTGCCCTTGAGCGCAACGCCGACCCAGGCGGCGCTTCGCAGATGCGCCGGCCAGAGCTCGCCGGCGGGCGGCGCGAGCAGAGCCGCCGCCCGGTCGAGGAAGAGCGGGGCGTGGCCATGGGCGGCGATGCAGCCCTGTTCGATGAGGCCGAGCGTGTGGCCGAGTCGGGCGGCGGGCGCGGCGCCGATCGGACCGGTTTCGCAGAGAAAGCCCCAGCCGCCGCCCTGATCGAGCCTCAGCACCCACTGGAACGGCAAGCCATCAGCATTGATGTACGAGAGGCCGGTGAAGGGAGGGACGGCGGGACGGTCGAGCGAGTCCTTCGTGAACAAGGCGAAGATCCGCCGGATTCGTCCCGCCGCGTTGTTGTCCGGCCGATAAAGCCGGAGCAGTCCCTCGAGCTGCGCACCGAGATGGGCGCCGAGATGCGGGACCGATTCGGGCTCTGCCGGGCCGATGTCGGACGTCCCGCGCTCCCGGCCCGGCACGTACCCGGCGTCAAGGGTGCTGGACGATCGCGACGGAGCCATCGAGACCGTTGCCGCCGTTGCCGCCGGTCGGGCCGTTCAGGCCGGGGGCTCCGTTCGGCCCGGTGTTGCGGCCGTCGCCGCCGGGCCCGAACGCACCACCGATTCCGGCCGCGCCGGCGATGCCACTGCGCCCGCCCTGCGCATTGCCGTGCACGGTTCCGGCGGCGATGCTTTTGGCGACGACGGTGATGTTGCCGCCGTTGCCGCCCTGTCCGCCGTTGCCGCCGCCGCCGCCCGGACCGCCGTTGCCGCCCTGGCCGCCATTGCCGCGCGGATCGCCGCTGTCGGCGGAGAAGCCGCCGCCGCCGCCCGGACCGCCGGTCCCGCCGGTCCCGCCGGGGCCGCCGTCGCCACCCTTGCCGCCGCGGGTATCGATGTTGACGCCAACCACGAAGTCATCCACCTGGATGGTGATGTTGCTGCCGAACTCGCCGGCAGTGCCGTCGGTGCCGCGCGAGCCCGGCTGGCCGTTGCCGCCGAGCTGCCCGTCGCCGGGCGGGTCGTCGCCGCTCCAATGAGCGACGCCGTGCCGTCCCTCCTGGCCCGGCTGTTCAGCCTGGCCCGGGGAACCGGGATAGCCGTTCGATCCGTCCGCCCCACGGGCGATGATGTCGGGCATCTCTGTTCTCCCTACTGCTTGCGCCTGGCCGCCGCGGCGGTCACGGCGGTGGTTACGGGCTTCGACACGCGGCCGGGGCGGATGCCCTCGAGCGCGGTGATCCTGAAGGTCGTGGAGCCACCGCAGACAATGCGCCCGGTGCGGTGAATGGTGATCTTGTTGGCAAGCACCGCCTGAGTGGAAGGCGATATCGTCAGCGTGGCGCCGTCCATCACCTCGATGTCGCCGAACGTCGCGATGTTGAGGACCGCCTTGTTGATGTCGAGGTAGCGGTCGAACACCGGGGTGAGGTACTCCAGCGACGCCGCGGCGGTTCCGTAGACGTAGGCCTTGAATGCGGCGTGCGTCGACTGGCGGGCAGCGGCGCGGATTTCGGAGTCCTCGGAGTCGAGATCTGCGGCATCGGCGGTTGCCGCCGGCACGGCCGAATCGTAGCGGCAGACTCCGTTCTCCCGGAGCGCCTTGGTGGCCTCCGGCGAAAGGCCGAGGACTTCGCGGACCTCTTCGGCGCTGCGTGGCCGGACCTGCCTATAGGTGTGTTTGAAACGTTCCGAGTCCGGCGAGAGCGTCATGCACTCACCAGCCTCGACGCGGAGTGACTGGGCTTCGGCCATCGGGTCTCTTCCTCCTCTGCTGGATTGATCTCACGGCAGGCTTCCGATGTAGGAAGCGGATAGGCCTTGCGTCTATCGGTAGAATTACCCATCCGCGCACCGCTTCGGTCCCGGAGGGATGGGAAGATGCAACGTGCGTCGGGCCGATCGAGACTCGAGACATCGCTGCCGCGAGAGCTGGCTACGAAGGGACCCGTCGAAACACTCCGATCACCGACCGACAGCGAGCGTCACGGCGAGGGCGTCGTGAGAGCGTACGATCCGTGGCTGGCCGCGCGGAGGGAAGCGGCGCGATGGCAAAAGGTTTCGAATTCACAACGTTCTGGCCAGGGCGGGTGCCCGGCCGGAGCGGGAGAGACCGGTGGGGACGATCCTCTCAATCGCGGAGCGAGGCCGCGAGCGCGTCACCCTCACCGAGCAGGGCGCCTTCCTCGACGGCTACGACGAAGCCAGCCGGCGCGAGCATGGCACCGGACTCCTTCTGGACGCGCTCGCGGCCGCCGACCCTGACGTCCATCTGCCGCTCGAGCAGAGTCCATTCCGTGGCAGGGCCGCCGAACCAGCGGGCCTTTGCCTCTTCCTCGGTGAGCGCCTTCCAGACACCGGCGAGCGGGGCCCGGTAACGGCGTTCTAGGGGGAAGGTGGCGTGGACGATGGAGCGCGCAGCGCTACCTTTTTCCGTCTCCGCGAGTACGGATCCGAGGCGGGCGAGAGTCTGGCGCCAGCCCTCCGAGGCGCCCTCGATCATGCGGAGCGCGATGGGGTCGTGGATGGCGTAGGCCTGGATTAGCTCCATCCGCGTGCCGGCAGCCTCGTCGGCGAAGCTGACGATGGTGCGGGCGGTGAACAGCCGATGGCCGGCAGCGTCCGTGGCATCCATTTCGATGGCGAGGCGGGAGACCGGGACCAGCTCGGTGAAGCGGCCGCGGATCCAGTGCTCGACGCCTTCGGGGCTCCGCATGCAGACCTCGAACCGGCCGCCGATCTCGCTCGCGACGTTGGCCACCGGCACGCCGTAGCCGGCGGGACAGAACCAGCGCTTGACGTGTTCGGCCGTGGTCCAGCCCTTGAACACCCGGGCGCGGGGGGCCTGAAAGGTTCGGGAGAGCCGGATTTCCGGCGGGTTCGCCGCGGGTCCGGTTTCAGGGGCCTCGGTCATCGTCCGCTCCTTCCCTGCTCAGGGTTTCGAGGTATTCGCCGAGGCGGTCGAGGCGATGCTCCCACTCCGTCCGGCGGGCGTTAATCCATTGCTCGGCGCGGCCGAGCGCCGCGGGCTCGATCGCGCAGGTGCGTACGCGGCCGACCTTCTCGGAGCGGATGAGGCCGGCGCCGTCGAGCACATGGAGGTGCTGAAGGACCGCCGGCAAGGACATCGGCAACGGGCGGGCGAGGCCGCTCACCGAGACCGGGGCAAGGCTCAGTCGTTCCAGAATGGCGCGGCGTGCAGGATCCGAGAGGGCGTGGAAGAGCCGGTCGAGGTCCGACGATTGGTTAAGCATAAACTTAACTATAGGCGCGACGAGTTCGTTCGGCAAGGATTTTCGCGATGTTTCCCGGATACGGAAAGCGGCGTGGTCAGCCGGCGCGCCAGAGATCCCCTTCGCGGCGGGCGCGCCCGTCAGCCTCGAGCTTGAGCAGGTGGCCGAGCAGGTTGCGCTCGGCCGGCGCACGGAGCCTTTCGCTGATGCCGCGGTAGATGATGTCGGCCAGCGCGGGAAGCGCGATCGGCATCGGCCCGAGCGCGGCGGCGACCGCCTTCTCCCGTTCCAGCCGATGGGCCAGTAGCGCGCCGATGAACGCGGCGGGACGGCCGAGCATCGGACCGTGGCCGGGCAGCAGCCAGCGATCGTCACGCTCGATCAGCCGACGCAAATTCGCAAGATAGGCGCCCATATGCCCGTTCGGTGGAGCAACGATGCTGGTGGACCATGTCATCACATGGTCGGCCGAGAAGAGAACTCCGTTGGCGGTCGCGAAGCAGAGGTGATCGGCCGCGTGGCCCGGCGTGTGCAGTACGGCTAGCCCCGCCACCTCGTCGCCCTCGGCGAGCGGGTGGTCGATCTTCAGATCCGGCTGGATACTTGGGCAGAAACCATAGACGGGGGCGCCGATTGCCGCGCGCAAGGCGTTGGTGGCACCCCCATGATCGCGATGGCCGTGCGAGAGGAGGATGCGCCGGATATTCCCGCCTGCGGCGGCAATTACCGCCGCAACGTGCGCGGGATCGTCCGGCCCGGGATCGAGGACGGTCATGCCGTCCTCGGACTCGATCAGGTAGGTGTTGGTGCCGTGATAGGTCATCGGGCCGGGATTGTTCGCAACCACGCGCCAGACGCCGGGGACGACGGGAAGGGGTACGCCGCGCTCGGGCTCGGGCTCGGTGAGAAAGTGGGCCGCCCCGAGGCCGCGGGTATGCTCGGGATGCGGGGCGGAGAAACGGGCCGGCAGCTCGTTCAATCAACCCTCCGGGGAAGCGGGGTGGCAACGTTCAATACCGGCGGGCCAGGTGCCGGGCAAGCGAGGCCGGCCGGCTGCTCGTCCGCCGGTTGCACGCTGCGGCCGCTCGGGCACGTCGATGCGCTCCGGTTCGAGCAGCCGGAGATGGCCCGCGTCGGGCGCAGCAAGGGTGTGGACGTAGAAATACGGGGCACGGCCGGCGGGCGCACCCATCACAGGCGAGGGAGCAGAGACAATCGGCAGGCCCGCGCATTCGCCGAGCCAGTCGATGTGTCGGTGGCCGTGCATGAGCAGGGCGCGCCCGGCGAGCGGGCGGAGGCGGCGGAGGAACCAGTTGCCATTGACGAGTGCGGTGCCGATGCGCTCGGAAAGCGCCCTCGCCGCCCAGGGATATTCCACCAGGTGGTGGTGCAGGGCGATGATCCAGGAGGCCTCCGGATACTGCGCGCAGGCGATCGCGATGCCGCGCACCTGCGCGAAGGAGATCAGGCCGAGCGCGTTCGTGAACGAGAAATGCGTCTCGGCATTGGAATTGAGGAGGATGACACCGAGCCCGTCGGGTCGGTCGGGCGACATCACCAATGGGAAGACGCGGGCCCAGAGCGCTGCCAGCCGCTTGGAGCCGAGCGGCCGGGCGCAATCGGCGAAGCGGGCCATGGCCTGCCGATGCGGATCGAGCGCGGCAGCCAGGGTCTCGCCGAGGCGGCCCGCTGCCTGGTCCACCACCCGCACGCGCCTTCCTTGCACGGCGTCCATGGCTGCGAGCGCGCGGATGCGGCGAAGCCGGCTGTTGGGGCTGATCGGCAGCTCAAGGCGCGCGGGGTTGGCGCGATCGACGATGTTGAGGTCGTGGTTGCCGGGGAGCAGCAGCACGCGTGCGGTGAGCGCGGGATGGGCACCGAGGATGTCGAGGAACTCGGCCCATTCGGCGGAGCGGCCGGTGTCGGTGAGGTCACCGGTGACCAGGATGGCGTCCAGTGGTTTCAGCCTGTGGACGCGCTCGATCGCAACGAGCGTACGGCACAGGCGGTCGTTGCCGCAGGGACCGGCCCGGCCACTCTCGATACGAAACCCGTAGCGCTCGCCGACTACGTGCAGGTCCGAGAGATGGGCGATGCGCCAGGTGCGGGCGGCGGGGACCGCCGCCGCGAAGCCCTCAAGGTCGCGCGGATGGGGCATCGCCGCATCGGCAAACATCCAGACGAGTGCGGCCACCGCGAAATAGGCTGCGAGTAGCACGGTGGCGTTGGCGATCGCCATCAGGACGAGGAGGTGCAGGTTGTCGAGATCGGGGATGGCGACCGACCAGTGCGAGCGTGGCCAGGCAAGCAGGAGCACGAGGACGGCAAGGCCGGAGGCGATGAGGCCGGCGGCGAGCGTGGTGAAGGCGTGCAGCCGGCCGAGCCCGGCGGCGCCCGCGCGCCGAGCGAGCAGGCGCTCGGCGAGATGGCGCAGCGCCTCGCGGCAGGTGGTGTAGATCGGCTGGACGGCGAGTGCGTTGAGCGACCAGAAGCTCTTCTCGGCCAGCCGGAAGAGGGTGCGGCCGGCGAGGACGCCGAAGAGGAGGACGGCGAGGAGGACGAGCGTCGGCCATGCGCCGGCGAACGGCGAGACGATCCGCCGCGAGACGAGGCCGATCCAGAGCGAGGCGGCAAGCGAGGCGAAACCGAGCACGAGGCCCGGGACGACGAGGAGGAGGATGAGCGCCGCGGCGAGGCGGGGCGGGCTCACCTCGACCAGGAGGGTGCCCATGCGCGAGAGGGCCGAGCGGCGCCGGGCGCTGAGCGCGTCGTCCTCGACATCGCCGCGGCGCGGATCGAGGGCCGGCAGAAGCCGGCGAGTGTCCGCGGCCCTGGTCACGGGATCATGCGGCCTCGGCGAACCAAGCCATCGCGGCATCGAGCCCGCCGCGGCTGTGCGGCACGCGGTTGAGGCCGAGACTCATCTCGACCGCACCGAGCGCGCCGAGCACCATCGGCTCGTTGAGATCGCCCAGATGGCCGATGCGAAACACCTTGCCGTTGAGCGGGCCGAGCCCGCCGCCCAGCGCCACGTTGAAGCGCCGGAGCGCATTCTGGCGGATCGCCTCGGCGTCGTGGCCCTCGGGCATGAGGACGGCGGTGACGGAGTCCGAGACGCGCGCGGGATCGGTGCAGAAAAGCTGCGGGCCGGCATTGCCGCCCCAGGCGGAAACGGCGCGGCGCACACCCTCGGCGAGGCGATGGTGGCGGGCGAACACGGCCGGAAGCCCCTCCTCCTCAAGGAGACGGAGCGCTTCCTGGAGGCCGAAGAAGAGGCTCACCGGAAGCGTGCCGCAGAAGCTCTTCTGGCGGCGGTGGAGCATCTCCGTCCAATCGAAATAAAAGCGCGGCAGATTCGCCCTCACGTGTGCGGCCATCGCCTTGTCGCTCACCGCGGTGAAGCTGAAGCCGGTCGGCAGCATCAGGCCCTTCTGGCTCCCCCCGACCACGGCATCGATGCCCCAGGCATCCATGCGGAATTCCATCGAACCGAGCGAGGAGATCGTGTCGGCCAGCAGCAGTGCCGGATGATCGGTCTCGTCCAGAAGCCCGCGCACCTCCTCGAGCGGCAGACGGACCCCCGTGGAGGTCTCGTTGTGGACGATGCAAAGCGCGCGGATCTCCTTCTCGGTATCGGCGGCGAGGCGGCGGCGGAGATCGCCGAGATCGATGCCGCGGCGCCAGTCGGCGGGGAGCGTCTCGACCGCGAGGCCGAACTTCAACGCCATCTTCGTCCAGTCGTCGGAGAAATAGCCCGATTCCACCATCAGGAGGCGATCACCTTGCGCACAGAGATTGGCGAGCGTGGCCTCCCACGCACCGTGGCCGGATGCGGTGTAGAGGAAAACATGATGTCGCGTGCCGAGTACGTGCTTCAGGCCCTCGACGCATTGTTCGTACAGGGCGAGGAAATCCGCGTCATTGAAATCGACGGTCGCACGCGCGGTGGCGTGCAGTACGCTGTCGGGAATATTGGTCGGGCCGGGCCCGAAGAAGAAGTTGCGACCGCGGGGACTCTGTTTCACGAAAATCTCCTCCTTGGAGCGGCTTGTTCCCATTCGATCATCTTGAGCTATGATAACATCCTATTTTATCAGCACAAATTTTTTCCGCGGCCGGTCAAATCCCGCCACCCAAACCGTCAGAAATTTGCGCTCTTGAATTCAAAGGAGGATCTCGCCGATTCGGAATCGGCTCGGTTTCAATGACTTTCGGTATCGATTGGTCGAATTTTCTTCTGGCGGCCGCCAACCGATCGAGACCGACGGGCTCCCAATAAGAACGTCGGCACCTCTGCTGCCGACCGCGCGTCGGGGGCGCGGTCACCGATCCTGCAACTGAAGCGATCATTCGTTCAACCGCCGCCGCCGATCACGCAAGCCTGCCCCGCAAGCTATCCGCGAGCGCGGACAGCGCATTGCCGAGCTGCCTCGCGGTTTCCGGCGGCGGCAGCGGTATCTTTAGGCTTTGCACACCTGTGGTTGGATCGCGCTCGATCCACGGATGCGCCGCGGCGTTGGGATCGTTGGCGGCCGTCAGAGCGGCAATAAACTGCGCGCCGACCTGTGCCAAGGCTTGCCACGGATCGGAACCTGTATCTAGCGGTGGCGCTCCGGTCCCATCAGCCCGCGCGATCGCCATCCCGCCGATGCCGACGTCGACATCCGCATTGGCATCTTCCATGGATCCGGCGCCATCGGCGGTGACGATATTTCTCACTTCCTCAGCCGACGTCACGGCGACACCCTCGCCCATGCTTCCAGTGACGTTTTCCACGTCCTTCATGAAGCGGTTGAGACGCGAACCGCCGAGCGAAATCTCGCTGCTGCCGCCGTCGAGAATTCCCGCTAACAGAGAGCGTTTAAACGCCAGCACCGAAAGTATGCCCTCCTCGATAGTGCCTTTTGAGACGAAATTGATGACCTGCACCGGCCGTGTCTGGCCCAGGCGATAGATGCGCGCGATGCGCTGCTCGAGGATCGCCGGGTTCCACGGTAGGTCCATATTCACTACTGTCGAAGCATGCTGCAGATTGAGGCCTGTGCTGCCGGCATCGGTGGGCAGGAACACGCGGCAGGTGGGGTCGTCACGAAACCGCTCGACCAGCGCCGGTCGCTTGTCCGACGGCACGCCACCGTGGAAGCTGACATAGCCCAGCTCACGCGCTTCAAGGCGGCGGACGACGATGTCGTGGGTCCGCGTCCATTGCGAAAACACCACCGCCTTGGCCTCGGGCTCGGTGAACAATTCGTCGAACAAAGCCGCCAATTCGTCAGCCTTGACGCCATGGTCGGTTTCCTGGTCCAGCAGATAGGTGCTGTTGCATGACATGCGCATGTTCTGTAGGGCGCAGGTCATCCGCCGCTGATCCTTGTCCGAAAGAAACCTGGTCTTGCGACAGCGTTGGACGATTCTCGCCACCACGTCAGCATTTTCCTGGTGGTAAAGCATCTGCATCTCGGTCATCGGCACCAGCAGGTTCTGGTCGGTCCGGCTGGGCAGTTGCCGCAGCACCTCGGATTTGCGCCGGCGGATCATGACCGGCGCCAGCGTTTGGCCAATCTTCTCAAGCCCTGTATAGCCAGTGACGCGCCCGGCTTCGTCCTTGACCTGATGCTCGTGCAGCAGCTTCCAGGTCGGTCCCAGCCGATGCTGATCGACAAACTGGACGATCGAGATCAGTTCTTCCAGCTTGTTTTCCAGGGGCGTTCCGGTCAGCACGATCGCGTAGGGGCTATCGATGCGTTTCAAGGCGCGCGCCGCGATGGTGTTCCAGTTTTTCACCCGTTGCGCTTCATCGACGATGACCAGTTCGGGCGCCTAGTCGGCGATCAGGTCGAGATCGGGCTTGAGTTTCTCGTAGTTTGTGATCTTGCAGAAATCGTCCAGGGCGTAGTCCTTCTGCCGCTGCGCCCGACCGCCGTTGATGACGCGTGCCGCATTTTCACCCTGTCGCCCCGAGAAGCGCATGATCTCGCTTTGCCACTGGTATTTGAGCGAGGTCGGACAGATCACCAGCACTTTCGAGACGCCAAAATGCCGCGCCAGTATTTCCGTTGCGGCGATTGCCTGTATGGTCTTGCCCAGCCCCATATCGTCGCCGATCAGCGCTCGGCCGGCCCGCGCCGCGAACAGCGCGCCCTCGGCCTGATAGGGATAGATCGGCACCTTCAGAAGCGCCAGCAGATTGGGATCGGCAGCACCGCGCGGGAACAATTGCTCGAGCTTTGCGGCCCGCCGGTCCGCATCCCGCCTTCCCGCGAGAAAATCGAGCGCGTCGTCATAGGCGCGGAACTCGTGACCGGACTTCGACGCCATGGCCATGAAAGGCTCGAGGTCGCCAAAGCGCTCCTCCGGGAGCATGCCGTCCCGTTCGGCGTCGAACAAACAGGCGGCGGCCTCGCGCACCGCCGGCGGGCAATCCGTTCCGGCGCGAAAATGCACGCGGCGTTTGCCGTCATTGCGCAAATACAGCTCCGAGAACGCAGGCCGGTAGCCGCGCGCGAATGCCGCCCTGGCGCCGCACTTCTTCTCGAGGTAGGCGAGCGTGAATTCGATGTGCTTGCAGGTGCCCAATTCGCTGGTGGCATAATCGGGGCATGAGCAGAAATTGCCGCCTGGCCCCAGGCCTCGAATCGCCACGCGATAGCTGGACTTCGAAACAGGATTGCTGACCCTAAACTCGGAGAAAAACGGTTCGCTGCTCAGATTTTCAAGCCCGAAGGCCTGCTCGCGACCGAACTGGCGGCGCAAGCCGCGTTGCCAGTCCACCGGCGATAAATCGGCAGGCGCATGGGTGCGCGAGAGCTTGGATTCCTTGTTCGGCTTGGTCGCGGAATTCAGGTTTCGACGCTTGGATTTCATCGAGGTATATTCCGTTCAGAATAGGTTTCTCGCGAGACGTTGATCTGGCAGCCCAAGGCAAATTGCAGGGTTCCAGAGTTTACGGGCTATGCCAATCCTCAAGTCCGAGCCCGCCGACGCGAACGAACTCCCGCGCATTGTGCGTCACGATCTTGAGGCCTCGCCGCAAGGCACAAGCCGCAAGCAGCAAGTCATAGGCTCCTATGGGCGTACCCTGGCTATTCAGGCTTGCACGCAATTGCGCCGCCACACGGGCATCTTCGCGCTCGAACGGCAAGACGGAGATCGTAGTCAGAAGCATCCGCATGGCTTCCCGCACGCGCGGCGCAAGGTTGGGATTGCGCGCCAGCCCGTACTCGACCCCCATCTCCGTGATCACCGAAACGGCCAATTGCGGCGGCGCTTCCTGACGAAGTCGCGCCATCACGGCCTGTTCGCCGCACGCGAAGTCACTCAGCACATTGGTGTCGAGGAGATACTTCACGAAAAGGCATCTTCACGCGGTTGCAGCAATTCGCCGCGATACGATTCGAACGGCGGCGTGTCGGGAACGCCCTGCCACTCCAGAATCAGCGATGGCCACCCGGGACTGTCGAGTGTCTTCTTGTCCAGCCATTCGCGCAGCGCCTTGCGGATCAACCCGCTGCGCGTCTCGCCCAGCTTCTTGGCCGTTCGGTCCAATTCCTTGGCGGTTTGATCGTCGAGATAGAGGTTGAAGTTCATGAGAAACACCTGAGAGTCGGATATAACCTGTTGCAGGTTATATCCCGGAGCCAGCCTCTGCAAGGACAGATCTGTGAAAATCGGCGCGCGGTTCCGGCAGACGCTACCCGAAGCGCGCGCCTTTGATGCGAGGTGGGGCAGTGAAACGTGACTCCGTCGAAACGCGACCCGCGTAGGCTCGAAAAAAGACCGTCACACGATCGCCTCTACCCGACGGTCTTTCCCCAATTCCACCAAGGCCTCCTGAAAAAGCCGTCGGAAACACCGGTAAATTTATTGGTTAGCAGTCGCCCATGAGGAGACGATCAAAGCCGATGCATTGAAAAATCAACGGTTCATCGAACGCCGGGATTCGATTGAAGATGGGGCGCCGATCATCAACCAAACTGCCTCTTACCCTCTATTTTTCCTACGCTATTCCCCTCCAGAACCCTTAAGGGTACCCGACACCCCTCACTCCCACTCGATTCTCTCAACGCATCGTAATGCGCTGATTTATCTGCGCAAATTATTTCCGATGACGGTCGAAACCCGACCATCGAGCCGTCAAAATTTTCACTCTTGATTTCAAAGGAAAAATCGCGCGATCCAAAATTTGCGCGGTTTCGACAACTATCGCCAACGATCGGTCAATTTTTCGCGTTGTCGATCGCGGGAGCGCATTCTGCGCGAGGATGAAAAAAGACCGTCAGCATCTATAGCACAAGGCGTTCGCACTGGCGATGTCTGCATCCTTCTGATCACACGCACTCGGCCCACAATCCTTGGCCCGGCTCCTCGTACGGCGCTTCAATGAGGCCGAGTTCCATCACACCTATGGCGCCCTTCTGGTCGCTTCAATGAGGCCGAAGCGCGCGCGCCTCGGATGCCTTGGGTTTCTTGGGAATATATTGTGAGCCTCTCCAAGCTTCAATGAGGCCGAAGCGCGCGCGCCTCGGATGCAGCTAACCTACAAGCCCTTGGATACCAAGGCAATCTCGCCACGTTTTCGACCGGTGGCCCCGAACGACCAGCGAAGTCTGCAAAATTCTACATGACATCGTATCTACCATGTCAAAGAGCTTCACGATTCCAACAATCTACCGAGATTCGAGCGGGTGCGGGATTCCGCGCAGCACGTCGCCGCTCGAAAGCATACAGCGGGTACAAAACACTTCAATCAGGGCCGCTCGTCTTTGTCGGAATCGCGGGCGACCTTACAGGATTTTGCTATACGACAGTAGCTCGGCGTTCCATTTTCGAGAACGTTTTGCCGATGCTCTCCATGGCCAACTCGATCTTCTCAGCCGGTCCGACGTCAATCAGGAGGACGTGGTCCTCGCCATTCTTCACCAACTCGCGCAGTCGCGCCTCGAGCTCGGCGCGGCAACGTTGCGAGAGACGACACTGGAAAACGGAAAGCTGTATCCATTCGCCGTACCCATGCATGGCTTTGAACACGCGCCGCCAGCGCTTTTGGTCGGAGATGTCGTAAGTCACGATGAAGAGGCGTTCGTCGGCCATAGGGCGAGTACTCACCGCGGCAAATAGTGAGGATAGGTCGGCAACTCTCCCAAGAGAAACCGGGACAGCAACCGCGTCTGAACCAACAGCATGCGGCGCATGCTCACCTGATAGCCGAAGACAGGATGCGTCGTCTCCTGGGAGAGACGACGCTCGAACGCCTCGACAAAGCGGCGACGCCCAGCTTGCGTGAGCGCCGTCCCCGTGACCGCCACGACGAAATCATTCTGCCCGACCTCGCCGGTATTGACCGCCGACAGCACGACTGAATCGGCAATGATCGCGCGGAACGGCTCCATGAGATCGAGCGCCAGCGCCGGGCGGCCATAGCGCGGCGCATGATAAAAACCCCGGTAGGGATCGAGCCCTACCGATGCCAATGCGATCGTCAAATGGCGGGTCAGCATCGCATAAGCGAGCGACAGCATGGCGTTGATCGGATCGGTCGGCCTCCGGCGATTGCGCGCCTCGAAGCGGAATGGCGCCAGTTCGCCAGCGCCTTGTTTGTCCTCAGGCGACTTCAATAGACCTGCGAAAGCGCGGAAATAAACGGCGGCCGCGTCTCCTTCGACGCCGAGCAGTTGCGTCAGTGTCGCCACACCGTCCGCGGATTTGCGCGCGGCCCCAAGCCGGTCGAGCGCTGCCTGCCGCTCCTCCGGCGGCCCGCGCCAATTCCGGCGCAGGATCGTCCGTTGGTTCGTGATCTTCGCCGCGACCAGCTCCTTTGCGAACCGCAGGCATGCGGCCTCGTCGAAGCTCAAGCGGTATTGCGCCGTGCGGATCTCGACATTGCGGTGACCAATGCCGTGGGCAACACCGCGAAACCAGCCGCTGTGGCTGTGAAAGGTCACCGGAATCTCGCGATCAAGCAGCGCCGCGAGCGCCGGCGTGGTGATCGATACATTGCCGTAGAGCGCCACATCCGAAATATCGATGAAGCGCACCTGCGCTTCGCCTTTCTCCTCGTCGGTGATCTTGAGTGTTTCGCCCTCCTTGCCGATCCGGGCGTGCTGGGATTGCACAATCAGCGGGAGTGCCTCGTCCGGCGGAACGGCGATCGTCCGCAGCGCGAGCGGCGAGCCCGACAGAGAGCGAACGTCATCCGGTAGGCACACTGTCACGAGCGCGCAGCGCGGGCATTTCGGACTGTCCTTGAGCGGCGGCGGGATGCGGCTTTGCGAGACTGTCAACCGCAGCTCGCTGACGGCGGTGCGCGCCGCAGTCCGCAAGCCGTCATCCAGCGTAATGCGCACACGCTCCCGGCCCTCGGCATAATAGATGGCGCCGTCCTCGACGCGGTAGCCATGCTCCTCGAGCAGCAACGCCTGGAGGCAGATCTGGATGCGCTCCGGCTCATAGACGCCCTGCGCGACATGCGGGCGCTTGCCCCGCTTGTAATCGACGGGCGTCACGATGCCGTCGTCGGCTTCGGCGATGTCGAGCTTGGCGATGACGCCCAAGGTGGTCGAGGAAAGCGTCAGCGACCGGCTGACGACCTTCTCGCTCGCCAGCGCTTCACCGGTCTCCAGCGCCTCAGGCGCCGGGAGCGGCGCGCTGGGACGATCGACGCGTGCATGAACGCGATTGCATTCGACCGTATCGCCCGTCTCGGCCCATTCGCCCTGCGTCCACATGAGATAGGCGAGCCTGGGACAATAGACGAACTCGTTCACCATCCGCGCCGGAATGAGCGGGGTATCGCCGCTGACAGGCAAGGCTGGAAGGTGAAATTCGAGCTGGTTGTCGGTCATCGCGCTCGCCCCAGAAATCGGTCCCTTATCTGGCAGTTACGAACAGGCCGCCCCCGAAATGGCGATCACGACCAAGCAGCATCGGCCCCGCTGCTGCACAGTGAAACCTGAGCTTTGCAAGGCCGAATAGTCCAGCACCCGGCTTTGTAAAGATCTCCGCGATCTCGACCTGCGGTCGCGGAAGTCCGGCGCGTCGGCATTCGGCGAGAAGATCGTCTTCAACCGCCGCAGCCGCATCGTTTAGTCTGGCGTGCCGCGTCACGCGGTAAGGTGTCAGGCTCTCCCATGTCTGTGATGGCGCGAGCAGCGGATCGTCGGATAGGTCCGGAGCACTGGGGACAAGAGCGAGCTTCCCGGCTGTGCCGGCGAGCAATTCTCGGAAATCCTCAAGTGTCTCTTCGAGTGTGCGAAGATGCTCGCGCTCACTGGGCAAGGCTCCGCGACGTTCGAGAATATGTGGCGCAACGATAAGAAGTCGCTTTCTTGGTGCATCGAATGCGAAAGCAAGATGCTCGTGCCGGCCTGAACGCGATGGCGCCCCGTCAGCCGCATGACCAGTGAAGAATGCCGGCAGCGTCGCGCGCGGTCCCATATTCTCCTGCACACGCGCCATGACGGCGCGGCGCAAGGTGCGCGTGAGCCCAAGCGGCTCGGCCTGATCCGTCAGCCCATCCATGATGGCGAAGGCAAAGATGCCGTCCGTGCGGCGGACCGGCGCCATCTGGCCAAGCCCCAGATAACGGCCGTCGCCGATCAGAAGCGGGCCCGTTATCGGACGTGAAAAGCCGACCTCAACATGCCAGAGTCGCTCCTTGATAAAGCGAGTCCCCTTCGCGAAGGCTTCCGCGCGCAGGCCCTTGCCTTCGAACGGTTCGCGCTGCACTCGGATCGTCTGCACCGGCGTGTCGATGTCCGCGTGACGCAGCGCCTGTCGCACGGCCCATTCCGCTGCCGCGTGCTCGCGCAGACGTTCGGCGCCGCCCTTCGCCTCTTCGCATATCCGGCGAGGATCGATGCGCCGGCGCGCGGCGCGCTCGGGCAGCGCGGCTGGCGTGACGGTCCGCCAAAGGCGTGCCGCGTCTTCGATGCCATAATGCGCGAGCATCGTAGGATCGCCTGCGGGAACGAGTTCCGCGTCATCATCCGAAACTTCGCCGGTTTCAGGATCGGCAACCGCAGGTCCGGAGAATGCCCATGCGATATCACCCGTTGCAATCGGGCAGTCCGGCGGCACGGCAACGAGCACGCGTCGGATCGAGCGTTCCGTTTGGGCATGGCCGATAGACGGTAGCGGCGCGATGCGGATGCGGCGCGCCTTGTCGGCTTCCCGTGAATCGCGGCCGATAAAGATTTTGTCGGCCAAGGCTTCCCGTTTTGGATCGTCCCGTCGCCATGCCGAAGCTTTCAGCCGCTTCACGGCCAAATCCCTGACCTTTTCCGTCAGCGTAACGGCGCACTCAAGGGGCTGCGGCACGAAACCATCGGCGTTCCTGATCTCGAAGAGAAGAAATGCAGATGGGCTATTGTATCGAACTTGCCTGAAGTCTGGCTTCGGTGCTTGCGCAAAAAGTAGACTGGTCTTCTTGCCCGCTCCGATTGTCCTGAACCGCCGGCGCATCGATTTGAAACGTTCCGTCAAACTCGCCAGCGAACCGGGGCGAGGACAGGAAAGCTCTGTGCCGCTGCCCCCTCGGTTGGGACGCCACGGAACGCCACCATTCGCGCGAAGGCGAGCGTCTGCTTCGTCGACAACCTCTCCAGTCGCCCAGGCCATGTCGACGCCGCGGCCCAATTGATAAAGGTTGTCGGCTATCTCGGAGATCGCGCGCGCATGGCGCTCGGCGTCCGCATCTGGCTCGAACGTCCAGGCGTAGAGCAGCGGCTGGGCAGTATCGAAAGTATAGGCGCGAACGGCCTTGGAGGCACGGATTTCGCCGATCCGCTTCGGATCGCCACCCATCGCATCGAGATCATTGTTGGGAACGAAGTTCCTGAACAGCTGCCCCTTGAAGGCCGACGGCGCCGCGATCAGCGGCGCATCCAGGCTTTCGAGCCATTCGAACGCTGCTACTTCGTGCTGCGATAGGTTTCCCCCCCGCGCGGCGCCTGCGACCAGCGCCTGAAACAGGCGGGCGGGCGATGGCGGCCATTCGCCGCTGCCGTGATAGCGGCCGTCATGAAAGCGGATGGAGATAAGAAGGCCAGGCATGGATTAAACCGTGCCTTTCGCTTTCTTCTCTTTCTTTTTATCGAGTTCTTTCAAATCGGCTTGTGCCCGTTCTTTCTTGAAGGCAACGAGTCGGTTTGGTCCTACGCCAAACTTATTCGCCGCGGCCTTGGCGTAATCGATGGTGACAGTGGCCGAGAGTCCGACGGACGTGCGAACACCGTCGCGCGCAACGGCAACCCATTCCGCAGGCGTTTTCTCGTCGAGCACAAGCAAGCAGCCTTGGCGCAGAAAGCCGTCGAGTGGCTCGGTTGCCGCTACCAATGCGAGGCCGAGAATATACCGTCTCAGACTTTGCGCGTTCTCGCCGTCGAGCTTGCGCAGAGCTACGAGATTGACCGTGATGGTGCGCTCAATGGTACCGCGAGCAACAACGCCGCCATGAGCCCCCGTTGCCGGAACGTGCACGAAGCCGCGTTGCGCGAGCGGACTTTCGGCCTTGCCTTCCGCCTTCTGTTTGTCCTCTTCCGAGAAGACTTCGAAAGCAGCGTAGTCCAGCGCTGGGTTATACTGCGCCGAACGATGCAACTCGTCCACATTCCAGGCGCGGATGACCGACTGAACCAGCCGGGGAAACTTTGCCTGCGTATCGCGCGAATCCCAGACTCCGAAGACCAGAGAGGTCGGCGCGATCTTGGCCAGCTTCGACGCGTCGCCCGTGTCGAGAAACGGCTTGAACGCAGCCTGCGCTTCGTCCTTCAATTCCGAGGAACGGATCACCGCATCCCCCAGTCGGTGGCCAGCTTCGAGAATCGAGATGGTCTTCTCGTTGCCGTACGCGATGTCGATTTGCGGAACCCGCTTGGCCAGTGGATTTTCCGGCTCGCCCGACTTAGCCGCCTTGAAGATCGGCTCCATCCGATTGGCCTGGCTGCCGACGCTATCGATGGCAGCGACCTTCGTGCCGTCCGACAGCGTGTCGATGTTGTAGCCGATGTCGGCATAGGTGGGAGGAAAGATCACGCCGCCCTCGCCCTTGACCGGAAGGAGCTTCTGCTTGCAGGTCAACGCGACGGGGCCTTTCGGATCGTCCGCCCACGAATTGATTAGATCGCGCGTAATGACATTTGCTTCTGTCATGGTCTGGGCTCCTCCTGGGCGTCGATGATGCAGCGCGCTTGGCCTTCCTGGCCGGACCATCCAAGGCGCATGCGGAACAATCGAATGCGAAATCCGAGGCTTTCGCTGCCAAGAACGGCGCGCACGAAGACTGTCGGCAGCATGGCGCTGGACACGCCGTAGCGATAGGTCAGCTTGTTGCGCGCTTCTACACGTGCCGGACGGGCGTTCTGCATCCCGATGGCGGCAAGCAGTTCGACGAACGGATAGCCGACCATCTCGATGCCGCCGTGTTCATTGGGTGAAAAGCCGGCATCGAGCGGGATGTAGTCCCGCCGCCAATCGAACCGAAAGCTGCTCGATTGCGGGGCGGAAATATTGAACGGGTCTCTTGTTGCGGCGGCAAGCGCATTGTCGCCGAGGTCGTGAATCAGATTCAGAGCATCCTGCGCAAGAGCGGCTCCTGGATAACCTCCGGCGCCAGCCTAGAACTTTATATTGTCCTGGTCCGAGCCATCAGCCCAATGTTCGATCGGTATCGAATGCTGTCCATTCGCGAGGAGTATTGGCAATGCAGCAGGTGCGTCCGGTGTGGTACAAGGAAAGGCGAAAGTGCCAGATTGAAGCGTTTCGACATCCCATTTCTTTGTGGAGAGATTAGCATTATGTGGAGCGACCGCCCGCGCTTCCGCGCCGGCAAGAAAACGCAAGGTTTCCGATACAGGATCTTGCGGGCCGTCCACACTCAACACGAAGCTGCCCGAAGAACCGGCGCCATCGTAAGCAAACTTCCCCTCACAGGGGCCGCACAGAATTTCCACCGCCTCCATGAAGCCCAGGCAAGCGAAGACCTGGCCGGGATTGAGCAGATCGACGGGAGGCGCGGCTTCTGCCATTATTTTCCCTCCCCACGCGAAGCGGCCAAACCTTTGTCGTTGTCACGCGAGGCTTGCTGGTCGGCGGCGCGCAACAGCGCCTCCCACCATGCCAGGCCCCACGGTCCCCAGCGCTTCTGAAGCCTTGCGAAGCGCAGCGCGACCTCGCGGGCGCGCTCTTCGAGCGCTGAAGGCGGCGCGTCCTCACAGCCGCGCGTTGCGATCAACGGCCGCGCCTGCCCGTGATGCGCGGCGATCAAATGCAGGACGAGGTCACGCCAGTCTTCTGGTAAGGCTTTGAACCCGGGGTGAGCTTCCGCATAGGGCAGCGACCCGAATTCGTGCCGATAGCCATCGAGAATTTGCTGGTTTATCGGTCCGCGCGTCTTAGCGAAAATCTTGTAAGCGCCCGCCTCGTCTTTTTCATGTGGAGCCCGGAAGGCGCGTTGCCAACGGGACGCCCTTTTGCCTTCGTCGTGCAGGAATGCGGCAACCGCCAGCGCTTCGGCGGCAGGACCGGAAAGGCCGATCTTGCTCGCAATATCCCCGGCCTTCTGCTCCGCCCAGCTTTGATGCTGGCCAAGCTCCTGAGGCCGGGAAACAGAACGGGCATCCTCCGATTGTGCGGCGCTCCTGTAATGCTCGATGACAAGCCACTCCTCCGCATTGCCGTCGCCATTTGCACGAAGAATGAAATCATCCTCGAAATGCCAATCGTCCTCTTTGCCCTCGTACCCTTCAGATGCGGCCCGCCGCACGCGAAATCCTGCGTCTTCACTCCAGCCTTTATCGGTATCGGCAGTCGGGAAGCCATCACCCTTTTTATTGTCCAGCACGCCATTGTTCAGGCCCCCGATCCGGGCATCCACGATGAGAATTTTCCCGACGAACCACTGATGAAGTTTTTCTTTCTCCTTGCCCTTGCGCTCAGCCGCCAACCGGCCGAGCGTGTAACGGGCCGCATAACTTCCATCCGGCAAAAGGACAAATAGAACGACATCGCGACCGTGCAGTGGTTTCGCCTGCGGCGTGGCCGGCTGCGTCGCGGCTTCGCGTGCATCGACGTCATCTGTCCCGTCAGGGGGAACGGCATCTACGGTTTGCTCGCCGTGGACATCCTGTTGAGGTTTGAGGAGCGCCTTGGCGCGGTCCTAAAGCCAGTCGGCTACGCGATACGTTTCCGTCTCGAGTTTTTCACTCTCACGAGCGGGCGCCGCCTCAAAGAATGCCTCCACTTCCTTCTTTTCGGCGGATGTTCGCGGCCAATCAGCTGAGCCCTCCCGTACCGGCAAATAGGTGCGCCAGATGACGATGGTCTGACTATCATGCTCCACCCAACCGCGCAGCCAGGGTGCCACATCGGGCCGGCCGGTGTGCCGTTCGAGCGAGGTCATCGACCAGGCGTCGGCGAGCGCGCGCGTTAGCGCTGGATGCAACGGTTCAGGCGTTGTCGCCTCGTCGATTTTCTCCCGAAGCGCCTTGTTCGTCTCAGCGTGCAGCTTCAGTTCGCGTAGCGCCCCGGGGCTTGCATCTCTTCCGATTTCGACATTCGGAAGCTCTTTGAGCACTGAAAACGAACGGAAGGCGATGGCTTGGCGCAATTCCTGATCCGTTGGTGCATCCGGTTTCTTCGGCTTCGGTTCATCGCCATGAACGACTGCAATTGTCGCATTGCCTTGGCCGCGCCGGTTCACGCGGCCGAGCCGCTGCACCATCCGCTCCCAGGGAACGAGATCGCAAACCATGTGGCCGGCATCGAGATCGATGCCCACCTCGCCCGCCGATGTTGCAATCAGGAATGCCGGTTTCGCCGGCGGTGGCGAGCCCGCAAGAAAGCCATGATTCTCTAACCACGCTTTTGCATCTTTACGCTCCTTGACGCGTCGAACGCCGACGAACAGTTCTGTATCGGCCTTAGGGTCGGCCCTCTTCTTGTCGGGCGCGGAGAGCTTGTCGAGCTCGGCTTTCGCCTTTTCGGCCACCTCGCGGCTGTCGCAATAGATAAGAGATCGGGTGGGCTTGCCGCCTTTCTCCGAAAGCTTCCATGCCTGCTGCGCCAATTCCTCGGCGAGCACGCTCTTATCGCCGTCAATATTGACGAAGCCGACAGTCTTTTTCGCAGATAGGCGGCCTATGACGATCGGGTCGGCTAAATCCTCGTCTTCGAGACGAAACGCGCTCGTCGCTGCGCCACTATCGGAGGCCGGTTGAGCGCGCCCCGTAGCCGACAGCGGCAGCAGCTTGAAGGGCGGAACGAGCCTAGCATCTCACTCATCCCCTTATTTTCCTTGGGACACAAAAGAATCGGGCGACCATAGGGGCGATTCCGGAAAGAATTGCACGACCGCGACCGGCGGCATATCCTGGCGAATTCGCC
>JAKAWQ010000123.1 GCA_021816925.1 Pseudomonadota bacterium
TTCGGCCCAGCCGGTCACCCAACCAAACCGCTCGTCAGCTACCAGGTCCTACCGACAACTTCCTGGGTGGATCCTTCCTCCACTGGTGAACCGCGCCTTTGGGGCGCACTGAGAAATGCAGGCTAGGTCACGCAGGTTATAAACCCCAAAGGTCTGGTGGGCGCGAGAGGGATCGAACCTCTGCCCCCCACCGTGTCAAGGTGGTGCTCTCCCGCTGAGCTACACGCCCTCGCCAGCGCTTCTAACGCGGCGGCGGAAGCGCAAGCAAGCCTTCTTCCCTGGTGACAAGCCGCGGCCGAACGGGTTCACTCCGACGTGCGATGGACCTGCCGCTGCCGTTTTCCGAAGCCTCTGCCCCGTTCGTGCTGCACCGCCCGGCACGGCAGGAAATTCCGGTGGTCTTCGCCTCGCCGCACTCCGGAAGGACCTACCCGCCCGCGTTCCTGGCCGCGGCACGCCTCGATCCGCTGGCGCTCCGAAGAAGTGAAGACGGTTTCGTCGATGAACTCTTCGCCGCCGCACCCGCGCACGGCGCGCCACTGCTTACCGCCACTTTCCCGCGCGCCTATTGCGACCCCAACCGCGAACCCTGGGAACTCGACCCGGAGATGTTCGCCGAGCCGCTGCCGCCGTGGGTGAACAGCGCGAGCCCCAGGATCGGCGCCGGGCTCGGGACAATCCCCCGCATCGTTGCCTCGGGGGAGCCGATCTACAGGGAGAGACTGTCGTTCGCGGAAGCCGAGGTGCGCATCAGAAGCTGCTGGGGGCCCTTCCACGCGGCGCTCTTCGCGCTCATCAAAGAGACCCGAGCGGCCTTCGGGCCCTGCCTCTTGATCGATTGCCATTCCATGCCGGCGCTCGCTCTGCCGCCTGGCCGGCGCGTTGATTTCGTGCTCGGGGACGCGCATGGCACCACCTGCGCCGGCGGCATCGTCCGGCTCGTTGAGCATGTGCTCGGCGATCTCGGGTATCGGGTACGCCGCAACGATCCCTATTCGGGCGGCTATATCACCCGCCATTACGGCCGCCCAAGGGAGGACACGCACGCGCTACAGGTCGAGATCGCGCGAGATCTCTACATGAACGAGGAGCGGATGCAGCGGCTGGCGACGTTTCCCCACATGCAACGGAACATGGAGGCCCTGATCGCGGCGCTCAAAAGCGCGGGCCCGTGCCTGGCCGGGCCGTAAAAAAATGGCGGCGCTTGTGGCGCCGCCAAGTTTAGGGAGGAAACGTCCAAGAAAAGCAGGCAGCGCGGCAAAGCCGTACTGCTGCGACGCACAATCTAAGCGCTTGCATCCCTCGTTGCAAGTCTTTTTTGCACTGCGGCAAGCCTTTCGGGGCGCGTTCATGGCTTTGTGAAGAGCTTTTCGGCAAGCCTTTGGTAACCGCGCCCTGGGATGTTGCCGACATGCCACCGACGAACGGCCAACTCCCGCGCCGCAGGGGCGGTCTCAAGCGGCTGATTTGTTGCCTGAGGCCGCTCGTTTTGGCCATGCCCCTCGGTCTGCTTGGCGCGCCGGCCCAGGCGGCGGCCGCGGTTCCGCTCCTTCTGCCTGTCGAGCCGGGGCAGCTTTGCAGCGCGGCGATCGTGGCCGCGGAACAGAACTTCGCCATTCCATCGGGCCTCCTCAGTGCGATCGGTCAGGTTGAGAGCGGCCGGAGAGATCCCCTGACCGGTTCATTCCTTCCCTGGCCATGGACCGTCGATGCCAACGGAGACGGGCATTTCTACGCCTCCAAAAAGGAAGTGATCGCGGCCGTCCGGGCGTTCCAGGCGGGCGGAATCCGATCGATCGATGTCGGGTGCATGCAGATCAACCTGCTGCACCATCCGCACGCCTTCACCTCCCTCGAGCAGGCCTTCGATCCGCCGAGCAATGCGGCCTACGGGGCACGCTTTCTGCGCAAGCTCTATGCCGAGACGGGTAGCTGGTCCGAGGCGGCAGCCTACTATCACTCGACGACGCCCGCGCTTGCCGTCGCGTACGAGCGCAAGGTGATGGCGGCGTGGCCGGCGAGCCTACGTGAGGCGGCCGGCGTGCCGGCAACCCTGCCGCTCGGCTCTCTAACTCCTCCGCCGATGCTGGCGATGCGGGTGATCCCCCCGACGCCGGCCATGACGGGTCCGTTTGCCGGACGACTCGGAGCCTTGATGCTCGCGAACCACGGTGTCGTCACTAATTCCTCGCCGGTCGCGGGCGGCTTCGTCCACCACGGGCTCGCCTGGTACCGCGCGGCGCCGGTGATGATCGCCTCGGGGACCTCCACGCTCAGCCGATGAGGGGCGGCCGGGCCGGCTATCGGCCCATGGCGTAGCCCTGCATGCCGCGCGGGTTGGCCCCGGCGAACATCTGCTGGCCCTCGATCCGGGCGGCGGAGAGACGACCCTCGGACCAGTCCTCGCCTTTCTCGGCCAAATGGCCGCGTTGGGCGAGATCCTCGCGGACATCGTCGGTGAAGCGCCCTTCGAGGACGAGCTTGCCCGGACGGGCGACCCGCGGCCAGAAGCTCGAAGGCCAGTGCTCGGTATGGAAGCTCGGGACGTCGATCGCCTGCTGGATCGTCAGGCCGTGATGGACCATGCGAACGAAGAAGGTGAGCGACCACTGGTCCTGCTGTTCGCCGCCGGGCGTGCCGAAGGCCATCCATGGTCTGCCGTCCTTGAGGGCGAAGGAGGGCGAGAGGGTGGTGCGCGGGCGCTTGCCTGGCGCGAGGCTGTTGGGCAGGTCCGGGGAGAGCCAGAACATCTGCCCGCGCGTTCCCATGCAGAAGCCGAGTTCGGGGATCACCGGGGAGGATTGCAGCCAGCCGCCCGAGGGCGTGGCACTCACCATGTTGCCGTCGCGGTCGATGATGTCGAGATGGCAGGTGTCCGCGCCGATAACGCCGAGCCGGGCCAAGGTCGGTTCCCCGGTTCCTGCGACCGGGGCGAGGAGCGCGGCGCGACGGGCGGCATCCGGATCGACGCGGGTGCGGTAACCGACGATGTCTCCGGGTTGGAGCGCGAGCGACGCCCTCTTGCCCACGAGCCGGCTTCGCTCGGCGTTGTAAGCAGGCGAAAGCAATTTGCCCAGCGGAACGGAGACGAAGGAAGGATCGCCGTAATAGGCCTCGCGGTCGGCAAAGGCGAGCTTTGCGCACTCGACGATCGTGTGCACGAAATCGGCGCCGATCGGGTCCATCGCCGAAAGGTCGAAGTGTCGCAGGAGCGCGAGCTGCTGGAGGAAGACCGGTCCCTGGCTCCAAGGGCCGCATTTGAGGACCGTGTGGCCGCGATATTCGAGCGAGACGGGGTCTTCGATGCTCGCCTGCCAGCGCGCGAAGTCGTCCGCTGAGAGGAGGCCGCGATGGCGTTCGCCGGAGGAGTCGAGCACGTCGGTCGCGCGGAAGAACCGATCGACCGCCTCGGCCACAAAGCCGCGGTACCAGGCGGCGCGGGCAGCATCGATCCTTGCCTCGCGCGTTGGGCCAAGCGCCTCGCGGGCGATCCGCGTGTAGGTCGCGGCGAGCGCGGGATTGGCGAAGAGGCTGCCGGGCGCCGGCACGTTTCCGTGCGGCAGATAGACGGCGGCGGAGGAGGGCCATGCGTCTTCGAACAGCGGACGCACGCCCTCGATCGCCGCGGGAACACGGGGCACCAGATGGATGCCATGTTCGGCGTAGCCGATCGCGAATGAAAGCACGTCGCGAAGTTCCCAGGTGCCCCAGTCGCGGAGGAGGAGGCACCAGGCATCGAACGCGCCCGGAACCACGGCAGACAGAAGGCCGGTCCCGGGAATGAGGTCGAGGCCGAGGGCAGTGAAGCGCGCGATGGTGGCTGCGGCGGGGGCCACGCCCTGGCCGCAGATGACCCTCTGGGTTCCGGTGCGCGCCGAGTGGAGGATGATCGGCGCATCGCCCCCCGGTCCGTTCAGGTGCGGCTCGGCCACCTGGAGGGTGAAGGCGGTGGCGGCCGCGGCGTCGAAGGCGTTGCCGCCGCGTTCGAGGACGGCCATGCCGACCTGGCTTGCGATCCAGTGCGTGCTGGCGACGACGCCGAAGGTGCCGGCAATTTCGGGGCGGGTGGTGAACATCGTGCATCCTTCGGCAGCGGGCGGAACGGAAGGGAAGGCTAGCGCCGGCGGCGCGCCTCGCCAAGGAGGATGGGCATCTCGGTGGCCGGCTGTTGATTCGTCAATGCAGCTTGACGAGAGGCTGGGCGCGTCTCGAGAGGCCGCGCCCGAGTACGCCGAAGGCCGTCTTGACGAGGCCGTGCAAGGCGATCTCGTGCATGGTGTAGAGTGAGCGGTACATGAGCCTCGCGAAGTAGCCTTCGATGAAGAAGCTCCTGCCGACGAGGGCCCCCATCAGCTGTCCGACGGTCGAGTATTTGCCGAGGGAGACGAGGGAACCGAAGTCACGGTAAGCGAAAGGCCGGAGCGGCTTGCCTTCGAGTCGGCGCGCCAGATCGGACAGCAAGTGCGAGGCCTGCTGATGCGCCGCCTGGGCGCGTGGGGGCACGGGGTCGGGAAATCCGAGGCGCGGACAGGCAGCGCAATCGCCGATCGCGAAGACGTCGGGGTCCCGGGTTGTCTGCAGGGAGGGGGTCACCACAAGCTGGTTGAGGCGATTAGTTTCAAGGCCATCGAGATCGTGCAGGACCGCGGGCGCCTTGATGCCCGCCGACCAGACGACGAGTTCGGCGGGGATGAACTCCCCGCCGGTCAGGCGTACGCCCTCGGCGGTGACCTCGCTGACGCGGGCGCCGGTCTGCACATCGACCCCGACATTGTGCAGCAGGCCGAGCGTTGCCTCGGAAATCCGTGGTGGCAGGGCGGGCAGGATGCGATCGGCCGCCTCGATCAGCACGATATGGACGTCCCGTTCCGGATCGACCCTGTCGAGGCCGTATGCGATGACCTCGCGGACGGTTCGGTGCAGTTCGGCTGCCAGTTCCGTGCCGGTTGCGCCGGCGCCGATGATGGCGACGTGGAGCTGGCCGGGGCGGACGAGCTCGGCCTGCGCGTGGGCACGGATGCAGGCGTTGACCAGCCTGCGGTTGAAGCGCGTTGCCTGTTCGGCCGTTTCGAGCGGGATTGCGTGCTGCGCGACACCCGGCGTGCCGAAGTCGTTTGTTACGCTGCCGATCGCGATGACGAGCGTATCGTAATGAATTGCGCGGGGCGGCGTGATCTCCCGGCCTTCCTCGTCCCGGGTGACGGCGAGACGGACCTTCTTCTCTTTCCGGTCGAGCCCGATCATTTCGCCGAAACGGAAGCGGAAGCCGTGCCAGTGCGCCTGCGCGAGGTAATTGAGCTCCAATTCGCCTGGATCGATGCTTCCGGCCGCAACCGAATGGAGAAGCGGTTTCCAGAGATGCGTCCGCGATTTCTCGACCAGCACGATCTCGGCACGGCCGCGCCGGCCGAGGCGGTTGCCAAGCTGCGTGACGAGCTCGAGGCCTGCGGCGCCGCCGCCGACGACGACGATGCAGTGGCGGTCGGGTGCGCTTGCGGGTGCCACCCGGTCGCGCGCCGGCGTTCCCGCGCTCTGAAGCAGGAGTCCGGGGGATCCTTTGCTGCCCTGGTTCACCATGGCATCCTCCCGCATGCCCGTTCGTGCTCGATTCCGGGCCGGCCCTTTTTTTCGTGCACAAGGGCTCTCCGGGACCGAGCGCAAGGCCTTCCGGTTGCGTTATGGAGACGTGAGCGATGATCCGCAAGCGGGCCGTCCGTGGCCGGCGCGCGGCTCCAGGGCGCCTGTCTTCGTTCCCCCGGCACTCGATCCGCCGCGATAAACGAGGTAGAGGGCCGGGCGGCCGTGAACGCCCCGCCTGGCCTATGGGAGAAAATGATGTCCGACCCCTGCATCATTTCCGTTGCGATCACCGGCTCCGTGCCGCGCAAGAAGGACAATCCCGCGGTGCCGATTTCGGTGGCGGAGCAGATCGAATCGACGCACGAAGCGTACGAGGCGGGCGCCGCGCTCGCCCATCTCCATGTGCGTGACGAGCAGGAGAATTCGAGCTCCGATCCCGAGCGCTTTGCGCGCCTGCAGGAGGGGATCCGCAAGCATTGTCCCGATATGATCATCCAATTCTCCACGGGCGGCCGGGGGCGCGCGATCGAGCAGCGCGGTAGCATGCTGTATCTCCGGCCGGACATGGCTTCGCTCGCGACCGGCTCGGTGAATTTCCCGACGATCGTCTATGAAAATCCGCCCGACTTCATTCGCGGTCTCGCGAAGACGATGCTGGGGTACGAGGTCAAGCCGGAGATCGAGGTGTTCGATCTCGCGATGCTCTATAATGCTGCCGACCTTGTGCGCGAGGGGCTGCTCGCGCCGCCGCCGCACGTCCAGTTCGTGTTTGGCGTGAAGCATGCATTGCCGGCACGGCGCGCGATCCTGGATTTCGAGGTTTCGGAGCTGAGGAAGCTTCTGCCGGATGCCACCTGGACGGCTGCCGGGATTGGGCGCTTCCAGCTCGAGGTGAACCGATGGGCACTCGAAATGGGCGGCCATTGTCGCACCGGGCTCGAGGACAATGTGCGCTGGGACAAGGACCGGCTGGCGGAGAGCAATGCGGCGCTGGTCGCGCGGGTTGCCGCGCTCTCTGCCGAGTACGGGCGGAGGGTGGCGACGGCGCGGGAGGCGCGGGCGATGCTAAAGCTCCGGCCTGTGGGCAGCGGCTGAGGCGGGTTCGGGCCGGCTTCGTGCTCTAGCAGTTTGCTGAAAAAGTCCAACGCCAGCGGAACGAATGACCGAAAAGAATCAGGATGGAACCCACTTTGAAGCTTTCGTGCGCTCCTACCCAGGTACGCGAACCGATCTTGCGTGCACCGGTGCTCAAAAACCTTTTTCAGCAAACTGTTAGTCTTACTGTGTCATAAATAGTCTGGCCGCTTCAGCGCGCGCTGGCAGCATGGGCAGGGCTGGAGGGAGCGGGCGATTGCGGTGCGGGAGGTGGCGAGGGAATTGGCGACATGGCGCTCAGGCCGGATTGGGGGATCCGCGGGGTTGATAAGCACGGGGTAGGCG
>JAKAWQ010000039.1 GCA_021816925.1 Pseudomonadota bacterium
CCGCGGCCTCAGGCTCGAACCTGCGGCAAGGGCACGGGAAGCAGACTCATATCGCGGGGCGGAGGCGATCGTCGCCGTGTCCGCGGCGGTTGCCGCGCATGTCCGCTCCGTGCTCGGCGATTCCGCCCCGGTGCACGTCGTGCCGAATGGGGTCGATCTCGCGCGCTACGACGCAAGCGCGGACGGGGCGGGGATCCGCGCGAGGCTTGGCTTAGGCGCGGCGCCGGTGATCGGATTCGTGGGCAGCTTCAAGCCGTGGCACGGCGCGCCTTTCCTGTTCGAGGTGTTCCGCCGGCTTGCGCAATCCCGGCCGGAGCTGCGGCTGATCGCTGTGGGCGAGGGGCCGGAACTTCAGGAGATGCGCGCGCGGGTGGCGGAGTACGGGCTGGCCGATCGCGTCGCGCTGCCCGGCCGCGTCGCGCACAGCGAAATTCCGGCTTGGCTCGCGGCGATGGACATCACCGTCGCACCCTATCTGCCGCAGCCCGATTTCTATTTCTCTCCGCTCAAGATCGTCGAATCGCTCGCCGCCGGGCGCCCGGTGGTCGCGCCGCGGCTTGGCCAGATCGCCGAGCTGGTCGAGCACCGCCGGACCGGGCTTCTTTACACGGCGGGCGAGCCCGTTTCCTGCACGGCCGCGCTTCGCACCCTGCTGGATGCGCCTGCGCGCCGGTGTGCCATGGGCGAGGCCGCCCGGCAGCGCGTCGCCGGCTTCGGCTGGGAGGATGTGGCCCGCCGGGCGCTGGCATTGGTGCAGCCGGAACCCGCCCTTGCGAGGAGGTTTGCCTGATGGCGATCGCCGGCGTCCGCCAACACGGCTGGCTTTTTCGCTATCTCGCCCGCGAATGGCGCGCGCTCGGCGTCGGCGGCGCTGCAATGGCGGCGCGAGCCGGCGTGCTCCTGATGCTGCCGTGGCCACTCAAATTCATCATCGACAACGTGATCTTTCGCCGCCCGCTCTCGCCCTGGCTGCTCACCTGGCTGCCTGATCCGATCAGCCATCGGCTGGAACTCCTGAACGTGCTCGGTGTCATCATGCTCGGGCTCGGCCTCGCCGATGCACTGCTTGTCTATCTCGGCAACCGGCTCCTGCTCGATGCCGGCCAGCGGGTGGTGTTCGCGGTCTCCGCGGACCTGTTCGCGCATCTGCAGCGCCTTTCGCTCGAGTTCCACCGCCGCCATCGCGGCGGGGAACTGATGGTGCGGCTGAACGGCGACGTGCGGCAGCTGCAGGACCTCGTCGCCTCGGTCGGGATCGATCTCCTGCCTCATACACTCACGATTCTCGGCCTCGCCGTCGTGATGCTGGTGATCGACTGGCGCTATGCGCTGATCGCACTCTCCGTAACGCCGGTGCTGATCTTCATCGCGCACCATTATGCCGGGCGCCTGCGCAGCGCGCTCCGCCGGGTGCGACGACACGAAGGAACGCTCTCCGGCCTCGCGCAGGAAATCATGGCGGCCTTGCCGGTGGTGCAGTCCTTTGCCCGCGAGGAGCACGAGAACCGGCGCTTCACTGAGCAGGCAGGCAAGCGGCTCGAGGCCAGTCTCGAGGCCAACGGCGTGCAGGCGCAGTTCACGCCGGCGATGAACCTCGCCATCGCGGTCGCCAGCGGCGCGATCGCATGGTACGGCGCCGCGCAGGTGGTCTCAGGCTCGCTCACGCCGGGCCAACTTCTAATCTTCCTCGCCTACCTGCGCAGCATCGCGACTCCGGCGCGCCAGTTTGCCAAGGCCGGGCGGATTCTCGGCCGCGCCACGGTCGCACTCGAGCGGATTGGCGAGTACCGCGCCGAGCAGCCGAGCATCGCCGACCGGCCCGGGGCGGTGCACCCGCGTTCTTGCAGCGGGCGCATCACGTTCTGCAGTGTCGGTTTTTCCTACCGCCCAGGCGAGCCGATTCTGCAAGATATTTCCTTCACGCTCGAGCTGGGGAAGACGGTTGCCCTGGTCGGCGCGACCGGCGCCGGCAAGAGCACGATCGCGAGCCTCGTGCCACGCTTTTATGACCCGACGAGCGGGGCGGTCCTGCTGGATGGGCGCGATCTCTGCGACCTGCCGCTCTCCTTCCTGCGCCGCCAGATCGCGCTGCTGCTGCAGGAGCCGGTGCTGTTCCAGGCGACGGTTTGGGAGAATATCGCCTACGGGCGCGAAGGTGCGGGGCGCGCGGAGGCGATCCGTGCCGCGCAGGCGGTTGGTATCGAGGACATCATCCTGGGCCTGCCCGGCGGCTTCGACGCGATGGTGAGCGAACGGGGCCAGAGCCTTTCCGGCGGCCAGCGGCAATGCATTTCGATCGCGCGCGCCATGCTGCGCGATGCCAAGATCGTCATCCTCGACGAGCCGAGCAGCAGCCTGGACGCGGCCAGCGAGGAGCGGCTGATGTCCGCGCTCTCCCGGCTGGTGGCCGACCGGGCCGCGCTCGTCATCGCGCACCGGCTGGCCACGGTGGCCGCGGCCGATCTCATCCTGGTGCTCGACCACGGGCGCATCGCCGAGCGGGGCACCCACAAGGAGCTGCTCCAGGCAAGCGGAGTCTATGCCGCGCTGTGGCAGGCGATGCGCCGCAAGGTCGAACCGCCACGGCTCCGGCTGGTTGCACAATGATGGGCGCGACGGTTTCGTTCCTCTTCGTCCGGCATGGTTGAACGGCGTGGAACCTGGACAGGCGCTACCAGGGCCGGAGCGATCAGCCCCTCGCCCCCGAGGGGACGGCCGATGCCCTGGCGCTGGCGGAGCGGCTCCGGGGCAGGCCGATCGCACGCATCCTTGCCAGCCCGTTGCAGCGTGCCGCGGCAACCGCGCGCATCCTGGCGGCGGGGCTTGGCCTCGCGCCGCCCGCCTTCGATCCCCGGCTGGCGGAGATCGCCTATGGCGCGTGGGAAGGGCTGACCCAGGCGGAGATCCGGCAGCGCTGGCCCGAGGAGCTGAGGCGCTGGAAGCGCGCCCCCGAAACGATGCGCTTCCCCGGAGGTGAGAGCCTCGACGAAGTGCGCGCGCGCCTGCTCGCGTTCCTCTCGGACGAGGCGCTCCGAATGGAGCGGCGGATGGGTGCGGTGCTGGCGGTGACGCACGCCGGGCTGATCCGAATCGCCGCGCTCGAGGCTTCCGGCCGCTCGCTCGCCGGCTTCCGCAGGATCGAGGTTGCGCCGGCCGGAGCCTGGCAGTTTCGTTGTCACGTCGAATCCGGAACGGAATGTGGTGCCGTTCGTATCGAGGAGAGTGAATCATGCGTATCGTGATGATCGGCGACGGCTACGTCGGTCTTGTGTCAGGTGCGTGCTTTGCGGATCTTGGCAGCCACGTGACCGTGGTGGAGGCGGATCATGGTCGGTTGACTGCGCTGAAGGCGGGGCGGATTCCGATCTACGAGCCCGACCTCGACCGGTTGGTGGTGGAGAACATCGCCGCGAGCCGGCTTTCCTTCACGCACCGGTTCGAGGAGGCGGTGGGGGGCGCGGACGCGGTCTTTCTCGCCGTCGGCACACCGTCGCGGCGCGGTGACGGCCATGCCGATCTCGGCCATGTGTTCGCCGCCGCCGAGGGGCTTGCCGCAGCGTTGACCGGGCCCACGGTGGTTGTCACGAAATCGACCGTGCCGGTGGGGACCGGACGGCGGATTGCCGCGCTCATGGCCGAACTTCGCCCCGACCTCGAGATCGAGGTTGTATCCAACCCGGAGTTCCTGCGCGAAGGCAGCGCGATTCGCGATTTCATGCGGCCGGATCGCGTGGTGATCGGCGTCGAGACGCCGCATGCCCGGGCAGTGCTTGGCCAGATTTACGGCCGGCTTGCGCTCGGCGGAACGCCGCTCCTTTTCACCGGCCTGGAGAGTGCGGAACTCATCAAATACGCCGCCAACGGCTTTCTCGCGATGAAGGTCACCTACATCAACGAGATGGCGGACCTCTGCGAAAGGCTCGGCGCGGACGTGCTCGACGTGGCCCAGGGCATCGGCCTCGATCGGCGCATCGGCGGTAAGTTCCTCGCGCCGGGCCCGGGCTTCGGGGGATCGTGCTTCCCCAAGGACACGCTGGCCCTGATGCGCATCGCCCAGGATGCCGGCGCGCCCTCGCGCCTCATCGAGGCGGTTATCGGCGCCAACGACGCGCGCAAGTCGGGAATGGCGGGGCGGATCATTGCCGCCGCGGGCGGAACGGTTCGCGGCCGGCGCATCGGGGTGCTCGGCCTCGCCTTCAAACCGGACACCGACGATCTGCGCGATGCGCCCGCGATCGGCATCATCCATCGGTTGAGCGAGGATGGTGCCAAGATTCGCGCCTACGACCCAGTCGGCATGGAGGCGGCGCGCGGCCTGCTTCCCGGCAGCGTGCACTATTGCCGGGACGCCGCCGAAGCCGCGCAAGAGGCTGATGCCCTCGTCATCGTGACCGAATGGAATGAATTCCGCTCGCTGTCGGCAGATCGGCTGAAGGCTGCGATGCGCGGACGCATCATCATCGATCTGCGCAATATCTTCGAGCCCGAGGCGATGCGCCGCGCGGGCCTCCGCTACCATCCGCTCGGCCGGCCGCCAGGTCGGGCCGCGGAGGCGAAGGTGCGGATGAGCGCGACGGCCGCGGATGCTGACGCTCAGCCCGCCATGGCCGACGCAGCCTGACGGCACGGGCGCGGCGGTCGCTGCGTCCGCCCGTGATCAACGGCCCGCCAACCGCCAGCAGCGCTCGCGCTCCTGCCTGCTGAGACGCTGTTCGCTCGGCCTGACGTAATCAACACTCACGGAGGTCAAGCCGGTTGATGTGATTCCATGTCGTTTCCGCGACGACGTGCCGCCTCATCCGCAGCAGCCTCGATTGCGCGGGCGAGTCCTCCGTTGGGACGACGGGGGAGCATCAGCCGCTTGCACGCACGGGATGGTTCCCCACGTTAGGAAGAGCCGGCGAGCGCGGTGACGCGATCGCGGGAACCGGCATGATTTTGCCCATATCTCCGCGCAATCGCGAGCGGGAGAATGCATGATGGCAGCGTCCGGACCCGACCGTTCTGCTGCGGTCCATACCAGTGTTGCGGGCATCGCAAAGATCGCAAACCCGATCTCGCGTGTGGCCGCGCATGCCTCCGCCGACCTGCGCATGCTTCCGCCGCTTTTCACCACGATCATCCTGGTGGCGGGCGCGATCGTGCTGGCGGCCATTGTCCAGCGCGTGCTGGGGCGCGTGATTCCGCGGCAGATTCGCACCCGGCACCCGCCGCTCGATGCCTTCATCAGCCGCACGCGGAGGATCCTGTTCGCCGGGCTGGCGATTATCCTGGTCGGCAGTGTAGTGCCTGCTGTACCGCTCGCGCCGGCGATACGGACGGCCGTGCTGCATGTCCTGAGCGCCGCCTTCATCGTCGTCCTCGGTTGGGCCGCGATTATGGCGGTGGACGTGGTGAGCGAGCATCAGGTCTTGCGGCATCGCGACAACATCCAGAGCAACGTGACGGCGCGGCGGCACGCGACGCAATGGCAGGTGCTGCGCCGGCTCTCGCACGTCGTCATCGTGCTGCTCGTGCTCGCCTCCGCATTGATGGTGTTCCCCGCTGTGCGCGAATACGGCGTGAGCCTGCTTGCTTCCGCCGGTGCCGCCGGCCTCGTGCTCGGCTTCGCCGCCCGCCCCGTTCTCTCGAACCTGATCGCCGGCATCCAGCTTGCGATCACGCAGCCGTTCCGCCTCGAGGACGCGGTGATCATCAACGGGCAATGGGGTTGGATCGAGGAGATTACCGCGACCTACGTCGTGGTCCGGATCTGGAACTGGCAGCGGATGATCGTACCGCTCGCTTGGCTGCTCGAGCAGCCGTTCCAGAACTGGACGCGCGAGAGCTCGGAGCTGATCGGCACGGTGCGCTGGAACGTCGATTACACTGTACCGGTCGATGTGCTGCGAAACAAACTCGACGAGATCGTCCGCACCACGCCACTTTGGGACGGCAAGGTGGTGGTGCTGCAGGTGACGCACGCACTGGCGACCACGATCGAGCTGCGCGCGCTGGTATCGGCACGCAATTCCGGTGAAGCCTGGGATCTCCGCTGCTACGTGCGCGAGAAGATGATCGAGTTCCTGCAGCGCGAGTATCCGCACGCATTGCCGCGCCAGCGGGTCGAAATCGAAGGGCAAACCCCGCGTGCGCCCAGCCGGGAAAAGGATGGGGCGCTCGCCGAGGCGCGGTAGCGTTTGCTTTCCCGAGCGGAGTCACGCGCTTCGCATCGCCCGTTCGGCACTGCTTCGCGATTCCGCTTGCGCGCGATCCGTGAAGGGCTGCGGCCCCACTTTTTTAGGTGACGGCACGTCAAAGGATTTCTGCCTGCGCCGGATAACCGTTCAGTGGACAGGGTTTCATGCAGCCGGGCTTGCATGGCGATTCTTCCCGACCACCTCGCAGGAGACGAGATCCCCGCCGCACACTCCAGAATGCGTGCGGCGAGTCCTCCGCAGCCTGCGGGCCGTTGAGAGGCAGCAGACGATTCACCCGGCACGGACTCTCCTTCGAGAGCGGCCGCGAGGAGGTTTGCATGTTCGACACGCGAATACTTGAACGTCCGACCGCGAACCCCCCCGCGCATGCCGCCCGCGCTGCAATCCCAGAGCCGCAGAGCGAGCGGCCGAACACTCCGCCGCCGGTGGAGCGGTCGTGGCCGATGCATCCGCTCGTGATCGGCGGGGCAATCGCTGGATGGGCCTTGATCCTCCTGGCCTTCTGGGTGCTCTTCTTCGGCGATCCGGGGATGGAAATGAATCTCTTCATTGTCACCGGCATCAGCGTCGTGATGCTCGGGCTGCTCGCCGGGATCGGCTTTCGGGCAAGCGGCGCCGGCCTGCAGACGCGCACTCTTACGCACTTCCGCGATTTCCTGCGCGGCCAAGTTGAAACCCAGACCGGGGCTATACCAGGGCGCGATGCGTTCAAGCTGGTGGCGGGCATGGCCGCAGGGCTCGCGCTCGCCGGTGTCGGATTCGCTATCATCATCTCCGCGGTGCGTTGACGCATCGCAGGCCGCACACCATGCGAATTCGGGCCGGTGCCCCCGTGGCCAGTCTCCCTGAACTCGCGCTCACGCCCGCCGGTTCGCCGCCTCTTCCTTGCGCTTCTCGACCTTGCCGAGCCATTCGCTCAGGACGCCCGCAACCAGGGCGGCAATCAGCGCCTTCTCCGGGGCGGTGCGAACCGAGCGGGCCACGAGGCCAAGCGCGGCCAGCGCCACGTCTTCGGGCGTGAGGTCGCGCGCGCGCCTGCCGCGACGCCCCACCCACAGCAGAATAGCGGCAAGCACCGCCAGCCCGGCGCCCAGGATCGCCGCCGCAACCGCAGGCGAGAACATGGCCCCCAGGCGCATGTCCGCGGCTGCGAGCAAAAAGCCGCATCCCACCGCTCCCACCAGCCCGGCCGCGATCGCCAGGCCGAGGCGCCCAAGCAACACGCTCGAAATGTCAGCGACGCAGAAGCTGTGCGGCGAGGAGCCCGACACCGAATGCCAGGGCGAGGCTGGTCAGCGGCCGTTCCTGCACCTTGCGGTCGATCTCATGCAGCACTTGGCTCCCCTGCCCTTTCACTTCGGCGGCGAGCCTCTCCACCTCGGCCTGGAGGGCAGCCAAACGGCTCTCGGCCGCAGCCTTCGGCCCCGAGAGCACCTCGGCACCCGATTTCGTGAGCAGATCACGGATCTGCGCCAGTTCCTCGCGCAGACGCACGAACTCTCCGTGCAGTGTGCCGCCTTCCGTTCCTGATTCGTTCATGCCCATGTCGATCATTGCCTTTTCCTCCGCATCCTCGATTAGAGGTCGGCAATGGCGACGGCATTGTCAACCGGACAAGTGCCGCACGGTGAGGTCCTTGAGCCAGCGTCGGGGAGATCGCGCTCGTCTTATGGGACCGGGCCGGGGATGCGCTCGAGCCCGCCCATATAGGGCCAGAGCACGGGCGGGATGAGGATCGCCCCGTCCGCCTGCTGATGATTTTCCATCACCGCAATGAGCGCGCGCCCGACGGCGACCCCCGAGCCGTTCAGCGTGTGCACGAACGCCGGCGACCGCCCGTCGGCCGGGCGGTAGCGAGCATTCATCCGCCGCGCCTGGAAGTCCCGACAGTTGGAGCAGGAGCTGATTTCCCGCCAAGCCTGCTGGCCGGGAAGCCACACCTCGAGGTCGAAGGTTTTGGCGGCGCCGAAACCGGTGTCGCCGGCGGAGAGCAGCACGCGACGATAGGGAAGTTCGAGCAGCCGCAGCGCGGATTCGGCGCACTGCGTCATCCGTTCGTGCTCGGCCGCGGAACGCTCCGGATGGGCAATCGAGACCATCTCGACCTTGCGGAACTGGTGCTGGCGCAACATGCCCCGCGTATCACGCCCGGCCGCACCGGCTTCGGCGCGAAAACAGTCGGTGAGCGCCGTTACGCGGATCGGCAGACGGGCCTCCGGCAGGATCTCGCCGCCCGCAAGATTGGTGAGCGGAACCTCGGCGGTCGGGATCAGCCAGCGGCCATCCGTGGTGCGGAAGAGATCGTCGGCGAATTTGGGAAGGTTGTTCGTTCCGAACGCGGCGGCATCGTTGACGAGCAGCGGCACCGCCGTCTCCTCGTAGCCGTGCTCACGCGTGTGCAGGTCGATCATGAACTGGCCGAGCGCGCGCTCAAGCCGGGCGAGCGCGCCGCGCAGCACGACGAAACGGCTGCCCGCGATTTTGGCCGCCGCGGCAAAGTCCATCAGCCCGAGCGCTTCGCCGAGCTCGAAATGCTGGCGCGGCGCGAAGCCAAGATCGCGTGGTGCCCCGTGCTGGGCCAGAACGACATTGAAGCGCTCGTCAGGTCCGTCGGGCACATCGGGGTCGAGCACGTTGGGCAGCGCTGCGAGGCTCGTGCGAATCTCCTCCTCAAGCTGCGTCGCCTTGGCTTCCAAGGTCTCCATGCTGCTGCGCAGCGAAGTTGCCTCGGCCTCGAGTGCTGCACTCTGCGCCCCACTGCGGCGCGCCTCGGCAACCTGTCTGGAAAGCATGTTGCGGCGCGCCTGCCGCTCCTGAAGCAGGGTGAGTGCGGCCCGGCGTTCGGCATCCGCCGCCAGCAGAAACGCAGAGGCAGGAGGCAAACCGCGTCGCGCAAGCGCCGCATCGAAGCCCGTGGGGTCTGCGCGGACGGAGCGAATGTCGTGCATGGCTAATCGGCGGGGGGTTTCGGCTCGACCCAGCGGGCGGCGAGGATGGAAATCTCGTAAAGGAGGATCAGCGGTAGGGCGAGACCGGTCTGCGTGAAAACGTCGGGTGGCGCAAGGATCGCCGCAATCACGAACATTCCGACATAGGCGTAGCGCCGCTTCGAGGCGAGTTGGCGCGCCGAGATCAGGCCGACCCGCGCGCAGAGCGAGAGCAGAACCGGAAGCTGGAACGTGATGCCAAAGGCGAAGATCAGCTTCATCACGATGCCGAGATAGTGGCTGACCGTCGGCAGCGCTTCGATCTGCAGGCCATGCCCCGAGGGCAGGGTCTCGAAGCTCAGGAAGAACTTCCAGGCGAAGGGAAAGATTACGTAATAGGCGAGCGCGGCGCCCATCAGGAACAGCACCGGGCTCACGATCAGGAACGGCATGATCGCACGCTTCTCGCTCCGGTAGAGCCCAGGCGCGATGAAGAGCCAGAGCTGTGTCGCCGCAACCGGAAAGGAGACAAAGGCCCCGGCAAACACCGCGACCTTCACATCGGTGAAGAACGCCTCGTAGAGAGCGGTGTAGATGAGTCGTGGCTGCTGGCCCTTGGCGCGCAATACCTCAACCAGCGGCTGGGCGAGGAAGTCGTAGATCGCTGCGGAGAAATGGTAGCTGATGAGAAAGGCGACGAAAAACGTGGCGAGCGTCCACATCAGGCGGCGCCGGAGCTCGAGCAGATGGTCGAGCAGCGGCATCGGCTTGTCGTCGATCTGATCGTTTTCGTCGCGTGGCACGAAGGCTCTGGGGGTTCGGAAGAAAGGTCAGGATCGGGTCGAAAGCAGATCCGGCGGGACAAAGGAAGGCGGAGCGAGCTTGGCTGCCGCCACCCCCGGCGGCACGAACGCCGGCGCGTCGAGGAGCGCGGCAGGCTCGGCGTGCACCGGAGCAGAGTAGGGCTCGGATTCGCCCGCGGGACGATCGAGCACCACGGTCTCGCGGGCGGTCTCGTTCGCAGTTTCGCCGTCCGGCATTCCCGCCTTGGACGAAGAAGCCGCGGCATCGGCGGCAGCGAACGGGTCCTCGGTGAAGGTCCTGCGGATGCTCTGGTCCGGATCGATCGCCCGCTCGACCGTGCCCTTGAGGTCGAAGTTGCGGATATCGTCGATGTGCTTGCGGACATCCTCGAGATCGGCTTCGCGCATCAACTCGTTGACGTGGGTCTGGAATTCCGCGGCCATGCCGCGCGCCTTCTTGACGAGCTGCGCCACGGCCTTGAGTGCGCCAGGGAGATCTTTCGGGCCGATGGCGATTAGCGCCACTACCACGATGACCGCGATCTCCGACCATGAGAAATTGAACATCCGCCAAGCCTGCGCGCGCAGCGCGCACTAGAGCATGCCGCGCCTGGCCGGAATCGCGAAGCGATTCAGGGGAGCGGCAAGGTGCTCAAAACAATGAGTGCAGGCGGGGCTCATCATCTCCAGTGTGCTCTCGTGCCAACCGTCGTGGAAAGGTGGCACCTCGCTCTTTCTCCAACCAGCCGATTTCATGAGGCGAACCGTGGCCGCGCAGCGACCGGCGTTTCCCGCCGCCCCGGTACTAGCAGGAAACCGGAACGCGGGGAACCTCGTGGCCGACGCGAACCGCCACCGGCTGGGCGCGGATGGAGCGAGGGCGCTAGCGCTGCGGCAGTGGCTCGGAGAGAAGATCCTCCCGGCGCGGTAGAGCGGACAGGGAGTCAAGCCCGAAAGAGGCAAGAAACTGCGCTGTTGTGGCCCAAAGCGTTGGCCGGCCGGGCGCTTCCTTGCGGCCCTGCGGCATGATCAGCCGCGCCTCCAGCAGGATGTCGAAGGTGTCCTGCGACAGGCTTGCCCCGCGGATCGCCTCGATTTCGGGCCGGGTGACCGGCTGGTGGTAGGCGATGATGGCAAGAGTCTCCATGGCCGCGCGCGGAAGCCGGCGCGGCTGCTGTACAACCGTGCGCAGGCGCGCCGCCAGATCAGGCGCCGTGCGGAATTGCACGCCCCCGCCGACCCAAACCAGCTCCACCCCCCTGCCGGCATAGCGGCGCGCGAGTTCCGCCAGCACGGCCTCCGCATCATCCCCCTCGGGCAGAAGTTGCGCCAACACCCGCGCCGGCACCGGCTCGGCCGAGGCGAACACCAGCGCCTCGGCAAGCCGGAGGCCCGCCTCCGAAGGTACCCCGGCTCCGCTCACCACTCAGCCCTGCGCATCTTGGGCGCGACCGAGCAGGATCGGCCCGAACGGCTCCTCCTGGCGCAGGCGAAGCGCACCGTCACGCGCCATTTCCAGGCTGGCGACGAGCGTGCTGGCAAGCGCCGCCCGCCGCTCCGCCGGCCGGGCCAAGTGCTCGGGCAAGAACCGCTCGAGGCTCGTCCAGTCGGGCAGGCTACCGAGCAGGCGAAGGAGCCGTTCCAGCGCATCCTGCACGGTCCAGAGGCTGAGCGCCTGCGGCCGGTAGTGCGCCGCCGCCCCGGCGCGCCTGAGCGCGGCAAGATAGGCGCCGAGGAGCGCCGGCAGGTCGAGACGAAGCCGGGACCGGTCGATCGCGACGAAACTCTCCGGCGTGCCACGGGCGAACACATCCCGCCCGAGCAGCGGCCGCGCGGCCAGCCACGTTGCCGCGGCGCGCATGGCCTCGAGTGCCGCGAGCCGCCCGGCCAGCACCTCTGCCGCCCGCTCACCCTCCGCCGCCTCGGCGCTGCCCGCCGGAAGCAAGAGGCGGGATTTGAGCCAAGCGAGCCACGCCGCCATCACCAGCCAGTCCGCCGCCAGCTCCAAACGTACCCGCCGCGCTCCCTCGATCACGGCCAGGTACTGGTCCACCAGAGCCAGGATCGAAATGCCGGCGAGATCGAGCTTTTGCGCGCGTGCGAGTTCAAGCAGCACATCGAGAGGGCCGTCGAACCCTTCGAGGTGTAGCAGGAGTTGGCCCTCGGCGCCCGTCTCAGACATGGTGGCCGGCAAGGAAAAGCACGAGCTTGCCGGCGGCCGGCAGGACGCGGCCAAGAACCGTTCGGACCGGGTCGAAGGCAAAGCCCATCCGCTGCGAGATCGCCGGGAGCAGAAAGAATATTACGAGCACAATCAGGATCCCGAAGCGTTCGATCCGCGCATAACGCAAGGCCAGCGGGGCCGGCAGCACGCCGACAACGATCCGCCCGCCATCAAGCGGGGGTATCGGCAGCAGGTTGAACAGCCCGAGCACGAGGTTGAAGAGGATGAAGTAGGTGAACACGGAACCAAGGACGCTGGCGCCCAGCCCGGGCAGCGCCCCGGGCAGGTAAAGTCCAACCGCGCCGAGCCATGCAAGAAGGAAATTCATCGCCGGTCCCGCGGCCGCCACCACTGCCATGCCGCGCCGCGGATCGCGGAACTTCCACGCCGCAACCGGCACCGGCTTCGCCCAGCCGAACAGGAACATGATATGGCCGAAGGCAAGAAGCTGGCCGATCACCAAAAAGGCCGGTAGAATGATCGTGCCGAAGCGATCGATGTGCCGGAGCGGGTTGAGCGAGAGCCGGCCCGCCGCTCTGGCCGTGTCGTCGCCCATAGCCAGCGCGGCATAGCCATGCGCCGCCTCATGCAGCGTTATGGCGAGCACGGCCGGCACGCCGGCCAGCAGAATCTCGAAAAGGATGTTGATCACGCGCCGAGCAGTCGATCGCGTTCCGCGTCAAGCGGGCCAGCCTCGAGCGGGGTTTTTCGCGCCGCCGCCATGGCCCGGGCGCGCTCGAGACGCGCTAGGCCCGGAGCGGCAAGCTCGGGAACCGCACCAAGCACGGCTTCGTTCGCCGCGATCTCGCCGCTGCAATAGAGCGCAAGATCGGCGCCGGCCGAAACCGCCGCGGCCGCCAGGGCGGCCGGATCCCCCTCGAGGGCCTGCATCGCGAGATCGTCCGTCACCAGCACTCCTCGAAAGCCGATTTTCTCCCGGATGATCTTGCGAATGACCGTCGGGGACAAGGTCGCCGGCCGCTCCGCATCGAGGCGAGTGTAGAGGATATGGGCCGTCATCGCCCAGGGGAGAGCGGCATTGGCGGCGAAGGGCAAGAGGTCAGCTGCCAGGTTCGGAGTCTCGACCCGTGGCAGGGCGAAGTGGCTGTCCACCGTCGCCCGCCCATGGCCGGGAATGTGCTTCATCACAGGTTCCGCGCCGGCCGCGAGCAGGCCGTCGGCAAAACTTCGCCCGAGGCGGGCGACCGCGCGCGCATTCGTATGAAACGCCCGATCCCCGATCACGCCGTTCGCGCCGGGCAAACCAAGGTCGAGCACCGGAGCCGTGACCACGCCGATCCCCGCCGCCGCACACTCAAGTCCGATCAGTGCCCCGGTCAGCCAAGCCGCGCGCAGGCCGGCGGCCAGGTTGGCGTCGTAAAGCCGGCCGAGTGCCGCCGGCGGCGGATGCGCCCGCCAGTGCGGAGGCCGCAGGCGCGCCACACGCCCGCCCTCCTGGTCGAGCATCAGGACGGCTTTAGGCGCGAGAACCCGGCGCAGGCTTTCGACCAAGCGGTCAAGCTGGGACGGGTCCTCGATATTGCGCGCGAAAAGGATAACGCCGGCGGGCGGCAGCACGGCGAACAAGGCTGCCTCCTCGGTTGAGAGCGCCGGGCCCGCAATGCCTATGACAGCGGCGCGCACGCCGCCCGCCCCACAGCGATCGGTGCGCGTTCAGAAGGCCGCAATCGCGCAGCCGTTGCCCTTCGCACGCACCTCCGCACAGAAGCGCGTGGCCGCCGCGATGTTGGCGAACCCCGCGGTCCGCAACCGCCAGAAGGAATGCCCGTCCACCAGGACCTTCGAAACCAGCGGCTGCCGCGAGCCGAACAACGCCGGCAACTCGGTCTGCAGCCGCTGCCATTCCCGCATCGCGCCTTGCTCGGAGTTCATCGCCGCAAGCTGAACCTCGGTTCCCGAAGCGGTGCCCGCGCCGGGCGGTGGCGGCACCACGGCGGAGGCAGCGGCGAGCCGCAACGGCGGCGGGGCCGGCGGGGGCAGCGGAAGGCCGTTCTCTGCGGCGGGAACCGCCTGGGGCGCCGGCGCCGATGCGGCCGGCGAAGGGTTCGTGCCCGGCGCAGAAGGTGCCGGCGCGGCAGTCTTAGGGCTCTGCAGTGCCTGCAAATTCGGCATCTCCGGCGGCGGAGCGAGTGCGGTCGCATTGCCTGCGCCCCCGCCGCCGAGAATCCGGTCGGTTGCTCCAGAGACCTTCATCCCGCCCGGGTGGGCGGGCCTGACGCGCATCGGGCCGGGCGGTGGCGGCACGACCGGTATGCCGCCCCCGCCGCCCCCGGCGACCGCCCAGATGCCGACCAGCACCACGAGCGCGCCGCCAATGCCGGAGGCAATGAACGCAAGCCGTCGCGTCGCCGGATCCACCCCGGCGGGGCGGCGGGCGATTCGGTAGCCGGGAGGGGGAATTTCAAGATCCTCGCGCACGGTTCAGCGCATCTCCTCGACCGGGGTGACCCCCAGAATGGCGAGACCAGCACGGATCACGGCCGCGGTGGCCGCAACCAGCGCCAAACGGGCCCGGGTTTCGGCCGGGCGATCCGGGTTGAGGAAGCGAAAGCTGGAATCCTCGCGTCCCCGGTTCCATAGGATATGAAAGTCGCCGGCTAGATCATAGAGGAAAAAAGCGATTCGATGCGGTTCGCGAGCCTGGGCAGCAGCCTCGACGGTGCGCGGAAAGGCGATCAGCCGACGGATCACTGCAAGCTCCGGATCGGCGCCGAGCGCCTCGAGCGGGCTCGCCGCCAGCGCCTCCTCGGCCACAACCGCCGCGCCCAGCAGCTCCGTTGCCGCCCGCAGCACCGAGCGGCAGCGGGCATGCGCATACTGGACGTAGAAGACCGGGTTCTCACGCGTTTGCGCAACCGCCTGATCGAGGTCGAACTCCATCTGGGCGTCGGCCTTGCGCGTGAGCATGGTGAAGCGGACAGCATCGCGCCCGACTTCATCGATCAGGTCCCTGAGCGTGATGTAGCTGCCGGCCCGCTTGGACATGCGCACGGGCCTGCCGGCCCTGACCACGTGGACGATCTGGCAAAGCACGACCTCGAGCGCGGCGCGGCGGGCCGAGAGCGCCGCCACGGCGGCCTGCATGCGCCGCACGTAGCCACTGTGGTCGGCGCCCAGCACGTCGATCAGAATCTCCGCCCCACGCGCCATCTTATCGGCGTGATAGCCGATGTCGTTCGCGAAATAGGTGTTCGATCCGTCGGACTTGCGGAGCGGTCGATCGGTCTCGTCGCCGAAGGCAGTGGCGCGAAAGAGCGTCTGCGTGCGCGGCTCCCAATCCTCCGGCAGCCTGCCCTTGGGCGGCTCGAGCGTTCCTTCGTAGATGAGCCCGGCCTTCCCAAGGCGCGCGATCGCGGCATCAGCCGCTCCGGCTTCGAGGAGGGCACGTTCCGAGCTGAACACATCCGGGACAACGCCGAGAAGCGCGAGATCCTCGCGGATCGATCGCATCATCTCGTTGACCGCAAACGCGCGCACGACTGCGAGCGCGTCAGCACTCGGCACGAGGAATTCGGGTTCTCCGAGCGCGAGCCCATATTGTTCGGCGAGCGCGCGCCCGACCGGGATCAGATATTCGCCCCGATACTGCAAGCCGCCGGGAACGAGAGCGGAAAACTCCTCGGCACCGATCGGCTGCCCGATGGCCTGCAGGTAGCGCCAATAGACGGCCCACGCCAGCGCCTCGACCTGCGCGCCCGCGTCGTTGATGTAATACTCCTTCGTAACCGCGTATCCTGCCTTCGCCAGGAGATTGGCGAGGGCGTCTCCCACGACCGCGCCCCGGCAATGGCCGACATGCATCGGTCCGGTCGGATTCGCCGACACATATTCCACATTGACGCGCTTTCCTCCGCCCGCTGCGGAATTGCCACAGCGCTCGCCGGCTCGCAGAATCTCGCGGATGGCTTCGTGCTCGGCCCGTTGCTTGAACTCCGGCCGGAGCGTGATGTTGAGAAACCCGGGCCCCGCGACGTCCGCGGCGGCGATGCTCGAGGTCGGCAACAGATTCGCGTTCAGGGCTTCGTTCAGGATCGACGCCGCTTCGCGCGGCGCCCGGCCAAGGCGCGCCGATGCAACGAATGCCACATTCGAGGTCAGATCCCCGTGCGCCGGATCGCGCGGAGGATCAATCTGGAATTTCAGTGTTTGCCACGGGATTTCCGGAAAGACCGTCGAGAAAATGGTGAGCATCTCCGCACGGGGACGCGCGTAGGGGTCGGAAGCCATCGTTGTCTTAGCCCGGGACGGAAAGATCGGTTAGGCGCCGGTGCTCCTCGATCGCGTAGCGGTCCGTCATACCGGCAATGTAGTCCGCGATGGCGACCGCAGCCGAATCCGAACAACCCCGCGCCTGCCATTCCGCGGGCAGGAGGGAGGGATCGGCGAAGAAGAGGGAAAAAAGGTCGGCAATCAGACGGCGCGCCTTGCTCGTCATGCGGTTGACCCGCCAGTGCTGGTACATGTGCGTGACAAGAAAGGCCTTGATGGTCGCATTCGCTTCTGCGGTCCTGGCACTAAAGCTGACCACTGGGCGTCCGGCGCGGCGAATCGCGTCCGCATCGGGGGGCGCAAGGGCGACGAGGCGCGCGCGTGCCTCCGCGACCAGATCGCTCACGAGCACATCGATCACACGACGGATCGTTTCATGCCTGAGGCGCGCGGGTGCGGCTTCGGGTGCGGCACTCCGGGCGGCGGCGAATGCCTCGCCCACCAGCGGCAGAGCGGCGATGTCGTCCAGCCCGAACAGGCCGGCACGCATCCCATCGTCCAGATCGTGGCTGTGATAGGCGATATCGTCCGCGAGCGCGGAAACCTGCGCCTCGGCCGAGGGATAGCTCGCAAGCCAGAGCGGGTGGGTAGCATCGTAAGAGGCAATGTAGGGGGGCGGCGCGGCGAGCGGCCCGTTGTGTTTGGCCAGGCCCTCCAGCGTCTCCCAGGTAAGGTTCAAACCATCGAACGCGGCATAGCGCGCCTCGAGGAGCGTCACGATTCGCAGACTTTGCGCGTTGTGGTCGAAGCCGCCAGACGCACGCATGCCGTGGGCGAGCGCCTCCTCGCCAGCGTGACCGAACGGCGTGTGGCCGAGATCATGCGCAAGCGCGAGGGCTTCGGCGAGGTCCTCGTCGAGCCCGAGCTGGCGGGCAACCGAACGAGCGATCTGCGCCACCTCGAGGCTGTGGGTAAGGCGCGTGCGGAAGAAATCGCCCTCGTGGTTGACGAAGACCTGCGTCTTGTATTGGAGCTTGCGGAAGGCCGAGTTGTGGACGATGCGGTCGCGGTCACGCTGCCAGGGAGTGCGCGAGGACGCCTCGGGCTCCGGGTGCAACCGGCCGCGACTCGTCTCGGCGCGAACGGCGTACGAAGCCCTGGCCATGGGCCGGGGCTTACCATCCGTTTCGGGGGGCTTCAATCAGCGCCCGGTGTGCGCCGCCAAGCCAGCCGCATGCCCGGCACCTCTGTCACCGGGAACTCCCTCGCCCGGCAACCGCCGGCTAGGCCGGCCGGCGCAAAGCGGGTATCGACCGGCTTCCGCGGCTTGGCACCGGGAGCGGCAGGATGGAGAAGAGGGAAAGGCTGGAACATCGGGCACTCGGAAAGGGCGGGCTCACCGTCTCCGCCGTCGGGCTCGGCTGCATGTCGCTCTCGGGCGTCTATGGCGCCGCCGAGGACGCGGCTTCGGAAGACCTCATTCGGCACGCCATCGATTCGGGCGTCGATCATTTGGACAGCTCGGACATGTACGGCTGGGGCCACAATGAGCATCTCCTCGGTCGCGCGATCAAGGGGCGCCGGGAGCGCATCGTTCTGGCCACGAAATTCGGTCAGATCCGCCGCGAGAGCGGGCCAAACGGGGTGAACGGCCGGCCCGAATATGTAAAGGAAGCCTGCGAGGCGAGCCTGCGGCGCCTTGGCGAGCAGGTGATCGACCTCTATTACCAGCACCGCGTCGATCCGGGAGTACCGATCGAGGAAACGGTCGGCGCCATGGCGCGGCTCGTCGAAGCAGGCAAGGTCCGCTTCCTCGGCCTCTCGGAAGCGCGGCCCGAGACGATCCGTCGCGCACATAAAGTGCACCCGATCGCAGCCGTCCAGACCGAGTATTCGCTCCTCTATCGGGCCGAGGCTGAGGAAACGCGGGAGACGACCAGGGCGATCGGGACCGGGTTCGTCGCCTATTCGCCGCTCGGGAGGGGTTTCCTCACCGGTGCCATCCGGGAATTCTCCGATATCGACGGCCGCCGCGCCGCACACCCGCGCTTCCAGGCAGAGAATTTCGCACACAACCGGGCACTGGTTGCCAAGATCGAAGAAATCGCCCGGCAGAAGGGATGCACGCCATCGCAACTCACCCTCGCCTGGCTGCTGGCGCAGGGTCCGGATGTGGTGGCGATACCGGGCACGCGCTTCAAGCACCGACTGGACGAAAATGTCGGCGCGCTTGTCGTGAGGCTGACACCGGAGGAGGTCGAACGGATCGCCGCCGTGGCGCCGCGCGGCGCCACGGCCGGAACTCGCTACCCCGCCGCCGGCATGCGGGGCGTCTATATTTGACGCCGCGGGAGCCTCCGGGCGCGAGGAGTCAGTCGGATATGGGTTCAACCGGCGCCCCCGATGCGCTATATTGATGTCATGGATGGTCAGGGCTTCTCGGTGTCTGGGCGCGCGGCAACGCGGATTGCCGAGCTTGCGGCGACGGCGCCGGGGGCGCCGGCACTGCGCATTGCCGTGCTCGCCGGGGGCTGCAGCGGGTTTCAGTACCGCTTCGAGCTCGATTCCCGGCCGCAGCCGGACGATGTCGTCATCTCCCGGGCGGGTGCCCGGGTTGTCATCGATCCCACCAGCCTCGACCTCCTGGCCGGCGCTGAGCTCGACTACACCGACGAGTTGATGGGCAGCCACTTCACGGTGCGCAACCCGAACGCCACTTCCTCCTGCGGGTGCGGCAGCAGCTTCTCGATCGACTGAGGCAGCGCGCGCCGGTGCTGCTCGCGACCTGGAACGTCAACTCCATCCGCGCCCGGCTCCGCCACGTCTCGCAGCTCCTCGAGCGCCACCATCCGGATTTCCTATTGCTCCAGGAAATCAAGTGCGAGGGAGCCTCCTTTCCGGCAGCAGAGTTCAAGGCGTTGGGCTATACCGCCGAGGTGGTGGGACAAAAGGGCTATAACGGCGTGGCGGTGCTGTCCCGCAATCGCGTCGAGGTTCGCCAACGCCGTCTGCCACGTCTGCGCGAAGGCGCGGCCGATGCCCGCTACCTCGAATTCGAAAGCGAGGGCATGGTGCTCGCCAGCGTCTATGTGCCGAATGGCAACTCCGGAGGCGCCGCCGGCTTCGCCGCCAAGCTCGCCTTCCTTGCGCACCTCGCCGAGCGCCTGGAGGCGTTGCTGGCCGAGGATCTGGCGCTGGCGATCGGGGGGGATTTCAATGTCTGCCCCACGCCGGAGGACGCCGCTCCCGGCGCGCTTGCCCCGGATGACGCCCTGGTCCGACCGGAATCCCGCGCCGCTTTTCGCCGTTTCCTCTGGCTCGGCCTGACCGACGCGGTGCGCGCGCTCAGGCCAACGGGCCCGGCCTACACGTTCTGGGACTACCAGGGCGGGGCGTTCGATCGCGACCTTGGACTGCGCATCGACCACGTGTTGCTCTCCCCAACCCTTGCGGAGCGGCTCGGCGAGGCGGAGATCTGTCGCGGCGAACGCGCCGCCGACCAGCCGTCGGACCACGTACCGGTGATGGTGCGTCTGAAGTGATTCGAACCCTCGGTCCCTTTGCACGCGCGCCCCGCGGGAGAGCTTTCCGGAGCCAGAAGAAACACTCGATGCGAAACTTCCGCCGCCTGCTTGCACTCTTCGCACTCGCTGCCCTTCTCGCGGCATCTGGGCCCGCTCGCGCTGCAACGCCTGCGGAGATTTGCCGTCACCTCGGCACCGATGATCGGCTGCGCGAAATCCCGTTCTCGCTCATGCCGGCGGCGGTCAGGCTCTTCGGCTTCGGCGCCGTGCCGGCAGCACAAGTGCAGCGTGGAACCTTCTTCCGTTGCTTCGAAAGCCATGTCCTCGTCTGCAATGTGGGCGCCAACCTCCCATGCGGCAAGGCCGATACCAGCCGCGATCTCCCCGCCGCAACTGCCTCGTGCGCAAAGAACCCTGGTTCCAACTTCATTCCAATGTATGTGACCGGCCACACCACGATCTACCAGTGGCGGTGCGCCGAAACTGAAGCCATCGCCGGAGGCCGGATCTTCCACGTCGATCCGCGCGGCTTCATCGCACGGTTCTGGAGCCCGCGGACCCCTGATCTCTGGCAGGCGCCACGCCTCACTCCCCACCGCGCATCCTGCCCGCGCGCACAGGGCTGAACAGGAAGGCCAGGGGGATAATGGCAAAGGCGACGACCGCATAATCGATGAAGACGTTGCGATAGGCTACGAACGCTGCCTGCGAGTTCAGCGTCTGGTACAACCAGCCTAAGGCATCCGACGGAATCTGGGCCGGCGCACGGCCGAGGCCGGCGAGCGCGGCAGAGACCGTCGCAAGGGTCGACCGATAGGCCTCATTCCCGGGGCTCAAGTTCGTAGCAAGAGCTGCCATGTTGGCCTGGGTGCCGGCGGTCACCATGGCGGTCGAAATGGAAATCGCAGCCGAACCCGCGATATTGCGTATCAGCACGTAGAGCGCCGAAGCATCGGTATTGAGGCTCCGTGGTAGGGTCAGGTACGCACTTGTGCTGATCGGCACGAACAAAAAGGCAAGCCCCGCGCTCTGCGCCATGCGCATCAGCATCAAGGTCCGGAAATTGAGATCGGGCGCAAGGTGGCTCGTGTAGAGCATGGCCAAGCCGAGAACGAAGAAACCAAACGCGATGATCAGCCGTGTCTGCACCCGTGGCATGAGAACGCGCGTGACGATCGGGATGAAGAACAGTACCACCAATCCGCCCGGAGAAAGCACGAGGCCGGCAAGCAGCGCCGTGTAACCGAGATAGACCTGGGCAAGCTGCGGGATCAGCACGCCGCTCGAGTAGAGAACGGAAAAGAGCGCAAGAACCATCAGGCAACCGAGCGCGAAATTGCGGTCGGTGAAAACGGCAAGGTTGACGATCGGCCGTCGCGCCTCGGTCAGCCAGAATATCGCTCCGATCCAGCCCAAGGCAGCCGCGAAGGCCAGCGTTCGGATCATCGGCGAGGAGAACCAGTCGGCATCCTGCCCGCGGTCGAGCATGATCTGCGTGCAGCCGATGGCGAGCGCGATCAGCAGCAAACCCGGCAAATCGAAGTGCCTGCCCTGCGCGCGACTACGAAGAACCCAAGGCGGGTCGTCTACCAGCCGGTTCACCAGGAAGAACGCAATGATACCGATCGGTACATTGATGAAAAAAACCCACCGCCAGCTGTAGCTGTCGGTAATCCAGCCGCCCAAGGTCGGACCGATGATCGGGGCAAAGACGACGGCCACCGCGACCACGCCGAACGCGCGGCCGCGTTGCTCGGGAGGCATCACGTCGAGCACGATCGCCTGCTGGTTGGGCTGCAGGCCACCACCGAAAAACCCCTGCATGAGACGAAAGAAGACAAGCTCCCCAAGCGAAACGGCGCTGCCGCAAAGGAATGAGAAGGCCGAAAACATGATGATGCTGATGAGAAAATAGCGCTTGCGCCCGATCACCCGCCCGATCCAGCCGGAAATGGGAAGGACGATCCCGTTGGCGACGAGATACGAGGTCAGCGTCCAGGTCGCCTGATCATAGCTCGAGGAAAGGCTGCCAGCGATGTGCGGCAGGCTGACATTGACGATGGTGGTATCGAGAATCTCCATGAACGCGGCCATCGTCACAACGGTTGCGATCAGCCATGGATTGGCACGCGGCCGCCAGGCGGCGTCGGCGGTCTCTTCCGCCGCGCTCATCGGATGTGGACGACGGGTTCGACCGAAAGCCCGAGCGGCAGCGGGGTCTTGGTATCGAGCCCGCCGGTGATCGTGATCTTCACTGGGACACGCTGCACGATCTTGACAAAGTTGCCGGTTGCATTCTCGGCCGGAAACGCTGTGAACACCGAACCGGATCCCATCTGGATGCTGTCCACGCGCCCGGTCAGATGCAGATCCGGGTAGGCATCGACGTGAATGGTAACACGCTCTCCGGGATGCAGGTCGTGCAGTTCCGTCTCCTTGAAGTTCGCCATGATCCATACATCACGCTTGACCAGGCTGAACATCGTTTGCCCCGGCTGCACGTAGGAGCCGAGCGTGATGCCGCGGTTGGTAACCCATCCCGAGGCCGGTGCGGTAATGTTTGTATACGAAAGGTTCACGCTCGCCTGCTCGAGCGCCGCCTTGGCCTGGACTACGGCGGCCTTCCGTTCGGCGACGGCCGCCTCGGCCGCGGCGATCTGCTGCGCGACATCGTCGGTCGCGGCAACGGCCGCCGTCGCCTGATCGAGCGAGGCGCGGGCCGCGTTGGCGGCCGCGATTGCGTTGTCGCGGTTCTGGACGCTTGTGACCACGCCTGCCGGCAGATTGAGCTGGCGTTGCTCGTTCTTGGCCGCCTGGAACAGATTGGCGGCGGCCACTTCGCGCGCCGCCTTCGCTTGCGCAAGCTGCGCCGGATAAGAAACTCGCGCAATCGCCAAGCTCTCCTCGGCGCTGGCAAGCTGCGCTCGGGCCTGGGCAAGGGCACCCTCAGCCTCATCGCGCGCGGCGATATAAGAGCGCGGGTCGATCACGAGCATCAGGTCGCCCTTGTGCACGAACTGGTTGTCCGTGACATTGAGCTTGACCACGGCCCCCGAGATCTGCGGCGCAACCGCAATCGGCTCGCCATCCGTAAAGGCGTCATCAGTCGAGATAATCCCAATACCCGAGAACCAGAGATCAAGACCGACGCCGATCACCGCCGCCAGTGCGGCGATCAGAAGGGTCCGGCGAATGAGCTTGGCTCGCGACCGCACCGGCGCCGCTGCCGGCCGAAGTTCGGCCTTCGAGGTTGCATCCATGCCGAAAACAGCTCTCCGTTGTGGCGAGTGCGGCGCTCTGCACTCTCCCGATGGACGGTCGCATTGACCCGACGGCCAAGCCTACCACGGCCCGCCGTCTCAGCGTCGCGACAAGGCTGCCCAAGACAAATCCCGCCGCGCGCAGGCAGAGCGACTCTCTTGCCTGCGACAACGGCGAAAACCTGAGTGATCTAGGCCGCTCTGGGAGTGGATTCAATCCGCCGCCCCGTTTCCGGCGCCGGTTGGCGCCGGTCAGCACTCTCTTGCCACGCGGATTACGACGAGGACGCCGCGACCTTCAAGCTTGCGCCGCTCAGCTCGCCAAGTTTTCCGCCCTCTGCAAGACGTGCCTCGGTGAAGCGTCCGCGCTCCTGCCGCCGGAGCGCCTCACGCGCCTCGGCTTCGGCCTCCGCGGCCGGCAGAACCAAAACACCGCTCTCGTCTGCGAGCACCGCATCGCCCGGCATGACCACCGCACCGCCGATCGCCACCGGATAATTGAGCGGTCCGCCGAGATCGTGGATGCGCGTCGTGATCGACGCAATCCCACGGCACCAGAGAGGAAAGTCGGAGGCGCGGATCTCGGCCAAATCCGTGCACGGGCCATCCACGACGCCTCCCTTGGCGCCGGCCACCTTGGCGGCGAGTGTCACGCTGCCGTCCCAGAAGGCGTGTCGATCATCCCCAAGACGATCGACCACCAGCACATCGCCCCCTGGCCGAAGCAGCCCAAGCGCATGGTGCAGCAGCGTCGAATCAGGGCCGGGGATCGCCAACGTCACCGCCGTGCCGGCGATGCGTCGCCCCGGAAGAAGCGGCACGATCCGGCGGTCGCAGAACCCCCAATGGCGCCAGCGTCCGATTGTTGCCGCCTCGACTTGTTAGAGAAATGCAACGACCTCCGCCGCGAGCGAAGACGGCATGGGCGCTATCTCATAACGTGACATGGCGCTGCCTCAGGAAAGAGGCAGCAGTTCAGATGGTGGCCGGCATTGGCTGCTCGAGTGCCGCGAGTGCGCGCTCAGGGTAAACGAACAGCCAGAGAACCGCGCCGACCGTTCCGGCGAGCGCGATTCCGAGCAGCGCACCCGACCATCCGCCGGTCCAGCCGGACACGATACCGGTCGCCGCGCGCCTGAGATCCTGCGTCGAGGACCAGATCGAGACCTGTGCGAGCCCGATCGCACCGAGCGAGATACAGAGTAGGACCATCATGGTACCGAGACCGGGGCTGCGTGAAGTGCCGATCAGTGCCGCTGCCGACACCACGAAGCCGATCACCGCGGCGGGCACCCGTGCGCGCCAGACCGAGCCGGAAGATCACAAGACGCGAACGGCAAGCGCACCGCTGACGAACATCATGACGCACAGCGCCACCCACGGCAATGCGGCGAACACGCCCATCGCCTTGAGCGACAGATGACGCACGTTGAAAAGGTAGGTGGGAAGCCAGGTCGTGTAGAAACTCTGGATCAGGATCAGGGAGAAATACTCAAGCCCGATCGCCCAGAACTGTGACGCTCCGAGGCAGCGGATGAATGGGTCCGGAGTGGCGCGCCGCGCGCCGCCGGCTCGCGGAGAATCCTCGCCGCTCGAGATGAATACTGCCTCCGCGCGCCCGACGATCGGATGGTTCTCCGGTCGGTCACGAAACCCCCAGAACCAGGCGAGATCCAGCAACAGGCCGACGGCGCCGAAGCCGTAGAACGCGACGGGCCAGTCGAAGCTCAGCATCATGGCGGTTGTCAGGAGCGCTGCGATGATCGGGCCGAGATAGAGCGCACCCAGCAGAACCGAATTGGCCTTGGCCCGCTCGGCGAGGGGAAACCAGCGCCGGATCGCCAGCACCGAGCTCGGCCAGTCAGCCGACTGGCCGATGCCGAGCGCGAAGCGGATCGCGCTGAACGAGAGAAAGCTGAACCCGAGCGGTGTGGCCGCCGTGAAAACCGACCAAAGGGAATTGGCGAAGAAAAGCGAGCGCCGCGGCCCGATGCGTTCGGCAAACCAACCCGCCGGCACCTGGAGCGCGGCATAGGTTCATGAGAACGCGGTGAGAAGGAACGACATCTGCACCAGCGTAAAGCGGAACTCTCGCCGGATCACCGGCGCGGCAACGACCATCGCGGTCCGGTCGAGCGCCATCACGAACGTGATGGGCGCGATCAACAGGAAAAACCATTTCCCAGCGGAAGCGCCCGATCGATTCCCTCATCTCATGGTCCAACGCCACAACCATCCGCAATTCTCTATCGGGAGCAGCGTCGTTGCAACATCCCGCCACCGTGCCCGATCGTCACCGGACCGCCGTACGCCCGCGGTGCATCCCCGGCCGCCCCGGCAATCACCGGTCAGCTCGCGAGGAGTCGCCGCAAATAGCGCACACTCTCGGCGATTGCCTCCTCTTCGGTCCATTTCGGGTGCAGATAGTCGATCTCAATCGCGAGCAGACCGGAATAGCCCATAGTCTCGAGCAGTCGCAGAACCTCGGGAATATCGATGATGCCGTGTCCAAGCGGCACGCTCGGCCAAAACGCAAAATCCCCGGGGCTGCCGCGCCATGCCACGCAATCCTTGAGGTGCGTTGCCCGCGTGAATGGCGCGAGCTTGGCCACAACGGCCATCGGGTCCTCGAGCAGGCGCAGATTGTTCACCGTATCCAGGCACACGCCGAGCCAGCCGGACTGAATCTCCTCGAGCAACTCCACCAGCTCGTCGGCCAGGAGGTCGATGTGGTTCTCGATCGCCAATACGACACCGGCGTCTTCTGCCGGACGCAAGACCTCTCTCAGAATCGGCAACAGCCTCGCTTTGTGCTCGGGCCATGAGGCGGGCCTGGTGCGCCGCCCACCGCAACAGATTCGCATCACGCCCGCGCCGATCGCCTTGGCGATCGCGATATTGGCGATCAGGTCCTTGGCGGCCTCCGGCTTGGCTCCCGAGGCAAGCCCGCTCGGATGGCCCCAGGCCCACACCGGCTCGAGTCCCGCATCGGTCAGCGTCCCGCGCAGCCGCTCTACCGTCGGTGCATCGAGTGGAGGCATGTAGCAGGACTCGAGCGAGATCCCCGCGACCCCGAGCGCCTTCGCGCGCGCGATGACGTCCCACGCCGAGACCCGGACACCCGGGTCGCGCTGGATATCCGGATGCCAGTCGCCGAATTGTCGGTGCCAGCAATAGGAATCGACGGCCGGTTTCATGCCCACCTCGCGCTTTCCTCTCCCGCGCGTCAGTCCGACAGGAAGGCCGCAATCGCATCCTGGCTCCGCCGATCCGTCAACGCCGGCGCGTGTCCGGCGCCCGGAACGACCAGGCTCTTCGCGCCCTGGGCCTCCATCCTTTGCAGCGTCTCGGGAAGAAGAAGGTCGCTCGCCTCACCGCGGATGGCGAGGACGGGGATCCGGATGCGCTCCCAAAGGTCCCACATCTCCACGGCTCTCGGCGCATTTGCCCGGATCTGGTCTGCAATCTTCGGATCATAATGCAGACCCACGCGCCCGTTTGGGAGAGGCCGCGCGGAAAATCGCGCCATATGCTCCCACTCCGCGTCGGAAAGCGTGCCGAAGCTCGCGTGCACCCCGCGCAGGTAGGACTCCAATCCACGGAGATCGGCGAAGCTCTCCGGCGCGGATAGCATGTAGTCCCGGATGCGCGCCAACGCGGCGGCCGGAATCCGCGGCCCGATGTCGTTCAGAACCATCCTGGTGATCGGCTGGCCGGCGGCAGCGCCGATCATCATCCCGCAGATCCCCCCGAGCGAGGTGCCGATCCACATGACCGGCCGTCCGATCGCCGCGAGGAGGTGCGCCAGCGCCTGGACATATGTCGCGGGCTGATAAAGCTCGCCGCTCGCGAGCCAGCCGGAGCGCCCGCGCCCCGGCAGATCCGGGGCGATCACCAGAAATCGATCGGCAAGGGCTTCCATCAAAGGATCGAAGTCGCGCCCGTTGCGGGTGAGGCCGTGCACGCACACGATCGGCGGAGCAGCCGGATTGCCCATTTCGACGGTGGCCATGCGGTAGAACGCTCCCTCAATAAGAAAGCGTGTCTCGCCTCTCCGCGGCCACATCAGATCACGTTCCCCGCGCGCAGCCGGGCAAGCTCCGTTTGCCCGATGCCGAGCATTCCGCCGAGCACTGCATCGGTGTGCTCCCCGAGCGCGGGCGGCGGGCCCCGATAATTCACCGGCGTTTCCGAAAAGCGCACCGGATTCGCGATCAACCGTAGCTGCGTTCCCTCCGGCAGCGCCCGGTGCGGCATCTCGAAGACCATCCCGCGCGCCTTTACCTGCGGATCCGCGAATACGTCCGACAGCCGGTTGATCGGGCCGCATCCGATCTTCAGCTCCTCGAGCTTCTCCACCCACCACGCCGTCGGGTGGCGTTGTAAAACCGGCGTCAACGTGTCGGTGACGAGCCCCCGGTTTTCCACGCGCCTGGCGTTGGTCGTGAAGCGCTCATCGGACAACAGATGGGAAAGCGAGAAGTTCTCGCAGAAACGGGCAAAGGTGGGATCGTTGCCGATCGACAGCATCACGTGCCCGTCGGCGGTCGGGAACACCTGGTAGGGAACGATGTTCGGGTGCTGATTGCCAAGCCGCGGCGGATCTTTGCCGGTTGCGAGATAATTCATTCCCTGATTCGCAAGCCAGGCGACGTGCGCATCCAACATGCCGATGTCGATGTACTGACCACGCCCGCTGACCGCACGCTCGCAGAGCGCCGCCAGTATCCCGGTGCAGCCGTAGAGCCCCGCAAACAGATCCGCAACCGGAACGCCCACCTTCTGCGGAGGTCCCTCCGGCTCCCCGGTCAGGCTCATGATACCGCCCATCGCCTGGATCAGGCTGTCATAGCCGGGGCGCGGCGCGTACGGCCCCGTCTGGCCAAAGCCCGTGATCGAGCAATAGATAAGCCTGGGAAAATCGTCCCTGAGGTCGGGATAGCCCAGTCCAAATCTGGCAAGTGCCCCGACCTTGAAGTTCTCGACGAGCGCGTCGCATCGGGCAATCAGCCGGCGCGCGATCGCCTGGCCTTCCGGCTTCGCGATGTCGAGCGTGATCGACTTCTTGTTGCGGTTGACCCCGGCGAAGTAGGCGCTCTCCGCCGTTCCCGCAATGAACGGTGGAGCAAAACCCCGCGTATCGTCGCCAGCACCCGGCCGCTCGATCTTGAGTACTTCAGCACCGAGATCGCCCAGCATTTGCGTACAGGTGGGACCCGCGAGCACGCGTGTCAGATCGAACACTCGTATCCCTCGCAGCGGGCCCGTCGCCTCACTCTCGCCCATCCGCCTCTCTGCCTTGCCGTCGATCCCGCGCCGCTTATAGGTGAGCGGCGGGCCGAGGAAAACCCGGCGCTCGCTTTCCCCGTACGCCGCGCAGCGGCCGATCGCGCCCGATATGGTCTTGCGACGGGACCGCGGCGCGACCATTCTCGGCGTGCGGGCGAACGCGGGATGCCGGACGGCACTCAGGGGTGTCGGGCAGGGGACCACGCTTCCCATGGATCAGGATCGGACCTTGCGATGCAGATCACCGACGTCACACTCACGTTGTTCGCCTGGGACAACCTCCCCACGACCTTCTATGCACGCCGATCCGGGCGCGGCGTGGGCGGAACGAGCGATCTCGGGTTGCTGCGCATCCTCACCAACGAGAGCCTTGAGGGACACTCCTTTCTTGGCAGCGCCTCCTGGCCGGCAAGCCAGGATGCTCCCGGCCTGATCCGTTTCCTCAAGCCGCTTCTCCTTGGCGCCAACCCGCTCGAGCGGGAACGCCTCTCCGAGCTCCTTTGGCAGTGCAGCCGCCAGACGACGATCCGCACGATCGGCGCGGTCGACGTTGCGCTCTGGGATCTTGCCGGAAAGATCGCGGGCTTGCCGATCCACCGCCTGCTCGGTTCGTTTCGAACCAGCATCCCAGGCTATGCGAGTTCACCTGTCCTGCCCGCGACGGCCGCATACGTCGATCAGGCTCGCGAGATCAAGGCAGCCGGCTGGACCGCCTACAAGATCCATCCGCCACAACAACCGGCGGAGGATATCGCCGTCTGCGAAGCGGTTCGACAGGCCGTCGGCGACTCCTACACGTTGATGCTCGACTCGGTCTGGACATACGGTTACGCGGAAGCCGTGAAGGTGGGCCGTGCAATCGAGCAGCTCGATTTCCGCTGGTTCGAGGATCCGCTTGCCGAGCAGGATCTCTACAACTATGTCAAGCTCAAGCAGAAGCTCGAGATCCCGATCATCGCCACCGAATATCCCGCACACGGGCTCAATGCCTATGTCCCCTGGCTCATGGAACGCGCGACCGACGCGCTCCGGGGAGATGTAGCGGTCAAGGGCGGTATCACGACGCTGGTCAAGGCCGCGCATCTCGCCGAGGCGTTCCACCTCGACTACGAAGTGCATCACGGCGGCAATTCATTGAACAACCTCGCCAATCTGCACGTCATCCTGGCCATCCGGAATACCAGCTACTTCGAGGTGCTGCTGCCCGACGCGGCCCAGAAGTATGGCCTCAAGGCCGATATCGTGGTGGACGAGAAGGGCCTCGTGCATGCCCCCTCGGGCCCCGGCCTCGGGGCGGCGATCGATTTCGACCTCATCAAGGCAAAGACGGTTTCCATCCTCGCCTGATGCCCATCTGCGAAGCCGACCCCTGGCGGCGTCAGTATTTTGCGGGTGTCCCCTGCCCACCTTCGGTGATGATCCCGACGGAGGATGCAGACTGCTGGTCGTGGTATCCTCACTTTCGCTGGCTCTACGACAAGATCGCAGTCGCCCATTCGCAGGGGCTCGAGGCGGCGCCGCACGGCGTCATGCCGAGAGCCTTCCCGGTCTTTTCCAAACCCATCACCAATCTCCGCGGCATGGGCATCGGCTCCCGCGTCATTCCCCACGCCGCCGATTATGCCGCTTCCCTCACCGCCGGGTACATGTGGATGACGTTGCTCGAGGGCGAGCATGTCAGCACGGATGTTGCGGTTTGTGGCGGGCGACCGGTTTGGTGGCGCCATAGCACCGGCCATCCAGGCCCTGGCGGCACTTTCGATTACTGGACCATCCACGCCGCGCCGCGCCCCGCGCTCGAGGATGCCTGCGGCACCTGGGCCGAACGCCACCTTGCCGGCTACACGGGCATGCTCAACCTGGAAACGATCGGCGGGCGCATCATCGAGGTGCATCTCCGCTTCGCCGACCAATGGCCCGATCTTTACGGCGCCGGATGGGTCGCAGCGGTGATCAATCTCTACTGCACAGCCACCTGGCGTTTCGCCGACGAATGCCGGGAGGACGGCTACAGCCTCGCCCTGTTCGGCCCGCATGGCAGGCGCTACCGGCATCCGCCGCCGGAGTTTCTCGAGGCGATTCGCGATTTGCCCGGAGTTTCCAGCGTGCAGATCACGTTCCACGAGGATCGCCCCCCGGAAACCCACGCCATGCCGCCAGGAGGTTTCCGGGTAGCAATCGTGAACGCCCGTAGCCTCGACGCCGGCTTGGCGGCACGCTCTGTTCTGGGAAGGCTCCTGCTCGACGCCGCTGATCGGTGAGGCGATTTCCCTTATTCCGGGACTCCGCAAAGCGTCTGACCGGCCAGACGCTCCACGAGCCTCGCCGCCTCGGTGTGGTCGTGGCCCGGCCCAGGCTGTAAAGCGGCTGCCGCCCAGAGTTCCGGGCAGAGCACGGAGAGCGGTGCCGGGGTCATGGTGCGCTCTCCGAGTTCGAGCGCGATCGAGATATCCTTCAGCATGAGGTCGAGCGCGAAGCCGGAGTTGAACCGTCGGGACAGCACGGCCTGCTTGAATTTCCTCTCGATGCTGTTGTTCTTTCCGCTCGACACGTTCAGCACATCGACCATCAGAGACGGATCGAGACCGAGACGAACATCGATCATCAGAGCCTCCATGTCGATCAGGAAGCCGCCCGCCGCAACGAGATTGTTGAGCGCCTTCATTGCCTGGCCTGAACCGACATCGCCGGTGCGGAGGACCGTCGCCCCCATCGTCTCGAGAACCCCGCGGACGCGGTCGATCATTGCCGGATCGCCTCCGACCATGATCGCAAGCTCGCCCGACTTCGCGCGAGTGACCCCGCCTGAGACGGGTGCGTCGATCATCACGGCCCCTCTCGCTGCAACCTCGGCTGCGAGCGCCCGCGTCACCGCCGCCTGCCCCAACGTCATCTCGATGATGACGCCCCGAGGCGCGAGACCCGAAAGCACGCCGTCGTTGCCCTCGGCAAGGACGCGACGCACCTCGACGCTGGTCGGTAGCGTGGTGATGACGACGTCGCTCCCCGCTGCGAGAGCGGCGCCATCCATTCCTGCCCGCGCGCCCGCCTGGACGGCAAAGCGCGCGGCCAGGCCGTGCCGCGCGTCGAGAACGGTAGGGGAAACTGCTTGCGCACCAGATTGGCCGCCATCGGTCATCCCATATTGCCGATGCCGATGAAGCCGACCCGCATCGTCATCGGTTTCACGCCTTGGCCTTCTGGTCCACCTCCTTGAAAACCTCGAGCGCAACCTTGAAGGCATCGAGGCCTGCCGGTATCCCGCAATAGACACAGGCCTGCAGCAGGATCTCCTTGATCTCTTCACGCGTCACGCCGTTGGTCAGCGCTGCACGCATGTGCAGGCGCAATTCGTTCGGGCGGTTGAGCGCAGTCAGCATGCCGAGATTGAGCATGCTCCGGTTCTTGCGCGAAAGCTCCGGCCGGCTCCAGATCTCCCCCCAGGCCATTTCGGTGGTGATCTTCTGAAAAGCACGGAAGAATTCGTCGGCGTTGGCAAGCGATCTGTCCACATAGTCCGCCCCCAGTACCTCGCGGCGGATCTCGAGACCCTTCTTGAAGAGAGGGCTCGCGTATTCCGGATGCTTCGGATGCTTGGCCATCGACCTTTCCTCCCGGTTTGCCCCACCGACGGTAGAGGCTAGCCCGCCGGCCGGCAAGCTGCTTCACTGAACCGTTCCGAGAGGAGAAAAGCGCGCCATGTCCACGCGGTCCTACGAAGTGTTCGCGCTGCGCTACGCAACGCTCGCGGCCCGCACGGCCGGAGAGAATTTCCTTTTTCCCGATGATCACGGCGCGCCGATGCCGATCGACTATTTTCTCTGGGCGATCCGCGGTGGCGGCCGTACGATCATCGTTGATACCGGCTTCAGCCCGGATGCCGGCGTTCGCCGCGGCCGCCAGTTCCTGCATTCTCCGGAAGCGGCGCTCAAAGCCATCGGCATCGACGCCGCCAGCGTGCCCGACGTCGTCATCTCGCACCTGCATTGGGACCATGCCGGGAACTGGGAGATCTTCCCCGGAGCCACCTTCCACCTCCAGGACAGTGAAATGGCCTACGCCACCGGTCGCTGCATGTGTCACAACGTGTTTCGCCGCGCGATGGAGGTGGAAGACGTGGTCGGCGCGGTGCGCAACGTCTTCGCCGGGCGCGTCCGCTTCCATGACGGCACCTCGGAGCTGGCGCCGGGTGTCACGTTGCATCTGATCGGCGGCCATTCCGGAGGTCAGCAGTCGGTCCGCGTGGCGACCGCGCGCGGGTGGTTGGTGCTTGCCTCCGATGCCACGCATTTCTGGGCGAATATCCGCACGCGCAATCCCTTTCCGCTGGTTGTGGACGTGGCGCGCATGCTGGAGGGTTATCGCATCCTCGAAGCCCTCGCCGACAGCCCGGATCATATCATTCCGGGCCACGATCCTCTGGTGCTGAAGCGTTTCCCCGCGGTCGCCGGTCATCCGGATATCGTGCGTGTCGATCTGCCTCCCGTGGCCTAAGGCGCGTCCGGCGCTCGGCCCGGCATGCGCCTGACCACCCGCCTGCTCCGGCTCGCGCTTGCCGGGCTGCTCATCCTGCTCCTTCTGGTCCTTGCCGGCGGCGGCCTCGTGTGGCTGACCCTGCCTCCCGGCTCGCAGACCCTCGCCATTTCCGGCCTTTCGGCGCCGGTTATCATCCGGTTCGATCAGCACGGCGTGCCCTTCATCCGCGCCGCCAACCTCGACGATGCGGCAACCGCGCTCGGCTATCTGCACGCCCGCGACCGGCTGTTCCAGATGGTGCTGCTGCGGCGGCTGGTCTCGGGCCGGCTTGCCGCACTGTTCGGCCCCGCCGCACTGCCGTCCGATGAGTTGATGCGCACGCTGGGGCTCGCCCGGCACGCCCGCGCGACCATGGCCGGTCTTCCCGCAGCGACACGCGTGATGCTGGAGGCGTACGCGCGCGGCGTGAATGCCTGGATCAGGGAACGCGGCCGCTTCGCCGCCCCGCAGTTTCTCTTCATCGGTGCACCGCGTCTCTGGACGCCGCTCGATTCCCTGCTTTGGGGCGAGTGGATGAGTTTCTCGCTCTCCGGCAACTGGCGGCGCGAACTCGCCCGCCTCGCGCTTGTCGGCAAGCTGCCGGTCGATCGCATTCTGGCGCTCTGGCCGCCGGCTCATGGAACCGTGCCCATCGATGCCAAGCTCGCCGCTGCGAGCCACACCGCGGCCCGGCTGCTCGCGTTCCTGCCGCGCTTCCCGGAACGGTTCACGGAACCGGAGGTGGCGTCCAACGAATGGGCCGTGGCCGGCCGCCTGAGCGCAACCGGCGCGCCGCTGCTGGCCGGCGATCCGCATCTCGGCCTGGACTTTCCCTCCCTCTGGTATCTCGCCCGGATCGAAACACCGCGTTCCACGCTGGTTGGCGCAACCGCTCCCGGCGTGCCCTTCGTCGTGCTCGGGCGCAACCGGCATATCGCCTGGACCTTTACCGATACCGGCGCCGATACCGAGGATGTCTTCATCGAGAAGGCACTCCCCGGAAACCGCTACCTGACACCCGAAGGCCCGCGGTCGTTCCGGATAGGAAAGGAACGAATCCGCGTCCGCGGCCACCCGGACGTTACCCTCATGGTGCGCACGACGCGCCATGGGCCCGTGATCAGCGACCTCATCAATCCCAAGGGCCCCGTGCTCGCGGTCGAGATGGCCGGCCTTTCCCGCCATGACACGGCCGCGAACGGCCTGCTCGCACTCAACCGCGCAGAGACCGTCTCGGCGGCCGGCAAGGCCGCGGCGGAGATTTCCACGCCCGTCCTCAACCTGCTCGTGGCGGACCGACGGCATATCGGCTTCTTCATGACCGGCCGCGTGCCGATCCGCCGCACCGGGGACGGGGCGATGCCCGTCCCGGGTGCAAGCGGCGCCTATGACTGGACGGGCTTCGCCTCCGGCGCCGCTCTCCCGCACATCATCGGCCCCTCTTCCGGGCAACTGGTCAATGCCAACAACCGCATCGGCCTGCCCGGTTTTCCGGTTTTCATCACGCGCGATTGGTTCGGACCGTGGCGGGCGCAGCGCATCCGCCGGATGCTTGCAGCCACTCCCCACGCGACGGTCGCCGATTTTGCCGCCATGCAAAGTGATGTGCTCAGCGCCTATGCGCAGCAGCTTCTGCCCGCCCTCGAGCGTGTGCGGCCCCCTCCTGGCATGCCCGCGGTCGTGCTTTCGCTGCTCCGGCACTGGAACGGCGCCATGAGCATGAACCTTCCCCAGCCGTTGATCTTCAATGCTTGGCTGCGCCACTTCCGGGCCATTCTCTTCGCCCGGATCGGCGTCGCGGACAACGGCGCGGCGCCAGGTCCGGAATTCATCGCTGGCGTGCTCGGCCATGACGGCCACTCAACCTGGTGTGCTGCACCGAGGCTCGCGATCAGCGGCACCGGCGGTCGGGCCGACTGCGCGCCGCTCCTCGCCGCCGCCCTCGGGCAGGCAACGGCGCAACTCCTCGCCCGCTACGGCCACGATCCCGCCGCCTGGCGATGGGGCGTGACACACCCTGCCCGGTTCGTTGATCCCGTGCTGGCGCGCCTTCCCCTGCTCGGATGGCTCACCGCCTGCCGCATCGCCAGCCCCGGCGATGACACCACCGTCGATCGCGGGAGTCCCGCCCCGCACGGCTTCCGCAACGTCCATGCGGCGGAATATCGTGGCGTCTATGATCTCGCGGATCTCGATAGGAGCCGCTTCATGATGGCGCCGGGCCAAGCCGGCGACCCTTTTGCGCCCCACGCCTGCGATCTCGTGCGCCCCTGGCGCGACGGGAAGAGCTTCCCGCTCGGCCCCGTCCCCGGCCCGGTCAGCGCAACCATCCGGCTGCTGCCGTGAGTCTGACGCTGACCTTACCCTCGGACGACGCCCTGACGCGCGGGTCATCGCGCGCCGGATCGCCGCGTGGCTGCTCGACGCCGTCCTGATCGGCCTCATCCTTGCGGCGCTGTGGCTGGTGTTGCTCGCAGCCGGCCTCCTGAGCTTCGGCCTGACCCTGCCTCTGCTCGGGCTCCTGCCGCTGGTGCCGTTCCTCTACCACACGCTCTTCCTGGCCTCGTCGCTCTCGGCAACACCCGGCCAGCGGGCCTTAGGCCTCATTGTGCGGCGCAACGCAGATCTCTGCCGCCCCCTGTCCCTACAGGCCGCCTGTGCGACCCTGCTTTTCTATCTCACGCTCGCGGTCGGCTTCCTGCTACTCGCAATCGCCTTTCTCACCGTTCGCCGCCGCACCTTGCACGACCTTTTGTCCGGCCTCGTCGTGGTTCGTTCCACGCTTCCCGCAGCCGACCGTTGACCAGAGGGGAAGGCTCCTGGATCATAACGGACGGAGCGCCCATGGCATGACCTACAAGCCGCCGCGCCGGCCGCAGTTCTTCTACACCACCGCGCCCTTGCCTTGCCCGTACGTGGCCGGTCGGATTGAGCGCAAGGTGGTGACGGAAATCACGAGCCCGGACGCCGAATCCGTGCACGACCGGCTCTCACGAGCCGGGTTCCGCCGCAGCCACAACATCGCCTACGCGCCGGTCTGTCCTGGCTGCAATGCCTGCATCCCGATCCGCATTCCGGTTGCAACGTTTCAATCGAGTCGCACGCAGCGGCGCGTGTTGCGCGCCAATACGGGGGTCGAGGGCTTCGACGTCCCGTCCCGGGCCACCCCCGAGCAGTTCCAACTGTTCCAGCGCTACCAGCGCGCGCGGCACGGCGATGGCGACATGGCGACGATGAGTTTTTACGACTATCGTGCTATGGTTGAGGATACGCCGATCGAAACGTTTGTCATCGAATTCCGCGACCCGCATGATCACCTGATCGGCGCCTGCCTCACCGATCGGCTCGGTGATGGGCTCTCGGCCGTATACAGCTTCTTCGCTCCGGAACTGACCCGGCAAAGCCTCGGCACCCTGGCGATCCTTTGGCTGATCGCCCGCACGCGCGAGCTTGGCCTTCCTTATGTCTATCTGGGCTACTGGGTACCGGAGAGCCGGAAGATGGCGTACAAGGCAAGCTTTCGGCCGAGCGAGGTGTTGATCTCCGGCGCCTGGCGTATTCTGACCGAGGCCGACCTCCATCCGGCGGCCCCGCTCACCCACCGCACTGCACCGCTCATTCACGCCAGTACCGCCTGAGGCTCACGCTCGGTCCCGCGCCGGCGCGGCGGCCGGCGCTCCCATGCGCCGCTCTCACCGTGTAACTGCTCAACCCGGTTGCAGTACGCTGTCCCCGCGCAACACGGCTTGGATGGCCTGGTGGGCGTCGGTTCCGGATCGAGCTGCGGTGCCGACCACTG
>JAKAWQ010000040.1 GCA_021816925.1 Pseudomonadota bacterium
GGCGGCAACCCTCACCAAGCTCGTCCGGGCCTTGGCGGACTACGCGAGGCAGTCACCCGAGGCAGAAGCCGCGGCGTTCGATCATGCCAACGTTCAGGCGGCCCCGGGTTCTGCTTTGCCAACCGCCCCGTCGGCTGGCTGATATATCAGTGCCGAAGCCCGATACCCATTCCATTCCTGTTTCGTAATGCTGCCAGAGTGTAAGCTCTCCCGGATATCACTATACCCCCCCTGCCCCTGGACCCCGGCAAAGGCCGAGCCTTTGCGATCCCTTCCTTGAAGGGAAGGGGTCCGGGGCGAAGCCCTGGCCTTGCTAACGGCTGGTGTGTTCGGCACGGTCGAAGCCAGGGCGCGGCACGAGATCCATGAGCGTGCGGCCGAAGCCGCCGCCGGCGCCGGTGATGACGATGACGGAACCAGCGAGGCCGAGCCACTCGCGGGCGTGCGGATCCTGAGTGATGGCCATGCTCTCCTCCAGAAAATTTTGCCGCCGAGCCTCACGGCAGAGGCCGGCGGGGGGTCAGGAGAGGCGGCGGATGAAGGCGGCGAAGGCCTTGAGTTCGGCGGCGATGAGATCGCGCGTCGGGCCGTCGGTGATTTCACCCTTTTCCCCATCGACCTTCGTTTGCACGGTGGGGACCATGACCTCGGGCCGGTTGAGCACATAAGCCTCGATGAAGACCATGACCTGGCGGAGATGGTACTGGCTGCGCGCGCCGCCGAGCGCGCCCATCGACGCCGAGGCGAGCGCCACCGGCTTGGCGGCGAAGGGCTGGGGCGAACGGCGCGAGACCCAGTCGATCGCGTTCTTGAGGACGCCCGGGATCGAGTAGTTGTACTCGGGCGTGACGATGATGACGCCGTCGGCGGCGGAGATGGCACCGGCGAGCGCGGTGACCGCGGCGGGAAAGCCCTGGGCCTGGAGGTCGGCGTCGTAGAAGGGGAGATCGCGGATCGAGGGCGCAGGGGTGATCGTCATGTCGGGCGGGGCGAGTGCGGGGAGCGTGCGCGCGAGCATGGCGTTGTAGGAGCCCTTGCGCAGGCTGCCGAGCAGCGAGACGACCTTGAGCGGTGTGGCGTCGGACATGAGGCCTCCGGGCGTGGGGTAGGCTTCTACTATGCCGGGCAAGCGGGACGGGCGGAAAGGGGGCGAGGCTGGACAACGCGTGAGCAATGCCGCATCGCAAGAGGCGGACCCCGAACGAGGATGACATGCCGCTCAGCAAGCCCGGCGGGCGCGAACTTCTGCACCGGCGCGAGATCACCATCAACGGCTACCGGCGTACGGACGGGCGCTTCGACATCGAGGCGCATCTCGTCGATACGAAGAGCTACAGCTTTCCGAGCGAGGATCGGGGCGAGATTCCGGCCGGGGAGCCGTTGCACGAGATGTGGGTCCGGCTGCGGGTGGACGAGGACCTGGTGATCGAGGAGAGCGAGGCGGTGACGGAGTACGGGCCGTTTGCGATCTGCCCCGATGCGGCGCCGAATTTTTCGCGGCTTGCCGGGCTCAGGATCGGCCGCGGCTTCCTCCGTGCCGCCATGGAGCGGGTGGGCGGGGTCGCGGGCTGCACGCACCTGCGCGAGCTTTTGCAGCAGATCGGCACGACGGCGTTCCAGACGCTTTATGCGGTGCGGGTGCGGAAGGATGCGGCGCGGACCGCCGGCGGGCAGGCGCCGAGGATGCTCAACACCTGTTACGCCTATGCGTCGGACGGGCCGGTGGTCAGGCGGCGCTGGCCGCAGTTCCATACGGGGCCGGGGGCGAGGGCCGAGGCGGCGGCCGGCGAGGACTGAAGCACGCTCAGAGGGGCAAAGGGGCCGACTTCATGTGCTCCATGGCGAAGCGGCTGGTGACGTTGCGCAGCGGCACGGCGGCGATGAGGCGGCGGTAGAAGCGATCGTAGGAGGCGATATCCGCCACGACGACGTGCAGGAGGTAATCGACGTCCCCGCTCATGCGCCAGGCGGCGATGATCTCGGGGGTGGCGGCCACTACGGCGGCGAAGCGATCGAGCCAGGCGGCGGAGTGGTCGGGGGCCTCGACGGAGACGAAGGCGCTGACCGGCAGGCCGACCTTGGCGGCGTCGATGACGGCGGTTCGGCCGCGAATGATTCCGGCCTGCTCGAGGCGGCGGATGCGTTTCCAGCAAGGCGTGGGGGAGAGCCCGATCTCGGCGGCGACGTTGGCGAGGGTGAGGCTTGCGTCGGCGGCGAGGAGCCGGAGGATGGCACGGTCAGTGGCGTCGAGGTCCTTGGGTTCCTTTGCTGCCGGCATTCGAGGGGAAATTCCTTCTGCTCGTTCGCGCGCGCGGGCCGAGTATGCGGCAATTTTCCCCCTCACCCAACCCAGACTGAGCAGAAAATACTCGCCACAGGATGGGTGCTGGGGGGCGGGAGCGGCGGCTTCGTTTGCCTGCGGGCGGCATCAGCCGGCGCCCGGAGCACGGGCGGCGGCCTCGGCGGGTGCGGCGAGGGAGAGGGAGAGCGCGTGCAGGCCGGTCGCGAATTCGGCGGCGAGCGCAACGTGCACGGCGCGCGCGCGCTCGACGCGGCTCTGGCCGCGGAACGCCTCGGAGACGAGGCGGACCGCGTAATGGGTTTCGCCTTCCGGGCGGGCGCCGGCGTGGCCGGCGTGGCGGGCGGACAAATCCGTGACCTCGAGGATGATGGGCGAGAAGCGGGCGCGGAGAAGGGTTTCGATACGCGAGGCGCGGCTTTGCATGGCGCACATATCAGCCGTTTTCCCATGGTGGCCAAGGGGGTCGGCCAAGGGGGTCGCCGAGCGGCCGTTGCAAAGGGGGGGGCGGAACCCCCATAAGCGAGGCATGAGGCCGAGGACCCAGCGCGCGAGGGCGTTCGCTCCCGACCCGGACGCGCCGGGGGTGGGTTGCGACGTGCCGGGATGCGAGGCGGCGGGCGAGTACCGGGCGCCGCGCTCGCGACGGGCGCTCAGGGAATGGCGCTGGTTCTGCCTCGAGCATGTGCGGGCGTACAACGCGGCATGGGACTATTACCGGGGCATGAGCCCGGGCCAGATCGAAGCGGAGCTGCGCGCCGATCTTTCCTGGCAACGGCCGACCTGGCCGCTGGGGCGGCTCGGAGGAGCGGACTGGCGGCGCTCGGGCGGGCTCGAGGAGCCGCTGGCGGAACTGGCGGGGAGAGCGAAGCAGGCCCGGCGGGCGGAGACGGCGCCGGCGGATCTCAGGGAGCACCTGGCGGCGCTCGATCTCGGCTGGCCGGTGACGCTGGTGGCGCTCAAGGCGCGCTACAAGGAGCTGGCCAAACGCCATCACCCGGACGCGAACGGGGGGGACGCGGGCGCCGAGGCGCGGTTCAAGGTGATCAACCTCGCCTACGCGACGCTGCGCACCAGGGTCGCCCGCGACTCTCCGCTCCCCGCCGAGTGAGCGGGCGGGCTTTCGAGCCCCAAGGCGCAGGTTTACACTCGCCGATCGATCGTCACAGGACCTTCCGGCCGATGAACAATATTGCCGTTACTTCCGAGCAGCGTGTCGAGCCGACCTCGGCGATCGACCTTCCCGATATGATGGTGAACGCGCGCCAGACCTTCGGCATCGAGACGCCGATGCAGGCGCCGGGTTTCTCGATCCGCACCGAGCACGTGCCGGACATCGACGAGGCATATAGATTCGATAGAGAAACGACGCTGGCGATTCTGGCCGGCTTTGCCTACAACCGCCGCGTCCTGATCCAGGGCTATCACGGCACCGGCAAATCGACGCACATCGAGCAGGTGGCGGCGCGGCTCAACTGGCCGTGCATCCGCATCAATCTCGACAGCCATATCAGCCGCATCGACCTGATCGGCAAGGATGCGATCGTGCTGAAGGACGGCAAGCAGGTGACGGAGTTCCGCGAGGGCATCCTGCCCTGGGCGCTGCAGCATCCGTGCGCGCTGGTGTTCGACGAGTACGACGCCGGGCGGCCGGACGTGATGTTCGTGATCCAGCGCGTGCTGGAGGTGGAGGGGAAACTGACGCTGCTCGACCAGAGCCGCGTGATCCGGCCGCATCCGGCGTTCCGCCTTTATGCGACGACCAACACGGTCGGGCTCGGCGACACGACGGGGCTCTATCACGGCACGCAGCAGATCAACCAGGGCCAGATGGACCGCTGGAACATCGTGGCGACGCTGAACTACCTGCCGCACGAGCAGGAGACGGGGATCGTGATGGCCAAGCTCGGCATCGATCCCGAGGACAAGGCGATGAAGAAGCGCATCGAGAGCATGGTGGCGCTGGCCGACCTGACGCGGGCGGGCTTCATCAACGGCGACATCTCGACCGTGATGAGTCCGCGCACGGTGATCACGTGGGCGGAGAACGCGCGCATCTTCGGCGATCTCGGCTTCGCCTTCCGATTGACCTTCCTCAACAAGTGCGACGAGGCGGAGCGGCAGATCGTGGCCGAATACTACCAGCGCTGCTTCAACGAGGAGATCTCGACCGGCAGCTTCCTGCGCAAGGCGTCGTGAAGGCAGAGGTGAGCGGCTCGAAAGAGAACGATCGGGTCGAGGAGTTCAAGCGCGCCACGGCGAGCGTGGTGCGTGCGATGGCCGGGATGCCGGAGGTGCAGGTGGCGTTCCAGGCGGGGCCGCCGGGGCTGGCGGGCAAGCGGGCGCGGCTGCCGCTGCCGACGCGCGCGCTGCCGCCGGGCGAGCGGTCGCGGCTGCGCGGGACGGCCGACCAGGTGGCGCTCAGGCTGCGCCATCACGACGACGCCAAGCATGGGGCGCGGGTGCCGTTGGGGCGCGAGGCGAAGGAGGCCTACGACGCGCTCGAGCAGGTGCGCGTCGAGGCGATCGGGGCGCGGCACATGGCGGGCGTGGCGGCCAATCTGCGCGCGCGGCTTGCCGAGGAGTGCGAGGCGGAAGGTTACGACCGGATGACGCGGAAGGATCAGCTTCCGGTCTCGTCGGCGCTGGCGCTTCTGGCGCGCGAGCGGCTGACGGGCGAGGGGGCGCCGGCGGCGGCGATGCACATTCTTGAAGCGTGGCGGGGTACGCTCGGCCCGGCCGGCGAACTGGCGATGGCGGATCTGGCGCGGGCGCAGGAGGACCAGGAGGCATATGCGCGGGCGGCGCGGCGGCTCTTGGCTGCGCTCGACCTGGCGGAGGGCGAGGCGGAGAGCGAGGCGGAGGAAAGCGGCGAGGAGGAGAACGGCGAGCAGACAGGGGCGCAGGACCGGAGCTCGGAGGGCGAGGGCCGATCGGAGGCGGAGGCCGACGCGGCTCTGGGTGGCGATGCCGAAGAGGCGGAAGGCGAGGCCGAAGAGGGCGCCGAGGAGGGGGAAGAGGAGGCGGCCGAGGGTGACGAGCGCCCGGGCGGACCGCAGGTGCGGCGCGCGGCGGCGGGTGGCAACGGGAGTTCCTACCGCGCCTATACGAGGAGCTTCGACGAGGATGTGGCGGCGGAGGAGCTGTGCGATCCCGAGGAGCTGGCAAGGCTCCGCCAGCAGCTCGACCATCAGCTTCAGCACTTGCAGGGCGTTGTATCGAAGCTCGCCAACCGCTTGCAGCGGCGGCTGCTTGCCCAGCAGCAGCGCGCCTGGGACTTCGATCTCGACGAGGGGCTGCTCGATGCGGGGAGGCTGGCGCGGGTTGTCGTCAATCCGATGCAGTCCCTCTCCTACAAGCGCGAGCGGGACACCGAATTCCGCGACACGGTGGTGACGCTGCTGATCGACAATTCGGGCAGCATGCGCGGCCGGCCGATCACGGTTGCGGCGATGTGCGGGGATATTCTCGCGCGCACGCTCGAGCGCTGCGCGGTCAAGGTGGAAATCCTGGGCTTCACGACGCGGGCGTGGAAGGGCGGGCAGAGCCGCGAGCGGTGGGTGGCGGAGGGCAAGCCGCGCAACCCGGGGCGGCTCAATGATCTCCGGCACATCATCTACAAGGCGGCCGACCAGCCGTGGCGGCGGGCGCGCAGGAATCTCGGGCTGATGCTGCGCGAGGGGCTGCTCAAGGAGAACATCGACGGCGAGGCACTGCTGTTCGCCTATCGGCGGCTGGTGGCGCGGCCGGAGCACCGGCGCATCCTGATGGTGATCAGCGACGGCGCGCCGGTGGATGATTCCACGCTTTCGGTGAACGCCGGCAATTATCTCGAGAAGCACCTGAGGGAGGTCATCCACGACATCGAGGGGCGCGACTTCGTGGAGCTGATCGCGATCGGCATCGGGCACGACGTGACGCGCTACTACCGGCGCGCCGTGACGATCGTCGATGCCGAGGAGCTGGGCGGGACGATGATGCGGAAGCTGACCGAGCTGTTCGACGAGGACGAGGCGGCGGCGTGGCAGCGGGCGGCCGCGAGCCGCGCCGCGCTGGTGGTTTGAAGCGCCGCGGGCGGCGGCGGCCGGCTCGCGAGGCGGGGCGGATGAAGCGGGGGAGTGCCCGGTGATCCTGGTGACCAACAACGAGGGCTATCCGGGGGCGGATACGACCGCACGGCTGCTGGCCGAGGGGCGGGCGGCGCTGGATGCGATCGAGGCGGGGGTGCGGCTTGTCGAGGCGGACGAGCGGGTGCGGACGGTCGGGCGGGGCGGGTGGGCCAATATCCTGGGCGAGGTGGAGCTGGACGCTGCGGTGATGGACGGCGCCAGCTTGCGCTCGGGCGCGGTGGGGGCGGTGAGGGGGTTTTTGCATCCGGTCTCGATCGCGCGGGCGGTGATGGAGAAGCTGCCGCACGAACTACTGGTGGGGCCGGGAGCAGAGATGTTCGCCCGCGAGATCGGCGCCGAGCCCGCGGAGACTCTGCTGCCGCATGCCCGGCAGGCGTGGGAGGCGTGGTTCGCGGGGGCGGTGAAGGGGGCGGAGCGCGAGCGCTGGCCGGAGGGTGGGTTGATCGGGCATGTGCGGGCGCAAGTGCAGACGGACCGGCCGGCGGGGACGACGGTGTTCATTGCGCGCGACCGGGCGGGCGGGATTGCTTCTGGGGCGAGCACCTCGGGGTGGCAGTGGAAGTATCCGGGGCGGCTCGGCGATACGCCGATCATCGGCGCGGGGTCTTACGCGGACAGGCGCTATGGAGCGGCAGCCTGCACCGGAGTGGGCGAGATGGCGATCCGCTGCGGGACGGCGCGCGCGGTGGTGCTCTATATGAAGCAAGGGGCGAGCGTGCACGAGGCGGTCGAGGAGGCGGTCGAGGACATGCGGGCGATGGCGGGTGGGCTGATCGGGCGGATCACCATCCATGCGATCGACAGCAGGGACAACTTCCGCGTGGTGGCGGTGAACGGGGACGCGCGGAACGCCTACTGGCTCTGGCAGGAGGCTGAGCCGCACGCGACAAGGCGGAGTTGCGAGGCGATCGCGCTTTGAGAGGTGGGTGGTTTGAGGGGTGGTAGGGGCGGGGTGGTCAGGGGCGGCGGAAGAACGCGTCGGCGGCGCCGAGATGGCTTTTCTTGCGCGCCATCTCGGCATCCACGCGGGCGATCTCGGCCATGAGTTCCTCGCGGTAGGCGGTGAGCTCGGCCAGGCCCATGGGCTCGAGCCGGAGCGGCTGAAGCCGGCCGGGCGGCGGTTTCGGGGCTTCGTCGTCTTCGATCATTCTCCCCTCCCAGGCGGGATCGGGTGCTTATACTTATAACAGAAGGTGCGGGCGCTGGCCTTGACCCGGCGGGTGGGGGAGGACCATATCCGATGGTTGTCCGGCGCGCGTTTGCTTATGGGGCGCGGCCGCTCGGTGTTTGCATGAAAACGGGACCCGTCATGGCTCTGCCGCTGATGCCGAAGGCCACCGCGGTGTGGCTGATCGAGAAGACCGCGCTCACGTTCACGCAGATCGCGGAGTTCTGCAGCATGCATCCGCTCGAGGTGCAGGCGATTGCCGACGGCGAAGTGGCGCAGGGCATCGTCGGCTACGACCCGGTTGCCAACGGGCAACTGACGGCCGAGGAGATCCGTCGCTGCGAAGCCGATCCGAACGCGCGGCTCAAGCTGCTGGCGCCGGTTCATCCGCTGCCGCGGCGGCATTCCGGGGCGCACTACACGCCGGTTGCCAAGCGAAACGACCGGCCTGACGCGATCGCCTATTTGCTGCGGCATCATCCGCAACTGACCGACGCGCAGATCAGCAAGCTGCTCGGCACGACGAAGGAGACGATCCAGAAGGTGCGCGAGCGCACGCACTGGAACAGCGCGAACATCAAGCCGCGCGATCCGGTATTCCTCGGGCTTTGCAGCCAGGGGGATCTCAATGCGGCGGTGGAAGCGGCGAGCGGGCGGCTGGCGCGCGAGGGCCATGCGGTGCCGCCGGCGCCGGAGACCGACGAGGCGGCGTAGGCGGGACGCGGCGGGGCGGTTCCCTCAGGGTTTGAGGGCGGCGATCCGCCGGGCCAGATCGGCGGGCAGCCGGGCATCGGCGGGAGCGAGCCGGCCGGCGGCTTCGAGGCCGCGTGCGATCTCGACCGCCCGGCTCAAGAACCCGCGTGCGGCGCCGGGATCGGCCTCCGACAGCTTGACCAGCGAAATCGCAAGATCGCGCTGCCACTCCGCGTTGGCGGGATCCCGCCGCGCCAGCACCTCCGCGATGGCAAGCCCGGCGCGGTACTCCGCCGCGGCGCCGGCGCGGTCGCCCAACGCCATCAGCACGTCGCCGATCCTGTCGCGGCTCACCGAAAGATCGCGCTCGTTCCCGCCGCGGCGCGCGGCCGCCGCGGCGGAGCGGTACGCTCTCTCTGCCTCGCCGAGTCCGCCCATGGTCCGCCGAAGATCGCCGAGATCGATCCAGGTCCACACATCGTCCGGCGCGAGGCGGGTGATCTCCTCAAGGGTGAGTTTGGCGGCGTCGTGATCGAAGCTGAGGCGCTCGATCTTCGCGCGCTCCCGGAGCAGCGGCAGGAGGCGGTGCGAACGCAGGCGTTCCTCCTCCGCGATCCTCTCCTGCAAGAGCGCACGCGCGCCCGCTGCGTCGAGCCGACCGAGCCTCCCCCGCGCCGCGCCGATCGCAGCGTCGATCTCTGCGCCGTCGTTCGACGGGCGAACCGGTTCCGCAGCTCTTGCCCGCGCCGCGTCGATGAACTCGGAAAGCCGCGCCGGAATATCCGAGACCGGAACGTCCTGCGCGCCGATCTTTTCGAGGATCGGCCTCAGACCGGCGGGATCGATCCTGTTCTTCTTGGCTACCGGCTTCGCGAAGAGCGCAATGAGATGGCGGCGGATCGTCGTTCCGGGCACGACGAAGGCCTCGTGCGTAGGGCTGGCGCCCTGGTTCGCGCCGACTTCGGAGAGACAAACGATGCCGGCGAGCTGCATGCCGTTCGTGAGGAAGACGGGGGAACCGCTGGAGCCGCGCGTGAACCAATAGGCGACCGGGTTGGCCCCGGTGAATTGCCGCCGGCCGTCGGCGCCGATCAACCGCGCGATCCTACCCTCGATCTGCAAGTCTCGCACCGTGGCGGGATTGCGCCGATCGCGGCCGGCCACGCCGGCGTGCGCATAGCCCTCGCCGGTCTCGAAGGCCTCACTAACCGCAAGCTGGAGTGTCATCACGCCGCTTGGTATCGTTTCGGGACGCAGCAGAACGAGGTCGGGAGGCGGGCCGCCGAGCGCCGCACATTCGTCCGCAAGCCCCGCACTGCTCGTGACCGCGGCTCCGCCCTCGTGCGCGAAGGGAAATTCGATCTCGACCGCCGGCGGCTCCGCGGCCCCGTTTGTCGCGCTTTCCCAGACATGCCGGCAGGTCGCGACATAACTGCCCTCGACAAGCGCTCCGCAACCGACGAAGCGTCTCTGCGAACCGGGCGCGTAGATGTAGATGAGCCCGGTTTCGATCATGCGCGAGCAACCGGAGGGGGGAATGGTCGCAGAGATAGTAGTGGAACTTCCTGGGGGGAACAAAATCTTCTTCGGCGAGGTGGCCGGGCAGGCCGGGCTCGTGGAGGCCGCGCGGATGGAGGACATCGCGCATGAGACGGCCGACAAGCTCAAGGCCGCGCTCGGCTCGCTCGGCGAACTCGTCGGGATGCTTCAGGAGTCGATCGCCAGGATGCCGAAGCGGCCCGACCGGATCGAGATGAGCTTCGGCGCCTCGTTGAGCGGGAAATGCGATCTCCGGGTCGTTTCGGGGCAAGGCGAGGCCGAGTTCAAGGTGACCCTCGGCTGGGGCGCGGGCGCTTAGGGTGGCTTGCGCGGCGGGGATTGCGAGGGGAACCGGGAGCGTGTCCGGTTCGGGACAAGGAAAGGGCGCGCGTTCGGGCAGGCTGAACGCTGGGCGGAGCCTCTTTCATTCAAAGGAAGAAGGCGGGAAAATCGGGGAGGGTAAGGGGCGTCAGCCGGTGCCGGCCTGTTCCTGGCTCCGCAGGCGCTCCATTTCCTCCTTGACGTGCAGCTTCTCGCGCTTCAGCCGGCCGAGTATCTCGGAATCCGGGCGCGGGCGCTGACCTTCTTCGGCGATCCGCGTTTCGAGGCTGGCGTGGCGCTCCTTGAGGGCGGAAAGCCTGGACTGCAGGTTCATGCAAACCCCTTCCGTGCAGCAGCGGCCGCCGGCCGGCTTCAGGCCGCGCGGGCAAGAAAGCTTAGCAAGGGCGGATGTGCCTGCGCCACGGGAATCGCTGCAAGGCGGGCGGGCGCGTGGTATGCACGGCGCATGCTGACCGACCATGACTCGCTCTTGCGCCGGCTGCACGAGCTGCGCAGCGAACACCGCGACCTCGACACGGTGATCGTGCGGCTTTCGGCCGAGGCGACCTGCGACCAGCTTCACCTGCAACGGCTGAAGAAGCGGAAGCTCCTGCTCAAGGACGAGATCTCGCGGCTGGAGAGCCGGCTGATCCCCGACAGCATCGCCTGACACGCGATGACGGTCGGGATCATCATGGGAAGCCGTTCCGACTGGCCGACGCTCTCTCATGCGGCCGCGGTGCTGGAGGAGCTTCATGTGCCGCACGAGGTGCGGATCGTTTCGGCGCATCGCACGCCGGAGCGGCTGGCGGCCTATGCGAGGGGTGCGGCCGGGCGGGGGATCCGGGTGATCATCGCCGGCGCCGGCGGCGCGGCGCACCTGCCGGGGATGTGCGCCGCCTACACGGCGCTGCCGGTGCTGGGGGTGCCGGTGGAGAGTGCGGCGCTCAAGGGCGTGGACAGCCTGCTTTCGATCGTCCAGATGCCGCCGGGTGTGCCGGTCGGGACGCTGGCGATCGGGCGGGCGGGGGCGGTGAATGCGGCGCTTCTGGCGGCTGCCATCCTCGCACTTTCCGATCCGGCTCTGGCCGGACGGCTCGAAGCATGGCGGGCGGCGCAGACGGCGGGGGTGCCGGAGGAGCCGGAGGAGCCGGGACCGGCCGCGCCGGCGGCATGAGGGGGCCGGCTTTTCCGCTGCCGCCCAACGCGGTGATCGGAATCGTGGGCGGCGGGCAGCTCGGGCGGATGACGGCGCTGGCGGCGGCGCGGCTCGGCTATCGGTGCCACATCCTGACGCCGGAGCGGGAGAGCCCGGCGGGGCAAGTGGCGGCTTACGTGACGGAAGGCGAGTACGAGGACCCGGGGGCGATCGCCGCGTTCGCGGCCGGGGTCGATGTGGTGACGTTCGAGTTCGAGAACGTGAGCGCGGGCGGGCTCGAACTGCTGGCTGCGCTCAAGCCGGTGCGGCCGGCGCCCGCGGTGCTCCGGGTGAGTCAGGATCGGATCAGGGAGAAGAGCTTCCTCAACGGGGCGGGGGTGCCGACGGCGCCGTGGCGGCGGGTGGAGACGCGCGCGGAACTGGCGGCGGCGGTGGCGGCGATCGGGTTACCGGCGGTTCTGAAGACGACGCGGCTCGGCTACGACGGCAAGGGGCAGAGCCTGCTGGTGCGGCCGGAGGACCTGGAGACGGCATTCGTGGCGCTGGCGCCGAAGCCGCTGGTGCTCGAGGGGTTCGTCGATTTCGCGTGCGAGTTGAGCGTGGTGGCGGCGCGCGGGGAGGACGGAAGGGCGGTTGCGTTCGATGCGGTGGAGAACCGGCACCGGCAGCATATCCTCGATTTGACGCTGGCGCCCGCGCAGGTGGGAGAGGAGATTGCGGCGGAGGCGCGGGGGATCGCGCTCCGGGTGGCCGAGGCGCTCGAGCTTGTCGGGCTGATCGCGGTTGAGATGTTCGTCGATCGGGGCGGGCGGGTGCTGGCGAACGAGATCGCGCCGAGACCACACAATTCGGGGCACTGGACGATCGATGCCTGCCCGGCGAGCCAGTTCGAGCTGTTCGTGCGGGCGGTGGCGGGGCTGCCGCTGCCGGAGGCGAGGCGGCATTCGGATGCGGTGATGAAGAACCTGGTGGGGCCGGAAGAGGCGGCGCTCTGGGGGGAGATCCTCGCGGCACCCGGGCTCATTCCGCATCTCTACGGCAAGGCGGAGGCAAGGCCGGGGCGGAAGATGGGGCACGTGACGCGGCTTTTTCCGCATGGGGGCCTGCCCGGGCCGTTCGGGATCGAAGCGGCGCTCGGGCCGCTGGCGGCACGGGCGGAGGTGGAGCGGGCCGGCCGGCACTTGGCGGAGCAGGTCGTCCAGCCTGACCTTGGCGAAGCGTTTGGCCCCTCCTAGAGCGTTTTCAGCTTGACCGAAAACGCTCCGCTTCAGTTTCCCGAGCGGATTCACGCGCACCTCGATCGCTTCGCGATTCCAGTCAAGCGCGATCCGCTCTAACATGCGCGTGCAGAATGCGAACGAAGGGGGGCAGCGATGACCAGGCCGTTCGAAATCTCTCGCCGCGGGCTCTTGAGCACTGCGGCAGGCGCGGCCGTTCTATCGGTGGCCGGGCGTGCGAAGGCGGCCGGGAAAACCCTCAACTTCGCCGATATCGGGGTCGGCGACCCCGGGGGCGACTGGTCAGGATTCACCAAGGCGAGCGGGTGGAACGTGAACCTCGTTGCCATCGGCAATGCGCCTTCGGCGATCCTCAACGTGATGATCGGAGGAGGCGGCACCTCCACGTATGACATCATCAACATCGTGGGCGGCATGCAGCCGCCGCTCATTTCGAACCACCTGATCGAAGCCATCGACCCGGCAGAGATGCCCGACTGGGCCAAGGACACGTACATCTCGGAGTACCTGACGGAAGGAAAGCCCGGTTTCCAGTTCATCGGCTATCAGGGGCGGCTCTACGGCGTGCCGAGCGTGCTGCAGGGTGATGCTTTCGCCTATCTCCCGGAGAAGACGGGTCCGCTCGATTCCTATGCGGCGCTTTTCGACCCGAAATGGCGCGGCTACGTGGCGCTCGAGAACAATTACACGACCGCGGGGCAGAAGACGGCTCTCTATCTGAAGAAGGCCGGATTGGCCGACATCAAGGATCCGGCCAACATGTCGCCGGCCGAAATCAAGGCGGTCGTCGATTTCCTGATCGGACGGAAGAAGGGGGGACAGTTCCGCGTCCTCTGGTCGAGTTTCGAGCAGGCGGTCGATCTGATCGTGAGGAAGGAGGTTTATGTCATAGATTGCTGGGAGCCGATGGTGTTCGCGGCCGCCGCCAAGGGCGTGCATGCGGTGTACGCCGATCCGAAGGAGGGCTATCTTCTGTGGGCGATGGCCGCCTATCTGGTCAACAAGCGGAACGGGAGCGCGGCTGAAAAGAAGGCCTCCTACGAACTTCTGAATTTCATGCTCGGCGGGTGGTACGGGGCCAAGATCACGCTTCTGCGCGGTTACATGACAAACCCGCTGGCGCCTGCTTATGCCGCGAGCCACCCCGCTGAGTTCACGGCTGCGGAGGCCAAGAAGATCGCAGCGATCACTGCAAACGTGAAGCACAAGTTCGACCAGGGCGGAACCTGGCAGAACCGGTGGCCCACCCATATCGATGCGTACGAGTCGGAGTGGCAGCGCTTCGAGGCTGCGTGAGGGACGCGTTTCTGCGGTGAGGCGTGCGAGAGCGGCCGTCCGCTACGGCCTTCTCGGGCTGCCCGGTGTCTTTCTTGTGGTCTTTCTGGTTTGTCCGCTGCTTCTGACCTTCGCCATCAGCTTCTGGCAACGGACGGGCTTCACGTTCACGCCGGCCCTGACGTTCAATTCATACCGTGCTTTCTTCTCCGGCGTACGGCTTCTCGTTTTCGATCGAAGCCTGCTCATATCCCTCGAGGCTACGGCGATCAGCCTCCTGCTCGCCTATCCGGTTGCGTACTTCCTCGCCTTCCACGCCGTGCCGAAGGCGGTCCGGATCTGCCTTTCCCTTTTCACGGTGCCTTTCCTCATCAACTACATCATCCGTACGTTCGCCTGGACCTATCTCCTCGACCGCAGCGGGCCGGTGAACCGGCTTCTGCAATGGCTCGGCCTCGTGCACCATCCGGTAAGCTGGCTTCTGTACAGTGATTTCGCGGTCTTCATCGGGCTCGTCAGCGCATACATGCCGTTCATGGTGTTCCCGCTCTGGCTTTCCCTTTCGGGCATCGACCAGAGGCTCATCGAAGCGAGCTGGATGCTGGGCGCTCGTCCGGCGCGGACCTTCTTCGGCGTGATTCTCCCGCTTTCCCTGCCGGGGATCTTTGCGGCGACCATCTTCGGCTTTGTCGGGTCATTTGGCGAGAGCGCTGTCCCGACGATCCTTGGTGGTGTCGGATTCCAGCTCATGGGCAATACCATCACCAGTGCGATGGACGTGCTCGACTATCCGCTGGCCGCGGCGATGTCGAGCGTGGTGGTGATCGCCATGCTTGGGCTGTTGACGGCATGGTTTCTTTCCTTCGACCTCCGGGCTCTCCTCGGCAAGATCATGGAGTGGCGACGCTGATGCCGCGCGCCGGGCATGGCGCCCTGTCGTTCGGATCGGGCGCCGTCTGGATCCTGATCGGGGTTCTCCTTTTCCTTCTCTATTTGCCGCTCGTCCCGCCTGTTCTGTTCTCGATCGGGCTCGCCGTGCCTGGCGTGCATACCATCACGTTCCGCGCCTACGGCGAGCTCTGGGGCAGCCCGATCCTGGTTTCCGCGACGGAGACAACGATGGAAGTGGCTGCGATCGTCGGCGTGGCGGCTCCGGCGCTCGGGCTGCTCTCCGCGCTTGCGGTGCGCGAGCTCGGGATACCACGGCTGATGATGCTTCTCGTCCTGCTGCCGCTCTTCATTCCCGGCGTCAGCATGGGGCTTGCGAGCGCTTTCTTCTTCCGTGAACTCGGGATCGCGCCGTCACTTCCGAGCGTCGCACTGGTGCAGACCATCTGGGCGCTGCCCTTTGCGACGCTGGTCATGCTGACGGTCATGTCGACCTTCGATCCGGTCCTTCTGGAGGCCGCTTACGTCACCGGGGCCAACCGGCTGCGCGGTTTCCTCGATATCGAGCTTCCGATCATCCGCCCCGGCGTGCTCGGCGCGGTCCTGTTCTCGTTGATCCTGTCGTTCAACGAGACGATCCGCACGTCCCTGGTCCAAGGTCCGCTCAACACCGTTCAGACCTACATCTGGTCGACCTACAAGCAGACTGGCCTGTCCACGGCGATCTACGCGCTGATGACGCTCCTGATTCTGCTCACGCTCGTGCTGATGGCGAGCATCCTCGTCATCGTCACCCGACGGCGTGCGGCGTAGCGGGTGACGTGTCATACCGGCGGCCTCAATTTTTGACTCTTCGAACGACCACGCGCGAGACCCCCCCGAAGGGAGAGGGAGGCTCGCGATGACCGCCGCGGGGAGAGGGATGGCCCCTTGGGCCGCCGGTATCAGTGCGAGAACAAGATCGGCACGGTCATATGGCGAAGGAGCGAGCGGGTGACGCCGCCGAGCACTATCTCGCGCACCCGGGAGTGGCCGTAGCCGCCGATGACGATCAGATCGGCGCCGATGTCGGAGGCGTAGTTGAGGAGCGCATCCGCGGTGCTGATGGGACCGCTCACCGTTTCCGCGGCGACCGCCTTGACGCCGTGGCGGGCGAGGTGGCGTGCGATGTCGGCGGTGGGAACTTCGCGCGGGCCCGTCTCGTCGTGCGGGGCGTCGATGGCCAGCACGGTCACCGATCCGGCGGAGATGAGGAGGGGCATGGCGTCGTGCACGGCACGCGCGGCTTCGCGGGTCTCGGTCCAGCCGATGAGGATGCTTTCTCCGCAAGTGGGGAAAGAGCCGTAGTACGGGATCAGCAGGAGCGGCCGGCCGGAATCGAGGAGGAGATCCTCGAGCGGGGCGGCGTAGGCGCTTTCGTCCCTTCCGGGCGGGTCCTGGCCGGCAATGAGGAGATCGGCCAAGCGCGCGCGGGCGAGGCTGGCCGGCCCGGGCGGGCCTTCACCAAGGATCCATTCGCCCTCGATCCCGTCGCGGACAAGCTGCTCGCGGAAGGCGGCTTCGACCGGCGCGATCGCGCGCGTGCGCTCCGCGGCGAGTTGGTCGAGGAAGGCCTTGAGGGAGCCGCCGTAGGCGTAACCGTCGGCGGTGAGCGCGACGGGGTCGATCGGACGTACCGCTTCGGCGAGGCAAAGCCCGGTGAGATGGGCGCCGTGGCGGCGCGCGAGGGCGGCGGCGAGGGCAAGGCGCCGGCTGCTCCGTTCGGAAGGATCGAGCAGGACCATCAGATCTTTCAGGGCCATGGCATCCTCACTTGGAAATCCCGATGCATGATCGGGATGAACGGGGAGAGGGATTGGGCGCGCGAGACGGACACGTGTCCTTGATCGGGATCAAGGCGGGCGCGTCAAGACGTGCCCGGATTTTCATTTCCTTTCCTCAACGCCCGGGCGATCGCGGCATCGAGCGCGCGCACGCCGGCGGCCGGTCCCTCGGGATGGTTCCAGACCGCGCCGACAACGGCGAGGAAGTCGGCGCCGGCCGTGATCAGCGGCGCGCAGTTCCCCGCCGTGATGCCGCCGATCGCCACGGAGGGGATCTCCATCAGCTCCGACCACCAAGCGAGGATGTCGGGGTCCGCGCGGGCCGGCGCCTCTTTGGTGGCGGTGGGGAAGAAGGCGCCGAAGGCCACATAGTCCGCGCCGTCCTCGCCGGCGCGCAGAGCGAGGTCGCGGCTGGCGTGGCAGGTGACGCCGAGCGTGCGGTCGGGCCCGAGGATGCGCCGGGCCTCCCGGGCGCCGAGATCCGTCTGGCCGACATGCGCGCCGTCGCAGCCGCTGGCCGCGGCAAGGTCCGGACGATCGTTGAGGATGAAGGCGACGCCGCGCGATTGCGCGAGCGGGGCGAGCACGGCGATGGCGCGGCGGAGCGCGTCGTCGGCCGCGTCCTTGAGCCGGAGCTGAACGGCGGCGACATCGGCGGCATCGAGCGCCGCGGCGAGGTCGGCGGCGAAAGCCTCCGGATCGAGCGCGGGCGGCGTGACCAGATAGAGCCGGCAGGCGCGTTCGTTTTCGATGCGGATCAAGCCTTGCCCTGATAGATGTCGATGATGCGGGAGAGCATGGCCAGCGCCTCCGCCTTCGGGCGCTGGAAGGTGTTGCGGCCGATGATGCTGCCGTTGGCGCCGCCGTCGCGCAGGCCACGCACCTCGTCGTAGAGGCTTTCGAGGTCCTTGGCCTCGCCGCCCGAGAAGACGACGATGCGCTTGCCGTTGAACGCCGCCTGGACGACGTGCTCGACGCGTTTGGCGAGCGTCGAGCCGTCGATCTTCTGCGCCTCGTAGGTTTTTTTCGCGGCCTCGAGCGCGATGTGCGCACCGGGCGGCTTCACCTTGATGATGTGCGCGCCGAGGAGGGCCGCCATGTGCGCGGCATAGGCGCAGATGTCGAGCGCGGTTTCCGCGGCTTTGTCGAGGTTCGGGCCACGCGGATAGCTCCAGACCACCACCGCGAGGCCGGCCTCCTTGGCCGCCTCGGCGAGCGCGCGCAGTTCCTCCATCTGGTCGAACGCGAATTCGCTGCCGGGGTAGATGGTGAAGCCGATGGCGCAACAGCCGAGGCGAAGCGCATCGCCGACGCTGCCGGTGAGGGCCTGGTCCTTGCTGATGGCGAGGCTGTTCGAGCTGTTGAGCTTGAGGATGGTGGGGATGGCGCCGGCGAACGTGTCGGCGCCGGCGGCGATCATGCCGGGCGGCGCGGCGTAGGCGCTGAGGCCGGCCTCGATCGCGAGCTGGAAGTGGTAGTGCGGGTCGTAAGCGGCCGGGTTCGAGGCGAAGCTGCGCGCCGGGCCGTGCTCGAAGCCCTGATCGACGGGCAGGATGACGAGATGCCCGGAGCCGCCGAGGCGGCCGTGCATCAGAATGCGGGCGAGATTCGTCTTGGTGCCGGGATTTTCGCTCTCGTAACCATCCAGGATCTTTTTTACGCGCTGGGTGATGCGCATCGTTCTGCTCCCGTTGCGGCTGGCGGATTTCCGGGGGTGGTAGCCGATGGCCGGTTTGCTGTCACCCGGGCCTGTCTCACCCGGGCGGCTCGAGCCAAGCCGCAAGGCGGCGCGCGGCGCCGCGTTCGAAGAGGTCGAGCGCCGGCGGCGCGGCGGAGAGGAGCCGGGCGCCGGCGGCTGTGGCGGCGCGTTGGACGGCGGGGAAGGCCGGGCAGTCGGGATCGAGGATCAGGCCCTTGATACCGCAGCGCAGCGCCTCGAGCGCTCGGCCGGGCGCATCGGCGCAATCGAGGAGATCCTCCGCAACGGTTGCCGGATAGGCCGCGCGTGCGGCCGCGACCAGCGCCTGCCACCATCCGCAGCCGCCATAGAGTGCCGCGCCGCGCGCCGAGAGCAGCGTGACCGGGAGACCGGGGGCGAGCGCGGTCAAGGCATCGGCAAGTCCGTGCACGATCACGGCAGGTCGCAGACTCATGCTTGACGTTCAAGCGATTGCGCGCGTTGATTGCAAGCGTGGTGGAAATCCCCGGAGGGGCGGTGGCGGCGGAACAGGCGGTGCCGGAGAGCGAGGAGATGGCGACGGTGCGCCTGGAGGCGGCGCTGGCACGGATCGCGCGTTGCGCAGAGGAGCGGCTGACGGCGATCGAGAGTGGGCCGGATCCGCGTCTGGCGGAGCTGGCGGCGCGGTTGGACGCGCTGATCGCGCGCCTTGGCAGCGCGCTCGGCGGGCCGGGTTGAGGAGCGGGCAATGGCCGAGGTGAGCGTGCGGATCAACGGCTATGCCTATACCGTCGGCTGCGAGGACGGGCAGGAGGCGCATCTGTTGGCGATGGCGGCGGAGGTGGATGCGCGGATTGCCAGCATCAAGGCGGTGGGCACGCAGAGCGGCGAGGCGCGGCTTCTGATGCTGGCCGCGCTTTTGCTCGCCGATGAGCTGCACGACATGCGCGAACTTCGGGGGGAGTCCGGAGGGCCGCGGGGGAAAGCGGAGGCGGAGGCGGATCGTTTGGGGGCTTCGGCGCGGGCAAGGCGGTTGGCCGAGCTTGCCGCCCGGGCGGAGGCGATTGCCGAAACGATGGAGCGTTCCTAGATTGTCCGGTGCGGGGCTGCTCGGTGCGTCAGGCACATCACCCCCGGGGCCAGTAAGCATCCTCCCGGGAGCTGGCGCTGCCGCGGTCTTGGCTGCGGTATCCGGCGCCCACCTGCAAACGCAGGCCTTGGGAGGGTGAGACGCCAACGGCCGGGGCGGCTCCGCACTGCGATCTCCGGCGGACCAAGAAGGCGGCGCGTCTGGCGGCGCTGGTGCGGCGGGCGGGCATGGACCCCACTCTGGGAGCCGAGCTTGCGGGGCACGTGCTGACCGAGGCGCCGCCGCCGGCGGGCGCTGTGGTGGCCGGTTTCTGGCCGATCGGCGAAGAGATCGATATCCGGCCGCTGCTGATGCACCTGATCGAGCGCGGGCACGCGATCGTGCTGCCGGTGACGCCACGTCGCGGCGGCAGCTTGCGGTTCCGTCGCTGGCGGCCGGGCGAGGCTTTGGTGCGCGAGCCCTTCGGCACTTTTGCACCCCGGGGCGAGCCGCTGGTTCCGGAGTTCCTGCTGGTGCCGCTGCTTGCCTTCGACCGTACGGGACGGCGGCTCGGCTATGGCGGAGGCTTTTACGATCGGACGTTGGCGGGCCTGCCCGAAGCGGGGAGGCTCGGCTGCGCCTACGCCGTGCAGGAGATGGAGGAGGTGCCGGCGGGGCCGGGGGACGTGCGGCTGCCGGCGGTGGCAACCGAGAAGGGCGTGATACGCTGCGCGGCGGAGGGCTGAGCGCTGCGCATTCTCTTCCTCGGCGATGTGGTGGGGCGCGCGGCGCGCGAGGCGGTTGCGGCGGCGCTGCCGGGGCTCAGACGCCGGCTCGCGGTCGATCTTGCGGTGGTCAACGCGGAGAACGCCTCGCACGGCTTCGGACTTGCGCCGGAGATGGCACGGGCACTACTGGTGGCCGGCGCGGACGTGCTGACGCTTGGCAATCACGCCTGGGACCGGCGCGAGATCGTGCCGTTCATCGCCGGGGAATCGCGGCTGATCCGCCCGCTCAACTTCCCGCCCGGGACGCCGGGCGCGGGCTCTTTTACCGTCGCGCTTGCGGACGGGCGAAAGGCGCTGGTGGTGAACGCGATGGGCCGGCTCTTCATGGAGCCGCTGGACTGCCCGTTCCGCGCCACCGAGCGGCTTTTGGCGCAGCACAGGCTCGGCGGCACGGTGGCCGCGATCGTGATCGATTTTCACGCCGAGGCCAGCAGCGAAAAGATGGCGTTCGGACACTCGTTCGACGGGCAGGTTTCGCTGGTGGCCGGCACGCACACGCATTGCCCGGCGGCGGACCATCAGGTGCTGCCCGGGGGCACGGCCTTCATCTCCGATGTCGGCATGTGCGGGGACTATGACAGCGTCATCGGCATGGCGAAGGGGCCGGCAACGGTACGGTTCTGGAGCCGGATGCCGGCAGAGCGGCTGGCCCCGGCGGCGGGCGAGCCCACGCTCTGCGGCGTGTTCGTCGAGACCGACGATGCGACGGGACAAGCGCTTCGGATTGCACCGCTGCGCCAGGGCGGGCGGCTTTCGCAGTGCATGCCGGAGCCGGCGGAGGAACGCGCGGTGGCCGGCGCCTGAGGCGGCGGTTCGGGGAGCGCGCGCCGGCGATGCGCGGGAAAAACGCTCAGAGTTCGCCGAGCCAGGGCTCGTAACGCTTCCGGCTCGCGCGCCTGCCGGAGGCTTGCCGTGGCGATGCGGCGCTCCGTGCGGTGGGGCGCGAGGCAGGAGTCATTCCCGGCGATGCCGCGCTCGAGCGAGAGGTCCGGCCGTGCTGCCTCGGCGAACGCGTCGGCCGCTTCCTCAAACCGACCGGCCTTCAGGCAGGCGAGACCGAGGTCGTGCTCGACCGTGGCGATCGTCGGGTCGAGTTCGATCGAGCGCCGGAGCGTTGCGATCGCCTGGCGTGCTGACCCTCCCCGGCGAGGCGCACGCCCGCACGGGAAAGCTCGGCGCCCGGGATGCGCCGCCCGCGCTTCCCGGCGCCGTACGTCTGCGGGCAGGAGGGTCCCGCAGGCCGCGCCCTTTCCCTGCGCCGTCCCGGGGATCGTCCGGCGCTATTCCGCCACAAGCGCCGCGCGCACGGCTTCGGGGCGGGGGATCGGGGCGACGGCGCCGTAACCGGTGGTCGAGAGGGCGGCGGCGGCGACGGCATAGCGCGCGGCTCCGGCCGGCGCATCACCGCCAAGCAGGCGGGCGAGGAAGGCGCCGCAGAACACGTCACCCGCGCCGGTGGTGTCGACCGCGTGCATTGCAGGCGCGGGCAGGCGCGTGCGCTCGGCCCCGGTGGCGAGGATGGCGCCCTCCCGGCCCTGCTTCAATAGAACGATCGAAGGGCCGAGGCCGAGATAGAAATCGAGGATCGCGTCGGGGTCGGAAAGCCCGGTCAACGCCACCGCATCCTCGAAGCTCGGCAGCGCGATGTCGGCCTTGGCGATGGCGGCGTGGATCACCGCGGCGGCGCGCGCCGGCGGCCAGAGGACGGGGCGGTAGTTGGTGTCGATCGCGACCAACGCTCCGGCGCGGCGGGTGACCCCGATCGCCGCGAACACGGCATCCGCCGCGTCGGTCGAAATGGCGAGGCTGATCCCGGAGGCGAAAAAGATCCGGGCCGCGGCAAGCATCGCTTCCGGCAGGTCGGATGGGGCGAAATGAGCAGCGGCCGAGTCCTTCCGGAGATAGAAGAACCGATGGCCGGCGGGGCCATGGGTGATGAAATAAACCGCGGTCGGGTGGTGAGGGTCGCGCTTCACCGCGGATGTTTCGATGCCCTCCCGGCGCCAGAGCGAAAGGAAAGCCTCGCCGGCAGCATCCTCGCCGAGGGCGGTGAGGTAACCGACGCTTGCCCCTTGCCGCGCGGCGGCTATCGCCGCGTTCGAGCTGTCTCCGCCAAATCCCTGGAGGTAAAGTTTTCTTCCGTCCTCCTGTGGCGGCAGCTCGGAGAACTCCAGCATCGGCTCGCCGAGACAGAGAAGCTCGGGCGGCATCAGGCCGTCTCTAACGCGGCCTTGGCGGCGGCGAGGATCGCGAAACGGTCCCCGGCGGCGATGCGCGCCTCGTCCACGAGCGCGCCGCCCATGCCGAGGAAGGCCGCCCCGGCGGCGAGATAGGCCGGAACGTCGCTGGGCGAGATGCCGCCCGTGGGGCAGAAGGCGACGGCGGGAAAGACGCTCGCGAGTGCGCGGATGTGCGAGGGGCCGCCGGCGGAAGAGGCAGGGAAGATCTTCACGACGTCCGCGCCGGCGGCGAGTGCCGCGCGCACTTCGGTGGGCGTCAGCGCGCCCAGCATCAGCGCCGCCCCGGCGGCGCGGCACGGCGCGGCAAGCGCGGGATCGACCCAAGGGGCGACGATGAAGCGGGCGCCTGCGGCAAGGCAGGCCTCCGCCGCCCCGGCCGAGTGGACCGTGCCGGCGCCCACAATCAGCCCCGGCTCGGCGGTCAGCGTGCGGATCAGGCTCAGGGCGTCGGGGATCGTGAGCGTGATCTCGAGCACGCCGAGCCCCGCCTCGCGCAGCCAGCGCGCCGCGGTCTCGGCATGGCGGCGCTCGCGCGTGCGCAGGACCGGCACCACGCGCGCGGCACGAAGCTCTTCGAGCAAAGCCTTGACGGACATTCCTTCCTCCCCGCGGATCGGGCGATCATAGCCCGTCTCATTCAGCGTCGAAGGGGGAGGCGGAGAGAAAACGCCGGCAGCGCATATAGCTCCCGCGACTTAGTCAGATATGACCGGCAGCTGCATAACCGGAACATACAGTGACTTGTAATTTGGTAACCCATGTGTTACCTTCTCGGATGCTTGACGTGCGGTACTACCTTGCCGGAGATGGGCGAAGCCCGTTCCAGGAATGGTTCTCCGGCCTGGATGCCGCCGCGGGAGCGAAGGTCACTGTGGCCGTCGCGCGGCTTGAGCAGGGCAACCTGTCCAACGTCAAGCCGGTTGGCGAGGAAGTGCTCGAATACCGGATCGATTGGGGTCCGGGATACCGGGTGTATTTCGGGCGGGATGGTGACGTGCTGGTGATCCTGCTGACGGGCGGCACGAAGCAGCGTCAGCAACGGGACATCGAGGCAGCGAAGGCTCTGTGGGCCGATTAAAAGCGGCGCCGACCGCGCAGGCGATAGACGGAGGCCGATCATGGCGTTGACGCGAAGCTTCAAGGAGCTGGTGCAGAGAAGGGTAGGGGAGGATCCGGAATTCCGCGCAGCGTTGCTGCGCGAAGGTATCGACACGATGCTGGCCGGCGATGTCGATACCGGCAAGGCGATCCTGCGTGACTACATCAAGGCGACGGTCGGATTCGAAAAGTTGGGCGCGGCGACCGGCACGCAGCCGAAGAGCCTCATCCGCATGTTCGGCCCGCGGGGCAATCCGCAGGCACGCAACCTCTTCAGCGTCATCGGCTACCTGCAAAAACAGGCCGGTGTCGAGTTGCACGTTGCGACGGGGCCGGCGTGAGCGCCTCCGGTAACTTCGCGCCGTGCCTGGCGGAAGAGGCCTGGATGGATCGCACCGTGCTGATCGTAAGCCCGGAAACCTACGCAGCGTTTCTCGTGCTGATCGACAGACCGCCGCAGCCAAACGACCGGCTGCGGCGTACGATTCTGACGCCACCACCTTGGCACTGAGCGCGCCGTGGCCAGGTGCAGAGCAGGCGATAGGTACCGGTACGCCATCCGCTGAACCGCCCCGGGTTTGTCGGCTCCAACTCCTGAGAAGGTGGAGCGATGACAAGCAAGACGACGAACAAGTTTTCTCCCGAGGTGCGTGATCGCGCGGTGGGGATGGTGCTGGATCACGAACGGGAGCGCTCGTCGCGATGGGCGGCGATCACCTCGATTGCCGGCAAGATCGGCTGCACGGGGCAGACGCTCGACAAATGGCTCAAGAGGGCGGAGCGCGACAGCTTGCGTGCGCCGGGGGTCACGACGGAGATGGCCGCGCGGCTCAAGGCCCTTGAGCGGGAGAACCGGGAACTGCGGCAGGCCAACGAGATTCTGCGCAAGGCGGCGGCGTATTTTGCCCAGGCGGAGCTCGACCGCCGGCACAAGCCGTGATCGCGTTCATCGACGATCACCGCGGGGCGTATGGGGTCGAGCCGATCTGCAAGGTGCTGCCGATCGCCCCATCGACCTATCACGCCCAGGCTGCCCGGCGGGCCGATCCGTCGCTTCTGCCGGCGTAGCCGAAGGTGATGCCCGCGGTGGTGAGGTTGGTGTTGCCGTAGTCGGGTTGGGCGTACCAGTTGGTGATGAGGGCGGGCGCGCCAAGCGGCCCGCCGCTCGGCGCGACGGTGGTGCCGAGGCGGTCGTACTGGAAATAGTCGATGTTGCCGCTGTTGCCGCTGGCGTCGCGGCCGGCGAGCGGCCCGGCGGCGCCCGGCAGATAGGCGAAGCCCTCGAGCAGGGTGCCGGCCCCGTTGTATTCGGCGATGATCTTCTAGAACCCGAACATGTGGTCGAGCGAGAAATTTCCTTCCCCTGCCATCAGCCCGTGATAGCCGAAGAGGCGGCAGGTGGTGTCTCGCACCAGCACGTAACCGGCTTCGCCGGCCGCGGCGAGGTCGGCTCGGGAGAAAATCTCGTCGGGAAAGATCATCGCCGAGCCCGAGCAGGCGATGAAGACCTTCTCTTCGGCGATCACCTCCCCTCGCGCGTCGTGCAGGAGGAGCACGGTTTCCGAGCGCGGGCGCCAGGGTGCGGAGGCGGGGTAGATCAGCGCGGAAAAGCTCCGCCGCCCGCCCTCGCCGAGCCTGAGGAAAAGGCGCGTGGAAAGCCCGGGCGGCGGGCCGCCGTAGGATTGCGGCTCGTCCTTGTAGGTCATCACCGTGTTGAAGATGTGCGAGCCGAAGCTCGTTTCGGCGGCGTGGCCGGAAACACGGTGCTCGTAACGCAGCAGAGCGTGCATCCAGCCGTCCGCCTCGCCGCCATCGCGAAAGTCGTAAACGAGCTCGGCGTGGCCGCCGGTTTCGAAGAGGGCGCGCTCCGGCAGCACCTGGTCGAGATCGAGGGCAAGATCGTGCCGGCGCGGCAAGGAGCCGAGGAAGCGCTCGGCGATGCGCGTGCCGGCGGGATCGAAGATGTCGAGGCGGAGCGGGAGCGTCACCTGGCTTTCGGCCATCGGGTTCGGCTGCACGATGCTGCGAAAATGTTGTCGCGGCAGCACCGGGAAGGGCAGCAGGAAGCCGCGGCCAAGCAGATTCGAGAGCGTGCGGATGGCGGGATCGGGCTTGAGATCGGCGCGCTCCACGTTGACGTGGGCGATCCGCGCGCGGCCGCCCTGGATCACCTCGTAGCGGGGGCGGACGACGTGCCGGCCGGCGCGCACCTCGATCTGGGCGGGCCAGTGGATGCCGGGGAGGAGTTTGGCCACGTCCACGGCAAGAGTGGCGTAACCGGGCACGCGCTCAGAGAGCGGGACGGGTGCCTCGGCGCCCATGCGGTCGAGCGCGATGGTGTTCTCCGGGACGGCGACGGCGTGGCTGTTCTGCACCCAGAGCAGGACGGTCTCATCGGAGCGCGGCGCCGGAAGCCCGGCATAACGGGCGGCGGGCCAGGCATTCGCATCGTGCGTGCAGGAGAGAACGCGTGCTCCGCCGCCGTTCACGGAGAAGGTATCGAGAGCGTATTTGACGACGTCGTGGCCGGCGGCGCCGATGACGTGCAGGAATAGCTGGCCGGTGAAGGGGGCGAGGCCGAAGCGGGCGCGGACGGCGCGGCTGTCAATGACGATGCCGCCGGGGCCCGCCGGCGCTTTTTCCTCCCAGGTGGCCAGGACCTCGCCGCCGGCGCCGAAGAGCCGGAGCCAGAGACGAACGTCACGGGCGCCGTAGCCTGCCCAGTAGTTGGCGGTGACGAGGCGGGTGGCGATGCCGTCCTGATCACGGAAGAAGGCGTAGTTGGTGGCGTAATTGAGCGGATCGAGGGTGCGGCGGTTGCCGAGGAGCGAGTCGGGCAGGCGGACGGCATCGAGGCTCGCGATTTCAGCGCCGGCGGGGGCAAGCGCGGCAACGCGGGGCAAGATGCGGGCGGCATCGAAGGCGGCGATCAGCACGGCGCGCGCGCCCGAGGCCGAAAGGTCCGTAAGCGGGCGGCAGGAGAGGCCGGCGCGCGGCGCGCCGATCTCACGCACGTCCTGAACGAAGATGCCGGCCAGCGGCGGGGCCTCGGGGTGCAGCGCGAGCAGGGCGGCGGCGATGCCGCCCGGATCGAAGAGCGCGACCGGCGCGTGCGCGGCCAAACGCGCGTAGAGCCGCGCCACCGCCTCGGCAGCGAGCGGGTGGGCGAGCGCCTTGTAGATGACGTTGCCGCCGCGGCGCTGGTCGAAGGTTTCAATCTCGAGCATCGCTCCTCCGCGTCAGAGCGTTTTCCGTGAGGCTGAAAACGCTCTCCTTTGTTTTCCCGAGCGGGTCCACGCGCTCCTGAATCGCAACCCGGTTCCGGTCAAGCGCGATCCGCTCCTAGTCGAGGCCAAGGCGTCGGCGCATTTCGGCGGCAGCCAAGGAAGTGTCGTCGAGCGGCGCGACCGGCCAGCGCTCCAGCCGGCCGGCAAACGGCCGCACCCGGCCGGCGGCGGTGAGCGCGGCCACGAACACCGCGTTGCGCCGCGCCCGGCCGGGGAGGGGGGCTAGCATGACCGGTGCGTTGGTGGCCACCGCCTCGGAGATCATGGAGACGGAATCGACGGTGACGATGATTGCATCGGCGAGGGCGAGGAGGCCGAAATAGGGGTTCTCCCCCGTGCCGTCCCAGACATAGCCGCCGAGCGGCTCAAGCGCGACCCGCAGTGCCGCCAATGCCGCGGCGCCGGTGCGGCGCGAGGGGGTGAGCGCGATGCCGGCGCGCTCGCCACGCATCATGGCCGCAAGCTCCGCGCCGAGTCGGGCGCCGGCGGCGCGATCGAGGCGGAAGCGGCCGTTTGCGCCGCCCACCAGCACGGCGACGAGCGGGCGCGGCAAGTGGGCGAGGCGTGGCGCCCAGAGGGCGGCGGCGGCGGCAAGCCGCGCCGGGGTCACGCGGTGGAGCGCGGTGCGCGTGACGATGACGTTCGGGCCGGAAATCCTGTCGTGCGCGGCCGCGATGATGAGGTCGAAGCGGTCGAGAGCCATGCGTGGATGCTGGACCTGCACGACACGCGCGCCGCGCCGGCGGAGCGCCGCGCCGACCGCCGCGGCGACGCCGCCGACGGCGATCACGAGCTCGGGGAACGGGGGCGCGAGGCCGGTTGCGGCGAGCGGTGCGGGCCAGAGGCGGGCCGCCACCCAGCGCCAGGGCCGGCGCGGAACGAGCACAAGCGTTTCGGCGGGAAGGCCGGCCGCCTCGGCGAGGCCGATGCCCTGGGATTGCAGGCCCGCATAGTCCTCGCAGAGGATGCGCGTCAGCGGCATCGCGGGGCCCCCACCGAGGGGGGAAGCGCGGCCAGGATCGCGCCCGCCAGCTCGGTCCAGGCGGCCTCCGATGTGCCCGGCGCGGCGGTGGCGGGCCGCTTTGACTCCTCGGCGAGCCGCGCCAGGCAGGCGGCCAGCGCTTCGGGTTCCGGAGCCGAGAGCCGGGCCAGGCTCTCTCCGGCAAGCTGCTCGGCGAGCCCGCCCACGGACGTGGCGACCACCGGGCGCCCGGCTGCGAGCGCCGCCCCGACGACGCCGCTCTGGCTCGCCTCGCGATACGGCAGCACGACCGCGTCGGCCCAAGCCAGAAGGTTCGCGATTTCGGCTTCGGGCACCCAGCGGTTCTCGACGCGGACGCCCTCGAGCGCCGCGAGCGCGACAAGCGCGGGGCTTGGCGGGCCGCTGCCGACGATGCGGACGGCGAACAGGCCAGCGGGCAGACGCGCGAGCGCGGCGGCCAGGAGGTCGAGCCCTTTGTAGCGGCGCAGCCGGCCGAAGAAAAGCAACCGAAAGGGCCCCTCGTGCTGACTGCGCGCGGGCACGGGGCCGAAATCGAATGGCGGGTGGGAGGCGACGAGCAGCCGCTCGTTCGAGGCCAGGCCCTGCTCGAGAAGCTTCGCTCCGACATGCGGCGAAAGCGCCACCAGCAGCGCAGCGCGGCGCGCCAGCCGCCGCTGCAACGCCATCCGGAAGGGCAGATCGTCGCCCGGATGGCTCTCGGCGTCGTGGATCACTGCGGCAAAAGGGGTGCCGCGGCGCGCCAGCGCGCCCGCCATCGCGAGATCGAGCAGCGCCGGCATGGCGCATACCGCAAGGTCGGGCCCGAGCGGCGCGAGGGCGCGCGCGGCGCGGCGGACCAGCCAAGGGAACGCGGCCAGACGCCCGATCAGGCCGGGCCAGCCATTGTAGGTGGGGAAGGGAAGCTCGCAGGCGGGCGGGGCGGCAGCGTGCAGCAACTCCGCCTGGGCGGAGAGGGAAAGCAGCGCGGTTGTTCCGGGCAGGCGGGCGAAGCCTCCCGCCAGGCCGGCAGCGAAGCATGGGCCCGCGCCGAGCCGCCCCCAATGCCAGACCAGGACCCTCACCGGTCGAGCCCGATGGCAGAGAGGGCCGCTTCGAGCGCGCCGGCGCCGAGCCGGGCGCGGACGAAAGCTTTTGCACGCGCGCCGAGTGCGGCGCGGGCGGCAGGATCCTCGGCGAGGCGGGCGAGATGGGCCGCCGCCTCGGCGATGTCGGGCTCGGCCCAGACCGCGCCGGGGGCCTCGAAAACACCGCGCGGATCGCGCGCCGGAATGAGGCGGCAGCCGACGAGTGCGGCGCTCGTTTGGTCCATGAACTCGAGAGTGGCGGACCAGCCGGTTGCCACCACGGGCTTGCCGAGCAGCATTGCCTCGGCCGGCACAAGGCCGAAGCCTTCGCTCCGGTGCAGGCTGAGGACGATGTCGGCGGCGCAGGTGAGGGCGTGGTTGTCGGGCCCGGAGAGGACCTCGGTGAAGAGGCGAATGTTGGGAGAGCTCGACGCGGCCGCGGCAAGGGTGCGGAAATCCTCTGGAGCGGAGCCCGGGTTCCCGACCTTGAGGAGCAGAAGGCGATCGGCACGATCTCCGAAGGCGGCGCGGAAGGCGGCGAGTGCCGCGAGCGGGTTCTTGCGCACGAAGCTCGAGGCGAGATTGAAGGAGACGAGCACGATGACGGCCTCTGCGGGCAAGCCGAAGGAGGCGCGGTCGCGCGCCGAGGGCGCGGGTGGTGCGATGGCGAGCGGGTAGGGCACCACGCGCACGCGGCCGGGCATGAGCTTCTCGATCGCGCCGGCGGTGAAACGCGAGGACACCCATGCCTCATGCACCAGCGACGCGCCGACATGCCAGGAGGGCGGGACGGTTTCGAGCTCCCAGTTCCAGAAGCCGATCACGCGGCGACCGCGCAGCATCCGGCGCGGCTGGCGGAGCAGGACCCAGGGCAGGATCGGCGGGTTGGCGTGCAACAGGAGTGCCGCGCCCGGTGGGGGAGCGGCGGGGGAAGCCTGAGAGAGGGCGAGGTCGGGCGCGGCGCCGGGCCACATCGAGGCGGCGATGTCAAGCCGCCAGGAGGCAACGCCAAGGGTTTCCAGGGCGTGCAACATCAGACGCGCGCCCTCGCCGAGGCCGGAGGCGCGCGAAAACTCGCCGACGACGAGGAGGCCCGCGCCGGCGGGGGGAATTGTCCGGTCCGGGCGGGGCGCGAGCGCCGCCGTGACGCCGACCAAGACGCGTCGCCTCGGCCCTGCCGGCAGCAGGCGCCAGAGCCGGTGCGGGAGCGAGAGCGGCGCGGGTGTGGCCTCGGACATCGCGCGGCATAGGTGCCGGGAGAGCGGCGGCGGGACAAGCCCGGCCGGCGGGGCGCGCACGGCGGTCTCGATCTCGGCGAGGTGGCAGTAGAGGCCGGCGTCACCGGTAGATCACCACCGGGCGACCGGGCCAGGCACACTTGGCGCCCGTGCCGGCGGGGAAGGTCCAGCCGGGATGGCCGGCGCTCCGGATATGGCTTTGCTTCGCGCCCTTCACGTCGAACATGCCGCCCATCCACATTCCGGCATGGCCGGTATCGACCGGCACGATCGCGTCGTCGGGCATGTGCCTGGTCAACTCGTGGCAGATGCGCCCGGGGCGGACCGGTACGGCATCCGATTCCGGAGCGGAACCATATTTCTCGTGGTACTCCCGGCAGATCGTGCGGATGCGGGCGAACCGCGGCGCAGCACCTTGCGGCGCGACTGCGGAAGGGTCAGCTTGTCGCGAGGATGCGGTGGATTCCTGCTGCGAACACGCGGGCGCCGAGCACGATGTCCGCCTCGCTCGTGTCCTCGGCCCAATGGTGGCTGATGCCGCCGATGCTCGGCACGAACAGCATCGCCGCGGGCATGCGGCGCGCGAAATTCTGCGCATCGTGGCCCGCCGCGCTCGGCATGCGCATCCACGCGCCGGGCGCGAGCGCCTCGGCGGCGGCGGCGAAGGCCTGCTGCATTCCGGCATCCATCGCCGCCGGCGCGGTTGTCGAGCGGGGTGCGAGCGCGAGCCGGCAGGGGCCGGCATCATTGGCCTCGGCGATGAGCGCGGCAAGCCGCTCCGCCATGCGATCGAGCAGGGCGGGATCGGTGTCGCGGAACTGGAAGTGCATCTCGGCGTGGCCGGGGATGACGCTCGGCTCGCCCGGCTTGAAACGCATGCGCCCGGTGGTCCAGACGCTTCCCGGTCCGGTGGCGGCGGGGAAGGCGCGGTCGATGGCCACGCAGAGCTTGCAGAGCGCGAGCCCGGCGTCCTTGCGGATTTCCATCCGCGTCGTGCCGGCGTGGTTCTGCACGCCTTCGGCGGTGATGATGAAGTTGCGCATGCCGACGATCGCGGTGACGACGCCGATGCGGCGGCGTTCCGATTCGAGGCGGTCTCCTTGCTCGATGTGTGCTTCCGCGTAGCCGAGATAGCGCTCCGGCGGGAGCGCTGCGCGCGGTCGGCCGGCGTAGCCGGCGGCGGCGAGTGCGGAGCGGAGCGGCGTGCCGTCGCTGCGTTGGCGCGCGGCGTCGATTTCGGCGTCCGTCACCTCGCCCAAGAAGGAGCGGCTGCCGAGGAATTGGCCGAACCAGCCTTCTTCATCGGCCCAGGCGGCGACGTCGAGCGCGGGCGCAAGGCCGGCGGCACGCAAGGCGCGCGCGGCGGCGAGGCCGTAGAGGAGGCCGAGCGGCCCGTCGAGCCGGCCGGCGTGCGGCTGCGATTCGAGGTGCGAGCCGACGAGGAGGGCGCGCGGGGAGAGAGCCCGGCCGATGACGTTGCCGATGCCGTCGATCTCGGGTTTGAGGCCGGCCTCGGCGAGACGTTCGGCGAACCAGGCGCGGGCAAGGAGATCTTCGGGCGAGAAGGTCGGGCGATGCACGCCGCTCTTGTAGGCGCCGATTGCCGAGAGTGCCTGAAGATCCGCGAGCAGCCGGTCCGTATCGACGGAGAGAGGCGGCGGCGTGTTCGCGCTCATGCGCGGTTTCGCATCGGCGGGCGGAGGAGCGCCACGAACCCGGGAGCGGCGCGCCACGGGCTTTCGCCCGGCGCGGCCCGGTTGAGTGCCTCCGGAATCGCCGCGTCGTCACAATCGTTCCCGGAATCGCCGCAGGATTCCCCGAACGGGTTCTTCACGTCGGTCAGCTTGGCGGGGATCAGTTCTTTCTCACCGGACCCTGGGAAGAGGTCGATGACGAAGATCGGCAGGTTGATCTTGTCCTCCGCGAGGAGATCGAGCATCGGCTTGAGAGGCATCTTGTCGAAGGGGCGAACGTCTCAATAGCGGCGCCCGTCGATCTCGGCCATGGGAAAGCCGGACGCGAGCGAGGCCGAGCCGGCGAAGCGGCTGCCGCTTCGGGAAGCGAAGGCGGGTGCGGACCTCGCGCGGTTGCGGCAGGGGGCGGCGGCCTGAGCGGCCGCTCTCTCAAAGCAGGATGCTCGCGCCGATCAGGCGCAACACCAGGACGGTGGTCAGGATCGCGACCACGGCAACCGAGAGGATCCAGCGGAGCCACATATAGCCGGGCGGCACGAGAAGGCGGCGGTGCCCGGCGGCCTCCATGACGAGCACTCCGACGAAGCCGGCGATCAGCACGAGGAGCCCGGCCCAGCGCGGCACCAGGAGCGCAGCCCAGCCGATCAGTGCCGGGACGACGCCGAGCAGGAGCCGCGCGCGCTCGACCTCCGGCGGCGCAGCGGCGGCCGGCGCCTGCGGTGCCAGCGCCAGGCCCCAATGCACCGCGCCCAGGAAGGCGAGCACGACCGCGCCGTAGCCGATCAGCGCCGGCAGCGCCCAGGTGGCGGCTTGCGCCAGGCTCGCGAAGCCGCAGAAGAGGAAAGGAAGCAGGCCGGCCAAGCCAAGCAGCGTCGCCAGGAGCGGGAGGCGGGTCATGGGGTGGTCTCCTTTCCGGTTCCGTTCATGGCCGGCGGCGGGTCGCGCGGCAAGGTTCTTCCGCGTGCCTTGCCCGGGGCTGGCGATCCCGGGCAGAATCGGCCGCACCTCGGGGCGGATTCCCCGTCGCCGGAGGGCCAAGGAGATCGGCGCGTGACAGGCCCGGACGGTTCGAGCGGTGCGCCACTGGCCCGGCGCACGCACGCGCTGGCCGGCGTTCCGCTGCTGGCATCGCTTTCCGCCGGCGATCTCGAACGGTTGGCGCATCTTGCGCACGAGCGCGTGGCGGCGAGCGGCGAGGTTTTGTTCCGCCAGGGCGATCCCGGGGAGACAATGCTAATCGTGCTGGCGGGCGAATTGCGCGCCAGCATCTCGGGTGCGGAGGGGCGTGAACAGATCCTGCGCCGGCTCGGCCCCGGGGACGTGGTGGGCGAGATCGCGCTGATCGATGCCCGGCCGCGTTCGGCAGACGTGCACGCCGTGACGCGCGCGCGGCTTCTTGTTCTGGAGCGGCGCGCGGTGCTCGAGGAGTTGGCGCGGGATTCCGCCCTTGCGCTGGCGCTGCTCCGGCTGCTCTGCGAGCGGCTGCGCGCGACCTCGGCGGCGCTCGAAGCGCTGTTGTTTTACGATAGCGGAACGAGGCTCGCTGCGGTGCTGCTGCAACTCTCGGGCGGGCGCGAGGGCGCGCATGTCGATCTCACGCAGAGCGAGCTTGGCGAGATCGTGGGAGTGGCGCGCGAGACTGTGAACAAGAAGCTGCGCGAGTGGGAGAAGGCGGGGCTGATTGCGCTGAGCCCCGGGCGGGTGGTGGTGAAGATGCTCTCGCGGCTGGCCGCGCTCTTGCCCGACGATGCCGCGAGGAGCGGCTTCTGAGGGTGAGGTGGACCCCGGTCCGAGGACCATTTTGGGTCGCTGCTTGGTTGGAATCGCGCAGTAGGGATTTTCACCCGATTCCCCTGCGTGCCATGGTCTTCCCTCATGGCCCGGCCGGCAGGATCAATCCCGGACGCCCAATCTGTCCGGCGCCACGGGGTCACCCCAAGATCCTGAAAGGCAACGTTCCCTGCTTCGCCGGCTTGATTCCCTGTTCGATGGATTTTCTTTGCTGATACCGCAAAAGAATTCCCTGCTCCCCTGGGTAGGGAATTTCCCGCCTGATGCACTGAAAGGATGCGGCCTTTCCCTATCAGTTTCTGCGTTTGTGGCCCTCGAAGCGCGGAAATTACCTGTATCTTCCCTGTATAACAGGGAATTCCCCGCGGAGAGCCGTTCGCAATACGCTGCTTGCTCCGCCGCGCCCCTCATGCGGCCCGATCGGATATCCGGCGCCCCGCTGCCTTGAGCCTGCTGAAGTTCGGCGCACGAGTCGTGGCATTGAATTAGCATCAAGCGATGATAAATTTGTGCCGATCAGGGAGGTGATGGATGCGAACGACGCTAGCGCTCGACGATGAACTGGTCGCCAAGGCTCAGGCCTTCACTGGCCTGAAGGAGAAGTCCAGCCTAGTCCGCGAGGCGCTCAAAGCCCTCATCGAACGTGAAAGCGCAAGGCGACTGGCGCGTCTGGGCGCCAGCGAGCCTGATCTGGAGGCGCCGCCAAGACGGCGGCCGACGCCGGCGTGATCCTGGTCGATACCTCGGTCTGGGTCGATCATCTGCGCGTGGATAACGAGGTGCTCGTCCGGCTGCTCAATGCCGGAACGGTTCTGGCGCACCCTTTTGTTGTCGGCGAACTTGCCTTGGGCCATATGCGCCAGCGCGAGGTCTTGCTGACCGCGCTATCGGACTTGCCTCATGCCGATGTCGCTACCGATGCAGAAGTCCTGGGTTTCATTGATCGTCATGCTTTGCTCGGGCGCGGCATCGGTTATGTCGATGTTCACTTGCTCACAGCAGTGCGATTGACCGCCGGAGCGGAACTGTGGACGAACGATAAGAGGCTGCATAGTGTCGCCAATGATTTGGGCCTGGCGATGACGCAACCGCGCGGGTCATAGGGGTATAGCGTAGACGTAGTGCTCATCTTCATCGGGCACGACCCGCCGGCCCCGCAATTTCCGCGCCATCTGGCGACGGTCGAGCGAACGGTCACCGATGCTGCGATGAGAAGTCGCAATGCCAAGCCTTGCAGCGGACCCAGCCCGGCTTGCCGCTTGGCAGCGGCCACATCAGGACCAGGACGCACGACTATCTACGCCACGGCACGCTTCGGCTTTCTGGCCGAGCGCAATGCCAACGCCAGGCGCTATATCTGGCGGGCCAAGGGCGAGGATATCCTGCGCCAGCACCTCGCCCACCCCGACCGCCCCCTCGGCCCCCACGCGCCGCCCGTATGGACAGACAAACGACGAGATTTACCTGCCAACGTCAGATTTGAAGTTGCTGGTTCAGGTCCGTGAGCACGTCGTTGAGACCGCGTTACGGATGCTGGAATCGTCTCTGCGCGAGCACAATTCGGCGAACGGACCGCCTGACGTTATTGTAATGCATTGCCTCCGAGAAAGCGACGTTCAGCCACAATCCTGGCCCAACGTGCCCCGATGTTGCGCGATGGAGCAATTAAGGAGGCAGCTCATGACAAGGCTTCCTTGGTCGTTGCGTGCAATGGCCGGCGCGGTGCTTGCCCTTCTGCCTGGAGCGGCGCGTGCGCAAGGGCTGACGCCCGGGCAGGCGGCAACTCCGCCCGCGGTCGTCGGCTGGCTGGCACAGCCGGCGGGTACTGTATGGGTCGCGCCGGGCGCGGGCCAGGCTTGGCAGCCGGCGTTGGCGAACCAGCCGCTGAGTGGCGGCGAGATTGTCGCCACGGCACCGGACGGGCAGGCAACCATCGAGGTCATGGCGATGCGGGCGCTGCTTGGGCCGGGTAGCGAACTGGCGCTCGGGGGGCTTGGCGCGAGCGGGCTTTCCGCCACCGCGGTTTCGGGCGAGGTTGCGCTCGACCTCACCAACCTGCCGCCTGGCGCGAACGCTGAAATTGCAACGCCGCGTGGCACGGTCGAGATCGCCAGGCCTGGGCGCTATGAGATCGATGTCGGAGGGGCTGGTCGGCCGACTGTGGTCACAGCGCTCGATGGTGCTGCCAGCGTTGTCGATGGCTCGGCCGTCGAGAATGTCGGTCCCGGCCAGAGCGCAAGTTTCTTCGGCGCGCCGAATGGCGGCCTTGCGGTGACGGTCTCGCCTGCGCATCCGGACCCGCTGCTCGCTGCGCTCATCGCCAGCAGCCCGCCTGTTCCTGCCGTGGCGCCGCCGCCCGCAGTTGCCGAGATGACCGGCGGGGTTAATCTCGCATCCTACGGAACCTGGTCAGTCCTCCCTTCGTACGGCACGGTTTGGTTTCCGAACGTCGCGGTAGGCTGGGTGCCGTACCGCGTCGGGCGGTGGGTCTTTGTGCCGCCATGGGGCTGGACCTGGGTGGACGGCGACCCCTGGGGCTTTGCCCCCTTCCATTACGGCCGCTGGGTGCAAATCGGACCGCGCTGGGGGTGGGTGCCGGTGGCGCCCGGCATTCAGGCGTCGTTTGGCGTTCCGGTCTATGCCCCGGCGCTCGTCCATTTCTTCGCTGCGGGATCGATCGGCGGTGTCGGGGTGAGTGTTGGCATTTCAGCCGGGGCGCTCGCCTCCGGGCTGGTGGGGTGGGTGCCGCTCGGCCCACGTGAGATCTACCGCCCTCCCTATGCGGTGAGCCCGAGCTATATCCGAGAGGTCAATGTTTACAACGTGCGGAACATCGAGAAGATCGACGTGACACGCGTTCTTCGGAACAACGTGACGATCAACAGCCTCGTCAATCGCGATGCGGTGACCACGGTTCCTGCGGCGGTGCTGGCCGAAGGGCGGCCAGTACTGCCGGCGTATCGGCGTCCGGCTCCGGCGACCGTAGCGGTATTGCGGCCCTTGCCGGATGGGCCGCCCGTTCGGCCGGGACCGCACGCCGTTTTGGGAGAGGTCCGGGGCGCGCCGCCTCCGGAGCGCTTCGTGGAACCGCACTCACCCCCCCGTACGGCATTGCGCGTCGCGCCCGTTCCGCTGCCTCACCCGCCTTCGGGGCCGCCGCGGCCAGCGGGGCCGCCGCGGCCTGCGGTGGTGCATGCGCCCCCGCCGCCGGAACGGCCGAATGCGCCGGCCGCGCAATCCTACCACCCGGTGGTCGTTCACCCTCCCGCGGCGGAGC
>JAKAWQ010000041.1 GCA_021816925.1 Pseudomonadota bacterium
ACGGCCAATCGATCATTGCGATGACAACGCGGCACGTACCCCTTGCAGCCGCTGAGCCCGTCACACTCTCGATCGATCGCGCCGATCTCATCGTACTCGCGGACTGAGTGATACCGCCGCCCCAAGTGGCCATCTCCCCCGCGGCGGTCATCGCGAGCCTCCCTCTCCCCTTGGGAGAGGGTCGGGGCTTGCCTCCTCCCCTCTCCCTCTGGGAGAGGGGCTGGGGGTGAGGGAGGGGGTGAGGGCCTCGCGCGTGCTCGGGCCCCCATCGCTGACGCGCGATCGGACCCTGCGGCTGGTCCGGCAGCCACGCGCAAAATCAACGAGATACATCCCGACTCGATGAAAATCCGCATTCTCCCCCTTGCGAAGCGGCGCGGGCTGGATTCTACCGAACGGGATGGTTCGGCGCGGCTTCCTGGGCAAGGAATCTCGGCAAGACCTGATCGAGCTTGCGCATCGGCACTTCATCACCGTCCGCGGGAACGAAACCGTCCTCACCACGATCGCCGCCATGTCCGAGCGCCGCGCCGAAGTCGCCATCGTCCTCGCCGAAGAAATCGCCGCCGGCCCGCCTTCCGTTCTCGGCGTCATCACCAGCGAGCAGCTCGCCGACGCGATTGCAGAAAGCGCGCACATCTACGCCGCGTGAACCGGGCCGGCCGCTTGCCTCATCCGCGCGGCTTTGCCACCATCACGCCTCTCTCAGGATTTTCCCCATGCCGCCAGCCCCTCCGGCCCGATCAGCTTGCTGGCGCCGGCGTTGCCGTCCGCGGCGGTGACCGGCACGCTCACCCCGCCCCGCCCGCCGGCCCCGTCGGTCACGGCCGAACCGGCGGTTCCGTTCGCCCCGCTCGCGACCGAGCGCCTCGCGCTACGTCCCTTCCGCGCCGAAGACGCCGCTGAGCTTCACCGCCTCGTCAACGACTGGAGCGTCGTTCGCGGCCTCGCCCGCCTGCCCTACCCCTATCCGCGCGCGCTCGCCGACGAATGGATCGCCTCCACCGCCGCCGAACTCGCCGCCGGCCGCGCGTGGCACCTTGCCATCACCGGCCAGGAGGGCGAGCGCGAGATCCTGGTCGGCGCGGTCGGGCTCCGCCTCGCGCAGGAGGGCACCGCGGCCGATCTCGGCTACTGGGTCGGCCGCCCATACTGGGGCCATGGTGTGGCCACCGAAGCCGCCGGGCGGCTCGCCCGCTGGGCGCTCGCCAACCTGCCTCTCGCCCGCCTCACGGCCAGTGTGGCCACCGACAACGCGCCCTCGCTCGCCGTCCTCGCCCGCATCGGCTTCCGCCGCACCGGAACCGGTGTCGAGCCCTTCCTCTCGCGCGGCGCCGAGCAGGCGGTGGTGCTCTTCGAGGCCACCCGCGATGATCTCTTCGGCAGCCCGGCACCCGCAGCCGCCCCCGCGCCCTCGCCGGCCGATGAGCGCCCGCTCGTCCTCGTCGCCGCCGCCGCCCTCATCGACGCCGATGGCCGCGTCCTTCTCTCTCGCCGCCCCGAAGGCAAGCCGATGGCCGGCCTTTGGGAATTTCCCGGCGGTAAGGTTCTGCCCGGCGAAACGCCCGAGTCGGCGCTCACGCGCGAGCTTCGTGAAGAGCTCGGCATCGACGTCACCGCCGCCTGCCTCGCCCCCTTCACCTTCGCCTCCTTCGCCTACGACACCTTCCACCTCCTGATGCCGCTCTATCTCTGCCGCCGCTGGCGCGGCACCCCCTCGCCCCAGGAGCGCCAGCGCCTGGCCTGGGTCCGCCCCGACCGCCTGACCGACTACCAGTGCCCGCCCGCCGACAAGCCGCTCTTTCCCATGTTGCGCGATTTCCTCATCTGAGCCCGCCATGCCCGATTCGCCCCCCACCGCCTCTGTCCTCATCATCGGCAACGAGGTCCTCTCCGGCCGCACGCAGGACGTGAACGTGAAATTCCTCGCCACCCGCCTCGGCGAAATCGGCATCCCGCTCCGCGAGGTCCGCATCATCCCCGACATCGCCCATGTCATCATCACCACGGTCAACGAGGTCCGCGCGCGCTTCACCTACCTCTTCACCACCGGAGGCATCGGCCCGACGCACGACGACATCACCAGCGAATGCGTCGCCGCCGCCTTCGGCGTGCCCTGGGAGCCGCACCCCGAGGCCTGGGCGCTCCTCGAGCCGCGTTATCCACCGGGCGGCTTCAACGCCGCCCGCCAGCGCATGGCCACCATGCCGCGCGGCGCCCGCCTGATCGCGAACCCGGTCTCCATCGCTCCCGGCTTCGAGATCGGCAATGTCTTCGTCATGGCCGGGGTGCCCGAGGTGATGCGCGCCATGTTCGAATCGCTTGTCCCGCGCCTTCAACACGGCCCGCGCGTGGTCTCGCTTACGGTACACGTCACCGGCATCCCCGAAGGCACGCTCGCCGAAGGCCTCGGCGCCATCCAGGCGCGCTTCCCCGGCCTCGATCTCGGCAGCTACCCCTTCTATCGCCGGCGCGGGAACAGAGATGCGCCGGAGCGCGAGAACGGCGTCGCGGTCGTCGCCAAGGGCACGGACGCCGCCGCCGCTACCGCCGCGATTGCCGAGGTGAGCGAGCTCCTCCGCCGCCTCGGCGGCAACCCCCTCCCCGGCGAACCCTCGCCGTGATCCTCCCCGCGCCCCCGCTCAGAACACCGCCGCCTCCGGCGCCATCACCGCATCCCCGCCCGCCATGATCGAGCGCGTTAGCGAAAGACTTTGCGGCAACAGCCGCCGCATGAAGAACCTCGCCGTCGCGATCTTCCCCTCATAGAACGCCCGCTCCTCCGTCGTGCCGAGCGCCGCCAGCGCGATCGTGGCACTCTTCGCCCAGTTCGCCGCCAGCGCCACCAGCCCGAACAGCCTGAGATACTCGCTCGCCCCCGCGGCCGCATCCGCCGGGCTCCTCGCACCCTCGGCAAGCCACGCCGTCACGCGTCTCAGTCGCGACGCCGCCGCCGCCAAGGGCTGAACGAACTCCTGCATCCGCTGCTCCCCGCCCGCCTCCTCGATCACCCGCGCCACGCGCGCGAAGAACCGCCCGACCAGCCGCCCTGATCCCGCAACGATCTTCCGGCTCACGAGATCGAGCGCCTGCACCCCGTTGGTGCCCTCGTAAAGCTGCCCCACCCGCGCATCCCGCACAAGCTGCTCCATCCCGACCTCGCGGAGATACCCGTGCCCGCCGAAAATCTGCAAGCCAAGATTGACAATCTCGAAGCCGGAGTCCGTCAGGAACGCCTTGACCACCGGCGTCATGATCTGCGCCAGATCCTCCGCCTCCTTGCGCGCCTCGGCATCGGGATGATGCCGCGCGAGATCGAGATCGACACCAAGCGCATACGCCACACCCCGCCCGCCCTCGATCAGCGCCTTCATCGTCATGAGCATCCGCCGAATGTCGGGATGCAGGACGATCGGATCGGCCGCGCGCCCCCGCTCCCGCGCTCCTGCCTCCGCGATCGCCCGTCCCTGCAGCCGCTCGCGCGCATAGGCCCTGGCACTCTGATAGGCCGTCTCCGCCAGCCCCAGCCCCTGCAGCCCGACCGTCGCCCGCGCGATATTCATCATCGTCAGCATCGCCGGCAATCCGCGCCCTGGCCGCCCCACCAGATACCCCGTCGCCTCCTCGAAATGCATCGTGCAGGTGGCCGAGGCATGGAGCCCCATCTTCGCCGCCAGCGATCCGCACACCACCCGGTTGCCGATCCCGCGCGCGCCCTCCGGCCCGAACAGGAATTTCGGCACCATGAAGAGGCTGAGCCCCTGCGTTCCCGCCGGCGCCCGTGCGATGCGCGCGAGCACGAGGTGGACGATGTTCTCGGTGAGATCCTGCTCCCCGCCGGTCACGAACGACTTCGTTCCGGCGATCCGGAAGCTCCCATCCTCCGCCGGCCGCGCCCTCGTTTCGATCAGGCCGATATCCGTGCCGCAGTGCGCCTCCGTCAGGCACATCGTCGCACTCCAGCACCCCTCGACCAGCCGTGGCAGCACGACGCGCCGCATTTCTTCGGAGCCGTGCGCCTCGATCAGCAGATACGCCGCATGCGAAATCGCCGCATAGGTGTAGAATGCAAGATTTGTCGCGCACGCCATCTCGCCGAGCGCGAAATTCAGCACCTCCGGTTGCCCTTGCCCACCCCAGGCCGGATCGCACGCAAGCGACAGCCAGCCCGCCTCGGCAAACGCCCGATACGCCGCCCTGAGCGCCGCGGGCGTCCTGACCGTTCCGTTCTCGAACCGGCACGCCTCCTGGTCGCCCACCCGATTGGCCGGCAGCAGCACGCCTTCGCAGAACCGCGCTGCCTCCCCGAGTACGGCGGAGATCGTGCCGGGGGTCGCGGCGGCAAAGGCACCGATCCCGCGCAACCGCTCGATCCCCAGTTGCTCCTCGAGCACGAAGAGGAACTCGCGGAGCGGCGCAACGTACCTGATCACGGGCCTCGCTCCGGCACCGCGGTCGCCGCCCCTTGCCCCTGCTCTCTCAACGAAGCGCCAGATGCCAGGACGACGGAATGAAGAACACCTCGTCCGGAATGTTCAGAGAACCCGGCCCCGCGCCCGGAACGCCCTGATGCCCGTATTGCCACAGAATCTGCTTCGTCTTCGGGTCGATCACCACGATCCGGTCGTTCCAGTCGTCGCACACCAGGATGTTGCCGTTCGGCAGTCGTACCGCGTTCGAGGGATGATTGATCTCGCCCGGGCCCGAGGCCTTGCGATAGCGCCACACGAGCTTGCCCTGCGGCGAATAGATCTCGACCGAACCGGGCTTGACGTAATCGACGACGAGCACGTTCCCGCCCGGTATCACCACCCCGTCCGACGGATAGGCCATGTTCGTCGTGATGCTGTAGTCGAGCGTGCCGCTCGGGCTCAGCCGGTCGAGCCAGCCGAACGAGTTATGCCCCCATCCGATCTCGGTCACCAAGAGCCCGCCGTCGGGTGTGGGATAGGCGCCGTCCGGCGCGTTGAAGAAGTGCGGCGGCGCATGCCGCCGCTGCCCCGTCACGCCGTACTGCCGGACGATCCGGCTCGTCTTCGGATCGATGATCAGCACCCTCTGATTGACGATATCGGCAACCACCACATTCCCGTCCGGCATCTGGATCGCATCGTCCGGCGTGTTGAAATAGCCCGGTGCCGAGCCGGTCACGCCTGCGTGCCCGTACGACCAGACGATCTTCTTGGTGGCGATGTCGATGATATCGACCACCTGGTTGTCTTCCTCGTTGACGATGATGTGCCGATGATCGGGCGTGATAAAGGCGTCATCCGGCCAGCGCGAATGCAGGCCCGTCGGGCCCCCCGCCGGCCCGAGTGCCTTGAAATTCATCGACCACAGAATGCGCTTGCCGGGGCTGATGATGAGAAGCCGCCCGCTGCCGCGATCCGCGACCAGGATATCGCCCGGCAGCGCCCCCGCCGCGGCCGGCGCACCCGCGCGCGCGAGCGCCGGCGCGACCAGCAGCATGAGCAGGGCGGCAAGCCCCGCCCGGAACGTCACCCGGGAAACGTCCATCATTCCTCTTCTCCTGCTTTTGCTTTTCGATCCGCCGGTGCACCGCTCTGCTCAGCCGAGACGGATCGGCCGATCGGGAAACGCAAGCTGCTCGCGGTCGCGCCATTCCGGGCGCACATAGTTGATTTCCATCAGCCGCCGCACGCCCTCGATCGGCCTCGGCTCGAAGCCGTGCCAGGTATTGGCGCCGGGAATGAAGATCACCGCGCTGTCGAACTCGGCGGACGAACGCCCCACCCGCCGCCGCTCCGCGTCATAGATGTCGGTGCCCCACCCCGCCGCGTCCGGCCCGGTGCAGAGATAGATCACCATCGAGAAGAGCTTCTCGGGAATGTCGCAGTGCGGCTCAAGCCAGGCGCCGTCGGTGTCCTGGATGTATTCCATCCGGAGATAGGAACCGCCAACCGCGATCCCGAGCGTCTCGCCTGCCGCCCGCGCCACCTCCGGCCTCTGCAACCCCTCCGCCAGCACCGCGCAGGGCGCATGGCGCGCGATCCGCGCGGCATTGAAGAAGATGCGCTTCTCGTTGAACGACGCGCGCGTCCCGTCCGTCCGTCCGACCGAGGGCGGCGCGATCGGCAGGCTCAGGATGCCGACGCACATGCTCTCCGGCAGCACGTCGGCAAGTCGCCAGTGCCGGTACGGCCATTCCTCGCGCCGCGCCGCCTTGAGCGCGGCCACGAAGTGTCCCGCAACCGCCGGGGGCTCCGGCAGGCGAGGAAATTCCATGACGCCGCCTCTCTTCGCCTCAGGTGAAGCGTCGCGGCGCCCAGTCGATCACCTGGCGCACCAGCGGGATCGACTTCGCCACCGCGCTCAGATGATGCCGCCAGTATTCCCGCTTCACGTACCACTCGGAATCGACGTAGCAGAGCTGCAGGCTCATCCGCTGCCCCTTCTGCGGCAGGAAGCCGTGCCAGGAATGGTCGCCGACGCGGAACATCAGCATGCGGCCGAACTCGGGCGCGAACTCGAACGCCATATCCTCCCGACTCGAGCTCCTGAGCACGCGCAATTTCCCGCGCTCATACGGCCAGGAGCGCGTGAACCCCACCAGGACGGTGACGATCTTGTGCTTCGAATCGGGATGTGCGTAGCCCTCGTTGTAGTGCCCGGTCGTGTTGCCCATCATCACCGCAACCGGCGGGCACTTGCTGAGGTCGATCGAGAACTTCTGCTCGACCAGCCGGCGGAAGCGTGCGCCCATCAGCTCCTTCACCACGCCCGCGAAATGCGGACCATGCGGGAGGTTCGGCACGCCATAGCTGCCGCGATCGGGAATCCGCGGCGCATCCTCGAGCACCTCCTCCTTGAGGCGCTCCGGAATCGCGTGCTCAACGAACGCGAAGTCGTACGGGTCGCTTCTGAGCGGCGCCGCGGCGATCGCCCGCTCGTCGAGATAGGTGAAAGGCGGCTCAGCGCTGGCACTCATGCTGTTCTCCCCTGCTCAGAAGTGGGCAAGGCCGGCCCGGCCGAGCGCCGCAACCCCCACGCCCTCGATCTCGACCAGCCATTCCGGGCGACACACCACACCCTCGACGAACACCACCGGCAGCCCCGGCAGCCGCTCGGCGACCGCCGCCTCGATGGCAGCGGCATCCGCCCGGTCGCGCAAATAGACGATCAGATAGAGCAGATCGTCAAGCCGCCCCGATCCCGCGCCGAGCAGCGCCTCGACATTGCCGAGCGCGCGTTCGAGTTGCGCCAGCACATCGCCCCGGTGCACTACCTGCCCCGCGCCGTCGATGCTCGCGGTGCCCGAGATGAAATACTGCCTCCGATCCGCGTAGCTCACGCTGCTGCCGCGTTCGAATGTCACGCCGTAGCGATGCGTCGGACAGAGCCGATCGAAATCGTTGAGATAGGCGATCTGCCCGGGCACGAGGTCGAGCTGCGAATAGGCGTCCATGGCCACCACGTCGAAGCGGTGCGCGCAGGCGCCCTGGATGCCGGTCGCGGCGATGTAGTGCGTGTCCTCCGTCAGCCCCTGCTCGGCGAAGAGAGCCCGCCGGCTCGCCACCATGCCCGGATAGAAGACGTCGATGCCTTTGACGAACATCCAGGTCCTGACGCAGTTCCCGGCGAGCGAACCGCCCGCGGCGCCGAGCGCGCCGATCAGCTCCTCGAACACCGCCCGCGTCTGCGCCTCCGCCGAAACGGGAAAGCTCTCCGCGCCGGCGCAGAGCCGCGTGGACCAGAGATGCCGCGCCCCGCTCTTCTCGACAAGCACGTGCCGCGCGCCGACGCGCCGCTTGCTGAGCCCCGCCGGGTCGGTCACGTGATAGGCGAGGAGCGCAATCTTCGACCCCGGCAGCGGCGCCTGCTCCACCACCGAGACCGCGACCGGTTCCTCCTCCTCGCCCGGACAGAGCCCGCCGCCCTTGAGCGCCGCCGCCTGGTTCAGCACATCGCTGAGGAAGATGCGCCGGAACACCGCACTCCCGGGCGGAAGTCCGGCCGCCTCCATCGCCTCCCGGTAGGCCCCGGCCACCGCCGCCTGCTGCAGGGCGAAGTCGCCCCCCCCTTCGACGCGCACGCTGATGACCTGCTCCCGCCCGCCGCTCGCCGTCTCGAAGCCTTTGGTTGTGAACCGGGCATCCGCGCGCATCGGCGAGTCGTCCTTTCTCGGAGCGGCGGCACGCTACTCCGCGACGGCGGCCCGTCTTTGATCTGGATCAATGCGCAGGCACCCCGCCCGTGCCAGCCGCGCCGGCGAATCGCCTGATCGAGAACGGCCCGATCGGCAGATTGGTCCGCCCCGTCGTCACCAGCTCCGCCGTGATCGCGCCGACCAGCGGGCCAAGCTGGAACCCGTGCCCGCAAAAGCCGAAGGAGTGGAAAACGCCCTCCGCCTTCATGCTCGGACCGATCACCGGAATTTCGTCCGGCAGGAACCCCTCGATCCCCGCCCAGGCACGCACGATCGCCGCCCCTCGCATGAGAGGAAAAAGCTCGGCGACCGTCGCCGCGCTCTTCGCCAGCCCCGCAAAATCGAGCACCGTCCGGTTCTCTTCCGGAAACGCCCGCCCTTGATAGCCGCCGCCGATCAGCACCGTCCCGTTCTCGTACTGCTTGAACGAAAGCGGCCGGCCCGCCGCCCCCACCACCGGATCGAGGAAGCACTCCACCCGCTCGCTGATCATCAGCATCAGCGCACGCGGCTCGAGCGGCACGGGCTCACCCAGCACCGCCGCGATGGCCCCACCCCAGGCGCCCGCCGCGTTCACCACCACCTTCGCCGCGAATTTTTCTCCGTTCTCGGCCGCCGCCTTCCAGTCTCCGTTCTTCCGCCTGACCTCCCGCACCCTGACACCTTCGCGGAACCGAACGCCGAGCGCCTCCGCCTTGCGCCGGAATGCGAGCGTGGTGCGAAACGGCAGCGCCGCCCCGTCGGCCCGCGCGATGATCCCGCCCACGCAATGCGGCGCGAGCGCCGGCACCGCCTCCCGGAGCGCCGCCCGGTCTAGCACCTCCTCGTGCGTGAACCCTTGCACCCTGAGCGCCGCCACCCGCGCCGCCAGCGCCTCCATCTCGGCCTCGTTCTCCGCCACCTTCACCTGGCCGTGGCTTTCGAAACCGCAATCGTCGTCCACCAGCTCGCCGATCCGGTGCCAAAGCTCCATGGCCGCGACCGCCAGCGGCACCTCCGCGAAGTGCCGCCCGAGACGCCGCACGCCTCCCGCATTCACGCCCGAGGCGTGCCGCCCCACGTGATCCTTCTCGATCACCGTCACCGCCGCCCCGCGGCGGGCCAGGTGCAGCGCCGCCGAGCAGCCGTGCAGCCCGCCGCCGATCACCAGCACGTCTGCCCTGCTCATGCCCTTGACCCCCGCTTGCCCACCCGCACGTTACCGGTGCCCGATCCCCTCACAACCCCGAAGCGCCCGGCGCGCCAGCCGCTCCGCCATTCTCCGTCGCAACGCCAGAACCCTCCCGCCGCACACGGATGAGACCACAATCTTCGTCAGCTGCACGGGCACCGACCGCGAGAGCATCTTCTGGATCACCGCCGAAACCGCTGATCCTCCATGCCGCCCTCCGCCGCACCGCCGCAGCCAAATCGCTCCGCACCCGCTACAACTTCAGCCCGCCCGCCTGACCACGCCGCGCCTTCCCCCCAACCCGGGAAAGTCACCGCACCAGGTCTTCCCTCACCCCCACGCTCGATGCGCACCGGAACGTCAGCCACGGGAAACGGGATCTCTTCACCGCCCTCACCATCGAGCTGATCTTCCAGGGCATCGCCTGGCTCTTCTTCGGCCTCGCACTGCAGAGCGGCGGCTGACCCGGGTCCTCGCCACACTCGCCACGGAACGGACGCGCGACCGGGGAGCGCGACTGGGGTGCATTTGTCAAACTGAAGCTGGCGCACACTTCGGCGCAGCGTTAATCAAAGGATAAGGCCTTGGGACGAAAGTTCAACGCCGGTGCCGGCTCGACGGGTTCGGGCGGCGCTGCCTCTTTGTCCAGGGAGAAGCGCCCGTATGCCGACGAGCGCGCCGGTCGGCGATGCGGATGCCCACCCGCGGCACGGCACCGACCCGCCGCGGGTGATCGGTCCTTGACCCTCTGCGCGGCGATCCCGCGCTTCCCGTCGGGCTCTGCCGCATCCCGGCGTCTCGCTCTATACCGAGGGCAGCCTCACCGACAGCCGGGTCGCCGCGGAAAACTTCACCGGCACCTTCGACACCCTCAATCTCGCCACCAATTCGTTGCGCGCGGAGCTCGACGCCGATACGCGTCTCGGCATCCTCACGCTGAACGCCTATCGCAACGGCGTGCACGAGAGCGTCATCAACCCCTTGCTCCCCAGCGTTCCGGACTGGGTCGATCAGCGGGTCTATGTGGTCCAGGCGAGCGATCTCCTCCGGCTCAACAATGCCAGCATCCTGCGCATCGGCCTCGCGGGACACCCCCCTCCGGCTGGCCCCTCCGGCTGGCGATGGGACGCCGGCTACGCCTTCGTCGCCACCACGAACGGGACCGACCTCAACCAGGGGCCGGCGACAACGAGCGTCATCGACTATGCGAACAGCGTGCCGCGCAACACGATTATCCTTCACGTCGGGCGAACCTGGCGCAAGTTCGATTTCGACCTCTATGGGCGCCGGCAATCGAGCTGCGTCGATTTCCAATCGACGGTGTCCAGTTCGATGATCGCACTCGAGGCGGTGGAGGTCGGCAATTACGTCTCGCTCAGCGGCCGCATCGCCTATCACCTCACCCCGCACGTGACGCTGGCACTCACCGCCCGGCAGTTCAACGCCGCGAGCCTGATGACGACGGCTGGCCCGGCCGTCGAGCGCCAGATTCTTGGCCTCCTCACCGTGCGCTTCTGAGCATTTTTCCCCCCGGGGTCATTGCGAGGAGCCAAGCGACGAAGCAATCTCGAACCCGCCGAGCCGTCACTCCGCCGCCTTCGCCTGCGCGCCCGCTTCCTCTCGTGCCGCAAACTCCGGCGCCACCTTCTCCATGAAAAGGGTGAGGCTCCTTGCCGCGATTTCATGCGGCATCGGCCCAAGCCGGAACGCCATGATGATGCCGCCCACCCCGATCCTCCCGATCTCCGCGACCGCCTCGGCCACCCGCGCCGGCGAGCCGGCGATCAGCGCATGCCCCGCCACGGTCCGCGCCGCCGGCCCCGCATCCGCCGGCCCTCCGCGCATGACCCGGAATTGACTCCGAAGCCATCCCGGCGTCAGAACGGACGCACCAATTGAGGCAGAACGGCCGGGAGAGGAACCAACGCACGTGGACGCGCTGCTCGAGGTCCGCAACGTGAGCAAGCGCTTCGGCGCGGTCGAGGCGCTCAAGGACGTGAGCGTCTCCCTCGCTCCCGGCGAGGTCCTCGGCGTCGTCGGCGACAATGGCGCCGGCAAGAGCACCCTCATGAAGGTGATCTCGGGCGCGCATCCGCCGGACTCGGGCGAGCTTCGCCTCGCCGGCCAACCCGCGAGCTTCGCCTCCCCGCGCGCCGCCCGCCAGGCCGGGATCGAAATGATCTACCAGGACCTTGCGCTCGCCGACCATCTCGACGTCGGCGCCAACATCTTCCTCGGCCGCGAGCCGCTCCGCCGTCTCGCCGGCGTCGTCCCGGTGATCGACGACGCCACCGTCCGCGCCGAGGTGGTCGCCTTGCTCGGCCGCATCGAAAGCCACATCCCTGACCCGGAGACCCGCGTGCTCGCGCTTTCGGGCGGCCAGCGCCAGGCGGTGGCGATCGCCCGCGCGCTTTACTGGAAGGCCAAGGTCGTCATCATGGACGAACCGACCGCCGCTCTGGCCGCCATCGAATCCCGCAACGTGCTCCGCATGGCGCGCAGCCTCGCCCGCGACGGCGTGGGCATCCTCTTCATTGACCACAACCTTCTCGAGGTGCTCGAAGTGTGCGACCGCGTCGCGGTTATGTATCGCGGCAGCAAGGTCTATGAATGCCGCGCGAGCGAAACCTCGCAGGACGAGCTCGTCCGCTATATGACCGGCTTCAGCGTGCAGGGCGCCGCCGTGCCCGCGTGAAGAGAGGCCGCCGGGCGGCGTGTCCGGCACCAGGCTGAACCAGAAAGGGAGAAATCATGATGCCGAGAGTGAAATCCGCCCGTCCGCCCCACCCCTTGCTCGCCGCTTCGCTCGGTGCCGCGCTTGCTCTCGGCCTCGCCGGCCCCGCGCTCGCCGCCGCTTCGGTGAAGGACATCCCCACCCCGGCCAAGCCCGCCAAGGCGTACCATTTCGAGCTCATCACCAAATCCAACGCCTCGCCCTACTGGCTCGCGGTCAAGGAGGGCGCGGACGCCGCCGCCGCCAAGTGGGGCGTGCACGTCGCCTTCGAGGCGCCGGCGAGCGGCCTCAATCTCCCGGCCCAGATCGCGATGGTCAACAACGCCGTCACCGCCGGCGTAGACGGCATCGTCCTCGCCGCACAGAACCCGAAGGCGCTGCTCAAGCCTGTCCAGAGCGCCATGGCTCACCACGTCCCGGTTATCACCGTCGATTCCGGCCTGAGCCCGAACATCGCCGACAGCTTCCTTGCCACCAGCAACGTCGGTGCCGCGGCGGCGCTGGCCCGCTACACCGCGACCCATCTCATGGATCATAGCGGTGAGTATGCGATCATCGACTTCAACCACACATCGAGCACCGGCATCGCCCGCCCCACCGGCTTCGAGCAAGGCATGAAGGGCTTCGCCTCCATCAAGCGGATGGGCCCGGTCCTCTATTCCGAGAACAGCATCAGCAAGGGCATCAGCCTCGCCAGCAACCTCCTCACCGAATATCCGAACCTCAAGGTGATCTTCGGTGCCAACGACCGCTCCGCCCTCGGCCCCGCAAATGCCGTCGCTCGCGCGCACGGGAAAACCCGTGTCGTCGGCTTCGACGCCGATCTCGGCGAGATCCCCTTCATCCATTCCGGCGTCATCCAGGCTTCGATCCTGCAATCGCCGTACGACATGGGCTACTACGCCGTGGTCGAACTGCTCGACGTGATCCAGGGCAAGAGCGTGCCCAAGCGCATCGATACGCCCTATTTCCTGCTCACGCCTGCCAATCTCGGCAGCAAGGCAGCCACCGCTGCCATTCGCCAGTATGCGCCGAAATACCAGCCGGCAAGCTGATTTTTCCCCCGGGCCGGCGCGCGCCGGCCCGGGCCAGGCGCACCAGAACATGCCCGCGGGCCCGGTCGCATGAGCGTCGAAAGCCTCTCCGTTACCGCCTATCCCCGCCAGAGCCGCCGCACCCGGCTCCTTCAGGAGCTCCGCCAGCTCGCCTTCGCGCTCGCCAGCATCATCGCGCTCACGATCATCTTCGCGCTCCTCAACGCGCGCTTCATGAGCCCCGTGAACTGGTACCACATCGCGCAGCAGGTCGCGATCATCGCCATCCTTGCGGTCGGCCAGACCTTCGTCATCGCGACCGCCGGAATCGACATTTCTCAGGGCTCGGTGGTTGCGCTCACCGCGATGATTTCCGCCCTCGCCGCCGTCAATCTCGGCATGCCGCCGATCGTCGCCGTCCTCCTCACGCTCCTCGCCGGCGCGCTCGTCGGCCTTGTCATGGGTCTCACCATCACCACTCTCGGCGTGCCGCCGTTCATCGCCACCCTGGGCATGCTCGCCGTCGCCCTCGGAGGCGCGCTCCTCACCACCAACGGCACGCCGGTCTTCGGCCTGCCGCAGGGCTTTCTTGTCATCGCCCAAGGCGACTTCCTGGGCTTCCCGCACATGGCCTGGATCGCCCTCATCCTCGCGCTCATCGCCGCCTTCGTGCTCAACCGCACGCGCTTTGGCCGCTACACCCTCGCCATCGGCTCGAACGCCGAATCCGCGCGCCGCGCCGGCATCGATGTTCGCCGCCACCTCACGCTCATCTACGTTCTCGCCGGCGCTACCTCCGCGCTCGCTGGCATCGTCTATGTCGCCTACACGGCAGCCGCGCAGCCGACCGCCGGCCAGAACTACGAACTCTACTCGATCGCCGCTGTCGTCATCGGCGGCGGCAGCCTCTTCGGCGGCGTCGGCACCATCCTCGGCAGCGTGCTCGGCGCGCTCCTGATGACGATCCTCCGCAACGGCACGGAACTCGCCGGCATCTCCCCCTATGTCGAGCAAGTGATCCTCGGCGTGGTCGTCGTCGGCGCGGTCTATGTGGACAATCTGCGCCGTCGCCTGCGCTGATCTCGCGCTGCATGCCGGAGCTTCGTCTGCTTGCCGACGACCTGACCGGCGCACTCGATACCGCCGCCGAGTTCACGGGCGCGACCGGCCCGGTCGCCGTTTTCTCCGCCTCCGTCCTCCCGCAGATCCTTCCGCCTTCCGCCGCCATCGACAGCGCCACACGCGAGCGTGACGCTGCGACCGCCTCCCTGGCCACAGCGCGCCTTGCACCCCTCCTCGCTCCCGCCGCCGCCCGCATCTCCTATTGCAAGCTCGACAGCCTCCTTCGCGGCCATCCCGCTCGCGCGATCGCCGCCTGCCTCGCGGCAACGCCGTTCCGCACCTGCATCATCGCCCCGGCCTTTCCCTTCCAGCACCGCGCCACGCGCGCCGGCCTGCAATATGCCCTCTCTCCCGAGCGCCCGGGGCGCACCGGCCCCGATCTCCGCGCCGATCTCGCAGCCCTTGGCCTTCCCCTCACCCTCGCCCGCCCCGGTGATCCCGTCCCCGCCGGCGTGAGCCTCTGGGACGCCGAAACCGACACCGATCTCGCCCATATCGCCGCCGCCGGCCTCGCCTTGCCCGAGCCCCCGCTCTGGTGCGGCAGCGCCGGCCTTGCCGCCGCCCTCGGCCGCCCCTCGACCATCACCGCTCCTCCTCCGCTCCCCCTCCTCGGCCTCTTCGGCTCCGACCACCCCGTCACCGCAGCCCAGCTCCGCGCCGCTTCGCCGCACCACCTCCCGCTTCCCGACGCGAGCCCCGCCAGCATCGCCGCCCTCGCCGCACGCCTTGCCGCAACCGCGATCGCGCTCGTTTCCTTTGCCCTCCCGCCCGGCCTGCCGCGCCCTGTTGCCGCCGCCCGCATCGCCAGCGAAACGAACCGCCTCCTCGCAGCGCTTCCCCACCCGGGCAGTCTCCTCGTCTCCGGCGGCGAAACGCTCCGCGCCGTCTCCTCCTCCCTCGGCGCCACCCACCTCCAGGTCCTCGGTCGCCTCATGCCCGGCGTTCCGGTCTCCCTCCTCCGCGGCAGCCGCTGGGATTCTCTTCCCCTCATCTCCAAATCCGGCGCCTTCGGCGACGAATCCCTGCTCGCCCGCCTGGCCGCCGCGGCCTTGTCGCCGCCCGCCCTGGCGCCGTGCCGGAATGCGCGGCCGTGAAGCCCACCCGCGCTCCCACCCATCTCGCACTCACCATGGGCGATCCCGCGGGGATCGGCCCCGAGATCATCGTCAAGGCCGCACGCGCCCTCGCCCCTCGCCTCTCGGCCGGCGATCTCGGCCTCCTCGTCATCGGCAGCCGTTCGGCTCTCGAATCGGCCCGCGCCGCCTTTGCGCCCACCCTCGCCATCCCCGAGGTCCGCGCGGACGATCCCGCCTGGCCGCCGCTCGCCATCGTTGAGGCCGCTCCCGAGCGCGAAATCATTGCCCCAGGCGTCGTTTCGCCCGCAGCCGGCCGCCTCGCCTACCACGCCGTCGAACGCGCGGTTCGCCTCGCCCTTGCCGGCCGCGTCGGCGGCATCGTCACCGCACCGCTCAACAAGGAAGCCCTCAATCTCGCCGGCTTCCACTATCCCGGCCACACCGAGATGCTGGCCGACCTCACCGGCGTCCGCGGCTCCGTGATGATGCTCGCCCATGGCCCTTTCCGCGTGAGCCACGTCAGTACCCACATAGCCCTCGCCGACGTCCCGAAGCGCCTCACGCCCGAGCGCCTCCGCCGCGTCATCGACCTCACCCGCGCCGCCCTCATCGATCTCGGCGTCCCGCGCCCCCGCATCGCCGTCGCCGCGCTCAATCCGCACGCCGGCGAAGGCGGGCTCTTCGGCCGCGAAGACATCGAAATCACCGCCCCGCTCGTCGCCGATTATGCCGCTGGCGGCCTCGACATTTCCGGCCCCGTCCCCGCCGACACCATCTTCGTCAAGCTCCGCGCCGGCCAGTACGACGCCGCCATCGCGATGTACCACGACCAGGGCCACATCCCCGTGAAGCTGCTCGGCTTCGACGTCGATCCCGCCACGGGCCGCTTCGAGGCGCTCTCCGGCGTCAACGTCACGCTCGGCCTGCCGATCGTCCGCACCTCGGTCGATCACGGCACCGCCTTCGACATCGCCGGTCGCGGCGTCGCCAACGAAAAAAGCCTGCTCGAGGCGATCGCCTTCGCCGAGCGCCTCGCCGCCGCGCCGAAGCGCGGCTGACCGCACCCCGCCGGCCCGGTACGGAGCATCCTTGATAAGCCTTCTATGTTGATATCAACGTTTCTTCCCCGATCGCGCTCGAGCACCCGTCATGCCCTCCTCCCGCTTCGTCGGGTACGAACTCCTCACTAACGATACCGCCGCCCGGCCGCCCTCATGCGCATGCCTCAGAGTCGAGTGCGGCGAGCGCGCGCGCCAGCGCCGCCGTTTCGGCAACGATCCCGATCAGCTTGTCACGGGAGGTCTTCCCGGCCCTGATCGCGATCGCCGTCCTGGGAAGGCCGAGGCGGCCGGCAAGCAGGCCAATGACGGCTTCGTTCGCGGCGCCGCCCTCCGCCGGTGCGGTGACGGCGACGGCAAGCCGTCCGCGCGGCCAGCCCGGCCGCTCCGCCGCCGGCTGGACCGGACCAAGCAACTGCCGTTTCGCTCCGGGCCGCACCTTCACCGCGAGCGCGATACCGCCCGGCTCCCGCCGCCAGCACCGTGGCGCGTCCGCATCGGGTCCGTCGTGCCGCTCGAGCATCACCGCGCGCTTGGCCATCCGCGAATGTTCGACCCCCGCACATGCCGCAACATTGTCGCCTCCGCGTGGCGTCGGCAGACGCCCGCTATTTTCCTTCGAGACTTGCGCCCTGGCGCCCGTTCGGCAGAGTCCACGGTCATCCCCCCGTGGAATGCGCCGATGAACGCCGTCCCTCGCTACCGTCCCTTTCAGGGCCCGACCCTGTTCTCCGCCGGCTTCCGCCCCTTCTTCCTGCTCGCCGGCCTTGCCGCCGCTTTCGCGATCCCCCTCTGGCTGCTCGACTTTGCCGGCATCGCTCGCCTGCCGAGCGCCTTCCCCCCGCTCGTCTGGCACGTCCACGAAATGGTGTTCGGCTTCGGCCTCGCCGCCGTCGCCGGCTTCCTCTTCACCTCCGTCCCCAATTGGACCGGGCGGATGCCGCTCCAGGGCCCGGCCCTCGCCGGCCTCGCCGGCCTCTGGCTGCTCGGCCGAATCGCCGTGTTTTTTTCTGCCCCGTTGGGCGAGGCGTTCGCCGCCCCCCTCGACCTCGTCTTTCCCCTGGCCCTCCTCGCGGTTATCGGCCGTGAGATCCTGGCTGGGCGCAACTGGCGCAACCTGCCCGTCCTCGCCGCCCTCTCTCTCCTCTTCGCCGCCGATGCCTGGGTCCATCTCGCGGTCCTCGGCCTCCTTCCCGATCCCGAACGCGGCAATCGCCTTGGCGTGGCCACGCTGCTGCTGCTCGTCAGCATGATGGGCGGGCGCCTGGTCCCGAGCTTCACCCGCAACTGGCTGGCGCGCCGGAACCCCGAGGCGGGCATGCCCGCCTCTTTCGGCCCGCTCGACCGCGCAGCCCTCGGCGGCGCCGCCCTGGCCCTGCTCTCCTGGGTGCTGGCCCCGACGGGCTCTCCAACCGGCTGGTTCGCCCTCGCCGCCGGCGCCCTCCTTCTCGTCCGCCTCGCCCGCTGGCAGGGCTGGCGCACTTGGCCCGAGCCGCTCCTCCTCGTGCTGCATCTCGGCTACGCTTGGCTCGCCGGCGGCTTACTCCTCCTCGGCTTCTCCGTCCTCACCGGTTGGCTCGCCCCGGCCGACGCGATCCACGGCCTCACCATCGGCGCCATCGGCACCATGACGCTCGCCGTGATGACCCGCGCCACCCTCGGCCATACCGGCCGCGCCCTGCACGCCGGCCCCGGAACCACCTTGGTCTATGCGCTCGTCAGCCTCGCCGCGCTCCTGCGTCTCGCGGCACCTCTCGCCGGCGGTCGCATGCTCCTCCTGCTCGCGCTCGCCGCCGCGGCCTGGTCCGCCGCGTTCGGCCTCTTCGTCGCCCTCTATCTCGCTCCTCTCGCCCACCCGCGGACGCACCGCCCCGAAGCCCCATAGCCGCCCCCAAACCAAGAGGCCGGAGCACCCCCGGTCCTTCTTGCCGAACCGATCATGCCCTAGCTTGCCCCCGCGCGGCCGGAACGAAGGCCGGCCGCCCGGTCCGCGGAGGGTTCAATGACACCACGGCTCGACGCCATGCGCATCGCCCCTGCTGGCCGCCAGGCGCTGGCCGGCTTGCAGGCCTACGTCAACCAAAGTGGGCTCGAACCCTTGCTCCTCGAGCTCGTCAAAGTCCGAGCCTCGGAAATCAACGGCTGCGCCTTCTGCCTCGCCATGCACCTCCGCGAGGCCCGCGCCCTCGGCGAGCGCCAGGAGCGTCTGGACCTCCTCCCCGTCTGGCAGGAGGCGCCGCTCTACACCGCGCGCGAACGGGCGGCCCTTGCCTGGACCGAGGCCGTCACATTGATCACCGACGGCCACGCCTCCGATGAAATTTTTGCCGCGGCGCGGCGCGAATTCTCCGAGAAGGAGCTGGTCGATCTGACTTACGCCGTGGTGGCGATCAACGCCTGGAACCGGCTCTCCATCGCCTTCCGCCGGCCGCCGGATCTTCCCGGTGACGCCGCCTGAGGCGCCGCCAACCGGTCCCGCCCGTCTGCCGTGAAGCATCTCCCGCCTGCCTATTTCGCCCTCGTGATGGCCACCGGAATCGTCTCGATCGCCGCGCGCGACTTCGATCTTCCCGCCCTCGCCCTCGCTCTCTTTGCCTTCAACCTCGCCGCCTATGCGGTGCTGGTCCTGCTCACGGGCTTACGCATGCTGCGCTACCCGCGCCTCTTCTTCGCTGATATGACAGACCACCGGCTCGGCCCCGGCTTCTTCACCGCCGTCGCCGCTTCCTGCATCCTCGGCACTCAGCTTCTCCTGCTCGCGCACAGCCTGGCCGGAGCAACCCTCTTCTTCATCCTCGGCATCGCGCTCTGGCTCGGCCTCACTTACACGATCTTCACCGCCTTCACGGTCAAGCAGCACAAGCCGCCGCTCGAGGAAGGAATCAACGGCGCATGGTTGATCGCCGTGGTCGCCACCCAGTCGATCGCGGTGCTCGCCTCGCTGATCGCCCGTCATTGGCCGCAGCCCTATCGGCTGGAATTCAATTTCTTCGCGCTCTCGATGTGGCTCTGGGGCGGCATGCTCTACATCTGGGTCATCTCCCTCATCTTCTACCGCTACAGCTTTTTCCCCTTCTCCCCGGGCGACCTCACGCCGCCCTACTGGATCAACATGGGTGCAATGGCGATCTCCACCCTGGCCGGGGCGCGGCTCGTCGAGAACACGCCGGATGCACCCTTCCTCGCCTCGCTTTTGCCCTTCCTCAAGGGATTTACGGTCTTCTACTGGGCAACAGGAACCTGGTGGATCCCCATGCTCCTCGTGCTGGGCGTCTGGCGGCACATCGTCCAGAGATTCCCGCTCCGTTACGATCCGCTCTATTGGGGAGCGGTCTTCCCGCTCGGCATGTACACCGTCGCCACGCGGGAGATGGCGGCGGCGCTCGATCTGCCGTTCCTCGCCCCCTTGCTCGTGGTCGCGTTCGCGGCTGCCCTCGCCGCCTGGACCCTCGCCTTCGTCGGCCTCGTCTGGGACTCCCGCCGCCTCTTCACCCCCCATCCGCGCTGACCGCCCCGCCCTCATCGCGTAAAGGAGGCCCCACCGAGCCGCGCCTCTTTGTCCGGAACCCTCGCGGGAACGTCCTGAGAAAAACCCCGGAGACAACCCCCAGAGACAACCTCGAGCGACAATCCATGTCCCCCGCCCTGCCCTTCACGCGGCGCTTCCTGCCACTCACCCTTTCCGTCCTCGTCGCCCTCCTTTCGCTCCCGTTCGCGCCCCGCCATCCGTGGGCGCTCGCACTCTTCCTCGCAGCCCTCGCGCTCACCGCACTCGGCTTCTTCGACCTCCTCCAGCGCCGCCATTCGCTGCTTCGCAACTACCCCGTCGCTGGCCATCTCCGTTTCCTGCTCGAGGAAGTGCGCCCGGAAATCCGCCAGTATTTCCTCGAGAGCGACATCGACGGCATGCCCTTCAACCGCACCGAGCGTTCGGTCGTCTATCAGCGCGCCAAGGGCCAGCTCGACAAGCGTCCCTTCGGCACCGAACTCGACGTCAATGCCCGCGCCTTCGAATGGTTGAACCATTCGATCGCCCCCTGCGACCCGCCCGAGGAAGATCTCCGCCTCGTCATCGGCACCCGCGCCGCCCAGCCCTACAACGCCTCCATCTACAACATTTCCGCGATGAGCTTCGGCGCGCTCAGCGCCAATGCCATCCGCGCGCTCAACCGAGGCGCCTTCCTCGGCCGCTTCTCCCACGACACCGGCGAGGGCGGCTTCAGCGTGCACCACCGCCAGGGTGGCGACATCGTCTGGGAGGTTGGCAGCGGCTATTTCGGCTGCCGCAACGACGACGGTACCTTCAACCCCGGGCGCTTCGCCGAGCAGGCGCGCGAACCCCAGGTCCGCATGGTCGAGATCAAGCTCTCGCAAGGCGCGAAACCCGGCCATGGCGGCGTGCTTCCCGCGGCCAAGGTCTCCGCCGAGATCGCCGCCGCGCGCGGCGTCCCCATGGGCCGCGATTGCATCTCCCCGGCCCGCCACAGCGCTTTCTCCACCCCGATCGGCCTCCTCGAATTCATGGCCCGCCTCTCCGAGCTCTCAGGCGGCAAGCCCGCGGGCTTCAAGCTCTGTATCGGCCACCCCTGGGAGTTCCTCGGCATCTGCAAGGCGATGCTCCAAACCGGCATCCTGCCCGACTTCATCGTCATCGACGGCGCGGAAGGCGGCACCGGCGCCGCGCCCCTCGAATTCACCGACCATATCGGCATGCCCCTCCGCGACGGCCTCATGTTCGCCCACAACGCCCTCCTCGGCATCGGCGTGCGCGATCGCATCCGCCTCGCCGCCGCCGGCAAGATCATCTCCGCCTTCGACATCGCACGCGCCATGGCGCTCGGCGCCGACTGGTGCAACGCCGCGCGCGGCTTCATGTTCGCACTCGGCTGCGTCCAGTCCCAGCACTGCCACACCGACCGTTGCCCGACCGGTGTGGCCACCCAGAACCCCGACCGTCAGCGCGCCATCGACATCCCCCTCAAGAGCGAACGCGTCGCGCGCTTCCACGCCACCACCATTTTGGCCCTCGCCGAGGTGATCGCCGCCGCCGGCATCTCCCATCCGCGCGATCTCCGCCCGCACCATTTCTCTCGCCGCCTCAGCGAAACCGAGGTCGCCCGCTTCGATCAGATCTACCGCTTCCTCGCCCCGGGCGAGCTTCTCGCCGGCACCGACGATCCGCGTTACCGCGAAACCTGGCCGATGGCCCGCGCTGACTCCTTCGCCCCCGCCTGACCACTCCGCTCGGCGCCCTCAGCCCTCCGCCGAGCGCACCGCCCGCTTCGCACCGCTCCGGCCCTTCGCGTAGCGTGCCTCCGCCACACCCAGCACAACCGTCGCAAGCGCGGCGGATGCGAACGCGTAGAAATACGGAGCCGACCGGCTCAACGTGAACAGAACGCCCATGATGACGTTCGACAGGAACTGCCCCACGCTCCTCGAGATCGAAAGCAACCCCATCCCGCGCGAAAGCCACGTCGCGCCCGCCAACGACGAGACGAGCGTCGGCTCGAACGTTTCGACCGCGCCCATGCCGAACCCGAGCATCGCAACGAAAAGGTAGAACGCGAGCGCATCCATGTGAAGAGCCACGCTGAGCCCGATCAGGCCCGAGCCGAGCGCGGACGGCAGGTATCCGAACATCCAGACCGAACGCAGAGCCGAAAGCCGCCGCGCGCCCAGCACATAGCCGCTCGCTGCCGAGATGCCGAGATAGATCACATACGCCAGCACCCCGAGCTCGTACCCCGCGGTCGTGGCGTGGCCCCCCGCCGCCGTCAGGATCGGAAATCCGAGATTGTAGAAACTGAAGCCGTAGAGCGTCGCCGCCGCCAACAGGAAAATGAGGAGCGTGCGCTCGTCCGATTGGTTCGCCGTTTCCCCCGCATGCGCCGCACCGAGCGGAGTCTCCCCGGGATAAAGCTCCGTGCGCCGCACGAACAACAGCACCGCCGTCGAAACCACAAGCGGCAGCACCGCCCACAGCATGACGCGGCCGATCGGAATCCCGGCCGCGAGCAGGACGAGCGCCGCCAGCGCCGAGAACATGCCGCCCACGATATCGAGCCCGTGCAGGAAGCCGAAGGCCATCCCCCGCTCCTCCGGCCGGGTGACATTGACCAGCAGCGCACGCCGCGGCGGGGTGCGGAAATACCGCGCCCACCAGCCGAGGATGAAGAGCAGCGCCGAGAGCCAGAGCGTATGCGCAAGCCCCGAGAACGCCATCAGCGGAATGAAGATGTTGCCGGCGATCGAGACATATTTCTTGTCGAACCGATCGCCTGCGAGCCCGCCCGCATACGCGAACAGCGAACCGGCTCCGAACGCAACGGCGGTGATGATGCCGTACCAATAGATCGGCGCGTGCAGCCGGAACACGATATAGAGCGGAAAGAGGGCCGCCACGCCCTGATAGCCGAGATCTGCAAAAAACGCCGAGAACGAGAGCAGAACCGCATCCCGGCTCAACCGTCTCGCCGGCGAAAGTTCGCTCAGGACGCTTGCCACTCTCCGCCTCCTTTCCGCGCCTCGCGCTTGGCCCTATCCGCGACCATGAGCGTTGTCCGCCTGCCCTGCAACCTCCTCCGGTGCCCGGCGTTCCGACGCTTGACCGCTCCCGTGCCGATCGGGTACCGCACCGGAGGCGAAGCGCGCGGTCGACTCTGAAATCGCCAATCCTCGGTCCCCGGACGAGTGACGGCTTCTCGCGCAGTTGCCGCACCACGATCGGAGTTGCGTGCCGCTCAACGCGCGGTGCGGAAAGGCTTATGCACGCATGCCGGAAGGTCCTTTCCGTGCGACATGGCGGGGGTTATTGTTGTGCGTGCGAATCGCGCCGGCGGCGCGCGCAGGAAGGGGGGAAGAAATGGCGTTCGAACGACTCGAGTCGCGGGAACTCCGCTCGTTTCATTACCGGCTGACGGCGCTTTCCGCGGCCGGCGTTTTCCTCGACGGATTCGACCTCACCGTGATCGCCGTCGCGCTGCCGCTGCTCGCCAGGCAATGGTCGATGTCGCCGGGCTTGAGCGGCATCGTCGCCGCCTCCGCGGTGTTCGGAATGCTGGTCGGCTCGGTTTTGCTCGGGCACCTGACGGACCGGATCGGCCGCAAGGCGATGTACGTCGTGGACCTCCTCTGCTTCGTCGTGTTCGCCGCACTCACCGCGGTTGCACAGAACGTCTGGCAGCTTCTCCTGTTCCGGTTCCTTCTCGGCGTCGGGATCGGCGCGGACTATCCGATCTCCTCGACGCTGGTTGCAGAGTTCGTGCCGGCCGCGCGGCGCGGAGCGCTCGTCGCGCTGCTCGGCACGACATGGTTCTTCGGGGCGGTGTGCGCGTACGTGGCAGGCTACCTCCTGCTGCCGGTCGGCCCCAACGCCTGGCGGCTGATGCTGCTGGTCGGCGCGGTGATCGCGATCGGCGTCATCCTGCTGCGCGCGGCCATTCCTGAATCCCCGCGCTGGCTTGCCACGGTCGGACGGCAGGAAGACGCCCACGCCGTGCTGCGCGGCCTCGGCGGGCGGGAGGCGGCCGTCGGAACCGGCACGCGCCAACCATGGCTTGCGCTCTTTGCCCCGCCGCTTCTCAGGTTTACCGTCTTCGTCTCGGTGTTCTGGTTCTGTTACGATGTCGCGTTCTACGGCATCTCGATCTACACGCCGACAATCCTCGGCAGCTTTTCGCTCAGCGGCGCCGGCGCGGCCTATCTCGGTTCGGCCGCCGTCTCCGTGCTCGGGCTTGTCGGTGCGCTGGTCGGCGTCGCGCTGGCGGACGGATGGGGCCGGCGGCCGCTCATCATCCTTGCATTCGCCGGGCTCTCGGCGATGCTGCTCGCACTCACCTTCCAGCCGAAGCCGGCCCTCGGTACGCTCGTGATCCTCTTCGGGCTCGCAACCTTGTTCGCGAACATGGGGCCGGGCGTTCTCGATTTCGTCTATCCGACCGAACTCTTCCCGACCGGAGTGCGCGCCGGTGCAACCGGTTTCGCAACCGCGGTAAGCCGCGTCGGAGCAATTCTTTCCATCATCGTGTTTCCGAAGCTGGTGCAGTCCTGGGGCCTGCGCCTGGCGCTGCTGCTGTTCGTCGCGGCCGCCGTCGTCGGGCTCGTGACGTGCATCCTGCTGGCGCCGGAAACGAAGCGGCGGCGGCTCGAAGAGATCAGCGCCTGATACCGCCGCCCCAAGGGTGAGCAACCGGCGACATGGGTAACACTTCTGACCGGCGACATGGGTAACACATTTCTTGTTTTGTTCAGGGCTGTTGCGGCGGTTGTTGGGCCTGTGGACCCGGTCGGCAACGCGCAGCGTTGTCCAGCAGTCCACAGGCTTGAGGCTTGGGTTTGCGCAGGCGGTCGTCGTGATGGCGAATGACACCGAGGACGATCGGCCCGAAGCAGACGGTCCAGTCGCCCTCACCCCCGTTCGAAGAGGCAGGAATTGAGGCCGCCGGTATGAGCGCGCCCGACGTGCGCAAGGAGGTCAGGCGAAAGCGGTCTTGCCGCGCAGATACTCGAGTCGGTAGAGGCCGCGCGCCGGCGCCTGCGCGCCGGCCGCCTCGAGCAGAGAGCGCGGAAGAAGCTCCGCCAGCGCCGCAGCGTCCGTGGCCTCGATGAGGAAGAAAGCCCGAGGCGGATCGGTGATATCCGTGCGATTGACGGATTCCGCGTTCCTGACCCCTGACGCCCTGAGATCCGTGACGCAGAAATGCGCGCCGGTGACGCGCGGGGTCCGCGCCGTTTCGCCCACGAGACGAGAGAGCTCGGCGAACGCGCCTTCTCCGGCGGCGAACCCGATCGTGAGCAGCGCCCCGCCGACGCCCGGGCCGTAGCTTGCCGGCACGCGCGCAAGCGCCCGCCTCGTCGCCTGGAATTGCGCGGTGACCCGACGCGTTGCCGGAGTGGGGTCATTCAGCCGGTTCGCATAATCCAAGCCCGTGAGCACCGGGAAGCTCGCCGCCTCGTAGAGGGTGAAGAACTCCGGCGCCGGTGCGCTGTCGGCGGCAATGTAGCGCCGTCCGCGCAGGAAGCCCGGAATGCCCACCCGCTCGGGCATGTGCTCTTCGTCGTGCCAGGCATAGAAATCGTTTCTCGCGTCTTCGGCAATTCCGTTCCAGATCGCAATGACCGCCTCGCCTGCCAGCATTTCTCTCCCCCCTCACCAGCTCGCGCGGCCGCCGGAAAGATCGAACACCGCGCCGGTCGAGAACGTGCAGGCGGGACTGACAAGCCAGGCAACCATCTCCGCCACTTCGCCAGGCGCGAGAAAACGTCCGAGCGGAATGCGCGCGAGCAGCTCGGCCCGCCGGTCCGCATCGATCGAGGCCTCCATCCGCCCGGCAACAACCGTCGGTGTCACGACATTGACGAGGATTCCGTCCGGCGCAAGCTCGCGCGCGAGAGACTTCGCCGCCGCCATCAGGCCTGCCTTCGCCGCCGCGTAAGGAGCCGCGCGCGCCGTCCCCTCCTTGCCCTGCACCGATCCCATCAGGACGATGCGCCCGCGTGCAGGCCCCGGAGCCTGCGCGCCGGCGGCGCGCATCCGCGGCACCACCGCGTTGAGCGTAAGGAGCGCGCCGAGGAGGTCGATCGCGAGCACGCGCGCAATCTCGGCAGGCGGAATCTCCCAGAGCCGCGCCACCGGTCCGAGCACGCCTGCATTGACGACGAGCGCCCGGATCGGGCCATGGCGCGCATCGGTCTCCGCCGCCGCGCCAGCGAGTACCGATGCATCCGTCACGTCCACCCGCCACCCCGCAACGCCCGGGGGCGGCGGCTCGATGTCCCATGAGACGGGCACAAAGCCCGCCTCGGCAAGGCGGGCCAGGATCGCCCGGCCGATGTCCCCCGCCCCTCCGGTAACGACGGCCGCGCTCATCCCTTGACGCCGCCGGCCATCAGCCCGCCCACGAACCAGCGCTGCAAGAGTACGTAAAAGAGCATCGGCACGATCGCGATCAATGTCAGGATGGCGAAGAGCTTGCCCGGATCGGTCATGAACGGACCCTGATAGTAAAGCGGCGCCAGTGGCAACGTCTTGTAGGCATTCTTCGTCATGATGACGAGGGCGAGAAAGAACTCGTTCCAGCTGTAGAGAAATTGCCAGATCGCCACGACGATCAGCGCGGAGCGGGTGAGCGGCGTGACGATGCGCACCAGCACGGTGAGGCTCGACGCCCCGTCGAGCGTGGCGGCTTCCTCGAGCTCGTCGGGGATCGCCGCCATCGCCTCCTTCAGGATCACGGTCGCGAAGGGAATCCCGATCGCCGCGGTCGGTCCGATCAACCCGAGCCAGGTGTTGGTGAGCCCGCCGCGGCTCAACAGCACGGTGATGGGAATCAGGAGCGAGGCGAGCGGCAGCAGAAGTGCCGAAAGCACGATCAGCAGGATGATGCGCCCGAAGCGTATCTTCAGCCGCTCGATCGCGAAGGAAAGAAGGGTCGCAGCAACAAGCGTAAGCGCAACGCTGCCGGCGGCGACGATGAGGCTGTTGAGAAAGAAGCGCCCGAGACCGCCGGTGGCAAGAACGGCCGCGTAGTTGCGGAGAATCGGATGCGGCGCAATCAGCACGGGGGCAAAGCTTTGCGTGCTGTCGCGGAACGAGATGTCCACCATGTAGATCGTCGGAACGAGGCTCGCCGCCGCGGCGGCGATCAGTACCGCGAGCGCCGCACGCCGGCCGCGGCGTTCAGCCCGGAACATCGCGCGGCCGCGCTGCAAGGCTGATCCCGCCTCCGGCGAGCGCATACTCGACGGCCACCAGCGCAAGCGCCAGCAGGAACAGTACCACCGCGATCGCCGAGGCATAGGGCATCTCGTTCTCGGAGAAGCCGGTCTGGAAGATGTAGGTGGCCAGCGTCTGCGAGGCGTTGGCCGGCCCGCCCTCGGTCATCAGGTAAATCAGCGGGAACTGCTGCAGCGCCTGGATGGTGCCGAGCACGACGAGCGAGACGGTGGTGCCGCGGCAGAGCGGCCAGATCAGGGCACGGATGCGCGAGAAGCCGCGCGCCCCGTCGATCGCCGCCGCATCGAGCAGCTCGCGATCGATCGCGGCGATACCGACACAATACATCAGCACGAAGAAGCCCGACCACTGCCAGACATTCACCGCGACAATGGCGATCGTCGCGGTGGAGGGCGTGCCGAGAAGGGCAGGGAAATACGAGGCCAAGCCGAGCCAGTTGAAGAGACCGAACAAGAGGCCGTAGTCGGGCGCATACAGAGTGGTGAAGACGAGCGCGATCACCGAGGGGGTGATCACCATCGGCAGGAACAGAAGCGTGCGAAAGACTGCCTGTCCGCGCGGCAGGTAAAGCTCGATCAGGGCCGCCAGCGCGAAACCGACCGCAATCTCGAGCAGAAGAGAAAGCGCAACCCAGAGAAGGGAATTCTCCACCGCAACCCGAAACACCGGGTCATTCGCCGCCTGGATGTAGTTGGCAAGACCAAAGCGGCCGCGCGCGCTGAAGAGCGAGGCAACGATGTTGGAGAGGATCGGCAGCAGGATGAAAACCGCAAACAGGAACGCGGCCGGCACCACATAGAGCGCGGCCTCGAGCGGGCTTGCACCCAGCACGCGGCCACGCTCCGCTTTCCGGCCGGGCCGCGGAATGGACGCCGCGGCCCGGGTCGCAACCGCCATCCTCAGTTCGCGGCCTGGCTCTCGGCAACCTTCTGCACCGCCGCGAGCGCCGCTTCCGGCGTCTTCGTTCCGGCGCCGATCGCCTGGAGATTGGCGGCGAGCGCGTTGTAGATCACCGGATTGCCGATCTGGTGCGGATGCGCCGTCGCAAGCTCGGCGATGTAGGTCTGATAGAGGGCCTGCAGGTGCGCGGGCAGCGCCTGCGTCGGCTTCATGCCATTGAAGGCCGGCAGGTCGTTGAGCTGGTCGAGTGCAACCTGCTCCCCGGCACCGCTGATCAGCTCCTTGAACACGGTCTTTGCCGCCGCTTCGACCGCCGGCGATTTCACCGCGTTCTTGGTGATTCCCCAGCCGATATCGACGCCGCCGAGCGGCGGGCTCGCCGACCCGCCCGCCGTGACGGCAGGAAAGAAGAACTTGCCGTAGCCGGACATCGTGGCGAGCGCCGGATTGGTCGAAAGATGCGTCTCCTGCAGCCACCACGAGCCGAGCGAGATCATGCCGACGCGACCGGCGGCGAAGAGGTTGGCACCCGTGGGATATTGCAGGGCGCTGAGCGCCCCCGGCTGCACGACATGTTCGCTGAACAGTCGCTGCCAGACCTTGGCGGCAGCGAGCATCCCTGGCTTGTTCCAGACCGGCTTGCCGTTCTCTGCCGCGAGCAGGTCCGCAAGATCGGTCTGGGCGGCGATCTGCATGAAGACCCAGTTGTCGAAAAGACCGGTCCCGCCGCCCTGATAGAAAGCGATGAAGCCGACCTTCCGGAGCTTGGCCGCGTCCGAAACCAGCTCATCGAACGTGGCCGGCGGGGCCGTGATGCCGGCCTTGGCGAAAGCGGCGCGATCGTACCAGAGGTTCAGGACCTCGGCCTCCTCCGGCAACATGTAGAACTGCGTGTCGCCCTTCGGGTTGCCGAGCCTTGCCTGCGTCAGCAGCGCCGGCGCGAAATTCTTCTGCCAGTCCGCTCCCCAGGCGCCGGCAGCAACGCTATCGAGCGCCTGCAGGTCCGGCCGGTATTCCTGAGTATAGGCACCGGGCGGCAAGCCGATCAGATCCGGCAGCGTGCCGGAGGCCTGCGCAGCCTTCAGGGCCGTGAAATAAGCGGTGTGCGGCTCGATCGTCGCGGCGATATGGATGTCGGGATGCGCCTTCTCGATCGCCGCAACCATCGCCTTCATCGTCGGCGCCACGGGGCTCCACGACCAGAGCGTAACGGTCACGGGTGCCGCGGCGGCAGCCGTGGCGAGGGCGGCAGAGAGCGCGAGGCCAATCCCCGCTCGTTGCAACCAGGACGGCATGACGGTTTTCCTCCTTTTCCAGACGTGTTCAGCGTGGCGTGAGCGCCGCTTCGTCCCCTTCCGGGAGCGTCGGCCCGAGTGCCAGCGCCCGCCTTCGCGCGCTTTCGAGATGAGTGTCGAGCGCCGCCCGCGCCGCGGCGGACGCACGGCGCGCAAGCGCCGCAACGATCGCCATGTGCTCGCGCATGGCGGTCGTGAAATAGGCGGCGGAAAGCGTGACCCGCTCAGGCGTCATCATGCGGATGCGGATCGCGTTTACCCGGTAGGCCTCGGCGATCAGGCGGTTGTCGAGCGATTCCACCAGCCGGTCGTGAAAACCCCAGTCGACCGCCTGCGCGCGCACCAGGAGTTCAGGCGTGATACCGGCCTCCGCCTCGGCAATGACGCCCGCCAGCGCCGCACGCTCCGCTTCGATCGCGGCCTCCGGCGCAGTCGCGACAAAAAAGGCAAGTGCCTCGTGCTCGATCAGCGCGCGCAGCGCGAACGCCTCTCGGACAAGCCGTGCGTCCGGTGCCAGCACCTGCAGCCCACGCTGCGGGATGGCGCGGATGAGGCCCTCCGCCTCGAGGCGCGGGATCATCTCGCGGATGGCGCCGAGGGGAAACCCCGTGCGCTCGGAAAGCTCGCGCTGCGAGACAAGCGCGCCGGGGCGGATCTCGCGCGCCACGAGCTGGTGCGTGAAGGCACGGTATGCCGCATCGCGAAGCCCCATGAACCGCACTTATAGAACTGACATGTCAGCCCGGCAACCGCCGCTGGCGCTATCCGCGCCCGGCGTTACTCTGCCACCCGGACGAGCAGGATCGAGGGGACGCGCATGACGGGGGACGAACTTTGCTTTGCCGGCTTGGCCGAGCTGCAGGCGCTGCTGCGCCGCCACGCGCTTTCGCCGGTGGATCTGATGCAGGCGGTTCTGAGCCGGATCGAGCGGCTGGAACCGCAACTCAACGCGTTTGCAACCCTCGTTGCCGGGCCGGCGCTCGCCGCCGCACGAACGGCCGAGGCAGCCTTCCGGGGCGGCGATCCGCCGCCGCCGCTCGCCGGGATCCCCGTCACCATCAAGGATCTCACGATCACGAAGGGGATCAGGACCGAGCGCGGCTCATTCACGCAACAAGGCACGGTGCCGACCGAGGACACGCCCTTCGTCGAGCGCTTGCGCGCCGCCGGCGCGATCGTCCTCGGCAAGACCACGACCTCGGAGTTCGGCTGGAAGGGCGTGAGCCAGAGCCCGCTCACCGGCATCACGCACAATCCCTGGCGGCATGGCTGCAACGCCGGCGCCTCTTCGGCCGGCGCGGCGGTGGCGGCCGCCGCCGGCTACGGGCCGCTCCACCAGGGCTCGGACGGTGCGGGCTCGATCCGCATGCCGGCGCATTTCTGCGGCGTCTTCGGCCTCAAGCCGAGCTATGGCCGGGTGCCGAACTATCCGCTCAGCACCGGTGACAATACCGCGCACATCGGCCCGATCACCCGCCGGGTCGCCGACGCTGCCGTCATGCTCGAAGCGATGGCCGGGCCGCATCCGCTCGACCACAGCTCCGCCGAAGCCTGGCCCGAGCCCTACGCGGCCCGCCTCGGCGAGGGCATCCGCGGCGCACGCATCGCCTTCAGCCCGAACCTCGGCCATGCGCGCGTCGTTCCCGAAGTCGCGGCACGCGTCGCGGAGGCGGCCCTTGTGTTCGCCCAGTCGCTCGGCGCCAACCTCGAAGAGGTCACGCCCGCCTGGGGCCCGCAAGGGCCGGAGCTGATCCGCCTCTTCTGGCCGGCGCACATGCAGAACTATGCGCGCTATCTGCCGGAATGGGAGGCGAAAATGGACCCAGGCCTCGTCGCCTGCATCCGCGCCGGCGAGCGCTTGAGCATGGAGGACTATCAGAAGGCGCGCGAACGCAAGCACGCCTATTGCGCGGCGATCGGCCGCTTCTTCGAGACATGGGACTTCCTGATCACGCCCGCCGTCTCCGTAGCGACCTTCCCCGCCGAGCGGCTCGCCCCGGCGGACTGGCCGGAACACCCATGGGACTGGGTGGGCTGGGCGGAATTCTCCTACCCCTTCAACTTCACCGGCAATCCGGCGGCCTCGATTCCCTGCGGCTTCACCGCCGACGGACGCCCCGTGGGCGTGCAGGTGGTCGGCCGCCGGTTCGACGATCTCGGCGTCCTCAAGGCATCCGCCGCCTTCGAGGCAGAGCGGCCCTGGGCGGAGCGCCGCCCTCCCCTCGGGTGAGGCGCCTTAGCGGCGGCAGATGCCCCGGATGATCGCCGGGAAATCGGCCCGCCCGATCCCGAGATCGGTGAGATCGCGGTCATCGAGTTGGGCAAGCTCACGGGCCAACCGGGCGCGCCGGCGCCGCTCCTTGAGCCAGGCGCGGAGCCGCATGCCGAGCGGCACGGCGTCGCCACGCGAGAACCCGTCGGCCGGACGCGGGGAGATGGGGGCGTAAGCGGTCATGCTCGTCCTTGCTGCATGCGCAGCGCTTGTTGCAATGCACAATAAAGGACATGGACGCTGCCATTTCAAGCCGGACCGGGGGACCGCCGAATTGAGGAGGCCGCCATGATCCTGCGCGCGACCGAGTCAGGCCAGGGTCCGGCGCTCTGCCTGCTGCACGGCCTCTTCGGCTCCGGGCGCAATCTCGGCGCCGTGCAACGCCGGCTATCCGCGAATTTCCGCGTCCTCGCGCTCGATCTCAGGAACCACGGCGCAAGTCCCCACGCCCCGGTCATGCACTATGCGGCAATGGCGGCCGACGTTGCCGCCACACTCGCCGCACGTGCAGCGCTCCCCGCGGTGCTGCTCGGCCATTCGATGGGGGGCAAGGTGGCGATGCGCCTCGCTCTCGATGAGCCCCCGGCGGTTACGGCGCTCGTCTCGGCGGACATCGCCCCCGTCGCCTACCCGCCGCACCACCGTGGGCTGCTCGCGGCAATGCAAGCCCTGGCCCTCTCGCCCGGCCTCACGCGCGCGCGCGCCGATGCCGCCCTCGCGGTATCTGTCCCGGACTCTCGCGTCCGCGGCTTTTTGCTGCAAAATCTGAGCACCGGAGAAAATCCCTTTTGGCGGCTCGGGCTCGCCGAAATCGCCGCCTCGATGCCCGCCCTCGAGGATTTCCCTCCGCTCCCCGGTGCGCGCTATGCGGGCCCGGCCCTCTTCATCGGCGGCGGCCGCTCGGACTATCTGCGCGCGGAGCACCACGCGTTGATCCGCTCGCTCTTCCCGGCAGCGCGCTTCGCCACGCTTCCCGGCGCCGGGCACTGGCTGCACGCCGACGATCCGGAGGGATTTCTGGCCCTGGTTGCGCCGTTCCTCGCCGAAGTCACGGCGGCGGCGCCTTGAAGCGCTTCTCCTCGTTGGCGCGCTCCCAGAGGTACCAGGCCGCGGTGCTGCGATAAGGTGCCCACGCCGCGCCGATCTCGGCAAGCTGGCGCGGCTTCGGCTGGGCGTCGAGCCCGTGCAGCAGGCGGTAGCCCTCGCGGACGCCGAAATCGTCCACCGGCAGGACGTCCGGGCGGCCGAGCGTGAAGATCAGCAGCATCTCGACCGTCCAGCGGCCGATCCCGCGCAGCGCCGTCAGCCGCTCGATCAGCGCCTCGTCGGAAAGCCGCGCCGCCGCGCGCCTGGTCGGCACGATACCGGCGAGCGCCGCCTCGCTGATCGCGCGGATCGCGGCGATCTTGGCCGCCGAGAGCCCGCAGGCACTGAGATGCGCTCCCTCGTACGCGAGCACGACGGCGGGTTCGGGAAACCCGCGGCCGGGATGGAGTGCCAGGAAGCGGGCGAAGATGGCCTCCGCGGCGCGCCCGTTGAGCTGCTGATGGGCCACCGCGCGCAGGAGCGCCGCATAGGGGCTCCGCCCGCGCTCGGGGCGGAGCCCGCACGGGCCGAGCCGGCGGATCAGCCGCCCGAGCACGGGGTCGGCGCGGCGTAGATGGCGGAGCGCCTCCGCTGACACGGCGAGGCTCAGGAGAGCGCCGCGCGCGGCTCCGGCCGGCCGACGCCGTGATAGGCGAAGCCGGCTTGGCGCATCGCCGCCGGGTCGAAAACATTGCGCAGATCGATGATCCTGTTGCCGCGCATCACCGACCTGAGGCGCGCGGGCGAGAGCGCGCGGAACTCGTTCCACTCGGTGACGACAACGAGCGCGTCCGCGCCGGTCGCCGCCTCGATCGCGCTCTCCGAGAACGTGACGGCAGAAGGCAGCAGGGCGCGCGCGGCCGCCATGGCGGCCGGGTCGAAGGCACGCACCTCTGCCCCTTCGTCGGCCGCAAGCCGCGTGACGAGCGGCAGGGCGGGCGCATCCCTGAGATCGTCCGTCTCCGGCTTGAAGGCGAGCCCGAGCACGCCGATCGTCCGCCCGCGCACGCTGCCTCCGCAGGCCGCGACGACACGCGCGGCCATGGTCGCCTTGCGCGCGTCGTTGACGGCAATGACGGTCTCGATCAGGCGCGTCGGCGCCTCGTGTTCCTGCGCGATGCGCACGAGCGCGAGCGTGTCCTTGGGAAAGCAGGAGCCGCCGAAGCCGGGGCCGGGATGGAGGAACTTCCGCCCGATCCGCCCATCGAGGCCGATGCCGCGCGCAACGTCGTGCACGTCCGCGCCGACCCGCTCGCAGAGATCCGCCATCTCGTTGATGAAGGCCACCTTCATCGCAAGGAAGGAATTGGCCGCGTATTTGATGAGTTCGGCGGTTTCGAGTGCGGTGAAGAGGATCGGCGTCTCGATCAGGTAGAGCGGGCGGTAGAGCCGGCGCAACACCTCGCGCGCGCGCTCGGTTTCGGCGCCGATCACGACGCGGTCGGGGCGCATGAAGTCCGCGATGGCGTTGCCTTCGCGCAGGAACTCGGGGTTGGAGGCAACCTCGAGCGCAAGCTCCGGGCGCAGCTCGCGCAGCATGAGCTCGACCTTGCGCCCCGTCCCCACCGGCACGGTCGATTTGGTGACGATCACCGCCGGGTGTGTGAGCGCGTGCGCGGCCTGTCCGACCGCGGCGAAGACGTGGGTGAGATCGGCGTGGCCGTCGCCGCGCCGCGTCGGTGTGCCGACGGCGATGAAGACCGCCTCGGCGCCCGCAACCGCGCCGGCGAGATCGGCGCCGAAGGCAAGGCGCCCCGCGCGCACATTGTTGGCGACCAGCGTGTCGAGCCCCGGCTCGTAGATCGGGATCCGCCCTTCGAGCAGCTCCTTCAGCCGTGCGGGGTCGGCCTCGACCACCGCGACCTCGACCCCGAACTCGGCGAAGCAGGCGGCCGAAACGAGGCCCACGTAGCCGCCGCCGATCATGGCGATGCGCAATGTCCTTGATCCTCTGCCCAGGGTTCGCCGGCAGGGATAGCACAGGGTTTTGCCCTGCCAAGCGGGCGTGGTTGTCCTGCCGGCCGCCGCTCCTTTAGCTTGGCGCGGGATGGGTGGCCGAGCGGCTTAAGGCAGCGGTCTTGAAAACCGCCAACCCGCAAGGGTTCGTGGGTTCGAATCCCACCCCATCCGCCAGTGCATCATCCCAACATGCTGATATTGCACGACAATCATGAAAGCGGCGAAGCCGGGTCCCCAAGCGCGTCCACAAACCCGCGCCCGCACCATCCCTTCGGAACGCTCCGGCCCAGCCTCACCGGAACAGCTTCTTCGGCAATCCGGACTGGCGCACCATCGAGGCCAGGTTGCGCTTCGGGATGTCGTCTCCGGCCTGGTCGTAATCGACCGTCACGAGCCTCATCCGGCCGCCAACGATGCCCTTGAACTGTTTGTGCGAGCCTCGTTCCCGGTCGAGGGTGAAGCCGTGAGTGTCGAGGATGCGGACAAATTCCCGGAACTTCACGCCGCCGGCTGGCGACCGAGCGGGAGGGTGAATTCGTAACGTTCCTTGGCGTCACGGCGTCCAAAGGATACGGCGGCGAGCTTCCACAAGGGACGCAACCAAGCGAGCAGAGGAGCGCGGCGGCGCAGCAGGCGCCTGCGCTCACCCGGCGGCGCGGCAGCGACCCCTTCGAGGTAAAGCTCGACCTGCTCGGCGAGCTTCCGGCGCACTTCATCGAACGCGTGGCCGCGGACCGCGAGATCGAAGGTCAAGCAATAAGCCTCCCATCGATCCGCCTCGCCCTCTGCGTAACAGACGATGGTCCGGCCGGAGGGCGCCGACACGCTCATCTCGGGCTCTGTGCTCATGGCAGCGGACATGGCCGGAATATAGGCTCGAATGGTCCCCGCGAGAATGGAAATTCCGTCCGCCACCGTTCGTAGGCATTCGTAAACCTGCGCGTGGCCCGCGCGCCGTTGCACTCCGAACCATCCCCTCGACCCTCCACCATCCGAAGAGCCCGATCGGGCACCATCGACCGTCCGACCGTCGGGACCGTAACCGGGGCAAAAGGCTGGGCGGGGTCCGTTTTTTGCTTCTGCCGACGCGGGGCGGGCTGGTTCAAAGTGGGTGTGGCCGCGCCCGCAGAGATTCCTGGCCTGTCGAACGCCGAGCTTCAGAAGCTTGTGGTGAAGCTGCTGGGGGAGAACGCGGAGTTGAAGCGACTGGTCGCTGAGTTGCGCGAGGAGATCGCCTGCCTGAAAGGGCTGAAGGGCCGCCCGCGGATCAAACCGAGTGGGATGGAGAAAGCGACCGAGGCGAAGTCGTGCGGCTGCTCACGAGCGGTCAGGACGCCTTTCTCAGCGAGAGCCGCGAGGTGCTGCGGGCCGGCTTGCAGACCGCGAGATGGATCAGCGTCGACGACACCGGCGCCCGGCACGCCGGCAAGAACGGCTTCTGCACCCGGATCGGCAATGACGACTTCGCCTGGTTCGGCACGACGCCGAGCAAGAGCCGGCTGAACTTCCTCGATCTCCTGCGTGCCGGGTACACCGATTACGTGATCAATGAGCCGGCGCTCACTTACATGCGCGAGCGCGCCTTGGCCGGTCCGGTGATCCGCCTCCTCGCCGCCGATCCGGAGCGGCAGTTCGCAGACCAAGCCGCTTGGCAATGCCACCTCGAGCGTCTCGGCATCACCGCATTGCACGTGCCGCCGGATCCGGTCTG
>JAKAWQ010000124.1 GCA_021816925.1 Pseudomonadota bacterium
ACTCGACCACGCTCGAGGAAGAGGGCGTGGTGATCGATGATTTTCTCCTCGTCGAGGGCAACGCTTCGGGCGGGCATTTCCGCGAGACGGAATTCCGCGCCCTGCTCGGGGCCGCGCGCTATCCGGCGCGCAGCCCCGATGTCAATGTCGCCGACATCAAGGCGCAGGTGGCGGCGAATGCGCGCGGGGTGCGGGAATTGCAGCGGGTGATCGCGCAGTATGGCTGGGACATGGTTTCGGCCTATATGCGCCATGTCATGGACAATGCCGAGGAGAGCGTGCGCCGGGTGCTGGCGCGCATCCCGGGCGGGCACTTCACCTATCGCATGGATCGCGGCGCGCCGCTGGCGGTCGCGGTGCGTATCGATGCCGCGAAGCGCACCGCGATCGTCGATTTCACCGGCACCGGGGGCGAGCAGTTGGATGGCAATTTCAACGCCCCGCCGGCGGTGACCCGCGCCGTCGTGCTCTATGTTTTCCGCTGTCTCGTCGGCGACGACATTCCGCTCAACGACGGCTGTCTGAAACCGATCGAGATCGTGATCCCGCCAGGAAGTTTCCTCAGCCCCTCGCCCGGCCGCGCCGTCGTTGCCGGCAATACCGAGGTCTCGCAAGCGACCTGCAATGCACTCTTCGGCGCGCTCGGGGTGATCGCCTGTAGCCAGGCGACGATGAACAATTTCCTGTTCGGTGACGCGAAATATCAATACTACGAGACGATCTGCGGCGGCACCGGCGCCGGGCCGGATTTTGACGGCACCGCGGCGGTGCAGACGCACATGACCAATACCCGCATGACGGATGCCGAAATTCTCGAACTCCGCTATCCGGTGCGGCTCGAGGAATTTTCCCTCCGTCGTGGCTCGGGCGGGGCGGGGCGCCACCGTGGCGGCGATGGCGCGCGGCGCAAGCTCCGTTTTCTCGCGCCGATGACGGCGGTGATCGTCGCCTCGCGCCGCGAGGTGGCGCCGTTCGGGCTCGAAGGCGGCGAGGACGGCGCGCCCGGGCGGCAATGGGTCGAGCGCGGCGATGGCCGGCGCGACATCCTCCGCGGCGTCGATCGCGCCGAACTCGCGCCCGGCGATGCGTTCGTGATCGAAACCCCGGGCGGCGGCGGCTTCGGCGCGCCGGAGTGAGCGTATCTCTCAGGTTTTGAGCATCGGGCAGGCGTTTTCGGCGAGCGGCCGGAAGGCCTGATCGGCCGGCGTGGTGGCGAGGATGTTGAACACGTCCCACGGCATCTTGCTCTCGGCGGGTTTCTTCGCCTCCAGAAGAAATACCGGGGTGATGAAGCGGCCATCGGGGCGGATTTGCTGGCGGCCGAAACAATCATCGTCGGTCGGGATCGCTTTCATCGCCGCGATCGCCGCTCGCCCGGACCCGCGCGCCGCCGGGACGCCGAGCTTGGCCACCGCTTTCATATACTGGGTGACGCCGGCATAGCAGCTCGCATGCAGGCTGCTCGGGTAATTATGCGGCGATTTCTTGAGGAAGCGCGCGGTGAAGGCGCGGGTGCGGTCGTTCGTGTCCCAATAGAAGGTATCGGAAATCAGCAGCCCCTGCGCCGTCTCCAGCCCCATGGAGTGGATTTCGGTGACGAAGCCGAGCAGCGCCGCGATCTTCATGCCCTGCTGGGCGAGGCCGAATTCGCGCGCCTGCTTGACGCAGTTTTCCATGTCGCCGCCGGTATTGCAGAGGCCGAGCACCTTGGCGCCGGAGGTCTGCGCCGCGAGCAGATAGGAGGAAAAATCGGTGGTGCCGGGAAACGGATAACGCGCCGCACCCAGCACCTTGCCGCCCTTGCCGGTGACCAGCGTCGAGATGTTCTGCTCCAGCGCATGGCCGAAAGTGTAGTCGGCGACGATGAGAAACCAGCTATCGCCGCCGCGCTCGACGATCGCGCCGCCGGTGGAGTGCGCGAAACACCAGGTATCGGGCGCGAAATGCACCATGTTGGGGTTGCAATACTTGCCGGTGAGATCGCCCGACGCCGCGCCGGTATTGAGCTGCGCCTTGTCCTTTTCGGTGGAAACGGTGTTCACCGCGAGCGCGACGGCGGTGTTGTTGAGATCGGCGATGGCGTCCACCCCGTCGCGGTCATACCATTCGCGCGCGAGCGCCGAGGCGATATCCGGCTTCTGGCGATGATCGCCGGAGAGGATCTCGACCTTGAACCCGTATTGCTCGGGCCGGAAATCCGCGACCGCCTGCTCTGCCGCGAGCACCGAGGTGGGACCGGAATTATCGCGGTACTGGCCGGAGAGATCGGTGAGCACGCCGATGCGGATTATGGTGTCCTCGGCGGCGCGGGCGCGCGCCAGCGGCGCGGCGAGGGCGGCGCTGGTGGCGAGCAGGCGGCGGCGCGTGATCGACATTCCTGGTCATCTCCCCGAATTTGGCGTGCCGGCTGGTTTTGTGGCAGCCGGCACATTTTAGCCCCGAAAGCGATCGGGGCGAAAGCCGGGCGGTTCACTTGCCGCCGGAATGGTCCTACGCCGACAAATGCTATGATCTTAGTAAATGGTAACTGCCCAGGTACCCCCTCTGGCGTGCCCAGGTACCCCTCAGCGCCGTGGGCTGTAGGCGAATTAGGGGGCGGCGAAGGCAATTTTTCGGCTCAAGATCGTCTGTAGGCCGTCTTTCGTCGAGCTACCGGGGCAGTTACAGTAAAATGATCCTGGAAGAAATCTATTAGCGTCGTCACGTCCTGGTCCGAGAAGCCCTCGGGGAGCTCAACCGAGGCCTTCGGATAGCTGGCTCCTCGCAAAGGGATTTCGAAGCGAACCATCGCCGGCTGCCCAGATTCATCCTCATCAGGATCCCCTTCGCGTGGTTCGAGATAGTCGTCGTCCCCGCGAGCTACTGCCCCGATGCTGCGTAGAGTGTAAGCCCACTCCATGCGCGACTTTTTTCCGTGCCTTCCAAGCACTAGCTTCCCACAGCCTTCGGCCGCCATCTTCTTACAAAAGTCCAGAGCTAGACTTCTTGGATCGTCAGACCCACTTTTTATCTGGGCTTGAATGCGACTAACAGTCGTTTGTGATACATCGTTCTTGAATTCACTCGCCCAATCGAAAAAACTTGCGAGGCGTTTATCCCCGTAAAGTCCGCGTAGAACCCCGACATAGGCGGCCGACTGCGAGGCCATTTTCTACTCTCCGTGTGCGAGTTCCCAAAACAGCGCATAAAGCGCTTTATAGCTTATATATAGCACCTGCCCCGCCCGGCGCAAAGCGCGCCGGTTTCCTCCACCGATCACAGAGTGGCCGGAATTCATCTCCTCGGCCGATGCCACCACCTGAAGATAAACCACCCACGAGATCGCCGTTTGCAGCCCCTTGTGTGCGGGGGGGGGGCAAGAAAGAGAACATGAATGGACCATCATACCGCACCTTCCCCGAGAGGCGGGTTTTCTGACCGAGCCAAAATCGCGCTTCCATTCGCCACAAACAACCCTTAAACACCTTTTTAGAGCTTGCATAGGCATATTGGACTGTCTATGTTGAGATGGCGCGGCGGCGACGATCCGCAGGCCGCCACACCATGGAGAGGGAGACTGGTCATGGCTTGGAGCAATTCGTCTACAGAAGTCATTGAAATGGCGAGCGGATGCCGTTTGGCTGCGCCTCGGTTACTTCCCGACGGCGCCGGCAATTGCGACGTGTTGGAGGGCAGAGCCAAAGGATGGCTCGTCAAGAACGGGGAAAGGAACGCGTGCTCTAAAGGCCGTGCGTTCCTGCTGAGGTTGAAGACCGGGCAGCGCGGGCGACCTCAGGAGCGGATCATCCTTCCGCCGAAGCCCGCCCCCCGGAAATCCAGCGCAAGCCGTCCCGAGGGCGGGGCTCGTAAGACGGCCACCAACGCCAGGCCGAAGATCCTACGCGAGGAGACGCCCAATACACCGGATATGGCTGACGCCGTTGCTGTCATGCAGCGACAAATCCGCCAAGTAACTGAGGCCATGGGCAAGCTTGAGCGCGAGATCCGGGTCATCCAAGCGGCTCGAACTGACAAGTCCGACCTGGAAGAAAAGGTCACACGTCTCGGAGCCATGGTCGAGACCATGCGCAGGACCTGGCGGGAAGCGCATGACTACACGCCCCATCATCCCGAGCTTCCGCCGATCTCACAGCCAATTTTGTCGATTCCTGTCGGAGCATGCCGATGATCACGAAACACTGCGGCGAGCGACTGCAGCAACGCGCGATACCGGACATGATCGTCGGGCTCCTTTTAGACTATGGCTCGCGTCAGAGAACCCACGGAGCGGACGTTCTCTTTGTCGACAAGCCCGCCAGGAAAGCGATCCGCCGAGCCATCGGAGGAGACCGAAACATGCGGTTGATCGAGCCATTTCTGAATGTGAAGATCATCGTCGGTGACGATGGAACTCTCATCACTGCTGCCCGGCGGACCCGCCGCATCCTTCGCAGCTAACCGCTCAATCGCGGCCGGCCTCCAACCTCGACTATCGATCCGCCGATCACTTCCGGCCGACTATTCCGCTGGCCGGAGCAGGAGGACAATTGCATGCCGCTACGCCATTCCAACCGGCTTCGCGCTCACTGTCGGCGCAAGACTACCCCGGCCGTCCAAGGGGGCGAAAAGCGTCGTTTGCTCGACGCCCTATGCGCCATTCATTCGACCGTCCGCCGCCGGTCTCCGGACGCTGGCGCATTGGTGCGCTGTGCTGTCCAGGCGCAAGGGCATTTGGCGCTGCCTGATGCCGCACTGCCGTCCGCTCTGCGCCAGGACGGCGATGTCCCCCTGACACCAGTCGAGTGGGAACGCCTCGGGTCGGCGTTGAAGACGCGACGCTCACAGCTGGCGTCGACGGTCTCCTATCTTGATAGTTGGCTGCCCCCACTGGCGCGCACCATTGGCCTCGACGAAACAGAGTCGGCGGTGCTCGGGCTGGCCATCGGTTATGGCCAGGACGGGTATATCACCCGCTTGTGGGACGAGATGTCGGACAACCGGGGTCGCACTCCCTTTCTGCGCGCCGACGCGGAGCTGTTCGCATTGATGCTTGGACTGTTGGAGCCGCGCGTTCGGGCGTGTCTGTCAGCGGACGGGCGGCTGCGCGAAAGTGGTCTACTGGCGGTCGACGAGGATGGCGACATCACAGTGCTACGCCGCCTGACCAGCCTACTCGCCCGCCGCACCCCCCTGGAAGGCGACGTGCGAGGCTTGCTGCTGAGCCCACCGAGGCGTGCCGAGTTGCCCTGGGAGGCCTTCGCGCATCTGGGCCAGCAGGCCGAACTCGCAGCACGGTTGCTCGCGGCCGCCATCGTAGAGCGCGAACTGGGGGTCGGCATCCTCCTCTACGGACCGCCCGGGACAGGCAAGACGGCCTTCGCCGCCACCCTCGCCGCGCGCGTCGGCGCGTTGCTGCACCCGGTCGGTGAATCGGACGACTACGGCGAGGAGCCGACCGGCACTGAGCGCCTGGCCGAACTGCGCCTGAGCCAGAGGTTGTTGGGCGACGCCGCCTCGGTGCTGCTGTTCGACGAGGCTGAGGACCTGTTCCCGTCGTTCGGCTTCAGTGAACAACGAAGCCGCAGCCGCGTTTTCCTGCACCGCCTGTTGGAGCAGGGTAGGGCCCCGGTGATCTGGACCGCCAACGACATCTCAGTGCTCGGCCCCGCGGTGGCCCGCCGCATGATGTTGTGCATAGACGTGCGTCAGCCCGGACTTGCTGTCCGCAAACAGCTTTGGAGTAACATGGCGCGGTCCGAGGGTGTCGAACTTACGGATGCAGCCGCGTCCGAACTGGCCCGCGCCGTCCCCGCCGCCCCAGGGATCCTTCGCAACGCGCTACGGGCGACGCGGCTGGTCGGCGGGGATTCTAAGACTGCATTGCGGGTGGCCACAGGAGTCGCCCGGGTTGTCGCCGGAGGTAGTCTGCCGTTGCCGGAACAGGACATTCCTGCGGACTACGACCCCGCGTTGGTACAGGCGGACTGCGACTTGGCCGCGCTCGCCCGCAAGGTGACTTGCTCCGGCGCTTCGATGGCCCCGACTCTGCTTTTGTCCGGTCCTCCGGGCAGTGGCAAGAGTGCTTATGTCCGTTACTTAGCTGCCGAGATGAATCTGCCAGTCCTGTTGAAGCGGGCGTCAGACCTGCTGGGCAAATATGTCGGGGAGACGGAGGCCAAAATTGCCTCAGCCTTCGCTGAGGCCAGGGATACTGGCGCGTTCCTCGTGTTCGACGAGGCAGATAGCTTACTAGCCGACCGGCGCGGCGCTCATCAAAGCTGGGAGGTCACCCAAGTGAACGAGATGCTAACCTGGATGGAGAACCATCCGCTTCCGTTCGCCTGCACCACAAATTTGGTAGACCGCCTGGATCCGGCAAGCCTGCGTCGGTTCCTGCTAAAGGCGCGCTTCGGATATCTTACGTCTGATCAAGCACGTCTGGCATTCGCCCGTTTCTTCACCGCAACTGCTCCGACCTCGCTCGACCGATTGCAGCAGCTGACCCCGGCCGACTTTGCACTGGTGCGTCGCCGCACTGCATTCCTTGAGGGACCGGTCACCCTGGACGGAATCGTTGCCTTATTGGAAGATGAGACCGCCGGACGCGACGGAGGCCGGCGCATCGGCTTCGCAGCGTAGGAGGTTGCGTGGTGACTGGCCTCCCGCCGAAAACACCGCCACCCCGCCGACGGCTGCACAATCAGCGTCCAGGTGCTAATCTTACTGTGTCATAAAAAGCTTGTACGATTTGAGGGCATGTGTATACGGATGGAGATTCTCACTCGTGGAGGCGGGGTGTGGGTCTGGGATCCAGTTCACGCGGCAGCGAATCACGCTTTGCTG
>JAKAWQ010000042.1 GCA_021816925.1 Pseudomonadota bacterium
GGGACTATCTCGGCAGCCGCCTCCAGATCCCCGGCCCGCGCGTCATTCCGCCCCTCCCGGACCTCGTCCGCTGCCGCGGCCAGCCCGCCTGATACCACCACCTGCCCGGGGTTTTGCCGCTATTACGGTTTACGGGACGCTGTAGGATACTCTCGGAAGGGCCAAAATCATTCCCACTCGATGGTGCCCGGGGGCTTGCTCGTGACGTCGTAGGTGACACGGTTGATGCCCGGCACCTCGTTGACGATGCGGCCAGCCACCCGGGAAAGGAAGGCGGGGGCGAAGGGATAAGCGTCGGCCGTCATGCCGTCGGAGGAGGTGACGGCGCGCAACGCCAGCGCGTGATCGTAGCTGCGGCCGTCGCCCATCACGCCCACGGTGCGCACGGGCAAGAGCACGGCGAAGGCCTGCCAGATCGCGTCATAGAGGCCGGCGGCACGGATCTCCTCGAGGAAGATCGCATCGGCCCGGCGCAGCAGCGCAAGCTTTTCGACGGTGATCGCGCCCGGGATGCGGATCGCAAGCCCGGGGCCCGGAAAGGGGTGCCGGCCGACGATGTTCTCCGGCAGGCCGAGCGCGCGGCCGAGCACGCGCACCTCGTCCTTGAAGAGCTCGCGCAGGGGCTCGATGAGGGCAAAACCCATGCGTTCCGGAAGGCCGCCCACGTTGTGGTGCGACTTGATGGTCACGCTCGGCCCGCCGGCGGGGCTGATACTCTCGATCACGTCCGGGTAGAGCGTGCCCTGGGCGAGATGCGAGGCCCCGCCGAGCTTTTTCGCCTCCTCTTCGAACACCTCGACAAAAAGGCGGCCGACGGTCTTGCGTTTTTCCTCCGGATCCGTGACCCCCTCGAGGGCAGCGAGGAAGAGTACGCCGGCGTCGCGGTGCTGAAGCCGGATGTTGAAGCGGTCCCGGAACATCCCCACCACTTCCGCGGCCTCGCCCTCGCGCAGGAGGCCGTGATCGACGAAGATGCACGTGAGGCGCTCGCCGATCGCGCGATGCACGAGGAGCGCAGTAACCGCCGAATCGACACCGCCGGAAAGGCCGCAGACCACCCTCCCCTCGCCCGCCATGGCGCGGATGCGTGTGATCGCTGTCTCGGCGAAGCCGGCCATGCTCCAGCTTCCGGTGCAGCCGGCGATCGCATGGGTGAAGTTGCGCAAGAGTGCAGCACCGTTGGCGGTGTGCACGACCTCGGGGTGGAACATCAGACCATAAAAGCGCCGCGCCTCGTCAGCAATGGCGGCGAACGGTGCGTTCTCGCTGACGCCGACGGCGCGGAAGCCGGGCGGGAGCCGCGTGACGCGGTCGCCGTGGCTCATCCAGACATCGGCGCGTGCGCCCGGCTCCCAGACGCCCGCAAAGAGGGGCGAAGGGGCGGTGAGCTCGAAAACGGCACGCCCGTATTCGCGGGCGTGGCCGGACTCGACCGCACCGCCGAGCGCCGCGCACATCGCCTGCTCGCCGTAGCAAATACCGAGCACGGGCACCCCGGCCGTGAATATCGCGCCAGGCACGCGCGGCGCGGTACCCTCGGTCAGGCTGGCCGGGCCGCCGGAGAGGATGACGGCGCGCGGAGCGAAGGAAGCGAGGCGGCCGGGGTCCGCGTTGAACGGCCAGATCTCGCAATAGACCCCGCTCTCGCGCACGCGGCGCGCAATGAGCTGCGTGAACTGGCTGCCGAAATCGAGGATCAGGACCCGCTCGGCGGCAGAATAGGAAGGTGCGGCGTCCGGCCCATGCATGGCGGGCGGGGTTGCAGCACGGTGGGACGCGGGCGGCAAGCGAGGAAACCGCAGATCAGCGCAGCGGTCAGCTTGTCTGGGCCGAGATCTCGAGTAGGCGCTCGATCGGGTTCCAGAGGAAGGCGATCTGGCCGACGGGCCGGCCACCCACCTGTACTGTGGCCTCGGCGACGGGCCGGCCGCCGAGACGGGCGTAGAACCAGCGGCTCGGGTTCTCGCTCAGCACCCAGAGGAAGACCGAGCGGCAGCCGGCGGCCTGGAGATGCGCCGCGGCAGCGCGCATCAGGCGCCGGCCGAGGCCGCGTTCGCGCCAGTCGTCAAGGACGTAGAGGGTCTCGATTTCGCCTTCGGCGATGCCCGGGCTGCGGGCAAAGCCCGTGGTGGTGAAGCCGACGACACGCGGCCGGCCGCCCGGCGGCAGGTCCGCACCCCAGGCAGCCGCGACGAAGACGCCGCCTTCGGCGCGAATGGCGTGCTCGTAGTGAGCAGCCTGGCGGACAACGGAGAGGTGGGTGAGGTAGCTGTCGGGCAGGATGCCAGGATAGGCACTGCGCCACGCCGCGACATGAACGGCGGCGATGGCGGCGGCGTCGGCCGTACGGGCGCGCCGAATGCCGATCATTGGCGCCTCTCGAGGAGGGCCGCGAAGAATCCGTCGGTCCCGTGGCGGAGCGGCGTAAGCAGCAGTCCGGGGGGGACCGAGGCCGTGAGACAAGTCGCAAATGGCACCCCGCCGGGCCAGGCGGCCGTTGCGGGCAGCGGGGCAAAGCCGGGATTGCGGGCGAGAAAGGCAGACACCTGAGCCTCGTTCTCCTCCACGAGCAGCGAACAGGTAGCGTAAACCAGTCGGCCGCCTTTGCGAACCAGCGGTGCGGCAAGATCGAGGATGACCGACTGGCGGGCCAACAATTCGGCAAGATCGGCGGCGCGGAGGCGAAGGCGCGCATCGGGGTGGCGACGCCAGGTGCCGGTGCCGGTGCAGGGCGCATCGACCAGCACACGATCGAATTTTTCGAGATGGCGCTTGGCCCATTTGTCACCGGGGCGAATGAAATGCGGCTCGGCATTGTGCACGCCGGCACGGCGAAGGCGGCGAACCGCGGTCTGCAGGCGGGTTTCCGAGACATCGGCGGCGACGATCCGGCCCTGGTTCCGCATCGTCATGGCGAGCGCGAGCGTCTTGCCGCCGGCGCCGGCACAGAGGTCCGCCACCCGCATGCCCGGGGCGGCGCCGACCAGAAGCGCAACGATCTGGCTCCCTTCGTCCTGGATTTCGACGAGGCCGGAGCGAAAAGCGGCGCCGCCGGTGATGGGCGTGCGGGCGGAGAGGCGAAGGCCCCAGGGCGAGAACGGTGTCGGCGTCGCGAGGAGGCCCTCGGCAAAGAGCGCAGCCCGGGCCTCCTCGCGCGTGGCGCGGAGCAGGTTGACGCGGAGATCGAGCGGCGCGGGCTGGGCGAGGGCCAGAAGCTCGGGGCCAAGCGCTTCGCCGAAGCGGGCGGCCAGAGGAGCGAGCAGCCAGTCCGGAATTTCGAGGCGAACGGCCTCCGGCATCGTCGGATGGTCGAGGCTTTGGCCCTCGAGCGGCCTCAAGCCGGCCCGCTCGGCGGGAGCAAAGGAGGCCGGAGCAAAGCGGCTACCGCTGAAAAGCGCGTTCAGGGCAGAGAAGGACGTTCCGCACAGGAGAAGGGAAGCCCCCACGAAAAGACGCGGGGTCGGCGCCTCGGCCTTGAGCCACCAGGAAAGGCGCCGGCGCGAACGCAGGATCTCCCACACCCGCTCGGAAACCCAGCGCCGGTCGGCAGCGCCGATAAAGCGGCGGGTGCGAAAAAAGGCCGAAGCAAGCGCGTCGGCCGGCGCGCCGGGCGATTCCAGGATCGCGGAAAGAAGCGCAATCGCCGCCTCGGTGCGGGCGGCGGGCGTCACGCGCGAAGCCGGACGTCAGTCCTGGCGATAGTTGGGCGCCTCACGCGTGATGGCGACGTCGTGGACGTGGCTTTCCCGCAGGCCGGCATTGCTGACGCGGCGGAAGCGGGCATTGCGTTGCAACTCGGGGATCGAAGCGGAGCCTGTGTAGCCCATGCCGGCGCGCAAGCCTCCGACCAGTTGATGGATCACGGTCGCAACCGGGCCTTTGTAACCCACCCGGCCCTCGATGCCTTCCGGGACGAGCTTGAGCTGGTCGTTGATCTCCTGCTGGAAATAGCGGTCGGCGGAGCCGCGGGCCATCGCCGCAAGGCTTCCCATGCCGCGGTAGGATTTATAGCTCCGCCCTTGATAAAGAAACACTTCGCCCGGCGCCTCGTCGGTACCGGCGAGAAGGCTTCCGATCATCACCGCATCCGCCCCGGCAGCAATCGCCTTGACGATGTCCCCCGAAGTGCGCACGCCGCCGTCAGCGATCGCCGGAATACCTTGCTCGCGGCAAGCGGCAGAGGCCTCAAGCACGGCCGTGAACTGCGGCACACCCACGCCGGCGATCACGCGGGTGGTGCAGATGCTGCCCGGGCCGATTCCGATCTTCACCGAATCGGCTCCGGCTGCGATCAGCGCCCGCGCCCCCTCGGCAGTGGCCACATTGCCGGCCATGACCTCGACCGCGTTGGAAAGCCGTTTGATGCGCTCGATCGCGGCGAGCACGGCGGCGGAGTGGCCGTGCGCGGTATCGACGACGATCACGTCCACCTCGGCCTCGATCAGGGCGCGGGCCCGGGTGGCGCCATCCTCTCCTACCCCGGTTGCCGCGGCGACGCGCAGTCGCCCGAGCGTATCCTTGTTCGCGAGCGGGTGTTTTTCCGCCTTGTCCATGTCCTTGACCGTAATAAGGCCGATGCAGCGATAGGCCTCATCCACCACCAGCAGTTTCTCGATCCGGTGCTTGTGCAGAAGGCGCCGGGCCTCCGCGGGGTCGACGTCGGCGGGAACCGTGATCAGGTTCTCCCGCGTCATCAACGCATCGACCCTGAGGGCAGGATCCGTGGCGAAGCGGACGTCGCGGTTGGTAAGGATACCGACGAGCCGTCCACTGCCGCGCTCGACCACGGGCACGCCGCTGATGCGATGCGCACTCATCAGCGCCCGCGCCTCGGCCAGGATCTGATCGGGATGGATCGTGAGCGGGTTCACCACCATGCCGGATTCGAATTTCTTCACCTGGCGGACCGCGGCGGCCTGACCCTCGACCGAAAGATTCTTGTGAATGACGCCGATGCCGCCCTGCTGGGCCATGGCAATCGCCATCGGCCCTTCGGTCACGGTGTCCATCGCCGCCGAGATGATCGGGACATTGATCGGAATCGAACGCGTAAGGCGCGTGGCGGTGCCGGTGCCGGTGGGCAGGACCTGGGAGAAGGCGGGGACGAGCAGCACGTCGTCGAAGGCGAGGGCCTCGGCGATCGCGGAGAGGGCTTCTCGCGCGGGCGGTGGCAGGGTCATGTCGGGAGCCATGGCGGGATCTTTCATCCGCAGCTTTGGCGCCTCCACATAGGCGCCGGCGCGGAACGACGCAACCTGCATCGCCCCATGCGCCCCGAAGCGCCTTCGATCCGCCGCTCAGGGAAGCGGCCGGAACCCCTTGGCAATGAGGTAAAGCTCGCGCGACTCGGGGCGGCTTGCCGGCGGCTTGGCATGGCGGACCGACTCGAACCGGCGCCTGAGCGGATCGAGGAGCGAGGCCTCCGCTCCGCCCTGGAAGACCTTCACGACGAAACTTCCGCCTGGGGCGAGCAGCACGGCGGCAAGGTCGAAGGCAAGTTCGGCCAGCGCCAGGATGCGCACATGGTCGGTCGCCGCGTGCCCGGTGGTGTTCGGCGCCATGTCGGAAAGCACGAGATCGGCCGCGCCCCCGAGCAGCGGGCGAAGCCGCTCGGCAAGCTCCGGGTCGGCGGCGTCCGCGCAAAGCACGGTCGCGCCGCGCATCGGCTCAGTCGGCAGGAGGTCGAGCGCCACCACCCGGCCCGCCCCTTCCGCAAGCGCCGCCTGGGTCCAGCCGCCCGGCGCCGCGCCGAGATCAAGCACCCTCGAGCCTTTCCGGATCAGGTGGAAACGATCGTTCAAACCCAGAAGCTTGTAGGCCGAACGTGAGCGGAAGCCGGAAGCCTTGGCAGCTTGCACATAAGGATCGTTGAGCTGGCGGACGAGCCAGCGCTGCGACGCAGGCGAACGGCCGCCGGCAGAGGCGAGCGCCACCCGCGCACGCCGGGACGGCAGCGCGCGCGGACCGGCGGCCGGGCGGCGGCTCATGGCAGGCGGAGCCGGCTGGCCAGGGGGCGCACGTGGGCGCGAATGGCACGCAGCAGAAGCCCTTCCCTGAGGCCGCGGTCGGCGACGATCAACTGCGGCGCGGGCCAGGCGCCGAGAATGGCAGCAAAAATTGCCGCACCCGGAAAGACGAAGGTCGCGCGGTCGGGACCGATACAAGGGTGGTTCACCAGACCCTCCCGGTCGAGGCTTGAGAGTTGGGCGAGCGCGCGGCAGGCGGCCCCTCGCGTCAGCACGGCGCCATCGATGAGGCTGCGGCGATAGCGCGGCAGGTCGAGCGCGAGCGCAGCGAGCGTGGTGACGGTGCCACTGGTGCCGAGCAGAAGAACCCGGCCGGCCTCTTCTCCCTGGCGGATTTCGCGCGCGATGCAGTGCACCGCCTCGAAGGGCGTAAGGAGCGGCGCCGTCTCGACCACCATCGCGGCAAACCCGGCCGCGGTGCAGCACACGCCGCGATGCCGCTCCGCCAGCGTGACGACGCCAACCGGAAGCGAAGCGCAGCCGATCAGGCTCGGCCGGCCGCCCCCATCGAGGCGAAGCCAAGCGAGCTCGGTCGAGCCGCCCCCGATATCAAACAGGAGCGCGCGGGTCGGGGCCGCACCGTCGCCCGCCGCGCGGCGGGCAAGCAGCGGCGCGCAACTGTCGATCGCGAGCAGCACCTCCTCGCGCGGCGAGATAACGACGATTGCAAGCCCGGTCTCGCAGCGGACGCGGGCAAGGAATTCGGCGCCATTGCCGGCGCGCCGGCAGGCCTCGGTCGCAATCGCCTCGATCCCCACCGGTTGCCAGCGGTCAAGCCGCTCGGCGCAGGCGCCAAGCGCGGCGATCGCGCGCTCCATGGCGGCCGCATCGAGACGGCCGCTCTCTTCCAGTCCTTCTCCCAGCCGGACGGTGCGGCTGAAGCTGTCGAGCACGACGAACCCGCGGCCGGCCGGCCGCCCGACGAGCAACCGGCAGTTGTTGGTGCCGAGATCGAGCGCGGCGAAGACGGAGAAGGGCTCCGCGCGGGCGAGGCCATCCTTCGGCGGAAGAGAGGGGCGGTAGGCGATCGGTGCAGTGGCGGCAGGCTCGGCCATGGGACGATGCCAGATGCGCACGCGATAGTCGGCCCGCAAGAGGCTGAGCCGCAAGTGCGAATTGGCGTGAGCCGGGCGGCCGTCACGCGCCGCCCGCCGCGCGGCCCCGCATCATCGCATCCCGATCATCGCATCCCGGCCAGGGTATCCCGGTCAGGGCATCCCGATGACCGCTATCGCACGCACCTCGATGCTCTCGCGGGGCGGAGCGTCAGCCGGAGTCATCGGCAGGTCGAAGGCGCCGTGCGGGGTGAAGCGCGCGCGGCAAGGCGAACGAATTGCCGCCGGGTGCCCTGGCGTGCTATCCGCCCCGAAGCACCGCTGGGGGATAGTTTAGCGGTAGAACTCCCGGCTCTGGACCGGGCAGCCTTGGTTCGAATCCAGGTCCCCCAGCCCGCGCCGGATCGAGTTGCCGCATCTGCGAAGATCCCCCTTTCTGCGTGCCCGAACTCGTGATTCTATGCGTGCCGTCACCGAACGCGGGGCCTGCCAATGGAGGACTGGCTGCGCTCGATCGGCCTCGGCGAGCGGATCGCAGCGTTCCGCGCCCAGCAAATCACGCTCGACCTCGTGGCGGATTTGACGGACGAGGATCTGTCGGAACTGGGGCTCACGATCGGCGAGCGAAAGCGCTTCCGCCGTGCCGCGGCCGCCCTCGCGGCAGCACCGGTGGTCGAAAGAATCCGCGCCGAGCGCCGACCGCTCACCATCATGTTCATCGACTTGGTCGACTCCTCGGCGCTTGGCGAACAGCTGGAAGCGGAAGACCTTCTGGAAGTGATCCGGCGTTACCGCGAATTCGCCGGCGCCTGGATCACCCGTTTCGGCGGCCACATCGCGCGGCTGATCGGCGATGGGATCCTGGCCTATTTCTGCTACCCGGCGGCGACCGAGAACGACCCCGAGCGCGCGGTGCGCGCGGCGCTGGAAATCGCTGAGGGCCTGGGAGCAATCGCCACACCGGCCGATCGCCCGCTTGCGGTTCGCATCGGCATCGCCACCGGGCGGGTCATCGTCAGTGACCTCTTTGCCGGCGGGGAGCCGGATCTGCGCTCGATCATCGGCTCGACTCCCAACTTGGCCGCGCGGCTGCAGGGCTTCGCGCCCGCGGGGGGAATCGTCATCGCCGACGAGACCTACGCCCGGGTCGGCCGTGTCGTCGTCTGCGAGGACATGGGACGGCGTGAGATCCGCGGCTTCGCGCAGCAGCACCACATCTGGCGGGTGATCGGACTCGCGACCCCAGCGGCGCAAGAGGGGGCGGCGCGTGTCCGCCGGCAGCTCACGCCCTATTACGGCCGGCAGGCCGAGCTTGGCGTGCTGGCCGAGCGCTGGAGCCGCGTTCGCGCCGGCGGAAACGCCACCGTTCTTGTCGCAGGCGAGGCCGGCATCGGCAAATCCCGCCTGGTCGAGCAGTTTCTGGCCGTGCATGTCAGCGCCGACGAGCAAGTGGTGCGCCTCTACGCCAGCGCGCTCGACGAGGACAGCGCCCTGCATCCGGTGTTCAGCTTCCTGCACCGGGCCGCCGGGCTGGTGCCGGGCGAACCGCCGGCGGCTTCGCTCGCCCGCCTCGAGTCGGTGCTGAAGGGCGATGGAGCGAGGCGGGAGGCGGCCCTTCCGGTGCTGGCCGAGCTGGCCAGGATTGCCTGGGAGGACCCGACAATCCTGGGGCTGACGCCGGCCCAGCTTCGCGAGCGGATGCTCTCGGTCCTGACCGAGCAGCTTCTGCTGCGGACGCGGGAACGGCCGCTCTGCCTGGTGGTGGAGGACCTGCACTGGCTTGATCCGACGTCGCGCGAACTGCTTGGGCGGTTGGTAGCGGCGAGCGAGGACCATCCGGCGCTGCTGCTGCTCACCGCACGCGTCGGTTTCGAGGCGCCGTGGCTGGCGCGGCGCGACACGACCGTCCTGCGCCTGGTGCCGCTTTCGCCGGACGATGTCGCCGGAATGGTGCAGAGCCTGTTCACCGATCGCGAGCTGCCCGAGCGGCTTGCCCGGCTCATCGCACAACGCACCGATGGCGTGCCGCTGTTCGTCGAAGAGGTTGCGCGGTCGCTGCTGGCGGATGATCGCCTCGAAGATCCGGGCGAACTGGGCACGGCGATGCCCGACCAAGCCATTCCTGCCTCGCTGCACGAGTCACTGATGGCCAGGCTCGATCGCTCGGGTGTTGCCAAGGGGATCGCGCAGATCGCCGCGGTGATCGGCCGCTCGGCCAGGCGTGACGTGCTGGCCGCGGTCGCCGGGCTGCCGGAGACCGAGCTCGAGCCTCCGCTTGCCGCGCTCGCGGAGGCGGGTGTGCTGTTTCCGGGCGAGGGCGGCGGGCGCTACCGGTTCAGCCACGCCCTGCTGCGTGACGCCGCCTACGACAGCCTGCTGCGCGACGACCGGCACCGGCTGCATCTTGCGGTCGCCCGCGCGCTCGCGGATCGGGAGCCGGACTTGGTCGCCCAGCAGCCCGAGCTTTTGGCGATGCACCTGACAGAGGGGGAGGAGCCGGAGGAGGCGGCGCCCTACTGGCTCGAAGCGGGGCAGCGTGCGCTCGCCCGTTCGGCGCTGACCGAGGCGACGCGGCTCCTGCGCCGCGGGCTCGCCGCGCTCGAGCAGCGCCCGGCGGAACCGCCGGCCGTCGATCACCGTTTGGCACTGAGCGCGCTCCTGGGCCCGGCGCTGATTGCGCTGAAGGGCCCGGCCTCGCCGGAGGCGCAGGACCTCTATGGCCGCGCCTATGCGCTCAGCGATCAGCTTCCGGAAAACCCGGCAAGGTTTCCGCTCATCTGGGGCTGGTGGCGTGTCGCGCGTGCGTTCGACGTGAAGAAGCACCGCGCCGAAACACTGCTCGCGCGTGCGCTCGCACGCGACGATCCCGGCCTGCTGTTGCAGGCGCATCACTGCAACTGGGCAACGCATTACGACCTCGGCGATTTCGATCGTTGCAGCCGGCATATCACGCTCGGCCTCGGCCTCTACCGGCAGGGCGAGTTCCGCCATCATGCGCGGCTCTACGGCAACCATGACGCGCTCGTCTGCGGCTTGGGCGCGTTGGCGCAGGTGGAATGGATGCGCGGCCGCCCGCTCCGCGGCCTCGCGCACGAGGACGAAGGCCGGCGCTGGGCCGCCGAAATGCAGCATGTCGGCACACACGCGCACGCTCTCGACGTGACGATCCTGCACCACGCGCATCGCCGCGACCATCGGATGGTCTTCGAGCTCGCCGCCGAGCAGGTGCGTTTCACCTCCGAGCACGGCATGACTGACCATCGCGCGAAAGGTCTGATCTTCGGCGGCTGGGCGAAAGCAATGCAGGACGACGCGGCCGCGGGCCTCGGCATGCTGGAGGAGGGCTTGGCGCGGCAGCGCGAGATCGGCACGCTGGAGGATTTCCCCGTCTATGTCTGCCTGCACGCGGAGGCGCTGTCGCGCGCAGGGCGGCCGGAGCGGGCGATCGAGGAGCTGCGGCGCGACCGGGTCGCCTTCGCGGAGGCGGGGCTCGGCTTCTGGATGCCCGAGGTGCTGCGGACCGAGGCCGCGGTGACCCTCGAGGCCGACCCCGCCTCCACGAGTGCGGCGGAGGCGCTCTTGGACGAGGCCGCCCGCCTTGCAGAGAGCCAGGGGGTGCCGATGCTCGGGCTGCGCATCGCCGTGACCGCGGCCGGCCTCGAGCTGGTGCGGGGCGAGCGGGAGGTAGCGTCGCGCCGCGTTGCGGCAGCGCTTTCCCGCATTGCCGAGGACGACGCCGGCGCCGACCTCGCCGCGGCGCGGGCGCTGCTCGAGCGGTTGCCGGCGGGCCCGTGACGAACGCCGATCCCGATGGGCGGAAGCTCCACATCGCCGGCACGCACCGAGTGGTTGAGCCCGCGAGCACGCTCGCGCGCATCCTGCCACTGGCCGCGCGGATGGGGATCACGCGGGTTGCCGTGCTCACCGGGCTCGACCGGGTCGGCATCCCCGTCGCCGCCGCGGTGCGGCCGAACTCCCGCTCGATCGCGGTGCATCAGGGCAAGGGGCTCAGCCTCGACGCGGCGAAGGCATCGGCGGTGATGGAGGCGGTGGAGTGCTACCACGCCGAGACGGCCGATTTGCCGCTGCGGCGCCGCTCCTTCGCCGAGATCACGGCCGACGCTGAGGCCGCCGATCCGGCGCTGCTGCCGCGCTGCCGCGGCCGCGCCTATGCCGGCGAGCGGCTGCTGTGGGTCGAGGGACGCGACCTCCTGTCGGGCCGTCCGTTCTGGCTGCCGCACGAGCTGGTCAGCATCGATTTTGCGGAGCGAGAGTCGGGGGCCGGGCTGTTCCAGGCCGGAACGAACGGCTTGGCCGCTGGCAATCATTGGCTCGAGGCGATGCTGCATGCGCTTTGTGAAACGATCGAGCGCGACGCTCTGGCACTGTGGCGGGCTCAGCCCGAGCCGGCTGGGGACAGAACGGCACTCGATCCCAGAGCGCTCGAGGGAACCGCGGCACGGCCGCTCCTGGTGGCCTTCGCGCAGGCGGGCGTCGCAATCCGCGTCTGGGACATCACCTCCGACATCGGCATCCCTTCTTTCGTCTGCCTTGCCGTCGCGCTCGGCGCCGACGAGGCAGACGAGCCGGAACTCGGCTCCGGCTGCCATCTCGATCGCGACGTGGCGCTGGCACGCGCGCTGACCGAAGCGGCGCAGGCGCGGCTGACGCGCATCTCGGGCGCGCGCGACGATTTCGAGCCGGCGAGCTATGGCCCGCGGGTGCGCGCGGCGCGGCAGAAGGCGGCGCGGCGTTGGCTCGCGGGCCGGGCCACCACCGGGTTCACGGCGCGCGCCGGCCTCGCCGGGGTAACGCTCAGGCATGATCTCGACGTCGTGCTGCGGCGGCTCTCGGACGCCGGCATGCGCCATGTCGGGTACGTCGATCTGACCCAGCCCGAACTCGGCATTCCGGTCGCGCGGGTTGTCGTGCCGGGGCTGGAGGGGCCGTGGACTCCTCCGGACGGCGACTACACGCCCGGCACGCGGGCCAGGGTCGTTGCATGAGCGCGGCCGCATGACAGAGCTGGTTTTTCTGGGGCCCACTCTGGCGGCGGAAGAGGCGGTGGCGCTGATCGAGGCCGAGATTCTGCCGCCGGCGCGCCAGGGCGATCTCTACCGCGCGGTGCGCGCGCGCCGGCCGCGCGCGATCGGCCTGATCGACGGGGTGTTTCGGAATGCGCCCGCGGTGTGGCACCGCGAGATTCTCTGGGCGCTCGCAAGCGGCGTGCACGTGTTCGGCGCCGCCAGCATGGGCGCACTGCGCGCGGCCGAGCTGGCGCCGTTCGGGATGCGCGGCGTCGGCCGCATTTTCGAGGCCTATCGCGACGGGCGCTGGCCGGGTCTCGACGCGCCGTTCGAGGACGACGATGAGGTGGCGGTGATGCATGCCCCGCTCGAGGCGGGCGGTTTCGCCTTGTCGGACGCGATGGTCGATCTCCGCGCGACGCTGGCCGCGGCAGAGGCCGCCGGGGTGGTCTCGCGGGCGGCGAGCGCAGCGCTCGCGGCGGAGATGAAGCGACGGCATTTTTCCGAGCGCAGCCTGGCGGCCCTGGCCGAGGCCGCCAACGCGGCTCTCGGAAAGGGGACCGGCACGTGGATCGCGGCGCATCCCGAGCGGATCAAGGAGCAGGACGCGCTGGCGATGCTGCGCGCCATGGCGGCGTTCCTCGCCACCAGGCCCGCGCCGTTCCGCCCCGCTTTCCGGTTCACCCCGGCGCTCGTCTGGCAGCGCTTCGTGGCCGCGGCGGAGGCGGAGGCGGCGGGTGAATTGGCCCGCGCCGTCTGGGATGACTGGCTGCCCGGAGCGGCGCCGCGATGAGGGCCGGCCCGCGCCAGGCGGCCGGGACCATGTTCCGGCTTTATCCCGCTTATGCCGACGGCTTCGCCGAGCCGGAACGGGTGGAACTGAGCCCGCCGGCCGGTAGCCTCCGCCCCGGGCCGGCAGATGGGGCAATGGCCACCGTCAATCCGCTCCGCAAGGATAGGCCGTACGATCCGCCGGGCTACATGCCACCCTATCGCGGCCCGGTACATCACCCGGCTCTGCCGGATGCCGGCGGCCATTTCGACACCATTCCGGTCGAGAGCGAGCAGTTCCTGGCGGCCCACACCTACGGCTCCGTCCGCCGCACGCTCGATATCTGGGAAGCCGAGCTCGGCCATCGCATCGTCTGGTGGCATGCGGACTTTCTGCCGCTGCTGGAACTGATCCCGATGGTGCAGTGGGCCAACGCCCATTCCGGCCCCGGCTTCCTCGAGATGGGACGCCAGCCGACCGCGAGCGGGGGCATCGCCCCCTTCTGCCTCGACTACGACGTGCTGGCACACGAGACGGGGCACGCGATCCTGTTCTCGCAGATCGGCACGCCCGAGGCCGGCACGGTGACGCGCGAGTTCCTCGCCTTCCATGAGAGCTTCGCCGACCTGATCGCCATCATCGGCATCCTGCACTTCCGCGCCGTCGCGGCGCACGTGCTGCGTGAGACAGAGGGCGACCTCTACCGGCCGAGTGATGCAAGCCGGATCGGAATCATCTCCCGCACCGAGCAGATCCGTATGGCAACCAGCGCAGCCACGATGGCCGATGTGGCCGACGTGGAGCTCGCGCCGGACGGCAGCTGGATCGACCCGAGCGGCCAGCACCGCAACCAGCACGCGATCGCCGAGCCGCTGACGGGAGCGGTCTTCGATATCCTGGTCGAGTTCTATCAGGATGCGCTCGTGCGCCAGGGCCTGATCGCGCCGGCGGCTGATGCGCGCGGCTGGACGCGCCAGGAGGTGGCACGCGACGGGGCGTTGCTCGATCGCGCCTTCGCCGATGCCTTCGCGCGCTTCGAGCCGCTGTTTCGCGCCGCACTGGATCGCGCGCGCGACCTCGTCGCCGCCTGCATCGCGCACGTGATGCTGACGCTGAAGCCGGAGACCCTGACCTTCGCGCGAGTGACGGCACGGTTCCTCGAAGCCGCGGCGGCGCAAGGAGAGGCGCCGCTCATGCCGGCGCTGCTCGGACAGTTCCTGCGCCGCGGCATCGATCCGCGGCCACACCTCGAGATTGCGGTCCGGCCGGGACGCGTCCGGCGGCTTTCCCGCGCACGGGGTCGGCTGATCGTGCCCGAGGCACCGAACCGCGTGCGCGGCTGCGCCTGCGGGGATTGGCGCAGCTTCCTGGCCGCGCGGCGGCTGATGATCCACCCGCACCGCGAGCAAGCGGTCGTGCCCGGATGAAGGATTGCCGGACCTGAGCCTCCTTGTGCTACCCATTCGATCTGGCTCGCCAACGTCGATAACGAGTGGAGGAGTTGATGTCGGATCAGAAAGCCGCCCAGGGCGCGTCCGATCTGGAAGGCTGCCCGCTCAGTGAGGCGCTGATGCAGCCATCGACGGTACGGCTCTTCGGCCGGAAGTTTCTCGGCTTGAAGATCGGCGAGCTCGGCACCAACCCGGCGTCGAACAGCCCCCTGATCACCCGGCTGCGCGAGGCGGCGCGGCGGGCCGCGGAAGCCCAAGCGGCCGGCGAGGAGATTGCGCAGGCGGATCGCTATGGGCTCGCGCGCATTTACGGGTTCAGCTATCTCGGCAACTACTTCAAGCTGCCGGATCCGCCGGTCATGCTGGTGTTCGGCGATGGTCTCGAAGTGCCTGCCGGCTACGGCGAGGCGATCTCGATGAACCGGATGGGTGTCGAGTTCAAGGACGAGGTCTTCGTCCGCGAAATCCGCATGTGGGCCTGCGACCAGATCGATGTCGGCCTGCGCATCGACATCACGATCGGCTTCATCAAGGATATCCTGCTCAGCGAGGAGATCTCGCCGGACAACAACATCACCGGCGGCAATCTGACCGGGCGCTCCGACTTGGTGGGCAGGGCCGATCTGGTCGGCCGCGCCGATCTGGTGGGCCGGGCTGATCTCGTGGGCCGCGCCGATCTCGTCTCCGGCTCGCGCAAACGCTGATCGCGCGCCGGTCGCGACCATGCACCGGATCGACACGCACACGGCCGCCGACATCGCCGATCGCATGCCGAAGGATTTTGTGAGCAGCCCCTTTCGGGCAAGCAGGAATACATCGACGCGCTGGCCAGGGACAAAGGCCGGTTCCTGCCCGACGGCATGATGCCGGCCGGCGGGCCGGAGACGGTGCTTGCGGTGGAGAAACTGGCCGGGAAGATCAGGCAGCCGGTCAACCTTGCCGCCACCTGCACCAACCAGTACGCGATCGCGGCCAACAAGCTCGAAGGGTTTGCGAAGTGGCGACGCCGGATCGGGCCCAGGGACCGGGCGCGGGCCTGTAGGGGCGCAACCGCTCACTCCCAGCCCGGCGGGGCGACGAAGCCTCGCCAGGACGTTTCGAGGAACTCGGCCGCCTGGATCGTCGTGCGGTCGCCGCCGAACCGGCTTGCGATCTGCACGCCGATGGGCAGGCCCGAAGCTGAAAGGCCAAGCGGTGCAACGCTCGCTGGCAGATGGAAGCCGCAGGTGATGCCGGGCCAGAACAGCATGTCGTTGTAGGCGATGGCGCGGCCGTTCACGTGATAGGTGCGCTCCCAGGTCTCGCCCTCCTGCATGTGCGGCAAGGCGGGTGTTGCGATCACCGGGCAGAGCAGCACGTCCCACTGTTCGAAGAAGGCGCCCCAGAGGCGGCGGATCTGGAAGCGGCGCTCGTTCAGTCGGAGCCAATCCCGATGGCTGAGATCGACGGCGCGGACGATGAACGAATGGGTGCTGAAATCATTGGCGCGAAGCGCTGCCTTCGCCTCGCGCTTCTGCGCGAGATCCTCTTCCGTGGCGCGCGCGGAGAGCGCCGCGTCGAGCAGCGTGAGGTAGAGGTGAAAAGCCTCGACGGGGTCGAACTCGGGGCGCACGGTGCGGCTGACCTCCGCTCCTTGGCCTTCGAGATGCCGGGCAAGCTCCTCGATCAGGGCGACGGTTTCGGCATCGGTCGCCTGGCCGGGCTCGTCGGACCAGACGGCGATTCGGAGCTCCGGGAGGCGCGTGGCGCGTGGCGGCGGCAGCGCGTAGGCGAGAGCGGACTCGGCGGGATCGGGACCGAGAATCGCATCGAGAGCGAGGGAAAGGTCGCGGGCCGAGCGCGCCAGAGGGCCGATGGCCGAAATGTCGGTCATGGCGGCGGCGTTGGTGAGCGAGTGGCCGCGCGGCGAGCAGAGCCCCCAGCTCGGCTTGAGACCGAAGAGGCCGCAATAGTGCGCCGGCACGCGGATGGAGCCGCCGATGTCGCTGCCGAGTTCGAGCGCGGAAAGGCCGGCGGCGCAGGCGGCGGCCGCGCCGCCGGAGGAACCGCCGGGCGTATGCCCGGAATGCCAGGGGTTGCGGGCGGTGCCGTAAAGCGGGTTGTAGCTCTGCCAGTCCGCGAGGCCGACGGGAACGTTGGTCTTGCCGAACACGACCGCGCCGGCGGCTTCGAGGCGCCGGACCGCCAGCGCATCGGCCCCGGCGCGATGGGATTTCCGATCGGCATAGCCGAAGGTCGTGGGATGGCCGGCGAGATCGAAGCTCTCCTTGACGGTCATCGGCACGCCGAAGAGAGGGCCCGCGTCGGCGCGCGACGAATGGTCGAGCTCCTTGGCGCGCTCACGGGCGCGCTCGAGATCCTGCACCACCACGGCATTGAGGCGAGGGTTCAGCCGTAAGGTTCGCGCGATGAAGTGCTCAAGGAGATCGAGGCATCCGATCTCGCCGCTGCGGGTGAGTTCGGCCAGGCGCCAGGCGGGGAGGAAGCTGAGATCCATCGCGGCCCTTTCGCAGCCGAGTGGCGGCCGTCCACACGATCGCCGGGCCGCTCGCACGTGCTCCAGGATGTTACGCGCTGCCCGCACCCGCCGCCATCAGCCCGCCGGAAGTAAGCGGCCCCCCTTTTCGGCATGGCGCGGTAGTGGTCTAATCAGGGCGCGGCTCGAAAGGGCAAGCCGGCGGAGGAGGCGCAGACAAGATGCAACGCAGCACATCGATCAGGCGGATGGCTCGGGTCATGGCCGCCGCGGCAGCAATGCTGTTCGGCACACTCGGGATCGGGCGCGCGGCAAGTCCGCCCGCTCTCATCACCATCGGCACGCTCTACGCGAGCAGCGGGCCGTTCGCCGTTTCCTCCGAAGGCCAATACAAGGGGCTTCAGTTCTGGGCCGCCGGGGTCAACAAGGAGGGCGGCCTCCTCGTCAAGGCCTTCAATAAGAAGATCCCGGTGAAAATCGTGGCCTATGACGACCAAAGCTCCACCAGCACCGCGACCACCCTCTACAACCAGCTCATCACCCAGAACAAGGTCGATGTCCTGATCGCCGATTTCGGCTCCGTGCTGACCTCGGTCGCCGTCCCGCTCGCCGCCGAGCACCATATGCTGCTGATCGATCCCACGGGGTCGGGCGCCAATTTCTTCACCAAGAAGACCGACTACCTCGCCGATGTCAGCATCCCGGCCTCGACCGTCTGGCCGGTGCCGCTCGGGCAGTTCCTGTTGCACCAGAAGATCGACAAGGTCGCGGTGATCTACGACGCCAACGACTTCGACGCGTCGCAGGCCAACACGCTCAAGTCCGTGCTCGCCGAGAGCAAGGTGAGCCCCGTCTATTTCGGCGCCGTGCCGACCAGCGAATCGAACTATCTCGTGCTCCTGCACACGGTCGCGGCGCGCCATCCGGACGCGGTGATCGAATTCGGCTATCCGGACAACGACATCGCCTTCCTGCGCGCGCTTTCCTCGAGCGGGCTCCATTTCAACATGGTGTTCACCGTCTTCCCGGGCCAGCTGCTAACCCTTTTGACGAAGAACGTGGGCGCCCGGACACTTTCCTACACCTACACCTACCCGACGCCGCCGCTCGTCGTTTACCCCAAGGTGACGGACGGGCTGAACACCGCAGGGTTCGTCTCGGCCTTCAAGGCAGCGACCGGGAACGAGCCCAACTTCCTTGACGCCGCCGGCTACAATACCGGCGTCATCGTGCAGAAGATGCTGGCGACAGCCCCCGGGTTCACCCAGCTTTCCTTCCACTCGGCGCTGATGGGGATGTCAGGCAAGACGACGACCTTGCTCGGCCCGTTCAAAATCAACGCCAACGGCGCGCAGTTGGGCGAGCTTCTGCCGGTGGCGCAGCTCGTGCCGGAGGGCAAGGGCAACAAGGTCATCGTCGTCTTCCCCCCCGACAAGGCAACCGGCAAGCCGGTCTATCCCGCACCACAGCACTGAGGACGGTCGTGCGGGACTGACGCGGCGCCCGGGCGCGCGGGGATGCAGCTCCTCGAATACGCGCTGGTCGGCGGCGTCCTCTACGGCCTCTTCTTCAGCCTGGTCGGCATCGGGCTCAATGTCGTCTTCGGCGTGCTGCGCATGATCAACCTTGCGCACGGACAGTTCATCGTGCTCGGCGGGTTCGGCGCCTGGCTCCTTTACCAGGATCTGCATCTCAACCCGATCTTCGGCGTCGTGCTCGCCGTTCTCGGCGCGGTCGCGGTCGGAATTCCGCTCTACTGGGCAGTGGTGCCGCGCCTCCAGCAGAGCCGCGATCCGGAGATGCTCTCCTTCATCCTCTTCTTCGGCCTCGCACAGATGATCGACGCCGGCGCCCTCCTCGCTTTCGGAGCCAGCGAGCGTTCGATCCCCAACGGGACGCTGGGCGCGGGGAGCCTCGGCATCCTCGGGCAGGCATTCCCCGACAGCTGGTGGGTCGCGGCCACGGTGAGCGTGCTCGCAATCCTCGGGCTCTACCTCTTCCTCAGCCGCACGCGGCTCGGCTACGCCACGCGGGCGGTGATGGCGAACCGCGCGGAAGCCCTGGCGAGCGGCATCGATGTCGATCAGGTCTCGGTGCTCGCCTTCGTCATCGGCCTCGCCCTTGCCGGCATCGCCGGCGTGTTCGTTCCCTTCCTGCTCGGCTCGGTGAGCCCGAGCCTCGGCGACGCGCTGACCACGACCTCGTTCGCGGTCATCATCATCGGCTCGCTCGGCCGGCCGCTCGGGACCGTGGTCGGCGGGCTCGTGTTCGGGCTCGGGACCATGCTGATGGAGACCTATTTCTCCTCCTGGTCCTCGCTTGTTCCTTATGCGCTGCTGGTGATCATCGTTCTGGTTCGTCCCGCCGGCCTGCTCGGCCGCGCCGTGCGCGAGGCCTGAACGCGTGCCGCGGCGCTCGAGGTGGAGCGGGCTGCTCGTGCTCGTCGTGCTTGGCCTGGCCTTCCTCGCTCTGCCGCATGTCTATGCCAACCAGTCTCTCCTCTTCACGATGATGACCTTCATCGCGCTGGCGCAGGGGCTCAACCTCCTCTACGGCTTCACCGGCTACCTGCCGTTCGGCTATGTCGGGTTTTTCGGTGCCGGAGCCTATGGAATGTCTCTCCTCGTGCTGCACGCGGGGATGCCCGCCCTGCTGGCGGTGCTGGGTGGAGGCATCGCAGCGGCGGCGGTGGCGGTGATCCTGGGCCCGCTTCTCCGCCTCTCCGGCGCCTATTTCTCGATCGCCAATCTCGCGACCTCCCAGATCCTCTATCTCGTGGTCGCCAACCCGGCGCTCTCTCCGGTCACGGGCGGGCCGTACGGCCTCAAGATCGAGCGGGTGTTCGCGCCGGAGGCCGCCTATCTCACCATGCTCGCGATCATGCTCATTGCTTCGGCGATCGCGATCTTCTTCCGCGTCTCCCGCTTCGGGCTCGGCTTGCGCGCCATGACCGAAGACCGCGTGAGCGCGGAGATGGCGGGGATCGACATCGTGCGCGCGCGGCTGATCGTCTGGCTCGTCTCCGCCGCGATCGCAGGGCTCGCGGGCAGCGCCTATGCGTGGAGCATCTCGGTCTATTACCCGCAAGCCGTATTCGGGCTGCAGATCAGCGTCTTCGCGATCGTGTTTGCCCTGTTCGGCGGCGTCGGAACGGTGATCGGACCGATCGTGGGCGCCGCCGCGCTCTACGCCCTCTACAACGCGATCGGCATCACCGTGCCGCAATATTTCGAGCTGATCTACGGCTTCCTGATCGTCGTACTGGTGTTGTTCCTGCCCGACGGCGTGCTCTCGCTCTTGGAACGGAGAGGCATTCGTGTCCTCTGAGGCCTTGATCGAGCTCAAAGGCGTGGGCAAGCGCTTCAACGGCCTCGCGGTGGTGCAGGACCTCGGGTTCAGCATGCAAGCGGGCGAGATTCTCGGCCTCGTCGGCCCCAACGGCTCGGGCAAGACGACAGCGATCAACCTGATCTCTGGTGTCTATGCGGTCGATGCCGGGGAAATCCGCCTCCAGGGGCAGAGGATCGAGCGGCTGGCGGCGTTCCGCCGCGTGCATCTCGGGATCAACCGGAGCTTCCAGGTGCCGAAGCCGTTCCGGGCCATGACGGTCGCCGAGAACGTTACGGTCGCCGCGGAGTTCGGCGGCAGCAAGGTGGATACGAAGCAGATCCTCGATGATGTCGGACTTGCGGCGGACCGGGACCGTCCGGCCGGCGCCCTCACCGTCAACCACCAGAAGATGCTCGACCTCGCCCGCGCGCTCGCCACCTCGCCGAAGCTCCTCCTGGTCGATGAGATCGGGGCAGGACTCAATCCGGGGGAACTTGCCTCGGTCGCCGATCTCCTGCTCGCGCTCGCCCGGCGCGGTATCGCGCTCATCGTCGTCGAGCATCTCCTCAAGTTCCTCAACCGCATCACCGACCGCGTGATCGTGCTCAACGCCGGGCGGCTTCTGTTCGAGGGGACGCTCGCACAAGCCTCCGCCCATCCCGAAGTGGTGGCGGCGTTCCTCGGCGGCTGAGATGGCGCTCCTTCAGATTTCGGGCGTCGCCTCCGGTTACGGAGAGATGCAGATTCTCTGGGACATCGCGCTTGCGGTCGAGCACGGCCAGACGGTGCTCCTGCTCGGCGCGAACAGCGCCGGCAAGACGACGCTGCTGCGTACCATCATCGGCCTCCTGCCCTGCTGGCAGGGCGAGATCCTGTTCGAGGGTGCCCCATTGCAGGGGCTCAAGCCCGCGGCACGCATCCGCCGCGGCATCGCCTTCATGTCCGAGCTCGGCGTCTTTCCCGATCTCACGATCGACGAGAATATCCGCCTCGGCGGCTATTTCCTCGGCGGCGCCGAGGTCAGGCGCCGGGCGGAGCGGCTGTTCGGACTTTTCCCCGATCTCGCGAAGCGGCGGGGCGAGCCGGCAGCAAGCCTTTCGGGGGGGCAGCGCAAGATGCTCGGCATCGCCAAGGCGCTCGTTTCGGAACCGAAGCTCCTGCTCATGGACGAGCCTTCCTCCGGGCTCGCACCCGTTTTCGTCAAGCAGGTGATCGAAACGTTGCAGACCGCGATCACCGGCGGCACGGCGCTCCTAATCGCCGAGCAGAACGTGGCCTTCCTGGCACTTGCCGATCGCGGCTTCCTGATCGAGGGCGGGCATGTGCGGCTTTCCGGCACACGCGCCGAACTCGCCAAGAACGATGCGGTGAAGGCGGCCTATTTCGGGCTCGACTGAAGGGACGGGAATAAATCAGCCGCCGCTGATCGCCGTCATTACCAACACCTCCGCACCCGGGGCGAGGGGCGTTTCGAGAGAGGCGCGCTCGCCATCGACGAAGATGTTGATGTGGCGGCGGATGCGCGGGGTGGAATCGGCAAGCCGGTCGCGCATGCCGGGAAAGCGCCGGTCGAGCGCGGCCAGCGCCTCGGCGACCGTGGCGGCATCAAGCTCGAGCTCGCGTGGCGCACCGGGAAAAAGCGCGGTAAGCGCAGCCGGCAGGCTGATGTGGACGGTCCCCGGCAGCGGTGCGGGCTCGGGCATGGGCGTCGCTTCGAGAGAGACCCGTCAGTCCGGAAGGAAAACCGTCTCCACGGAATGGATCGCCGGCAAATGGCGCGCGATCGAGGACCAGCTTTCGCCCTCGTCGGCGCTGGCGAAAAGCTCGCCCGAACTCGAGCCGAAATAGACGCCGGCGGGCGTGAGCGTGTCGGTCGCCATCGCCTGGCGCAGCACGCCGAGGAATGCATTTTCCTGCGGCAGGCCCCGGCGGAGCGCCCGCCAGTGCGCCCCGCCGTCCTGCGTGCGCCAGACCGCCGCGCGCCCGTCGGGGACGTAGCGGCCCTCCATCGCGCCGTTGAGGGGGACAAAAAAGAGCGTGTCCGGATCGCGCGGATGCGCGGCGGCGGGGAAGCCGAAGCTCGACGGAAGTCCTTCCTCGATGCTCTGCCAGGAGAGGCCGGAATCGTCGGAGCGGTACATGCCGCAATGGTTCTGCTGATAGAGCCTCCCGGGCCGGCCCGCGGCCATGACAAGCGAATGCACGCACTGGCCGTATTCCGGATAGCGCTGGCCCTCCGGCGCAAAATCCGCGCGTGTGCCGCGGTTGCGCGGCTCCCAGGTGACGCCGGAATCGCCGGTCGCAAAGACGCCGGCAGCGGAAATGGCAACGAAGAGCGAAGCGGGGTCGGAGGGGTGCGGAACGATCGCGTGCAGGATCAGGCCCGCACCGCCCGGATTCCAGTGCGTGCGGGAAGGATGCGCGCGGAGCCCGCCGACATGCCGGAAGGATCGGCCGCGGTCGCCGCTGGCGAAAAGCCCGGCCGGCTCGACCCCCGCATAGAGCGTGCCCTCGGGCGCAAGTGCCAAGCTCCAGACCGACTTGATCGGCTCCTCCCCGGGCTCATAGGCCAGGCCCTCGCTCGAATGAGTCCAGCTCACGCCGAGATCTTCCGACTTCCACACCGCAGGGCCGAACCAGGCATTTCCGCCTCCGGCAAAGATCGTGCCCGTCGCGGGATCCGCGATCACGTGGCTGATCGGCCAGGCCTCGCAATAAGGTCCGCGCAGCGCGAAGCTCCGGCGCGCATGGTCCCCTTCGAGGATGAAACAACCCTTCTTCGTGCCGAGAAGGATCAGAAGCCGGTCGGGCATGGGCGTTTCCTGTTCGGTCGGGGGTTTGTTGCGGCGCCGAGCTTGACAGCTAGGTTGATATCAACAGAATGAGCCCGTGTCAAAGGGCACGCCGGATCGCCGGGGCAAGCCGGGCCCGGACCTCCTGTCCTGCGCGGTCACGCTCGAGGTGCGGGACCGCTGTCTCTGCCTCTTCCTCCAGCGCGCGGCCCGCGCCGCCGCGCGCCGGTTCGACGAGGCGCTCCGGCCGCACGGCCTCACCAACGGCCAGTTCTCGCTCCTCATGTCGCTCAACCGGCCGTTGCCGGCAGCGCTCGGCAGTGTGGCCGGACTTCTCGCGATGGACCGCACGACACTCACCGCAAACCTCAAACCCTTGGAGCGGCGCGGCCTCGTCCGGAGCCTGCCCGACCCCGCCGACGCGCGGCGGCGGCTTCTTTGCCTTTCCCTGGCGGGCCGCCGGCTCCTGGCCAAGGCCTTGCCGGCTTGGCGGCAAACCGAACAAGCGGCCGAGCGGCAGTTGGGCGAGGCGGAAGCCGCGCGGCTCAGGGCGCTTCTTTTGCTTCTCTCCTGAGCGCGCGATGGTGGCGCCGGTTGGCAGGGAGGTGCGCATGCGGAGGCTCGTTTCATCGGGTTCGACGTTCGAGAAGGCGGCCGCCTATTCGCGCGCGGTGGCGCTCGGGGAGTGGGTATTCATTTCGGGAACGACCGGCTTCGACTACGCGACGATGGCAATCGCCGAGGACGCGCCGGCCCAGGCCGAGCAGGCGCTGCGCAACATCGCCTGGGCACTCGCCGAGGCCGGGAGCAGCATTTCCGATGTCGTGCGCGTGCGTTACATCCTGCCCGATCGGGCGGACTTCGAGCCGTGCTGGCCCGTGCTCAAGCGCTGGTTCGGCGAGGTGCGGCCGGCGGCCACCATGTTCGTGGCCGGCCTCGCCGACCCGCGGATGAAGATCGAAATCGAGGTGACGGCTCGGCGCCCCGGAGCGTGAGTGGAGAGAGCGGCCGGCATCAGCGGTCGCGCACGTGCCGCCACCGACAAGGCTTGGCCTCAGAACGCATGCGCAATCCGGCTGTCCGCCGGCGCCTCGGCTCTCTCCTTCATCCCGTAGTCGCGTTGTACGGAGGCGATGCGAAGCCGGTAGTCGGCAAAGACCCCTCCCCTCCCCCTCGCCTGCGCCGCCCGGTGTGCGGGCCGATTGCGCCAGGCCCGGACGGCCTCCTCATCGCGCCAGAACGAGAGGGAAAGAATCTTCTTGGGTTCGGTAAGGCTCTGGAAGCGCTCGACGGAAATGAAGCCGTCGATCGATTCGAGCTCCGCGCGCAGCGATGCCGCAAGCTCGAGATAGTGCGGCGCCTCGCCCTCCGCGGGCCAGACCTCGAAGATGACGGCAATCACGGCCGCACCAAAGGGGCGTGCGGCGTCGAGACGAGCCGAAGGAAGAGCCGGCTTTCCTTGCGGATGAAGCGCTCCTTCGCGGCGAAGGCGTAATTCTCCCGCCCCAGCGGGTCCCCCCTGAGGCGCGCGCGATAGGCCTCGTAAGCGGCCAGGCTTTCGACGTTGTAAACGCCGTAGGCAGTGGTGGCAGAGCCTTCGTAAGGCGCGAAATATCCGATCAGGTCGGCGCCGGAGCCCGCAATCGCCTGACCCCGGTTGCGCGCATTGTCCTCGAAGGCCGGAACCCCGAAAGGCTCGATCTCGTAGCGGATGAAGCGGGTAGTCGTCATCGGCGGCCGCCTCCGGCTGGTTGCCCGGCAAACATAGCGCTGGCGCTGCGGAAATGCTTCGGTTAAGATTGAACTATGAAAGATGGACCCATGGTCGCCGCCGTGGCGTCCTTGCTCGGCGATCCGGCGCGCGCGAACATGCTGACAGCGCTGATGGGCGGCCGGGCGCTCACCGTGAGCGAGCTGGCCGAGGCGGCGGGCGTGACACTCCCGACCGCAAGCGGGCACTTGGCGCGGCTCGCCGCGGCGTGTCTGGTGGCGGCCGAAAAGCAGGGCCGGCACCGCTATTTCCGCCTCTCCGGCCCCGACGTCGCCGGGGTCCTGGAGGGGCTGATGGGCCTCGCCGAACGTACGGGCGCGGTCAGAGTGCAAACGGGACCGAAGGACCCTGCGCTCCGCCGGGCCCGGATCTGCTACGACCATCTGGCCGGCGAACGCGGCGTGGCACTGCTGCAGGCACTGTTCGGTGCCGGCTGGCTCGGCGGCGACGCCGAGCCCCTTGTCACGCCTGCCGGCCGCGCGCGGCTCGGCGGGCTCGGCATCGACATCGCAGCGCTCGAGCACGGCCGCCGCCCGCTCTGCCGCCGCTGCCTTGACTGGAGCGAACGGCAGAACCATCTCGGCGGCGCGCTGGGCGCGGCGCTGTTGAAAGAGATCCTCGGGCGTCGCTGGGCACATCGGACCGAAGGGCGGGCCATCGCCTTCACCCCGGCCGGCGCAACCTCCGGCCCGCTGAGCCGTCGGCGCGGCGCTGCGCGGGCTTATTACCTGCGGGTCGAGTGCCCTTCAACGCACCCGGACAGCCGCGGCCGCCCTCACGCGGTCTCGCGCAAGAGGCCCCATCGCACGACGGTGGCGCGCTCGAGCCGCGAGAACAGCAGCGCGTCGAGCACGAGCCAGAGCACGCCGATCACGATCATGCCGAGCACGATGGTGTCGGTCTGATACCATTTCACGGCCTCCATCATGCGGAATCCGATGCCGTTGGTCCCGGCGATCATTTCCGCCGCCACCAGCGCCCGCCAGCCATATGCCATCGAGGTTCTGAGGCCGACAATGATCTGGGCGAGCGCGCCGGGCACGATCAGCTCCCACAGCATTTGCGTGCCGCGCGCGCCGTTGCTCAGCACGGCCCGGCGCAGCACGCGCGGGATTGTCTCCACACCAGTGACCGTGTTGTAGATTGAGCCAAAGAAGATCTGGTTCGCGATGACGAACAGCACGGCGCCCGAGCCGACGCCAAGCCAGACGACGGCGAGAGGCACCCAGGCGATGCCGCCGATCGAGGCGAGGAACGTCAAGAGCGGCCGCAGCAGGTCGGAGACGCGCCGATTGAGAGCGATGGCGATGCCAAGCGGAATCGCAAGCCCGTTGCCGATGCAGAACCCGAGCAGCAGGCGCCTGAGGCTGGCAAGCACGTCCTTGGGCAGGCTGCCGTCCACGACACCTGAATAGAGCCGGCCGATCACCTCACCCGGCGTCGGCAGCGCGTAGGGAGGGATCTTCGTCAGCATCGGAATGAGAAGCCAAGCGAGCCCGAGCGCTACGAACGGCACGGTACCGAGAGCCCCGCTATTCTTCCGCATGCCGCAGCACTCCCCATCGCTCGACCGTCACCCGTTCGAAAGGGCGGAGATAAAGCTGGTCGATCACGAGCCAGACGGTGCCGACGACGATCATGCCGGCGATCGTGCGGTCGGTCGCGTGGTTGGCCGCGCTCGTCAGGATGAGATAGCCGATCCCGTTCTTGGCCGCGATCATCTCGGCGAAGATCAGGCCGCGAAAGGCGAAACCGGCGCCGACGCGAAAGCCGGTGATGATGCCGGGCAGGGCGGCTGGGAAAATCACCTCGCCTAACACCTGTCGCGGAGAGGCACCCAGCGCACGCACCGCGTCGATTAGCACGCGCGGGGTCGCCCGGACCGCGGCTTGCGTGTTGAACAATACCGGAAACGCAACGACATAGACCAGCGCCACCAGGATCGTCCGCAGGCCGTAGCCCCACCAGATCACGAAGATGGGAATCCAGGCTACTTCGACGATCGCATAGAAGAAATTGAGGAGCGGGCCGAACATGCTGGCGGCGCGACGGCTCACACCGAGAGCGAGCCCGAGAGCCAGCCCGATCGCCGTCCCGAGCCCGATGCCGGCCAGATACCGGCCGGCGCTGTCCGCGAGATAAGCGGGAAGGATTCCCTTCTCGAGCAGCACGGTAAACGCGCCGGCAACATCGCGGGGCGAGGGAAAGAAGTACCGCGGGACACCGGAAAGGCTTGCCGCTGCCTGCCAGAGCAAGACCAGACCGGCCACGCCCGCGGCGCCGAGAACGCCGCGCTCGATGCGCCGAAAGGCCACTTGCCCAACCGCGCCAGACCTGAAGGAAGCCCCGGCCCCTACGCTCATCGCCCATGCCACGGGCGGATCCGCCCTATCCAATAGAGGCGCGCCAGGATAATGAGCTTCCGCCTCGATACGGCTTCAAGCCAGACCTTACGGCCATCGATACGCACCAAGCGTCCTGCCTGCTGCAGTCGCTGGATGTTGAACGCCTCCGGCGTGAAAGGAAGCACGATCTCGATATCACGCGTGCCACCCAGGGGCGGCAGGCGAAGCGCGGCAAGGCGCGCGTGGCCAAGCTCCCAGGACCATGCCTCGAACACCAGGAGACCGGCCGCCAGGAATGCCGTCGCAAGGAGGGGCCTGAGCAGGGGCCGGCTCACGGGGGCGTCCCGGCGCCGCGCACGAGGTCGAGCACGCGCTGGCGCAGCGTGGCGAAAAGAAGGTTGTTGCCGAGCTCCGCCCAACGGCGTTGCCGGCGCGGAATGTCGATGTCGATCATCGCCTTGAGCCGGCCCGGCCCGGGCGTGAGAACGGCCACGCGATCGCCCAGGAACACCGCTTCCTCGACACTGTGCGTGACGAACAGGACGGTGAGGCGGGATTGCGACCAGATCCGCACCAGCTCTTCCTGCAACGTCATGCGCGATTGTGCGTCGACGGCGGCGAAGGGCTCGTCCATCAGCATGACCTCGGGTTGGTTCGCGAGCGTGCGGGCGACTGCCACGCGCTGCTTCATGCCTCCCGAAAGCTGGTGCGGATATTTGTCGGCGGCCTCGACGAGATTGATCATCTCCAGGAACTGCCGCCCAATCCTGTCGCGCTCGCTGCGCGGCATGCCGCGCAGCCGGAGCCCGAGCGTCACGTTGTCGAGCACCGTCCGCCAGGGCAGCAGCGCATATTCCTGGAAGACGACGCCGCGGTCGGCTCCCGGTCCGCCGATCGGCTTTCCATCGAGCAGCAGGCTCCCGGAGCGCGGCCGGAGGAAGCCCGCGATCGCCGCAATGAGGGTGCTCTTGCCGCAGCCGCTCGGTCCGACCACGGAAAGGAACTCGTTCTCCCGTACCTCGAGACTGAGGTCCTCCAGCGCGCGATGCCGTGCCCGACCGTCCTCGCTCACGTAATCGATCGACAGGCCGCGGATGGTGATCTTCGACGCAGCAACGCTCCCAGCTCCCGCCTCCGCCGGTAACGCCGCCATCAATGACCCGATGGCGGAGCCAGCCGATCCGCGGCCGGGATAGGCGGCAGGTCGGAGAAGTATTGCGGTGCTTTCCGCTCGGCAGCCAGGATGAATTCCGCGTCGATGCTGGCCGCGGGATTGAACCGTCGGCGGATCTCATGCGCGGCGAGCATCTGAGGAATCGACTTCTTCGCAAAACCCTCGATCGTCAGCTTCGAGATGCGCGGGTCGAAGCGTGAGTGATGGAGCGAGGATTCGAGGATCGACAGGCTCACGCCCTGGATCCAGTGGGTGTCGATCGCGGCGGCCGCATTGTTGTGCTGGCGCACCCACTGCTCGGCGCGCGCGAAGGCCAGCATGAAGCGCTGCAGCAGCACCTTCCGACCGGCGATGACCTTGCGGCTGGTCAGCACGGTGCCGGGCATGAAGCAGTCGATGCAGCCGCCCGCGATCACCGGCACGCTTCCCTTGACGTTCGCCAGCGTCGCGCTCCCCCAGGGCTGCCAGATCGAGATCGCGTCCGCATCGCCGTTCTCGAGCGCGGTCGCGAGCGTCGCCGGGCCGGCATTGATCAGCCGGACGTGGGACGCCGGGATGCCGGCCTGGCCGAGCAGGTTCACGAGATAGGTTTGTGCATCGGTGCCGAACGGAAGCGCGATTCTCTTGCCGGCGAGAGACTTGAGATCACCAGGCTTGATGCCGGAACTCGCCGAGGCGACGATCGCCTGGTTCTCGGAGTAGGAGTCCGAGAGCGGGCTGCCGTGCAGGGTCGCGATCATCACCAACGGAAAGCCGTTCGCAACACCTGCGAGGAAGGGGGCGGTGCCGAGCACGCTTACCTGCTGCGCGCCGTTGAGCTGCCCGTTCAGCATATCGACGCCCGTCGAATAGAGAACCACCTTTGCATCGAGCCCTGCGGCCGCGAAGAAGCCCTTTTCGACGCCGGCGAAGATCGGCGCGTGATTGTCGGCCTGGGCCGCGCCGATCACGATCTTCATCGGTTGCGCATGGGCCACCGCGGGGATCCCCGCAAAGGGGATGCAAAGCGTGAGGACAATGGCGAGCCGGAGCAGAACGCGCGGCATGATTTCCTCCCTCGGCGCCGGACCGTCCGACTCACCGCTCTTTGCTGCGGTGGCCCATGGCCGTGATGGCCAATGGCCGGCGACAGTAATATCTCAGTGATATATTCTAGCGGCGCCTCGCGCGCATCCGTCAAGGCCCGGCGGGCCTTTCAGGCCCCGAAAGACCCCTTGACGCTTGCCGCTCGTGCCCCTCAATCTGAGATACCAGGGTGATTTCAGGTGAGGGGACGTGCTTCGCGAGCAAGCCTATGAGCGGTTCAAGGAGCGCCTCTTCTCCCGCAAGCTCCGCCCCGGTCAGTTTGTTTCCCAGCGCACCCTCGCGGCCCTCGTCGGCACCTCCGAGGGACCGATGCGCGAAGCGCTCAAGCGCCTGGAGGCGGAATCGCTCGTCCGCCTGGTGGCCCAGCGTGGCATCCAGATCGCCGAACTCAACGTCGAGTTCATCCGCAACGCCTTCGGGCTTCGTCTGGCACTTGAAAGCTTCGCCATCCGCACCTTCGCCTTGACGGCCAGCAAGACCGAATGTGCGCGGCTTGCCGCCCGCTTCACCGACGTCGCAGAGCGCATCCGCCTCCGCCCCACGACGAAGCTCCTCGATGAGGCGCTCGCCGTCGATTGCGATTTCCATCGCACGATCGTCGCCAGCCTCGGCAACACGCTGATCGACGAATTCTACCGGCTGAACGACGACAAGATCCGGCTGATCCGGCTCAACAGCCGCTTCACCGCCGATCGCATCGCCTCGGCCACCGCCGAGCACCTCGCCATCCTCGCCGCGCTCGCCGCGCGCGACGCCGACGGCGCGGCCGCCGCGATCGAGCGCCATCTTGCAATTTCGCTGCGCCGTTCGCTCGGCGTGACGGACCCGCCACCGTGACGGCGCGCCCCAATCTCCTCTTCCTCCTCTCCGACCAGCACGCTCAGCGGATCGCCGGCTGCTATGGCGAGAGCCTGCTGGTAACACCTGCGCTCGATGCATTGGCCGGACGCGGCGTCATCTTCGACAATGCCTATTGCGCCTCTCCGGTCTGCGTGCCGAGCCGCATGTCGCTCCTCACCGCGACCCATCCGCATCGCCAGCAGGTCTGGACCAACGACGATGTGCTGGCCTCCGACCGGCCGACCTGGGCGCACGCCCTCGGCGCCGCTGGATACCGGCCGACGCTGATCGGCCGCCTGCACGCGCTCGGCCCCGACCAGTTGCACGGCTTCCTCCACCGCGAAGTCGGCGACCACAGCCCGAACTGGCCCGGCGTGCCACGCCACGATCTCGGCGTCCTTTCCCGCGCCAACGATCCCTGGCCCGAGAGCATCGCCCGTTCCGGCCCCGGCCGCTCGTCCTACGAGGCCAAGGACGAGGAAGTTGCAGATTTTGCGTGTGCCTTCCTGAAGGAGACCGCCGCCGCAGGCGCGCTTCCCTTCGCGCTCCATGTCGGCTTCATCCTGCCCCATCCGCCCTATGTCTGCGGCGCCGAGGACTATCGCCGCTTCGCCGGCCGCGTCGGCCCACCGGCGCGGGGCATCCCGGCCGACGAGCATCCCTGGCTCCGCTGGTGGCGCGAGGATCGCGGGCTCGCCACGGCCGCTCCCGCCCACATCCTGCGTGCCCGCACCGCCTATTACGGCCTGGTCGCCAGCATGGACCGCATGATCGGCCGCATCCTCGAAACCCTCGCGGCAACCGGGCTCGCCCGCGACACGCTCGTCATCTACGCCTCAGACCATGGCGATCACCTCGGCGAGCGCGGCCTCTTCTGGAAGCACACGCTGCACGAAGAATCGGTCCGCGTGCCACTCATCCTTTCCCATCCCGGCCATCTCCCCGAAGGCGAGCGGCGCGCCGGTGTCGTCAACCTCATCGATCTCGGCCCCACCATCATCGAGGCGCTCGGCGCCCCCGCGCTGCCGAACACCGACGGCCGGAGCTTCCTTGCGCTTGCCCGCGATGGGGCCGCGCCCTGGCTCGACGAAACCTCGAGCGAATACTGCACCGATGCCGTGCCCGACTGGACCGGTGGGGCGGCGGTGCAGCAGCGCATGCTCCGCAGCGGCCGCTGGAAGCTTTGCTGGTATGCCGGCTATCGGCCACAGCTTTTCGATCTAGAAACAGATCCTGGCGAGACGCGCGACCTTGCCTCCGATTCCTTCGTCACCTCCCTCCGCGACCAGCTTGCCACCCGCGTGCTCGCCAGCTGGGACCCGGCCGCAATCCGCGCCCGCATGGCCGCCCGCCGCGCCGACAAGGACCTGCTTGCCGCCTGGGCGCGCGCCGCCAGCCCGCCGAGCGAGCATCTCTGGCGGCTCGCGCCCGAACAGAACCGTCTCGATCCGACGAACAGGTAGCTCGCACCATGGAAGGGCAGGGGGACAAATCCCCGGCCCGTGCCGAAGAAGGAAAGGGGGAAACACGATGAACAACGGAACCACCATCGCCGTTCCGGAATCGGCCGGCGCCGCCGCCGAGCCGGGGCTCGCCCGCATCATCGTGCTCTGCGCCGCCGGCGGCTTCCTCGACGGCTACGATCTCCTCATCATGGGGGCGGCTCTTCTCCTCCTCGTGCCCGATTTCCACCTCAAGGGTGCGGAGATTGGCATGCTCACCTCGCTGCCCTTCCTCGCCATGGCGATCGGCGCGCTCACCGCGGGCCGCCTCTGCGACCGTTTCGGCCGCCGCACCATCTATCTCTTCGACGTGGTGCTCTTCCTCGTCTTCGCGATTCTCCAGGCGCTGGCCCAGAATCTCTGGCAGCTCGGGATCATGCGCTTCTGCGTCGGCTTCGCGATCGGCATGGACATGCCAACCGGCTCGGCGATGCTCGCCGAATATTCCCCGCCCGGCTGGCGCGGCGCGCTCACCACCATGCTCAATACCGCCTGGCTCGTCGGCGGCTGCGTCGCTACGCTGGTCGGCTTCGTCCTCTACCAGACCGCCGGTCCCGGCGCCTGGCGCTGGATGTTCGCCGCCGCCGCCGTCCCCGCCGTGATCGTCGCGGTCATGCGCCACAGCCTGCCCGAAACGCCCTATTGGCGGCGCGCGGCCGAGCCCGTCGCGGAGCGCCCGCCCGCTGAGCGGGCCGGCTTCGCCGCCGTGCTCGGCTCACGCTATCGGGCTCCGGTGCTCTTCTTCACCATCTACTGGATGGTCCAGGCGTTCGCCGGCGGCCCGCCCTTCATCTACACCGCGCTCATCTTCAATTCGGTCCTGCACCTCAAGGGCGCGGAGGCGCTGCTGCTCAACGCCGTGCTGCTCGCGATCTACGCCGCGCTCAGCCTCCTCTTCCAGTTCACGCTGCTCGAGCGCTGGGGCCGCAAGCCCTTCGCCGCGCTCTTCTGTGCCCTCGCCGGGATCGGCGCCATCGCCACGAGCTTCCTCTCCGGCGCCGGGATCGGCCTCGTCGCCGCTTTCTCCCTCTTCGCCGTCTCGACGCAGATGTCCACGATCCCCTTCTGGCCCTGGTCGGTCGAGCAGTTGCCGACGCGCGTGCGCGCAACCGGCCAGTCGATCGGCAGCGCCGGCGGCAAGGTCGGGCTCTTCGCCGGAATTTTCCTGTTCTCGCCGCCCTTCATCAAGAGCATGGGCTGGATGCCCTATTTCGTGTTGGTCGGCGCGATCTTCGCCGCCCTTGTCCTGTTCGTGCTGGTCCTCGGCCGCGAGACCAGGGCAACGCCGCTGGAGGCCTGAGCGGCCCGGGCGTCAAACCTCGATCCGCGAGAAGAGGAACGCGGCAATCCCGGGCACCACCACCGCGAGCGTGGTCAGGACGGCGAAATCCGCGAGCAGGACGAGGCCACGCGCCGGCCCAGGCCGAGCAGGCGCTGCGCAACATCGCCTGGGCACTCGCCGAGGCCGGGAGCAGCATTTCCGATGTCGTGCGCGTGCGTTACATCCTGCCCGATCGGGCGGACTTCGAGCCGTGCTGGCCCGTGCTCAAGCGCTGGTTCGGCGAGGTGCGGCCGGCGGCCACCATGTTCGTGGCCGGCCTCGCCGACCCGCGGATGAAGATCGAAATCGAGGTGACGGCTCGGCGCCCCGGAGCGTGAGTGGAGAGAGCGGCCGGCATCAGCGGTCGCGCACGTGCCGCCACCGACAAGGCTTGGCCTCAGAACGCATGCGCAATCCGGCTGTCCGCCGGCGCCTCGGCTCTCTCCTTCATCCCGTAGTCGCGTTGTACGGAGGCGATGCGAAGCCGGTAGTCGGCAAAGACCCCTCCCCTCCCCCTCGCCTGCGCCGCCCGGTGTGCGGGCCGATTGCGCCAGGCCCGGACGGCCTCCTCATCGCGCCAGAACGAGAGGGAAAGAATCTTCTTGGGTTCGGTAAGGCTCTGGAAGCGCTCGACGGAAATGAAGCCGTCGATCGATTCGAGCTCCGCGCGCAGCGATGCCGCAAGCTCGAGATAGTGCGGCGCCTCGCCCTCCGCGGGCCAGACCTCGAAGATGACGGCAATCACGGCCGCACCAAAGGGGCGTGCGGCGTCGAGACGAGCCGAAGGAAGAGCCGGCTTTCCTTGCGGATGAAGCGCTCCTTCGCGGCGAAGGCGTAATTCTCCCGCCCCAGCGGGTCCTCCCTGAGGCGCGCGCGATAGGCCTCGTAAGCGGCCAGGCTTTCGACGTTGTAAACGCCGTAGGCGGTGGTGGCAGAGCCTTCGTAAGGCGCGAAATATCCGATCAGGTCGGCGCCGGAGCCCGCAATCGCCTGACCCCGGTTGCGCGCATTGTCCTCGAAGGCCGGAACCCCGAAAGGCTCGATCTCGTACCAACTTTGGCTCATGGGTGACTCACTCACACGACCCCGAAACACCTTACCCTCTCCCTTTGGGAGAGGGTCGCGCGCAGCGCGGGGTGAGGGTGTCTGTGTATCACCCATGCATGATTCCTGGTACTCGTAGCGGATGAAGCGGGTAGTCGTCATCGGCGGCCGCCTCCGGCTGGTTGCCCGGCAAACATAGCGCTGGCGCTGCGGAAATGCTTCGGTTAAGATTGAACTATGAAAGAT